>JAUWAB010000042.1 GCA_030602265.1 Prolixibacteraceae bacterium | reverse complement strand
CTGAACCAGTGCCGGTTGTCGTATGCCCGCGACAATCCGCTGAGCGTCGCCAGGGTATAGGCGGTCACGGGGACCCATGGGGTATCTTTGTACTGAAAGGCAAAAACAGTAGCCATCGCAAAAGCGGTGGTGGTATGGCCTGAAGGGTAACTCCGCCCTTTGCCGAATACTTCCCATTCATATGGCCCCGGGCCCCACCAGGCATCCGGCCTGATTCTGCCGGCCATATATTTCGGGATCCTTACCAGCAGAGTGCTGATGATGAAACTTTCTGCCGCTAATAACCCGGTTGAGGTGGAACGGCCATTTCCGGCAAGGGTTCCGTGGAGAAGCATGCCTCCGGTGATCAGCAATCCATAGGTGTTGGCAAAAGGCTCAAGTCCGTATTTCGTGATATCATCCCGTGATGCTGTCCGGTTATCCTGAAAAAAATCCCTGATATCCTCGTCTGTAAGAGTCAGTGCAGCCGTTATGCCGGCAACTGCTGCCAGTTTGGCCCAGTCCCTGCCTTTCCAGCCATTGCCTTTTATGTTCAGGGGAGCAAGCACCAAATCCCGGGTATCAGTCAGGTAATGCCTGAAATACTTTTTATCCAGACGCAGAGAATCCACCTGAGCGGCAGATACCAGCGTCATTATCAACATTGCCAGCGATAGTATTGTCCTGATGATCCTCACGGTTTAATTTATAAATTATTATTGATTATTTATTATTTCTCTTTTTATGTGTATAAATTGTCTTGTTTTTTAATGGTCACATGGCCCCGATAGCTATCGGGGTTCCATGCGTAAAGTTATTCATAATGGTTTGTGTTTCTGCAATCATGGAAATTTCATGGTAACTATCTGCCATTAAAGATGACTCTGTTGTCTATTGTCTGATGTCTATTGTCTTCTGTTTTGCTTCCTCCAGGTCATCCCTGCTCCCTTTTTGCTTCTTCCCAGTATACATCCATCTCGGCGAGGGTCATGTCGTGCAGGCTGCGTCCTATTGCCATGGTTTTGCTTTCCAGATAGTTAAACCGCTGGATGAATTTCAGGTTCGTCCTTTCCAGGGCAGCTTCGGGGTCTACCCCGTACAGCCGGGCTGCATTCACCATGGCAAAGAACAGGTCTCCGAATTCCGCCTCGATCTTGTCCTTGTCGATCCTGCCGATCTCACTGCTCAGTTCACTGATCTCTTCCTTTACCTTGTCCCAAACCTGTTCCCTGTACTCCCAGTCGAAACCTACACCCGACGCCTTTTCCTGGATCCGGTTGGCTTTTACCAGGGCTGGCATGGCTGTCGGGACACCCGCCAAAACCTTGTGGTCTCTTCCTTTTTCCTTAAGCTTCAGGTCTTCCCAGTTTTCTATCACCTCTCTCGAACCCGATACAGCCACGTCTCCGAATACATGCGGATGGCGGTACACCAGCTTGTCGTTGATGTTTTTCAGTACATCGCCGATGGTAAAGGCATTCTGCTCCGAGCCAATCTTCGCATAAAATACGATATGCAACAGCAGGTCGCCTAACTCTTTTTTGATCTCCTGAAGGTCATGTTTCAGAATGGCGTCTCCTAATTCGTAGGTCTCCTCGATGGTCAGTTTTCTTAACGACTCCAAAGTCTGCTCTCGGTCCCAGGGACACTTTTCCCGCAGTTCATCCATGATTTCCAGCAGGCGCCGGAATTCATTTATGGCATTTTCCATGATTCTTTATTTTATTGGGCGAAATTAGATAAAATCATTCCATACAACCCCGGTTTGATAAAATTATTATTCCTGTAAATATTACAGTATATTTTAGAAATGTGTATCTTTCAGGTCTGAACCGGTAATAATTGTTTGTTATGAAGAGACTCTGCCTGCTGATCATGTTAATTGCCTGGTGTACCCACATTCACGCACAGGAACGTAAAGCCGCTTTCGAAATGGTTGAACGTCTCGGACGGGGCATCAACATGGGAAATGCCTTCGAAGCGCCTTCCGAAACGGCCTGGAGCAATCCATGGAAACCTGAATATTTCAGGATCATGTCTGAACTCGGGTTTTCGCATGTCAGGGTACCCATCCGTTGGGAACCGGATGCCAGAAGTATGGCTGGTCAACCCTATACCATCTATCCGGCTTTCCTCGACCGCATTAAGCAGGTCGTCGATACCGCACTGAAATACAAATTGCATATCATCATCAATATGCACCACCACGATGCGCTGTTTAATGCTCCGGCAGCTCAGAAGGCCAGGTTTCTGTCGCAGTGGTATCAGATCGCGGATTTCTTTAAGTCTTATCCCGACAGCCTTCTTTTTGAAGTTCTGAATGAACCTAATGGTAACCTTACCGCTGAATTGTGGAACCAGTATTTCCCCGATGCTTTGGCAGAAATCAGGAAAACCAATCCTGACAGGATGGTTCTCATCGGTACCGCTGAATGGGGCGGATTGGGGGGACTGGCTAAATTGCAGGTGCCTGCGGATGAAAACCTGATCCTTACCGTCCATTATTACAATCCCTTCCAGTTTACCCATCAGGGTGCCGAATGGTCTGGATCTGAGGCGCAGTCGTGGCTTGGCACCAAATGGCTCGATTCGGAAGCCGAGCGCGAAGTGGTAAAAAATGATTTCAAGGCGGCTGTCCAGTTTAGCCAGACGCACAAAATCCCGGTCCATGTCGGGGAATTTGGTGCATACAGTAAGGCTGACCTGGCCTCAAGGGTGCGCTGGACCACCTTTCTGTCGAGATGGTTCGAAGAACAGGGTTTCAGCTGGGCATACTGGGAGTTCAGTGCGGGATTCGGGATTTATAACCAGGCAACCAAACAGATGCTTACACCGCTTGCCGATGCCCTGCTGAAGAATGAAATTCCCGAACCGGCTAAGGTTGAGGCGACGACTCTTTATTCCAGCAACTTCACTTCGGGAAATGACGGCTGGAATCTGCAGGTTAATACTTCCGGGGGTGCATCTGCAAACCTGACCCGCTCGGAAGGTAAGTTGAACGTGAATGTTAACAACGGCGGTACTCAGGGATGGCATGTCCAGCTGATCCGGTACAACGTGGCCGTTCAGTCCGGAAAAACATACCGGGTCAGTTTCAGGGCATCGGGTCCGGCAGTCCGCTCGGTTACCGTTAATGTCGGCCGGAATTCTGATCCATGGACCACCTACAGCGGCTATGTTACGGTCAATCTGAGTCAAACAGAAGATTTATTCTCCTTTGTATTCACGTCAACCGTCACCGATCCTGCGGCCAGAATAGCTTTTGATTTGGGCAACGTGGCCAGTGGAATGACGATTCATGACATCAGGATCGAATCGGTGGTCATTATTCCAACCAGTGTGCAAAGCCTCAATACCCCGATGTTTAATTATTACCCCAATCCTTTTGATAACCTGATTAATTTGGATAATCCCGGAGTCTGGGAGCGGGCTGAAATCTTCAGTATCTCCGGAATTAAATTGGGAGAGTATGCTCTCTTTCATGGAATAAATCGGCTGGAAACCAGTCATCTGTCCCGGGGAACATACCTCCTCAGGTTAACTGGGAACAACCTTTCTGAATCAGTCAGGATATACCGGATGTAAACCACTTCGTTAAGTTTGGGACCCTAAGTTCTGAATTTGGGCATACATTCAGGATCATTTGGTATTTTTGCAGGAAAATATCAAGTTATCATGGAGTTAAAAGTCAATCCAGGTGCAAAGGCACTGATTTTTGACCTGGACGGAACCTTATCCGATTCTTTGCCGGTGCATATGGCTACCTGGCATTCTTTAGGAGAAACCTTTGGATTTATTTTCGAGGACCGGGTATTAATGGAGATGACCGGCATGCCAACCATTGCCTTTGCTAAACGGCTGGTATCAGAGAATAACCTCAGGATTACCCCGGAAGAACTGGTGAAGCTTAAACAACAGGCGTTCTGGGATTCGGTGGGCCTGGTCAAACCGGTGGAACTGGTGGTGGGAATCGTGAATCAGTATCACGGACGGCTGCCTATGGCCGTTGGGACAGGTGCCAGCAGGAGAAGTGCATTGCTTCAGCTTGATACTTTGGGCCTGACAAAAATGTTTGATGCTATTGTTACTGCCGATGATGTGGTGAATCACAAACCACACCCGGATACCTTCCTGAAATGTGCTGAATTGTTGGGGGTTGAACCTTCTGGTTGCCAGGTATTCGAAGATGGTATTCTCGGCATGGAGGCTGCCCGTGCAGCCGGTATGATGGTTACTGATGTAAGGCCATTCATAAATTATGGGGAATGGGCTCTGTCGTAATTGCCTTTGAATCAGTACTCCCCCTTTTTCTGATTATAGTTACCGGACTGCTGTTTTCCAGGACCAGGGTGGCTTCGGTCCTTTGGGTTGATGTACTCAACAAGTATGCACTCTGGATCGGGTTTCCCGCCCTCGTGATCAATTCCCTCAGCCGTCTCGATGAGTTGAACAGCACGCTGATGAATCTTGTGGCGGTAAATTCCGTCTATATCATCATTTCTATCCTGATGGCCTATCCGGTAAGCCGCTTGTTAAGGTTTTCAAATCTCAGGCGAAGAACGCTGTTCATGGTTTTTGCCTTCGGAAATGTAGCTTATCTTGGGATTCCGGTTCTGCAAAATACCCTGGGCGACCAGATCCTGCCGGTGGCGGCTGTTCTTGCTTCGGTTTACATCTTTTGGCTGCTTACCCTTGCGCTGGTGCTGGTGGAAGTCCACGGTGAAGACCATTTCAGTCCAAAGGCCATGTTCCTCAGGCTCACTAAGAATCCTCTGCTCCTGTCGGTTTTCGCCGGTCTCCTTATGGTTGTATTCCAGGTAAAGCTGCCTGCTGTGGCCGACAAAGGGATATCCATGTTTGCCGGGTCGGTTACTGCTGTGGTCCTTTTCTCTCTTGGCGTTTTTATGGGTTTTCAGAAATCGGGTGCATGGCGTGACTGGCTGGTCACTTTCGCTTTTGTCATCCTGACCATGGTGGTGTTTCCCGCCGTATACTGGCTTTTTCTCCGGAAAAGCTCCCTGCCGGAGCCTATGGTTACGGCGAGTATCCTCGATGCAGCCATGCCTTTGGGACTCACTCCCTATGCGCTTTCCCAGCAATACAACCTGGATACGCCCTTTACCGCCCGGCTGGTGGTATTGGCCACTCTGTTGTCTATGGCAATCCTGCCGGTATGGATTGCCCTGATCTGAGAAAATAGATTTAGATTTGTAATCATATAAGCAGCTATTATGCAGGAAGTTGATAAGATATACAGTCTGGACCTGCTTTACAACGGGGAGCCGGCCCAGTTTGTGATCAAAACCATGGAGGAAATTGACCTTTCTCTTGGTGGGATTGCCGACAATCCGCACAAACATAACTATTACACCGTGATATGGCCTACCAGCGCTTCCGGCAGGCATATCATCGATTTCAGGGAATATCCGATTCAGAAAGACCATATATTTTTTGTAAGCCCCGGGCAGGTTCACCAGGTGATAACCGATCCCAGTCCTTCGGGTTATGTCATCCTTTTTTCCCCGGAATTTCTGGAAATGAACAGTATCCGGAAGGATTTCATCGCCGACCTGAGGATATTCAGGCAGTCGGACGAGACCCCGCCACTGCCGGTCACCGAAACTATGGCGGCCAATCTACGGATTTTTGCTCATCAGATGATCCGTGAATTTCAGGAGCAAAGTGAAATGTTCCTGGAAAAAATCGGCGCTTACCTTAAGCTTTTTCTGATCGAATGTAACGGACACTGTTCGCTTAACCCGGTTTCGCCCGAACCGCAATCTGCCGAAGTGGGCAAGGTGCTGATCAAAAATTTCAGAGATGCTGTGGAGAGCCATTTCCATGAATGGCACCAGGTGAAAAATTATGCAGAAGCACTGTTTGTTACACCCAATTACCTCAACGAAGCTATCCGGTCGTCGATGCATATTTCAGCCAAGGAATATATCCAGAACAGGCTGGTCCTGGAAGCCAAACGATTAGCGCTCTTCACGGAGAAGAGCAACAAGGAGATCGGGTATGCCCTGGGATTCGAAGATCCCGGCCACTTCAGCAAGTTCTTCCGTAAACAAACGGGCCAGCCGCTGCAGGACTTCAGACAGATGGCAGGCTAACCAGTTCTGTCCCTTATTGTCAATATAAAGAAAACCGGGTATATATATCCGTAATATATACCATTTCAACCGCCATTTATCCATTTACCAGTATTGGCAGATGTAATATTTTTGCATCATAATCAATTGAAACAGAATATTATGAGCAAGAATATCTTACATAAGGCTTCCTCACGGGGCCTTGCAGATCACGGATGGCTCCGGAGCAGGCATACCTTTAGTTTTGCTAATTATTACCATCCGGGGAGGATTAATTTTGGTGCCTTGCGGGTGTTGAACGATGATATCGTCGCTCCCGGCAGGGGATTCGGGACACACCCGCACGATAATATGGAGATCATTTCCATACCTCTCGAGGGGGACCTGGAGCATAAGGACAGCATGGGGAATGTGGCTGTTATCCGCCATGGCGACATTCAGGTTATGAGCGCCGGAACGGGCATATTCCATAGTGAATACAATAAAAACAGTGATCAGCCGGTGAAATTCCTGCAGATCTGGGTATTCCCAGATAAGAAGAACGTCAGTCCCCGTTATGACCAGATTTCGCTTAACCCTGCCGACCGGCATAACCGGCTGCAGCAGATTGTATCGCCAAATCCCGGCGACGAGGGGGTATGGATACACCAGAATGCATGGTTTTACCTGGGTAGGCTGGATGAGGGTTTTTCCACGGAATACCGGATCAGGTCGGCAGGAAATGGGGTATATGCCTTTATCCTCGAAGGTGAAGTCACCATAAACGGCCAGCATCTCGAAAAACGCGACGGTTACGGGATAACCGGAACGGATCTCTTGTCGGTCACTGCCGTCACCTCAGCGGAGATTCTTCTTATGGAGGTCCCCATGGAGGGTTTTCCGGCTTAATGACATGATAAAAACGAGACCCGGCAATGTTGCCTGAGAAAGGCAACTTGCCGGGTACTCATCATTGGGACTATATATATTAGGACCTCTTCTTTTACTCTTCAGTAAGCGTGAAATTGACGGTTGTGAGTATTCCGGCGGATACTTGAATACCGTCGGCGATCTGACCTGTATATCCCTCCAGTTCGCATACCATAGTATACGTTCCTTCAGGCAGTCCGATAAGTTTGTAATTACCTGATGCATCGGTGTACGCGGATACGAGTACATTTTCTGCAGGTTCTTCCTCTGAATAGGTTTCTGATTCCATACCGGGTATCAGCAGTTTAACCCAGGCATTTTCAAGAGGCTGTCCCTCGCTGTCGGTAACAGTTCCCTGTATGCGGCCGGCAGCACCCATATAAATGCCCCTTACAACCGGCTTGAAATTAAAACCAAGGATCTGGCCTGCTTTGACATTTCCTTTTGCCACGAATGATTTGCTGAGATCGAAGTCGAGCAGCACGTCGGAGGTCTGGCCTTCGCGGATATGGATGGCCGGTTCAATTTTGATCTTCAATCCGCTGGCCGAACCGCTCGGGACTTTGAGCTCATAGTCTCTGCCATCGGTCAGGACTATCCTCGAATCTACCACCCTAAGCCTGATCATGTCGTAATATCCCGGCTCAAGGTCAACGCTACCCAGGTGGGCCGTAATACCGTTCGACAGTTTCAGAAGGTCAAACTCCATGACTTCCTCTGCTATCAAGATAAAAGTCCCGTCTTCTCCTTCGCCCTCTTCACCGGTGCGTTGCCTTACCTCGATTTTGTCGATGGTTACATAAGTATTCCCGACCAATCCGATGGGGAATGGAGCATCAGTAAGATAAACGTTCAGCCGCCCCTTGTCTCCCGGGATTACCTTCTCTTCCTTTTGGCAGCTTAAAAGAATCATTGCGCCCAGGACCAGCATTGTGGACATTAACTTCAGATTTCTCATGACTTTTCCGTTTTAATCAATAATTTATGGGAACCATGGGTCAATTACCGTGCTATTGGGAGGGTAAAAAATCAAATATCTGTATATCAGATTGTTGAAAGGTTTGGCATTTGGTGGTTTTCTATCAAAATGATAAAAGGGTTATGATTTTGATAGAAAAATACGCTCCAGGCAGAACTCAGGTCAATCGTAGAAGGCCAGAACCTTATTCAGGCTGCAAATGCAACACTTACCGGCAATTACTCCTTCGTCAAAAAAACCGGTTAGTCCTTTTTCACCTTCAATGCGTTCGCACTGCCCGACAAAAAACTTCCGGCTTCCGCAATCACATTCGGGCATTTCGTTCTTTTTGGGTTTCCGGTGTTCGCCGGTATAGGTAAACATTTGGCAAATCCTGCCGCATTTGGCGCATTCACCCCAGATGATCCCCCTGAAATTCTGGTCAGAAGACCCGGTATGATGCTCAATACTGACCCTGAAGCAGGTACCTCTGCATTCGGAGCAGGAAAAAAGAGTGAACCGGTGAAGATCGTCGGGATAATTCTGCGCATGTAAACATTGCATTGCATAATCTTCCAGTTCTGCCAGCGACGGTGGTTTATCCATCTGAGTAACGGTTATCGGAATGTTCGAAACAAAGTTACAAAATGTGGTTTGCAAATTATTTCACAGGTTGGTGGAAATATACGTCTGATTTCTGCATTTATCAGGCATTTTATTGATTTTCTGTTAAGGAATTTTGAATCTGATATTATTCATTGTAACTTTATATATAGCAACCCATAATCTTTTGAATCATGAAGGTGCTGATAACTGGTTCTTCAGGCTATTTGGGCAGTTTGATGACTGAATACCTCTTAAATAAAAATATAAGTGTGGTAGGACTGGATGTTAAGCTGAGAAAGGATTATAAAAGTGATCATTTCAGGTTTTACGACTGTTCAGTAGTGGAACGGGACAGGCTGGAAGGCATATTTGCCAGGGAAAATCCAACGCATGTTTTGCATTTTGCCTGTACCTGTAATAAGATCAGGGACAGAAAAATGGAATATATGATTGATGTCGGCGGGGCTGTGAATATCCTTGATCAATGTACCCAAACTCTTTCTGTAAGTCAGCTGATATTGTCAAGTTCAGCGGCAGCCTATGGCGGCCACCGTGACAACAAGGAGTGGCTCTCGGAATCAGATCCGCTCAGGCCGGGAAAATACAGATACGGACTGAACAAGAAAACCGTTGAGGAGATTTTTTTCAGTAAGCCTCCAAGGCCGGGACTCCACATTTCATCCATGCGGTTTCCGACCATTTTGGGACCTGACTACTCTAAACCCAGGAGTGTGGTATCTATCCTGATGCGGTGTCCGTATCTGCCGTACTTTTCCATGAAAAACAGGCTGCAGTTCCTCCATAGTGAGGATCTCACCAGTCTGATGGGACTGATTCTTTCAACAGGAGAAATTGATGGTGTATATAATTTCGCCCCGGATAACTATTCACTTGTCAGCGATATAGTCCCAGATAAAAAAATCATTTATGCACCACTGTATCTGATTAAGTCCATTCTATGGGTATCGTGGCACCTCAGGCTGGCCAATCTTCAGCCTGAAGGCATTAGGGATGCTGCGTACCCCATACTTTTGGATCCCCAAAAGCTGCTTTCTAAATACCATTATGTCTTCAGGTACACTTCCAATGAGGCATTTAAAGAAACCCGGCGAAATAACAATCTGCCTGAGGATATCTGGTTCTGAGCAAGACCTGCAGGCAGGGCATTGGTTATCCTGCAGGTTCCCAGGGGTGAATGTCAGTTAACCATTCCGGACTGCCTGAACTCCCTGTGAATACCAGTATTCCGGGCTGTCTGTCTCCGGTCAGGTCTCCCTCCGTAATTTCCCAGGCTGGCCCCACGGCCTGAATAATATACTCAAAGGGTTCGTTCCTGAAATACATTATGCCTTTTACCCGGAAAACCTCTTTTTTATGGACATCCATAAAATAACCGAACCATCGTTCAAACTCTTCCCTGTCGGGCGGGATGTCGAACCGGAGGGTTTTGGACAGTATGCCATGGTGCACAGCTTTCTCAGGGACGGCAAAGGTCAGGGCTGAAGATTTTTTGCTCCAATAATTTCCGGGTATGTAGCCTGTACCCTGTTTGTTCATCCTGAACCATTCCGCCCCGGAATTAATGATTGCCAAATGTTCTTTTAAGAGAGAAATTTGGTGCTTATCCATATCCTCTGACCTGGAAATCACCACCGCCCCGGCGGCAGCCAACTGAATCCATGCCACAGGATGACCGGCTTCGGTTGGCTGCCGGTTTCCGTCAACCACACAGACCACACCCATAAAATCATAATATCGCCTGATTGTTGTGTCAGAAACGAAAGGCCTGATGACCGGCCCCGGGTCTGCAATGCCGGTTGTTTCAATAAGGAGTTCGTCCACCTCCGGAAACCGTTCGGCCAGTTCCTGCAGGACCAGTTCATATTCATTGGTGATGGTACAGCAGATACATCCGTTTTTGAGTTCAAAGAGCCGACTGGCATCCACACCCCGGATCAGGCGCGTATCGATTGATTCTTCACCGAATTCATTCTCGACCAGTGCAAAACGGGTGTCCGGATATTTTCTGAGCAGGTGGTTGATCAGGGTAGTCTTTCCTGCCCCTAAAAATCCGGTAAGGATGGTTGCCTTTATTTTTTTGCGGGTGGCCATATCAGAAAATATTTAGCAGTTTCAGGATCATTACCGTCAGCATGGCGATCAGGAAATACCGGACCAAAACGGCACCTCCCCGGATGGTAAACCGGGCACCCAGATAGGCTCCGGCCATACTTCCGGTTCCCAGCAAAAGCCCCATGCCCAAATGGACCTGGTTATTGCTCCAGAATATGGTGAGTGCAATGATGGTGTAAACCAGAACGATCATTACTTTCAGCGCGTTGGCTTTTACCAGGTCGAGGCCGCTGCCCAGTACCAATCCGGCTAACAGAAGAAAGCCTACGCCTACCTGTATGAAGCCACCATAGAAACCGATCAGGAAAAAAACCAGGTATTGTAGCCATCCTGTTTTCGCGCTAACAACCCCGGCCTGTTGTTTTATCCAGGCTTCGGGTTTGAAGATGACCAGCAGGAGCATGGCCACCATCAGTACAATAATAAACCAGCGCATAACTTCATCGCTTACCTCGACCGCCATCAGGGCTCCTGCCAGGGCTCCCATGGCAGATGGCACGGAGAGGCGCCAACCCTCTCTCAGCGGCAGTACTTTATAGCTTCTGAAGGTACCCGCACCCACCATACTTTGAAGGAGTATGGCAATCCGGTTGGTACCATTTGCAACATTCGCCGGTAATCCCATGAACATCAGCATGGGCAGGGTAATGGAAGAGCCCCCGCCGGCTATCGTATTGATAAATCCTGCGGCAAGCCCCACTACAAGCACTGCAATGATCTGATACCATTCCATAATAATCAGGGTTGACAACAATGTTCAACGGAAAATATCGGATATCCAGCCTAAAAATCCGCCGTTCCTCTGAAACTATATACTACAAGACGTCTCCATCCTTTGCTCTACGCTCTTTGCCCTTCGCTCTTCGCTCTTTGCTCTCTGCTCTTCGCTCTTTGCTCTCTGCCCTTCGCTCTTCGCTCTTTGCTCTCTGCCCTTTGCTCTTTGCTCTTTGCTCTCTGCCCTTCGCTCTTCGCTCTTTGCCCTTCGCTCTTCGCTCTTCGCTCTCTGCCCTTTGCTCTTCGCCCTCCGTTCATCGGGTGACCACACAGGGTCACCCCTACACCGTTTTTCACAGCCAGGTCCGGATTCCGGATTCCGGTCTCCGTGGCCCCTGACCATCAATCCGCTCCAACGTGGCCAGCGAAAAACTCTTCGCTCTCTGCCCTTCGCTCTCTGCCCTTCGCCCTTTGCTCTTCGCCCTTTGCTCTCTGCTCTTACCAGCCAAACAACGGGAAATCCTTCACCAGCTGATAGACCTTGTCTTTAACTTTCTGTATATAAGCTTCATCACCTATATGGGCGATTACGTCATCGATCAGATCCACAATCGGGTACATCAGATCTTCTTTAATACCGCGGGTGGTGATGGCCGGGGTGCCGACCCGGATGCCCGAGGTGGTAAAGGGTGTCCGGCTGTCGTAGGGAACCATGTTCTTGTTCACGGTGATGTCGGCCAGACCCAGTGCCTGTTCGGCCTGTTTGCCGTTAATGTCAGGATATTTGGTCCGCAGGTCAATCAGCATCGAATGGTTGTCGGTACCTCCGGATATTACCTTGTAGCCCAGGTCCATAAATGCCTTGGCCATGATGGCTGCATTGGTTTTTACCTGCGACTGGTATACTTTGAACATCGGATCGAGGGCTTCGCCGAAGGCAACCGCTTTGGCGGCAATCACATGCTCCAGCGGTCCGCCCTGCTGTCCGGGGAATACCGCTGAATCAAGCAGCGACGACATGGTGCGGATTTCACCTTTTTTGGTGGTTATTCCCCATGGATTTTCAAAATCTTTCCCGATCAGTATGATCCCTCCGCGCGGTCCGCGCAAAGTCTTGTGCGTAGTGGAAGTGACAATGTGGGCGTGTTTGACCGGATTTTTCAGCAGATCAGCGGCGATAAGCCCAGCCGGATGGGCCATGTCGATCATCAGTATGGCACCAATCTTATCGGCTATCTCGCGCATCCGGGCATAATCCCACTCCCTGCTGTAAGCCGATGCCCCGCCGATGATCAGTTTTGGCCTTTCCTTCAGCGCCAGCTCTTCCATCATGTCGTAATCCACGAGGCCGGTATCTTCTTTTACATGATAGGCGATCGGCCGGTAGAGTATCCCTGAAGAGTTGACCGGAGAACCGTGCGACAGGTGCCCGCCATGGGCCAGATTGAGACCCAGGAAAGCATCTCCGGGTTGAAGGACGACACTCAGCACTGCCTGATTGGCCTGTGCCCCGGAATGTGGCTGCACATTGGCCCATTCTGCACCATAAAGTTCTTTGATACGATCGATGGCTAACTGCTCGGTCATATCTACGAACTGACAACCGCCATAGTAACGCTTTCCGGGGTAACCCTCGGCATATTTGTTGGTCATAACCGAACCCATGGCTTCCATGACCTGGTCGCTTACAAAGTTCTCGGATGCAATCAGTTCAATCCCATGAAGCTGCCGTTCGCGTTCTTTGGCAATAATGTCGAATACAATCTGATCTCTCTTCATATCGTAATATTTATGTGATTTTCCAATGGCCAAATGTAGCACTTTTTAATACGGTGGAAAACCAACCACGTCAGTAAAAAACCGTAATTTTGGCCTTTCTTAATTTTTATGTCATGAACAATTCTGATAGGCCCCGGGTACTGGAGGCTCTTTGCATGCTCTCCTTTTTGGGCAGTGGCGGCGGTTTTCTGCTTTATCTGGCGGCGGCCGTTTTTTACCGAAAAGCACAGGAAATTGTCCTGAAATTCAGTTCTCTGCATACTACAGATGGCCTGTCTCCACTCTATTTTCTGCTGTTCAGCCTCTTTTTCCTGATATCCCTTTTAGGGGTTATCCGGATGTGGAACCTGAAAAGAAGCGGTTTTTATATGTATACGGCAGCCCAGGTCATGATCCTCTCCTGGCCGCTGGCCTGGATGGGACTGGAAGCTTTCTCAGCCACGGCACTGATTTTTACCGTTTTGTTTTTGGGTGCTTACACCTTGCAGTTTTCAAGGCTCAGGGCTTAACCAGGGTATAAGCCCGCCCTGGATGACTCAATAGTTGCAATTCTCTGGTGTGATGTGCCTTCCGTTGTCATAGCGGGTTATGGAGATAATGTCAGAAAGTCTTATGCACTTGTCAAAGTCAGACAGAGAAAAATCGTATTATAAAAGAAAAATTAAATGTTCAGCAAAAGGACCTGGTTGGTACAACCTATGAGTTTGTAACTCAGGTTAAATCTACTCTTGATTTTGCAGATGAAATCAAAAAATTGCCATATATATTCAAAGACCCGCACACATTAGACAAAAAGATTGATGTAAAAAAATTACAGTTCGGTTCCAAAATAGATAAAGACAGTTCTACCCAACGTGAAGAACTTTATACCGTTAAAGAAATTCTTAGCCCTGAGAAAATAAAATTGAATAATAATTTAACGGTAAAGCTTATTGGCATTAAAGAAGATCCTTTGGTAAACGGGAAAGCTACTACGTTTTTGATTGAAAAAACAAAAGGGAAAAGGGTGTTTTTGAAATTCGACCAGGTTAAACACGACAATGAAAACAACTTGCTTTGTTATTTGTACCTTGAAAATAAAACATTTATCAATGCCCATTTAGTTAAAAATGGATTGGTGAAGGTTGATATGGATATTGACTTTAAATACAGGGATAAATTTTTAAGCTTAAATTCAGTGAAGTAATTCCAAAAACTATTCACTGTAAGAAAGACAACCCTTAATAATAAACTAATGTCAAAGGAATGGATTGCTGGTTCAGATGGACATAATCTGAAATTTAAAAGAGAAACTTTATTAAACTACGGAATGAACCGGATTACGCCCGGAATTTCAGTCGCTCGAGAACTGCCGGATGTTGTCCCGGTATTCCGAAAATACTTTGGCCCTGGAGAGGAATCCCACATATCTGCCGTTGTCAATGACAGCCAGGTTATAGCGTCCCGATGTCTCAAATTTCCCGGCCACTTCTTCCATGCTGTCGCGCGGCGAAACATAATGCCGCGGCATGTACATCAGGTCTTTTATCCTGACTTTGTCGTGCAGCTCCGTTTCGAATATCAGTGTCCTTACCTCACTCAGCTTAACCATGCCTTTTAACATACCCTCACTGTCCACTACCGGAAAAAGGTTCCGGTGTGACCTGGAGATAGCTTTTACCAGGTCGCGGAGGGTAGCATCAGGTGAAAGGATTTCGAAATCGGTTTCAATCAGGTTGCGGGTCTGCATTAGTTTCAAAGCTGCCTTGTCCTTGTGGTGGGTGATGAGGTCGCCCCTGAGGGCCAGTCTTTTGGTATAGATGGAGTGTGGCTCGAACCGCATGATGGTCAGATACGACACCGTCGATGTGATAATCAGGGGAATAAACAATCCGTAACCGCCTGTTATTTCTGCAGTCAGGAAGATCCCGGTGAGCGGTGCATGCATAACTCCCGCCATCAGTCCGGCCATTCCTGCCAACGCAAAATTTTCTTCAGGCAACTGAAGCTGGAGGAAAGTATTCATGGCCTTCGCCACCAGAAACCCCGTCACCGCACCCATGAACAGGGTAGGGGCGAATACGCCCCCGATTCCGCCCCCTCCCGTGGTGGCTGCTGTCGCGACGGCTTTCAGCACCAGGATCATCAGCAGGAAAGCCATTACCAGGTATGGACTGTCTTTCCATCCGTAGAATACAGAATGGTTAAGCATATCGCTGCCATGACCACCGAAAATTTTGATAATGCTGGTATACCCCTCTCCCCAGAGAGGTGGCAGCATAAACACCAGGAAACTGAGCAAGGTGCCTCCGATCAGGAGCCTGATGGCCGGATTGGCGATTTTCCGGTATTTGCCCTCCTGCCACATGATGGCCCTGGTGAAGTAGAGGGATACCAGTCCGGCCGCAATGCCCAGCAAAATGTAATACCCAATGTTGTTTACCGAGAAAGCGTTCACCAGTTCGAACTTCATCACCATGGCATCGCCCATAAAAATATAAGAAAGGGAGGCAGCAGTAATGGAGGAGATCAGCAGCGGGATCAGATAAGCCATGGTCATGTCTAACATCAACACTTCGAGGGTAAAGACAATGCCGGCAATGGGCGCCTTAAAGATCCCTGCAATGGCACCTGCCGCTCCACAGCCTATCATCAGGATCACATACCGGTAGTTAAGCTTGAACACCCTGGCCAGGTTGGAGCCAATGGAGGCACCGGTCAGCACAATCGGTGCCTCAGCGCCGACCGACCCGCCCAGACCAATGGTCATACTGCTCGCCACCATCGACGTCCAGGTATTGTGCTGCTTAATCCTGCCGCTCTTTCTCGATATCGCAAAGAGTATCTTGGAAACTCCGTGCCCAATGTCGTCCTTAACGATGTATCGCACAAACAGCCAGGTCAGTGAAATCCCCAAAACAGGATAGGCCAGATAAAGATAACTGAAGGTAGTTGCCTCGAACCATCCCGTAAGCTGTACCTCCACAAAATGGATCAGCTTCTTCAGGATAAGTGCGGATATCCCACTTACCAGCCCTACCAGCAGGCTTACAATGTAAATGAAATTCCGTTCACTCAGGTTGGAAAGCCTCCAGCTTACCAGCCGGTTCAGCAACTCCTGCCAGTTTATCTGTGATAAACGTTTCATGTCTTTTTCTGAATTCTTTGACAAAGGTACAATTCACAACCCAAATGGCAAGGTTAATTATTCGCAAAGAGGATTTGCGATCCGCCAATTTCATACCTTTGTGCCTGAAAAATCGTCATCCATGTATACCACCCTTTTTTATATTATTCTGATAATCATTATTGCCGACTATTTCCTCGACCGGTATATTGGTTACCTGAACACCACCCGCTGGTCAGACCGGCTCCCGGACGAGCTGAAGGGCATTTATGATGCTGAAAAATATGCCCGGCAACAGGCTTATCAGCGTGAAAATTACCGGTTCGGACTTGTATCCTCCGGACTGAGCTTTATACTGATACTGGCCATGATGTTGTTGTCTGGTTTTGCGTTTATCAACGATCTGTCCGCTACAGTTTCCATTCACCCCGCAATCTGGGCGTTACTTTTTTTCGGAATGTTGCTGCTGGCCGCCGAAATCATCAGTCTTCCCCTGGGGATATACGATACTTTCGTCATAGAAGAGAAATATGGTTTCAACCGGACGGCCCCTAAGACCTTTTTCCTGGATAAACTGAAGGGCTGGCTGTTGGCCCTGGTTATTGGCGGGGGGATCCTTTCTCTGGTCATCTGGATCTACGGAAACACCGGCCGCTGGTTCTGGGTAGTGGCATGGGGCACCCTGGCACTCTTCTCTGTATTTATGTCGATGTTTTACAGCCAGGTTATTGTCCCTCTCTTCAATAAACAAACTCCGCTGCCCGAAGGTGAACTCCGGAATGCCATCAATAATTTTGCCGGCAGTGTCGGCTTCAGGATTGACCATATTTATGTCATCGATGGTTCAAAAAGATCTGTCAAGGCTAATGCCTATTTTACCGGATTGGGTTCTAAAAAGCGGATCGTCCTGTACGATACCCTTATCGAAGAGATGACCACAGAGGAGATTGTGGCTGTCCTGGCCCACGAGATCGGACACTACAGGAAAAAGCATGTTGTGCAGGGTCTTGTTTTGGGCTTGTTGCAGACCGGTCTGCTGCTTTTTCTCTTTTCTGTATTTGTTGAAAGCCCAAATGTAAGCCGTGCCCTGGGGGTGGAAGAACCCAATTTTCATATCGGCCTGGTGGCGTTCACCCTGTTGTACAGTCCGGTTTCCATGGTGACCGGTATTCTCCTGAATATGCTTTCCCGGCGGAATGAGTTCCAGGCTGATGCCTTTGCCGCTGAACATTACAGCCCGGAAGCGCTTTCTTCTGCACTGAAGAAGCTTTCGGTGAAAAACCTTAGCAACCTGACGCCCCATCCGGCGTATGTTTTCTTCAACTATTCGCATCCACCGTTGTTACAAAGGCTTGAACAGATTAAAAAATTTGAGAAGGATGATCGCTGAAATCATAACGATCGGAGATGAAATCCTGATCGGACAGATCGTAGATACCAATTCGGCCTGGCTGGCCGGGAAACTAAACCTCGCCGGGATTGAAGTATACCAGATTACTTCAGTCCATGATGACCGTGAGCATATCCTGAGGGCTTTGGCCGATGCTGAGCGCAGGGTCGACCTGGTGCTCATCACCGGAGGGCTTGGGCCTACAAAAGACGACATTACCCGCAACACCCTCTGTGAATACTTTGGCATGAAGCTGGTATTCCATGAACCAACCTTTGCGCAGATCCGCGATAGGTTTCTCAAAAGGGGAGTTGACCTTAACCGCCTGAATCAGGACCAGGCCCTGGTACCCGATGGCTGTACTGTACTGCGTAATCCCGAGGGTACTGCCCCGGGAATGTGGTTCGAAAGAAACGACACCATCTTTATTTCCATGCCGGGAGTGCCTTTCGAGATGAAAGCCGTAACGGAACAGGAGGTGCTGCCCCGGCTTGTTAACTCAGGAAAACTGAAGGTAATCATCCATAAGACAGTCCTTACCCAGGGCGTGCCTGAATCCATGTTAGCTATGAGGATCGAGGAGTGGGAAAACAGTCTGCCCCCGTTCATTAAACTGGCCTACCTGCCCAACCCGATGTTGGTAAGACTTCGTCTGACTGCCACCGGTCGGGATACTGAGCTGCTCAGGGAAGAACTGGACAGGCAGGTGGAAAGGCTGAAAATACTCCTGCCTGTCGAAATATACGGCTTTGACGAGGATACCATGGCCGGTTCGGCAGGGAAATTGCTGCAGGAAAACCATTTGACAATCGCGGTGGCAGAGAGTTGTACCGGAGGGCATATTGCTCACCTGATTACCCTCACACCAGGAGCCTCCGCTTGGTACAAAGGGGGGGTGGTAGCATACGACAATGCGGTGAAAACCTCAGTTTTAGGGGTTTCTGAAGAGGTCATCAGACAATATGGTGCCGTCAGTGAGCAGACCGCATTAGCCATGGCTGCAGGTGTCAGGAACCTGATGCAGAGTGACTTCGCCCTGGCCACAACGGGCATTGCCGGGCCAGACGGCGGATCGGAAGAAAAGCCGGTCGGAACAGTCTGGATGGCTATTGCAGGCCCGACAAAATTAATTGCACAAAAATTCGTTTTTGGTAATAACCGGGAAAGGAATATCATGCGCTCGTCGCAAACGGCACTTCAATGGTTGAGACGGACGATCATGGAAGAATTTCCCGGGCATAATTTAATGTAAAGGAATTATGAAGAAAGGATTCATCATCGCTGGGATTGTTCTGGTTGTTCTTTTGGGCATCCTGATAGCGGTACCGTTTGTTTTCAGGGATGCACTGCTCGAAAAAACACGCACGACCATCAACCGCAACCTGAACGTGGAAATCAGTTTCAGCGATTTCCGCTTATCCCTGATCAAGGACTTCCCCAAGGCAAGCCTCGAACTGAAAGGTCTCACGGTTACCGGTAAAAATGATTTTGCCGGCGATACGCTGATGAACGTCAAATCGTTCAGAACTTCATTCGGACTGCTCGATCTGTTTACACCTGATAACCTGACCATCAACGAGATCATTCTGGATCAGCCGGTCCTCAGGCTGCTGGTCAATGAAAATAATCAGGTGAACTGGCAGATTTTTCCCGAGGATGAGGCCGGTGCACAGCCCGAACATTCTGGCCAGGCGCAAAATGGCGATGCATTCGCACTGCAGCTCAGCCGTATAGATATAAAAAATGCGGATGTGTATTATACCGACCTCACTTTGCCGATGCAATTTGACCTGAATGGCATCAACATGCTGATCGACGGCCGCATGTATGGTTCCGACACCAGGCTGAAAGCCGCAGGGACTGCCGGACAGGTTAACCTGGTATACGACGGCGTCAGTTACATTACCAAAACCAGGCTTGGGCTCGAATCATTGCTGAATATCAATTTTGATACCTGGGATTTCAGGTTTTCCGAGGGTGAACTGATGGTGAACAACCTGCCCCTCGATCTGGAAGGTTCGTTTTCGATGCCCGCTGATACCATCTGGTTTGACCTGGGTTTTGCTTCAAGGGCTTCCACCCTTGGAGAGATCCTCGCACTTACCCCACCCGATTATGAGGTTTATCTGAAAGATCTTACTGCAACAGGAAATGCCTCATTTACCGGATCGTTCAAAGGATTTTACTTTGGCGATTCGTATCCCGATCTGCAGATTCAGCTTCGCCTTGCCGGGGGTAATGCCCGCTATGCCGGTATGCCCGAGGAAATAAGAAATATCAGCGGAAACCTTGCGGTTGTCAAGCCTCAGGGCGATTTCAACCTGACCAAAATTAATATTTCCAATGCCCATTTTGAGATCAGGAACAATCCCATGGACATGAATCTCCAGCTAAGCAACCTGATGGAGGACCTCCGGTTCGACGGCAATGTTGCCGGCCGCCTCGATTTCGACCATCTGAAGGGGGCATTGCCCCTCGACAGCCTTGATATGGCTGGTATGCTGGATATTAACCTCGGACTGAAAGGTATCTACTCTGCCATCGAGAATAAAACGTATGAACGACTGCATGCCGACGGACTGGTTTCCTTGCAGAATTTTACCTATCGCAGCAAGGACCTTACACAACCGGTGCAGATATCCTCAGGAAAGCTTGACTTTGCACCAGAAAGGATCAACCTCCGGCAAATGGATATGAAAATCGGCCAGAGCGACATGGCATTGTCGGGCGCAGTAACAGACTACTTCCCGTATTTCTTTTCAGGAGGAACCCTGAACGGAAACCTGCAGTTGAAAAGTAACTATCTGAATATTAATGAGCTGATGCAGCTTCAGGTGGAGCAGAACGCACCGGCTCCTGTTGTTCAGGAACCCACTGATAACCGGCGCAGGAAGTCAGACGCCCCCGCAGCTGCAGCGGTACAGGCCTCGCAGATCAGCGCCTTCAAGGTTCCGGATAAAGTGAATATTGCCGTACAGGCCGATGTTAACCGTGCCTTGTACGACCGGCTCAATATCAACAGCATTAATGGAACAGTTAGCATTGGTAACGGTAAGCTCGACCTCAGGGGAGTCAATATGAACCTGCTGGATGGCGAACTGCGTATCGCCGGCTCCTATGCCAATACTCAGGAAAACAAACCTTTGGTCGATATGGCCATCAGCCTGATCAATTTTGATATTCCAACGGCTTTCCAGTCGCTCAACCTGATCCGGACTTACCTTCCGATTGCTGCCCAAAGCAAAGGCCGGTTCAGTACTACGCTGAACCTCAAGGGACAGTTAAGTGAGAATATGACACTTCTGATGCCGTCACTCAATGGTAACGGCCTGTTTGAATCCACCAATGTACAGGTATTGAATTCACCGGTATTCAATAAAATTAAAAGCGTGCTGAACGAAGAGAAGCTTCGTGATGTCCGTGTCGACGATTTTGCTGCCCGCTTCAATATTGAAAATGGTAACCTGGTTCTCAGGCCTTTTGAAACAAAGATTGCCGGACAACAGGCTGTATTTGCCGGTCGCCTGAATGCAGATAACCTGATCAGCATGCAGATCGGATTTCTGATCAACCGGGATGCCCTGAGCAAGTCGATTGAAAATACACTCGGTATGTTACCCGGACAGAAGAACATCCAAGTGATCCCGGTGGGAATTTCCATCAACGGGCCGGTAAAAGATCCCGACGTAAAAGTAGACCTCAGCGACGCCCGCGATCTGGTTAAACAGGAAGTGAAGAATGCCTCTAAGGAGGAGCTTCAGAAAACCATCAACCGACTGGGCGATGGCCTGAGGAAGTTGTTGCGCTGATTATCCTGCATTAAAGTAAAGCCACTTCCGGCAGCTGTGGGTTATTTCCGGCCGCCGGAAATGGTTCGTCATGCGGTTTATCTCACCGGAATTTTTACCATGACAAAGGCTTTCCCAGACACCGGTACCTGGATGTCCTTTCTGGAAACGTTAAGTTCCCTGACCATGGGTACCACACGGCCTGGTTCTTCTACTGAATTGTATGCAGCCGGATCGTCACTCCGGATTTCTGTTAAGGTAGCTTTTGTTCCTGCAGGTACTTTGCCGGATAAGTCAATCTTCACCTGTTTGGATGAACTTCCGGCGTTTGCGATTTTCAGGATTACCTCTTTTGATCCTTTGTCTATAACGGCACTGGCGTAGAGACTGTCCTGACCGGTGAGTGGTTTCCCTTCCGAAAGTGCATCCAGTACATGGGTTCCCTTGTTTACCGAGTAAAGTTTCTGGATATGGTAGCTTGGGGTGCCCACGCTGCGATGATTGTCGAACCAGATCAGGTCGGGCCGCCACTGCCAGGCATCCACATGCCCAAACAGCGGGGCATATGAAGCAAGGGCAACCACATCGCTGTTCCTTTCGATACCGGTGAGGAAAGCAGCCTCAGAAAGCGCCGCCTCCCAGTTGTTGCGTGATTCACCCCGTTCCCCCTGGATCTGGCTGTGTGAGGCATACTCCCCGGCAAATACCTTCGGGCCGTTCCTGTCGTACTGGTCATAACGCGTGGCACCATTCAGGAACCAGTGTGGCGGGCGATAGTAATGTTCATCCACCAGCGGAACGTTCAGTCTCCGCATTTCACCCCAGAGGTGCTCAAAATCGGCCCCATCGGGATAGGGACCGGAACCGCCGACTAAAACGATATCCGGATATTTCTCCAGAATCCTTTTCTGGAAAATCTCAAGCCTTTCGACATACTGTGGCCCCCATTGCTCGTTGCCCACTCCCAGATACTTCATGTTGAAGGGCTCCGGATGTCCCATTTCTGCCCTCAGTTTACCCCATTCCGTGGTAACCGGACCATTGGCAAATTCGATCAGGTCGAGGGCATCCTGTATGTATGGTTCCAGTTCGTCAAGCGGTACCAGTTCGCAGGTGTTGAACTGGCAGGCCATCCCGCAGTTGATGATCGGCATGGGCTCAGCTCCGAGATCTGCTGCCAATAGGAAATACTCGTAGAAACCCAGTCCGAACGACTGGTAATAATCGGGTGTGCTGCGATGGGCAAACTCGTAGTTCCAGCGGTTGACAATTACCTCACGGTTTTCAACCGGACCAACCGTTTTCTTCCACTGGTACCTGACGCTGAGGTCGTGGCCCTCCACGATGCATCCGCCGGGAAACCTCAGGAAACCGGGTTTCATATCCGCCAGCAGCTGAACCAGGTCGGCGCGGAGACCGCCTTTCCTGCCCTTCCAGGTGTCGGCCGGAAACAGCGAAACCATATCGATGTCCACCGACCCTTCGCCCGATAACATTACCCGGAGACCGGCTTTTAGCTCGGTTGATCCGGCCACTATGGTGCTTTCATATTTTTTCCATTCCGGAGTGAGACCGGTTATGGTCGTTTTCCCGATTACCCGGTTGCCCGGATCCACCAGTTCAACATCCAGTGCCGGCTGACTTCCCGACTCTTTTCTGGCCCATACCGAAAAGTGGTACTCATTGCCCTCCCGGATATACATGCCCCGGAAACCCTCGTTTACCATTCCGAACCTTCCGGAAACCCCGGGTTTGATTAAGCGCACATATCTGGGATTCTGCTCACCCGAACGGTTGAGGATCTGTACAGATCCCTTGCTGTTGTCTTCCACATTTTTCCATCCCATCAGGGGTTTGTAGAATTCAAATGAGCGGTTCTTGATCAGCTCCGCATAAATTCCGCCGTCGGCAGCAAAATTGATGTCCTCAAAAAACAGTCCCCAAAGGTCGGCAGGAACTTCATGTTTGGCAGAAGAGGCATCTACCTTCAGTGTGACCATCTGTGAAAAGGCCGGCAACATGAGCAGTAGCCAAAGTGCTGTTAGCAGAGTGAATTTTTGTCTGGTATTCATTGGTGAAATTATTTAGTGTTGTTTTAGTCAGGTTTCAAATATAGTAAATTAAATTATAAAGGTTGAATGTACATTTATTATTTGTTTCCCTTTCAGTTATCCGGAATTAATAAAAATAAGATTACTGAAGGTCAGTCAGGTCGATATTTTAATAGTTTTGCGGATAGAATTAATCTGAATTGATAACTAATATGAAGAATCTATCTGCAATTTTATGGGTATTTTTTGTCTCTGTGCTGATGGTAAGCGGCCAGCAGCAGGAGCGTCCGGGCCAGCAGCCTGCCCCGGAAACCAAAGAGACTTTCAAACTCGGCATGGCGGGTTATACCTTTAACCGGTTTGATCTCGACAAAACCCTGGAAACGCTGCAAAAATGTAATGTTCAGTACTTGTGTATCAAGGATTTTCATCTTCCGTTTAACAGTACAGACGAGCAGATTGCGGCATTTCATGCCAAATGTGCCGCTCATGGGGTTACCGGTTATGCCGTGGGCCCGATTTACATGAAAACGGAAGCTGAAGTTGACCGTGCCTTTGAATATGCTAAAAGGGTAGGGGTGAAACTGGTTGTCGGGGTTCCGAATTATGAACTGCTGCCGTACGTCGACAAGAAAGTAAAGGAGTATGATTTTAAATATGCCATTCATAACCACGGACCGGATATAGAACTCTATCCGGATGCCGATGATATCTGGGCAAATATCAAAGACCTTGACCCGCGCATCGGCATGTGTTTCGATATTGGCCATAATCTCCGGAATGGCAAGGATCCGGTGAAAGACCTGAAAAAATATCACAAGCGGATTTATGACATTCATATCAAGGATGTTACCGCTGCCCAGAAACTGGGTTATTCCGTGGAAATAGGCCGTGGGGTTATCGACTATCCCGCCTTTGTCAGGATGCTGAGAAAAGTGGGATATACCGGAGTTTGCAGCCTGGAACACGAACGCAACATGGACAACCCGTTCATCGGAATTGCCGAATCGATCGGCTTTTTCAGGGGAGTGCTGGTGGCTACCAGAAAATAGACTGAAGTTGTTTTATACAACAAAAAATGCCGGCTTAATGCCGGCATTTTTTGTTGTATGGATGCTGATTTGATCCTGTCATACTTTGTAAAAGTCCTCCCAACCTTTTCTGGGTGGCGGGCCTGCCAGAAGTTCATTGGCTTTCTTGTGGTTTGTAATCTGTTTGGTATTTCTGTCGAAAACCAACCTGGTGTTGAGCCACTGAGATAATACCCCTAATGAAAAAACCTGACTGAGTGGTCCGGATATTTCGAAAGGCGACCGGCATTTTTCTTCTCCCTTGCAGGCTTTCAGGAAATTGGCAAAATGATTCGACGGGCTTTTAGGTACCTCCGGCAGTCTGGATGCCATCTCTTTGGCTTTATCTTCGGGAATAATGGATAAAGTGCTGCCGTGTGAACCTCCTTTGAATGTCAGTTCCTTGCTGTAGATAATCTTTCCGGGATTCAGTTTTGCCGGCTGAATTTGTCCGGTACTCGGCGGTGGAATGTTGGGGTCAAGTTCTGATACTCCGTAACCCTCGGGTACGGCCGGTACATTATTTACCCCGTCGTACCAGGTGATATCTACCGGTGGCATATTTCCCCGTTCAGGAAATCTGAACAGTATGGTCGAAGATTGCGGGAAGAAAAAGTCATTGTGCCCTTCCGCCTTCAGACAACTGATCTCATAGGGCAGTCCCAGGTTCAGGAACTCATGGGCGGTGTCAATAATATGCGCTCCCCAGTCTCCCAGGGCACCCAATCCGAAGTGGTACCAGCTGCGCCATTGGCCGTTTACAAAATCCTTGTGAAAATCATGATGCTCAGCCGCCATCAGCCAGAGGTCCCAGTCAAGGGTATCAGGAACCGGCTGGCCTTGCGGAAACCGACTGATACCGGTGTCCCAACCGTGCCAGCGACGGGCTGAGTTCATGTGGGCCGTAATGGCGGTCACATCCTTGATGATTCCGGCGTCAACCCATGCCTTGAACTGAAAATAGTTGCCATCTGAATGCCCCTGGTTGCCCATCTGGGTGGCGACCTTATATTTCCGTGCAGCCTGCATGAGCAGTTCGTTTTCACGGAAAGTACGGGCAAGTGGTTTTTCCACATAAACGTGTTTGCCCAACGCCATGGCCATCATGGTTATGGGGAAATGGGAATGGTCGGGCGTACCCACCGAAACCGCATCGATTTGGTTGGCCATCGCATCAAACATTTTCCTGAAGTCCTGAAAACGGGGTACATCCGGAAATTTCCCCAAAATGGCCTGGGTGTGCGGGGCCCCCATGTCGACGTCACAGAGCGCCACAATGTTACACAACCCGGTGTTGTATAGGGCATTGATAATTTCACCACCACGGTTGCCGATTCCGATGCAGGCCAGGTTGACGCGGTCTGACGGGCTGACCGGCTTCCCGGAGGTAAAAGTTTGTCCGGCAAGAAGGCCGGGGGTTACGGAGAATGCCGACAAAGCCAGGGCTTGTTTCAGGAAATGCCGGCGGGATTCTGAGTTTTTCATTTATTACTGTATAGAATTAAGTTAATTTTTTCTATTCTAATGACTGAACCGGTCAGGGCTTCAGGCGGGTGGCCTCCCAGTTTCCGCTTTTCATGCCTTCGCTGAATACGCCGCTCATCCTGTCCCCTTCAACTGTTCCGGAATAAGTGATTCCTCCAACTGTAAAATGGACTTCCTTCCCCGATAGTTTACCCTGCTCTATGCGGTTGGATTTTCCGGGTAGGTTGTGACTCCCGTGGAACAACTGGTACTTTTGTTCAATGATCAGCTCTCCGTCGCCAAAATGCCATACTCCGTCAATCCTGGCCGGAACTACCCAGTAATAGCCTGTCCAGTCCCAGCTGTAGGTTGTGTGGACGTCGTCGTCCCGGTCATCGCCGTCGGGTTTGGCATACAACTCGGCATCGGCCATCCAGTTCCCCATGTTGAAGGTGTTGGAAACCACCCTGGTACCTGGTTCCATTTCCAGGATTTTCGGCCTTAGCTTAAGGTTGAGCTCCGAAAGTAAATACATGGAAACCACGGTAGCCTCCGAAAAATCATATTCAAACAGGTCCATATTGAGGAATTTCGCCCGGTCGCTGACCCCTTCCTCCCTGGCTTTCTGCTCCGACAATCTGACCATGTCGGGATTAAACTCTATGCCGACTGCCCGGGCGCCTCTTTTGGCTGCCTCGATGACAATCCTGCCGTCGCCTGATCCCAGATCGACCAGAAAATCGCCGGGACCTACCCTGGCCTTGTCAAGCATGGATTCAATCAGCGAAAATGGGGTAGGTACCCATATTACATCTTTACCGGCTTGTCCTTCGTGAGGAACAAACTGCGATCCTTCATTGGTGTTCTGTGCCAGCAGCGCTAATGTAATAAACAGCTGAAGCATCAAGGCGATGATGGTTTTTCCAGTCCTCATTTGCAGGTGATTATTTCAGGTTTGACAATAAATCTTCATGAACGCTCCACAAACTTAGCGATTTTTACTCAATTCATGAGTTGCCAGCGGGGCTGCAATTATAAAACTACGTCAATTTTGTGTTGTAAAACATCAAGGATACCTTAAAAATTTATTTACTTTTGCAAATATCGTTATCGTACACGGAAAAATATTAACAAGAATTATTGTATCATGATTATGCGGCGTTTTTTGATTAGTCTGACAGCTTTTTGCCTCACAATTGCCTCATTTGCGCAAGGTAGCGGCGACTGGGAGTATCTTTTCAACGGTAAGGACCTGACGGGTTGGAAACAACTGAACGGCAAAGCGAAGTATGAGGTGGTGAACGGGGAAATAGTCGGAACCTCGGTTTTGAATACCCCTAACTCGTTTCTGGCAACCGAAAAGGATTTCAGTGATTTCATCTTCGAGGTAGAGATGTTCCTGGAGTTCGACGTGAATTCGGGTATCCAGTTCAGGAGCCAGAGCCTGCCTGAGTTTAACAATGGCAGGGTTCATGGTTACCAGTGTGAAATCGACCCTTCACCCAGGGCCTGGTCGGGTGGAATTTATGATGAAGCCCGGCGTGGATGGCTTTATCCGCTGGATATCAATCCTGCCGGAAAAGCTGCTTTCAAAAAGGGGGAGTGGAACCACTACCGGATTGAGGCCATCGGCCCATCTATGCGTATCTGGTTGAACGGCATCCCTACTGCGTGGCTCATCGACGATATGACGCCGTCCGGTTTTATTGCCCTGCAGGTACATTCCATCAACAGGCCCGAACTTGAGGGACTTAAGATCCGTTGGAAGAATATCCGGATTAAAACCAAAAATTTGCAACCATCTCCTTTCGAAGATATTTATGTGGTTAACCTCCTGCCCAATAATCTCAGTGATGCTGAGAAAAAGCAAGGTTTCAGGCTGCTTTTCGATGGTAAAACCACCAACGGATGGAAAAGCGCCAATGGCAATGCCTTTCCTGCAAAAGGCTGGGAAGCCAAAGACAACAACCTTACAGTGCTTTCTTCTGCAGCAAGTTCCCAGAGGGGGGGTGATATTGTTACAGTCGATAAATTCAAGGCTTTTGAGCTCCGCTTCGATTTCAACATGAGCGAAGGGGCGAACAGCGGCGTGAAATATTTTACCGGGAACAACGGGCCGTCGGTCGGATTGGAATACCAGGTACTGGATGACGCTAAACACCCGGATGCCGCGCAAGGTGCAGCAGGGAACCGCACTTTAGGTTCACTGTATGATCTGATCCCTGCAGAAAAGGAGGCCAGGTTCGTCAATAAACCGGGAGAGTGGAACCGCGGCGCCATTGTGGTTTATCCGGATAACCGGGTGGAACACTGGCTGAACGGTCGGAAAGTCCTCGAGTTTGTCAGGGGAAATAACATCTACCGGGCCCTGGTGGCAAGGAGTAAATTTGCCGGAATGGAAGGTTTCGGAATGGCTGAGGAGGCCCCGATACTTCTGCAGGACCATAATGACATGGTACACTTCCGGAATATTAAAATCCGTGAACTCTGAAAAAAGACTATATAATGAGCAATCGTAGAGAATTTCTGAAAAAGGTGTCGGCAGGTGCTGCCGTGGTTTCATTGAGCGGAGTAGCCAGTGGGATGTCTGCCCGTAGTTATTCACGCGTCATCGGTGCCAACGACCGGATATTGGTGGCTATCGCCGGGTTAGGCCGGCGTCTGGGTGCATTTACTGAACCCATTGCGCTTAAATCGAGCAATGTTGAACTGGTATACCTGTGCGATGTGATGAAAAAACAGCGTGACCGCGCAGCAACGGTATTCTCAAAACTGATCGATTATCAGCCCAAGCTGGAGAACGACATCCGGAAAGTTATCGAAGACCAGAAAGTGGATGCCCTGATTAATGCCACTCCCGACCACTGGCACGCCCCGGGAACCTGGATGGCAGTCAAGGGTGGAAAACATGTCTATGTGGAGAAGCCCTGCAGCCACAACCTCAGAGAGGATGATCTGCTGATCGAATTCCAGAAAAAGTACCAGAAGGTGGTTCAAATGGGAAACCAGCAGCGCTCGGCACCCGAATCCATTGAGATTATATCGGAAATTCACCGGGGGGTTATCGGTGAGGTTTATAAAGCCGTTGCCTTTTATGCCAATAGCAGGGGAGAGGTTCCCATGCCTGTTGCAGCGCAGGTGCCTGAGGGGCTCGACTGGGACCTTTTCCAGGGGCCATCGCCACGTAAACCTTATATGCACGATACCTGGGATTACAACTGGCACTGGTACGGATGGGATTTCGGAACCGCTGAATCGGGCAACAATGCCACCCATGAACTGGATATCGCCCGGTGGGCACTGCAGGTAGACTATCCCGAACGGGTCGAAACCGAGGCCGCGAAAAGACATTTTGCCAATGATGGCTGGACCATGTACGATACCATGGATTCTACCTTTTATTTCCCCGGGAATAAGGTGATCAAATGGGATGGAAAAAGCCGGAATGCCCATAAAACATACAGCTCCGACCGCGGGACCATCATATACGGTACCGAGGGTACGGTTTATGTCGACCGTGGCGGTTACCGCCTTTACGACCGTGGCGGAAAGCTGGTCCGTGAAAGAAAGAGCGGTGGCCAGGAAGCCGGAACGGCCCTTGGTGGCGGCGGCGACACATCCACGCTCCATGTGGTCAACTTCTTTGATGCCATCCGCGGAAAAGCTGATCTGAGGGCTCCTATTCAGGATGCCGCCATCAGTAACCATATGATCCATTACCAGAATGTTGCTTACCGGATTGGAAAACCTTTCGACGTATGTACCGAAACCGGGAAGATTTTCGACAGGGATGCCATGAAACTCTGGGGCCGCGAATACCAACCCGGATGGGAGCCTGTGCTTTAACGAACCAACAAATCAATAAAATGGAAGAATCAAGAAGATCATTTCTGAAAAAAGCAGCCATCGGTACTGCCGGTATCGCGCTGGGTGGCTCATCCTATGGATTCAGTGCCAAAAGTTATGGTAACATAATGGGTGCCAACGAGAGGGTCAGGGTTGGTGTGGTCGGATTCTCCGACCGGTTCAGATCTTCCCTGTTGCCTTGTTTTCTGGATCATGCCAAAACCATGAACTTCGAAATGGTTGCACTTTCCGACCTGTGGAACCGCCGCCGCGACGAAGGCAAGGCATTCATAAAGGAGAAAGGCGGCTGGGATGTGGCTCTGTGCCGCAATAATGAGGAGCTTTACGAACGAAAGGATATCGATGCGGTGATTATCAGTACGGCTGACTTTCAGCATGCCATGCATCTGGTGGAGGCCTCAAATGCCGGTAAAGATGCCTATTGCGAGAAGCCCTTCGCCGAAGCCATGGACGATGCCAATGCTGCCCTGGATGCCGTGAAAAAATCAGGTATCATTGTCCAGATTGGTTCACAAAGGAGAAGTGCTGCCAATTACCATGCAGCCAACGATTATATTAAATCAGGAAAATTCGGGAATATCGTCATGGTCGAGATGACCTGGAACGTCAACCAGCCCGGTCGCTGGCGCCGTCCCGACCTCTGTGCCTCCATAAAGGAAAGCGATACCGACTGGAAACGTTACCTGATGAACCGGCCGTTTGAACCGTGGGATCCCAGGAAATACCTCGAATACAGATTGTTCTGGCCATATAGCTCCGGAATTCCCGGCCAGTGGATGTGCCACCAGATCGATACGGTACACTGGTTCACCGACCTGCCTTATCCGCGGAGTGTAGTAGCCAACGGTGGTGTCTATCAGTGGCAGGACGGACGGACCAATGCCGATACGCTTACAGCAGTTTTTGACTATGGCCCGCTGAACGATAAATCAAAAGGCTTTCAGGTGGTCTATTCCTCAAGGTTCAGTAATGGCGCAGGCGGTACAAAAGAGTTGTACTATTCCAATGCCGGGATGCTGAACCTCGATACCAATCAGGTGACTCCGGAAGGCGGTTTACGCGAACGGGAAGCAGCGGCCATGAATCTGAAGGCCAATCTGCTGGAACCTTATGAGCTTCCTAAAGTGGCGGTAGATACCGATGCCAATACCAGCGGCGATTCACAGACATCTGCCCATATGAAAAACTGGATGGAGTGTGTGCGCTCGCGTAAAACCACGAATGCACCCGTGGAAGCAGGATACAACCATACCGTAGCATGCGCCATGGCTAATGCGGCATACAGGACCGGACTGCCCGTACATTTTGATCCTTCTGTAAGACAAATTATGGCGGGTGGAAAAGTATTTAAATATTGATAGTATGAGACGTTTCTTGCTACCCCTGCTGGTAATCCTGGCAGTCTGGCTGACCACAGTGCCGGTTTCTGCCCAGCCTGCAAAAGAACTGGTTCAGGTGCTTATCACCCCAGACCAGCCTGATTGGCTTTATAAAACGGGCGACCGTCCGGAATTCTCAGTTTCGGTCAGGAAACACCAGGTGCCCCTCACCGGCATTCAGGTAAATTATGAATATGGACCGGAAATGATGGATCCGGAGAAAACAGGTTCGGAAATACTAAAGAAAGCCTCATTCGAGGTAAAAATGCCGTCAGTAAAAACCCCGGGTTTTTATCGTTTCACAGCATGGGTAACGGTCGACGGGAAGCGTTATTCCTCTTTCACGACCGTGGGAGTCTCACCTGAACGCATAGAGCCGACAGTCTCCCTGCCTGCTGATTTCCGCGAATTCTGGAACAATGCCATGGAATCCCTGAAGAAAGTTCCTGTAGCCCCGGTGTTGACGTTGATGCCAGAGAGGTCTACCGATCTGGTTGAGGTTTACCATGTGCGGCTCGATAATGTGAACGGCAAAGTGTACGGTATCCTTTGCAAACCCAGGAAACCCGGAAGGTATCCTGCAGTGCTGCATGTTCCGGGGGCCGGGGCAAGGCCTTATGAAGGCGATATTGCCAATGCCGCAAAGGGGATCATCACGTTTCAGATCGGTATCCACGGGGTGCCGGTCAACATGCCTGCGTCATACTATTCCGAACTGATGGCAGGCCCTATCCGGGATTACTGGACCATCAACATGGATGACCGTGACCATTATTATTACAAACGGGTATACCTTGGCTGCGTCAGGGCTGTCGATTTTCTCAGCTCATTAGATGAATTCGACGGTTCAAATCTGGCGGTTCACGGCGGAAGCCAGGGAGGTGCCCTGGCCATCATAACCGCCTCCCTCGATAAACGGGTGAAATTCCTCTCTTCCTATTATCCGGCATTGTGCGACCTCACCGGATATATCAACGGGAGAGCCGGCGGATGGCCTCATATGTTCAAAAATGACTTCACCCGGAAACCCGATAAAATTGCTGCCACGGCCTATTATGATGTGGTGAACTTTGCCCGTTTTGTGGAGGTTCCGGGATGGTACAGCTGGGGGTACAACGACAATGTTTGTCCGCCTACTTCAATGCACGCTGCCTATAATGTGATCAAGGCACCCAGGGAATTGCACATATTCCAGGATGCCCTGCACTGGACTTATCCCGAACAAAGGGAACTTGCCTGGAAATGGCTATTTGAAAAACTGGGCAGGTAGGTGGCATCGGTTGCATTTTTTTCAGGATCGTTCATGGCTATGGGCACACGTTGCGACGCAGTGCTCATCCATGATGATACCGGTTTTGCCGAAAGGATTCTCCAGGTCCTGCAAAAGGAAACCGTTCAGCTTGAGCACCTGTTGAGCCGGTTGCAGCCGGGAGCACCCATTACCGTCTTTAATGCCCTGGGTGCAGATGAACCATTCCGTCCCGGAAATGAACTCTGGAATATTATTCTGCAGTGCAGGGAATTTTCTGAATGGACTGGCGGGTTAATGGACATCACCTCGGGACCCCTGGTCCGCATCCTTAAAGAACAGGTGAGTCAGGAAGAGTCTGATCATAAGCGCATTGAGAAGGCCAGTGCGCTTGTAGGGTTCCGTAATATCCGGTTCGACTTTGAAAACCAAACCCTGTATAAGCTTGTCTCCGGCGTGGAACTGGACTTCGGCGCGGTTGGCAAGGGATTTGCCCTGGATAGAATGAAGTCGGTGCTGGAAACGTCGGGTATCGCCTCTGCTTTTATCAGTTTTGGGGAGAGTTCCCTGATGGGATTGGGAAAGCATCCTGCCGGAGAATACTGGCCGGTCGGCATCCCCGATCCGGTCGATCCTTCAGAAATCCTGCATACCTTCCGGGTCAGAAACCGGTTCGTAACCTCTGCCGGGACTATCCGTAAGGATGCAGGTTCAGGAGAGAGGCTGCGAATGCATATTATT
>JAUWAB010000099.1 GCA_030602265.1 Prolixibacteraceae bacterium | reverse complement strand
CCACACTCCATTGTACACTATTGACCCATGCATCCTCAGGAGCCACCACCGCAATCATCTGCAAGGTTGCCTTGTCTGCAGAAATTTCCGTTGCCCCACCCTCGCCGGTCACTGTAATGGAACTGATTTGTCCGCCGGATTTACGGATATCAGATGCAGCGAAGAGCATAACATCATCCAGGTATACATCACCCGATGTGATCCCGGATCCGACAGAAAAAGCAAAGGTACTTTCCGGATTTGCTCCCTTAAGGGTAAAAGTCCTTATATACTTTGTTCTGCCGGTGGTCAGAGGGATACTCCATAAAGAATAATTGCTGTATGCATCCTGAGCTTTTGAAATACCCAGAAGATTGTATTGGTTGAACAAATTATCATTAATCGAAAATGAACACTCTCTCTCCTTGCTGGCCCAGGCATCGAACATAAGAATATACAGGGAATCGTTATAAAGCATTTTGCCCCAGTCATTCAGCAGTTGTCTGGTTGAAATGTGATAGGTCAGATATTGGCCGGAGTTATTGCTTAATTTCAACGAACCGTCGATGATATCAATTACGGTCTTCGCGCCGGCAAGGTCAAGCCATGTGCTGCCCATCAGACCGGGATTGTCAAATTTGCCATCGGCGATCAGGTTAAAGTCTTCTTTCCCTATTTTATCTCCGGAATCAGAAACCTGGCCCACCTGCCACTTAAAGTTCAGTTCTGCATCGCCACTCACTTCAATGGTTCTTACTGAAGTGCCAAAATCACCAATTAATGCCCCCGGGGTACCCTTAAGGAATCTGAACATAAAAGGCCCGTCGGGCAATTTCCGGGTAACAGAATAAATGCCATCCCCATCGGAATCGGTCATTTCAACACCGGAAAACGTTCCCGGATATAACCACCGGCCTTCCTCCCCTCCAAAGTATCCGGAGATAAAAACCTTCTGGCCTGCAATCAGTCCGGCATCGTTCATATCCACATGAAAAGTCACTTCAGGTGTGGTGCGCGGACTGGGATCATTGTTAAGCACGATTTCATCGAAGTACATGACCATATCCTCGGTGAGGGTCAGAGGATCCTCAAAATCAGGCATAAAGGCGATGGTCGGATACATACCTGCTTTTGAACTAAGGTCAAAAACCAGATCTTCCCATTCATTGACCTTTGTCTGGGGGTTCATGCTTTCAATCTCGAGATTTCCGGCAGCGCCGCCCTCGATCTTGAATTTCACCGGACTGATCCTTGGTTTCCATACCTTTACATGCATATATTTATTCACGGATACATCGACCGGCTTGCTGAGTGTGGACCAGAACCCGCCCCATGGAATGCCGTCCTTGTCGCGCACAAATTTTATGACATAAGCGCTGAGGTTGGCACCCTCAGGATCCGGGTCAGGGTTAGGTGCAATCTCCATGGTACTTTTATCTTCAGCGCCACCCAGCATAACGTTGAGTGGAATATGCTCAAAATCTTCAATAACAAGCTCCGGGGCGCTGCCAACAGCCGGATCATGGTTGATATAAATATCATCAACAAATAACGTAACATCAGGTGTCGGGCCGCCGAAATCAGGAAACAGGATAAAGTTCTTAGCCATGACCGTGTAATCAGTCAGGTTAAAAACCAACTCTTCCCATCCGTTCGCCACCGCAGGTTGATTCATGGGAGAATTCCCGAACTCAAAAAACTCTTCCTGTCCATTCAGATAATTTTCATAGTATGACTGAAAGCCGCAGAAAATACCGGATGCATTTGGTCTCCAGAGTTTCAGATGCAGGAATTGGGTGGGATCATATTTAAAAGGTTTTATGCTGTGAAAATAGCCCCACCATCCCTCTATATCCTTATCATGGGCACATTTCAGCACGGTCCGGCTGGTATTTACCTCCGACGGGTCAGGATTGGGAACCAGCGTGTAAGTGGATTTGTCGATTCCAGGATTAGAAATGGCCATCATGATTGCCGGTCCTTCAAAGTCTTCGATGGTCTGTGCCGGCAATACGCCATACATGAAGACAGACAATAAAATAAGTGAAGTAAACTTTTTCATGACTCTGCTTTTAGATTAAGTTAATGAGTATTCCAGAAATTGCAGATAAAAGTTACGATAAACAGAGCCGGGGGTGCATAGCAATTTTGTTTCAAAAAGTTTAACTTTTGTCGCGATGGTGGTACGTACTGTTCGTATTGCTAAGGTTCCGAATGAACAGGACGGTTTCTTGAAAAGAAACCATGAGGGCACCATATAAATAAAGGCGTCGCAATTCTGCAACGCCTTTATAATCAGTGGAGAATATCGGAATCGAACCGATGACCTTTTGACTGCCAGTCAAACGCTCTAGCCAACTGAGCTAATCCCCCGTTTGAGGCTGCAAATATAGAAATTTTTTTAATTGACCAAGCCATACAAGATTAATTTCACTTGTTGGCGAATAAAAAAACACAGTTCTTTTCAAACTGATGAATTCCCGGTTACACCATTCCCGATTGATATTCAGAATATAAAATATCTGCATTCAGGGTATAACCATCTCCGAACGATTTTCACTAATTTTGCTGTCAGGATTCTGACAAACATAAATTATGAAAAGAACATTTTTTACCTTCCTCACATTATTGATATGCTTTGCCGGTAAAGCTCAATACAACGGGGGTTTACAAGTCGAGCAGCTTCTGAAAACCGATACCACCAGATTGGGGCAGGGCTTTGTTTATCCTGATACTGACAATGACGAGATAACCATTTCGAGGATCACCATACAACCCGGGGAATCCACTGGCTGGCACAAACACGATCTTCCTGTATTTGCATATGTTCTTAAGGGTAATCTCACCGTGGAAATGGAAGATGGCCAGCAAATGATTTTTCCTGAAAACTCCACATTTGCGGAGGTGATTGATACCTATCACAACGGTTTTAACCAGGGAGATACACCTGTTATACTATTGGCCTTTTATCTGGGAGAAAAAGAGAAACCTTTATCCGTAAAAAAAGTGACTTCAAATTAATGCTACTGAATTCCATAAAATTGTCGTAAATTACCTATAGGTTTCTTTAAAATTTTTGAATGCAATTTCATGCTGAAACTGCATTAATTACCTGCCCAGGAGAAATAAATGATACACAGACCTGAAAGGAACACTCAGTTTTCCGAACGGTTGTACAATATTATTGAATCCCGGATGACTGATCCCCAGTTCGGAGTAAGCGAACTGGCACAGGCTATGGGTATGAGCAGGTCGACACTGCATCGTAAGGTCAGGAAAGCCCTGGGAAAATCGGTTACATCACTCATATCGGAAACCAGGTTGAAAAAGGCAATGCAACTTCTTATAACGGGAGATTACAAGGTCTCGGAAGTTGCCTGGGAAACCGGATTCGGAAGTACGACCTACTTCAACAAGTGCTTCCATGACTATTTCGGGTACCCGCCAGGAGAAGCGGTTAACAGGACGTTTTCTGAATCCGGTCCAGAAATTACAGCCGATCCAAAAATCACAGAGCCAGCCGTCAGTAAACGACTGCGGAACAGGATCCTTGCCGGCTCGCTGTCTGGAATTGTGCTGGCGATTGCCGGCTATTTAATGTTTCAGAGCAATTTCTTCTCAGGCCGCCCACCTGAAAAGTCGATAGCTGTTATGCCCTTTATCAATGACAGTCCCGACAGCACCAACGTCTATTTCATCAACGGTGTGGCTGATGCCATAATGGACAGACTGTTTAATATCAGCGACATCAAGGTGACCTCACGGACAACTGCAGAAAGTTACAGGGGGAAAAAGCGAATATCAGCCAGAAAAATTGCACGTAAGTTAGGGGTCAATTATATAGTTGAGGGAAGCGGGCAGAAGCTGGAAGATGAAGTTTTGATTTCCGTTCAGATGATTGATGCCCGCAATGACAGGCATATTCTATCACGGCAATATACCCGGAAATATGAGGACGTGCTTGAACTTTACAGCGAGATTGCGGTTGATGTAGCCCTACAGATCAGGGCAGTCATTACGCCAGAGGAAAAGAAAAAGCTGGAAAATCCGGGTACGAAAAGCGTTGAGGCCCTGAGGATGTATATCCAGGGATCGGAATTCTACGACATCAAATTTATAAAGCCCGAGCAGTCAGTTGAATATGTCAGACAGGCCGAAATGTATGCCAGAAAAGCGCTCGAACTGGATTCCTGTTATTCGGATGCGTTGGCGCTGTTAGGGGAAACCTGCCTTTTCACCGGCAGAATGGACAGCGCCATAATTCTTGCAGACCAAGCCCTTTATTACAATCCGGAGAATCCCAAAGCCTACATGTTGAAAGCGAATATCCATACAGTCAGGCGCAATGCCCCAGAACTCGAGAAATCAATCCTGAACCTTCTTAAATATGAACCGGACAATATTTGGGCAAAGCATATGCTTGGTGGACTGAAATACCATAGGGGCGAATTTCGCGATGCCTTTTTAGCGTTGCTGGAAACCAGAGAATGGTTTGGCAGTCCCGATCCCGGGTTTTCGCATATGGAACTGGTAATGGCCGAGACCAACACCCTGCGGATCGCGCGTTGCCTCTTTGCGCAGGGTTATTACGAAGAAGGGAAGCGTTACGCGAAAGAGTGGCTGGCGATGTCAAACAAGGAGTACTGGGGCTACAACTACAACGTACAGTGGGGAGGCATGATCAGCGGAAGATTTGCAGAAACCCATGAGTGGACAAAGGACTTGCCACAGGATCTGATTGCGCGGGATTATTTCGGTATGAACCTGATGTTTATGAATAGATATACCGAAGCCGCGGATTATCTCCTTGAAGTTATGTCCATATTGGAGAAAGAGGGGAATAGCAACAGGCTGATGCAGTTACTTACCGGTTTTGCCTGTCTGAAAACAGGAAAAACCAGGGAGGCCCGAGACTATTTTGAACAATGCCAGGAATCTAGTTCTAACCTCCTGGCCTTGCACCCCGAAACCGCCCTACCGGATGTAAGCTATGCCATAACCGACAGGTACTGGAAATCACCCCTGTTTGCACTGGCAAGCATACATGCGGCAAGGGGAGAAAAAAGAGAAGCAATGAAATACATGCGGCAGCTCCGAAAGAACTACCTGGCCAATGACCTTCAGGTAGTCATGATGCTTGAAATCTGGCCCATGTTCGACAATATCCGCGACGAACCCGAATTTCAGGACTACCTAAGAATGGCCAAAAAACACTTCGAAAAGGAGCACATCAGGGTTGATAGGCTACTCAGGCAAAGGGGCATTATCACAAACAATGAACCGGGACAGGACCCCAGATCATTGCCTCCTGTTTAATCCTGATTTGATGCAGAGCACACAAGGCACTGCCAGATACCGCAAGCAACAGAAGAAGTAATGAAGGGGTATTTATTTCCCAAAAAGATTGTTTGGCCTGCCACGCCGGATGTATCGCTTTTGATCTGGTTTGAATGGCTGCCATTGAAAGTGTAAAATGCACATTACCTTAAGCTGAAATAATATAATTCTTTCGTAACTTGTATTAATATAACGAGCGAAATCTCATTTCAACTAACCATTAAATGTATTGACATGAAACGGTATTTTGCATTTTTCAGCCTTTTCATCCCTATGGGGATCATACTCTTAGGATTAACGGAGGTATATGCCGGAGGAATCCTGACCAACACCAACCAAAGTGCGCAATTTGTGCGCATGCTGAGCCGCAATGCCTCAACCCAGATTGACGCAGTTTACTTCAATCCGGCAGGTATAATGAAACTTGAAAATGGATTTCATCTGTCCATACATAATCAGAGTATATTCCAGACCAGGATTATACAAACGACTGCACCCTTAAACAACCAGGAATTCACCGGCAAAGTTACTGCCCCCATATTCCCATCGGCATTTGCGGTGTTAAAATCAGAGAAGTTAGCCTTTTCATTGGGATTCGGCCCGGTTGGAGGAGGTGGATCAGCAGATTTCGACAAAGGCTTACCCAGTTTCGAGACAAAAATTGCCCAATTAGTACCCCTGATGAAAGCCGGGGGATACAACGCGGATATTGCTTTTCAGGCTCAGTCCGTTTTCTGGGGGATCCAGGGAGGTGTAAGTGCAAAACTAAACGACATGTTATCGGCATATGCAGGCATCAGGTATGTACCTGCAACCAATACCTATACCGGCCATATCAGGGACATAACAGTTCTATTCAACGGACAGCCGGTCCTGGTCAGTCCCTATTTTGAAACTGCCGCAAACCAGGCAAGTTCAGCTGCAACATCCGCTCAATCATTAATCACCGGAGGTCTGGGCAATTATACCCTCCAACAGGCCCAAACCATGGGTTACTTAACCTCTACACAAAAAGCCACTTTGGAGGCCGGACTCAATAATCTGGGATGGACACCGGCCCAGATCGCGGCTATGAATATGAATACGGTCAAAGCCAGGTTCGAGGCCGGTGCAGCCTATTTAAACGTGCTGTCTGAACAAACAGCCGATATTGAAGTAGACACCAGACAAACAGGTACCGGTCTGACACCAATTATCGGGTTGAATATTTCCCCGGTAGAATATCTGAATATCGGACTGAAATATGAACACAAAACCAAACTTGCACTGACCAATGACACAAAAAAAAGTGATGCCGGCCTGGATTTCCTGAAAGACGGCGAAGAAGTAAACAGCGATATGCCGGCAATTATTACAGCAGGAATCAGCTATTTATTCTCAAAAAAACTTCTTGCCACCCTATCATTCAACGAATATCTGGACAAGGGAGTTGACTGGGGATCAAACATATATGGCGAGGAGCGCACAATCGATCGCAATTCCTTCGAACTGGCTCTTGGCCTTCAATATGACATCACAGACCAATTTGCTTTCAGCTTAGGCGGAATGCATTCCTCAACTGGAGTATCAGAACAATACCAGAGTGCATTCAGCTACAGCAACACTTCAAGTACCGGAGGGATTGGTGTTCAATGGAAGATTATCCCCGAATTAGCCCTTGATGCAGGGATGCTCTATACCGTATACAAGGATGCCGGAAAGACTTTCGCGACGCATTCCGAAACGTACGACAAAAAAAACATCGCTTTTGCCATAGGTCTATCCTACAGCATAACCCGATGATTTCCTGTTCATCACGACAAAACCACCTTAAGGTAGAAGCTCAAATTCTCCCGTTAATTCCGCAGTGGAATGTCCACCCACAAAAACCTGAAATTCTCCTGGCTCGGCAACAAATTCCAGATCGTAGTTATAAAATGCCAGGTCACCGGGTTTAATGGTAAAGGTAACCTTCCGGGTTGCCCCTTTCTCTATAAATACCTTTTGGAATCCTTTCAGTTCCCTCAGCGGACGGGTGACTGACGCCACCATATCCCTGACATAGAGCTGTACAACCTCTTCGCCGTCGAATTGCCCGGAATTGGTCACCTCCACCGAAACCGAAATTTCTCCGGAAGCCGCCATCTGACTGGAGTTCAGGGTAAGATTTGCGTATTCGAAAGTGGTATAACTCAATCCGTAGCCAAATGGATACAAGGGGGAATTGGGCACATCCAGATAGTTGGACCTGAATTTCTGGAAGGTATCGCCCGGATTGGGCCTTCCGGTATTCCGGTGATTGTAATAAACCGGAATCTGTCCGACGTTACGGGGGAAGGTCATGGTCAGTTCCCCCGAAGGATTGTAAGCTCCGAACAGTACGTCGGCGATGGCATTCCCGGCTTCCACTCCAGGGTGCCAGACAAACAGGATCGCATCGGCCAGTTCATGTTCCTCTTCCATGGCAAGTGGCCTGCCGCCCATCACAACCAGAACCAAAGGCTTGCCGGTGGCCTTCAGGGCCCGGATCAGCTTTTTCTGCGGTTCAGGGATGGTGATATCGGAACGGCTGGAAGATTCGCCCGACATCTCAGTAGCTTCCCCAACTACCGCAACCACCACATCGGCCTGTGTTGCAACAGAAAGGGCTTCCCTGAGCATCATTTCCGGCGACCGCTCATCTATCATGATCCTGGGACCAAAGACATTGATCTTAGCCGCATATTCAGGATCATCCGAAATATTGGCGCCCTTAGCGTACAAAATCTTCGCCTGGCGTCCCGGTGCATTCATCATTCCCTCGAAAATGGGCACCGCCAACTGGGGATCGCCTGTCGGGGCCCAGGTGCCCAGCATGTTGTTACGGTCGTTGGCCAGTGGCCCAATCAACGCTATAGTCCCCTGCTTCTGAAGAGGCAATACCTGCTTTTCATTCTTCAGCAATACGAACGACTTGGTTGCAGCTTCACGGGCAAGGCTTCTGTTTTCGGCAGAAAGGATATCTATAGCCGGACGTTCATCGTTGAAATACCTGTAAGGATCATCGAAAAGACCAAGTTTATATTTGGCCTCAAGCACCCTGCGACAGGCTTTGTCTATATCAGCCTCCCTGACTTTACCTTCCTCGAGAGATTTTTTAAGCGTGGTCAGAAATCCTTCACCGACCATATCCATATCGAGGCCCGCATTCAGGGAGAGTGCCGAAACTGCCTGCAGATCCCCCATACCATGATCGATCATTTCGTTTACCGAAGTATAATCGGAAACCACAAAACCTCTGAAACCCCATTTATTGCGCAAGAGATCTGTCAGCAGCCACCTGTTCCCTGATGCCGGAATTCCATCGACATCATTGAAGGAGGTCATAATGCTGCCCACGCCGGCATCAATAGCCGCCTTAAATGGAGGCAGGTAATAGTTGAACATATTATACCGGCTCATATCCACGCGGTTATAGTCACGGCCGCCCTCCGGGGCACCATACAGGGCAAAATGCTTGACTGTCGCCATCATGGTAACGGGTGATGTAAGATCCTCTCCCTGATAACCGTGCACCATGGCTTTGGCAATTTCGGAACCCAGCCAGGCATCTTCACCGGCCCCTTCAGCCACCCTGCCCCACCTTGGGTCACGGGAAATATCCACCATAGGCGAGAAATTCCAGAAAATTCCGTCGGCAGTAGCCTCTTTGGCTGCCATCCGGGCCGTCCGCTCAATCAGGTCCATGTCCCAGCTGGCTGACAATCCCAGGGGAATGGGATAGGTCGTTTTGTACCCGTGGATAACATCCGCACCAAATAACATCGGAATACCCAGTCTGCTCTCTTCGACAGCCATCTTCTGGGCCTGCCTCAGTTTTTCCGGACCGTATATTCCGAAAATCCCTCCTACATTACCGGCCTTTATCTTTTCTTCCACATCGGTACTAACCACCGATCCGGTAGGAATGCCCCCTCCGGGCGTTATCAGGTTAAGCTGCCCTATTTTTTCTTCTATCGTCATTTTGCCCATCAGATCACTGACGAACCTGTTCATCCCTTCATCCCTTCCTTGCTTTTCACAGGCACTCAATAAAGCTGCCATGAAAAGTAAACCAACAATCATTTTCTTCATAACTAATGTCTTAATCAACTTTTAAAGGTTTTGATCTAACGGAAATTCCATTTTCATTAAACGCCTCGATGCTGAACCAATATGCCTGATCTGTTGAAAGGCTTTTCAGCAGCAGGGAATTATCGCCGTAAACCATCCAGGAATTATAGAGCTTATCGGGTGCAATTCCCCATAAAATATTATATCCCTGGCAGTTATCCATCTTACCCCAGGTAAGCATCGCATCCCGGCGGTCAGCCATCCTCTCAGCCCTGAAATTGTTTACAACCGAAGGGATTTTTCCCTGACCGGTACCAAAAACCCTCAAACCTGAAATGGCCAGGTGTGGTGTTGGGACCAAAATATTGGAATACCGGATATACCTGACAACCACAGGCTCATCCAGTTGCACATAATCGTTGGGGACATCCCTGAAACTGTTTCTGCGGTCTGCCAGTATTTTCCAACTTTTTCCATCTGTCGAACCTTCAATCAGGTAACGATGAAACAAACCGGGGATCCTTCCATACATTTCAGACTGGTGATCGTGATAATTCACCTGAATGGCATGTACCATTCCCGGATTTACCAGGTCAATCTCCAGCCATTGATTTTCATCATTTTCGGGAGCCAGCCAGAAGGTTTTGACGTTCTCATCGACTATATTTCCGGGTATATAATCAGCAACAAAGCCGGATGCCCTGACCGGTTTGTTGTACGACAATAGCATCCAACCGGTGAACTGTCCGGCTTTCCCGGGGATATCCGGGGCAAAATGGGGATAATCGCCATAAGAAGTAGTGGAATACATCAGTCCATCTTTGTCGAAATCCACCGGATACATCACCAGTCGTCTCTCCCACCCCACATTGACGGCCAGTGCCATCGACCCGAAGTGCCAGAAGCTGCCACCGGGTCCTTGCACGATGCTCCCGTGC
>JAUWAB010000032.1 GCA_030602265.1 Prolixibacteraceae bacterium | reverse complement strand
GTTTAGCTAAGAAGGCCCGCATATCTCCCGTGAAAGCCTGGTAGGTGATGAACTCACCCACTATTTCAGCAGCCTGACTGCTTTTCGTGGCAGCAGACAGCGTGTTGTCGTCAAGGACCGGCAACAGCGTAAGGGCGAGTGCTGTACCCCCTGAAACGGCAGCCACTTTCTGCATGAAGCCCCTTCTGCTGATTTTCCTGTCCTGATAATCCCCAATCAGCCTGGCAATCTCTTTTTCCATGGTTATAAGGTTTTAATTGATTTTGGGTAAATAAATAAATTACGCATCACGACATAAAAAGATACAATATGCTGTCAGATTCGGAAAATTAAGATTAAGCTCTATTTTTGCAGACAAAATAATAATCTATCTGAAATATGGCTGTATTATTCTCTCCGCTGAGGATTAAAGAAATTGAATTCCGGAACCGGCTGACGGTTTCGCCAATGTGTCAGTATACTGCCATCGGCGGTTTTGCCAATGAGTGGCATCTGGTACACTACGGGAGCCGTGCGGTGGGCGGCGCAGGACTCATTTTCCAGGAAGCCACGGCAGTTTCGCCTGAAGGCAGGATCACCCCGGGTGACCTGGGATTGTACAGCAATGCACAAATGGAAAAGTTAAAGGTCATCACTGCTTTTACAGAGGCACATGGGGCTGTTCCCGGCATCCAGCTGGCGCATGCCGGGCGCAAAGCAAGCTGTGCCAAACCCTGGGACGGAGGGAAACAGCTGACCGTCAGCGAGGGCGGGTGGCAAACGGTGGCCCCCAGCCCGCTGACCTTCAACGACACCGACTCCATACCGCACATGCTCGACATGGCAGGGATAAAAAAGATCATTGCCGATTTCGTATCAGCCACCAGGAGAGCCCTGGATTGCGGATATAAGGTACTGGAAATCCATGCAGCCCACGGATATCTCATCCATGAGTTCTTGTCGCCCCTGAGTAATAAACGTACCGACAACTACGGGGGAAGCTTCGAAAACAGGATCAGACTTCTCCTGGAAATTACCCGGGCGGTAAAAAACATTTGGCCTGAAAACTTACCGTTGTTCGTCAGAATTTCGGCGACTGACTGGGTAGAAGGCGGCTGGGACATTGACGAAGCTGCAGAACTGGCACAGCGGCTCCGGAATGAAGGAGTCGACCTGATCGATTGCTCTTCAGGGGGTCTGGTACCCTATGCAAAGATACCATTCGTCCCTGGCTATCAGGTTCCTTTCTCCGAAAGAATCAGAAAGGAAACAGGCATACTTACCGGGACTGTCGGACTGATTACCTCTGCCCGCCAGGCGGAAGACATCCTGGGAAAAGGCCAGGCAGACCTGATCCTGATTGCCAGGGAATCCCTGCGGGAACCCTACTTTGCCTTAAAGGCGGCAAAGGAGCTGGGTGTTGAAATCAGCTGGCCTGACCAGTATCTGAGGGCTAAATGACATAGCTCCAGTTATTTTAATACTTATTTACCTTTTTATCCTTAATTTATACCAGTTCAACCGTAATTTTTCCATTTCAGGCCTGAGGGGTACTCCATATCTTTGTAACAGAATTATAAACAACAAAAAATTTAAAAGATATGGGAAATACATTATCAACCAAATGGGTACTTGACCCTACCCACAGTGAACTCTTATTCAAGGTAAAGCACCTGATGATCACCAATGTAAAGGGAGAGTTCAGGTCATTCAATGCGGAACTTCTGAGTGACGGCAACAATTTTGCCCATGCAAAGTTAAACGTAACCGTTGACGCCACTTCGATCTTTACCAATAACGAAGACCGCGACAACCACCTGAAAAGCGGCGATTTCTTTGAAGTCGAAAAATACAGCACGTTAACTTTTGAGGGCAAGTCGATTGAACCAACCGGTGATGATACATTCAGGCTGAATGGCCTGCTCACCATCAAGGGTATCAGCAGGGAAGTATCCCTTGACGTGGAATTCGGGGGTGTAAACAAAGATCCCTGGGGTAACGAAAAGGCGGGATTTTCCCTGAGTGGCAAAATCAACCGGAAGGATTGGGGACTGAACTGGAATGCAGCACTTGAAACAGGTGGTGTTCTGGTAAGCGACGAAGTCCGGATCAATGGAGAAGTACAGTTTGTAAAGCAGTAATCATAACAAGCTACCATAATGAATGGCTTTCCTGCAGACGAACAAGGTCTTTGGGAAAGCCATTTATTTTTACCGGTGGAAATTTCTTTCAATAATGATTATTATATTTGAAGATAATTCAACAGGCTGAAAAGTAAAGGTGTTACGATATAATAACCCCGGCTATGCCTGTATTTACTTAATAACACCATTATGAAACCAGGCTCACGACAGTTAAAACTGCATTTGCTACTTACTGCAGCAGCGGCAGGCATTTTCATTGTTTTGGCCGGCGTGTTGTACTATTTAACGGAACGAAAGGCAACCATACTCAAGCAACATGAAACTTTAAGTGCCATTGCACGACTTAAAACCAGCCAGATTGAACAATGGCACAGGGAAAGGTTATCGGAAGCACTGTTTTTCACTGCATTTGAGCCCTATTCCACCTATGCGCTGGAACTGTTAAAAGGAGACACACTTGTCTCTCCGGTTTATCTGAGCTCCCTGAGCCATATCATGACCAACAACCGGTACAGCAATATTTACATCACCAACAAAGAAGGGGAAGTAATTTTCTCCATGGGCGAAGATAAAGAGTCCAGGCTGGCCTTTTCAACGGAACAAATCAGCAACGTATTTGAGACAGGCCATATCACAGAAAAAGACTTTTTTCTTGATCCCGGACTGAATGGAATATTCTATGACATCCTTGCACCGATAAAGGACGAGGGAGGCAAGGTTTTAGCCTGTGTGGTCTTCAGGGTAAATCCTGAAGAAAATCTGTTTCCTATTATCCAGGACTGGCCGGTCCCCAGTAAAACAGCAGAGACTTTACTGGCCAGGGCTGACAATGGAGAAGTAATTATTCTCAACCATTTGCTCAATATCCCCAACTCTGCATTAACCTTAAGAATACCCCTGACGGATACAAACAATCCTTCGGTAATGGCCGTATCAGGCAAAACAGGAATGTTTGAAGGCATCGATTATCACAACAAGGAGGTAGTTGCAGATCTGGGGAAAATCAGTAATACCCCATGGTTTATCGTGGTCAAGATTGATAAGGAGGAACTATTTCAGGATTTCAGGAAAAGATCTGCCATGATTGTGGGATTAACCTTGCTGGCTGTTCTTCTGGTCAGTATTATGATTCTTTGGATTTACCATATTCAACAGAGAAACATATATCGGCAATTATTGCAGAAAAGCCGTGAGCTCTATCAGTCACAGGAACAGTTCAGGGCGATTCTTTACAGTATCGGCGATGCCGTAATTACTACTGATCATGACAGAAAGATCATGAACATGAATAAAATTGCCGAAAAGCTTACCGGTTGGACTGAGTTGGAATCAAGAGGCAAAAGATACGATGAAGTGTTCCGGACCCCTGACAGCCAAAACCTTGATAAAGAGATTAAGAGCGGGGATAGTGATCAGCCGGACGGCATAACACCGGTTTCAGCCTTGCATACAAGACTGCAGACCAGGAATGGAGAGATTATCTATGTGACTGTCAGTGAGGCACCTGTAAGGAATGAAAAGAATGAAACGGAAGGTTTTGTAATTATTTTCCGGGATAAAACAGAAGAACGCAGAATCCTGAAAATGTTAGAAGAGAATGAAAGGTACTACAGGGAGATGTATGAGCATTCACCGGTGGCCTATCATTCACTGGACATGGAAGCCAATATTATGGAAGTAAATGCAAAATGGCTCGAGATGCTTGGTTATGAAAGAGAGGAAGTAATTGGCACATCCCTGAACCGGTACCTTGCGCCTGAAAGCAGGATCAGGCTATCGGGGAGGATCGATAAATTGAAAGACGCCGGGCAACTTCTCACCGGAAATTATGAGTTTCACACGAAATCAGGTGAAATCATCAGTGTGGTTTCAAATGGAAGGATAACGACAGACCGTATCGGAAATCCTTACCGGACGCATTGTGTTCTGACCAATATAACAGAACGGGTAAAGCTTGAGAATGAACTGATTTCAGCCAAGGAGAAAGCGGAAGAATCGGAAAGGCTGAAAACCGCTTTTCTGGCCAACATGAGTCATGAAATCAGGACTCCCATGAACGGAATTCTGGGATTCACTCAAATGCTGAGCGAACCAGGGCTTACGGAGGACCAGATACATGAATACATTGATATTGTCAACAAAAGTGGGATGCGTTTACTGGATACCATTAACGACATCATCGAAATATCCAAGATCGAATCCGGTGAAGCCAGGGTAGTCCTGTCGGACGTAAATGTGGAAGAGGTCATGCAATATCATTTGGGGTTCTTCCGGCCGCAGGCAAACCTGAAAAAACTGGAATTTACCCTTAAAAGCCAGGTAACTGGAGAGTCCGCAAAAATCAGGACCGACAAATACAAATTAAACAGCATATTGACCAACCTCATCCGGAATGCCATCAAATTTACAGATGGCGGAGGTATAGAAATAGGCAATTATGTAGACGGGGAAAACCTGTGTTTTTTTGTAAAAGATTCCGGGATCGGCATTCCCGAAGAACGACAGGCTGCCATTTTCGAAAGGTTTGTACAGGCAGATTATAAATTGTCGAGGACACATGAAGGATCAGGATTAGGCCTGGCTATTGCAAGGGCTTATGCCGAATCACTGGGGGGGTCGGTTTCTGTGGTTTCAGCACCGGGGAAAGGCAGTACTTTTACCTGCATACTTCCCTATTCCATTCGCAGTATACAACCGGAAGATCCAAACCAGAAAAATGATATCCAAACTGGCATAAATGCTTGATTCGCCCGTACTGATCCATATTCCGTATAAATTTGTTATATTGCTGATACCTTTCGGCCGGAAAGGTACAGCGATTAGCTAAAGCAGGTATATGAGAACATTTGATCTGGTAAAATCCAAACTTGGCAAGCCATACGACGATTTGGAATTTTTGTTGGGGTGCCTCAGCGAGGTGCTTGAGGAATCGGGAGAGCAGGGACTCGCAGCTGAAATCCCCTGGATTAAAGGGGAAATAAATTCCATCAATAACGTTTTCAGCGACAGGCATCTAAAGCTTTGGTCGGTCTGTTTTCAATTGCTCAACATAGTTGAAGTGAACGGTGCCATGCAGAACCGCCGTGGAAAGGAGGATATCCGTCCGGATCAGTATATCAATGGTCTGTGGTCTTATAATCTCAACAAGCTAAAAATGGAAGGCTATTCCGGAGAAGAGATTGCACAGCGCCTCTCGGCGGTTCATGTTGAGCCGGTTCTCACCGCACATCCGACCGAAGCCAAACGGACCATTATGCTTGAACATCTCAGAAACCTTTACCTGCTGATCGTAAAACGGGAAAACACGATGTATACCCGCAGGGAACAGGCAGAGTTAAGAGAGGAGATCAAAACGGCACTACACAGGATCTGGAGAATTTCTGATGTTTACACCGAGAAACCCGACGTGGATTCTGAACTGGACAACATCATTCATTACCTTACCCGGGTTTTCCCGGAAGTGGTGGTACAGCACGACAAACGGCTTTTCCAGGCCTGGAGTGAGGCAGGATTCGACAGGAGACTGATCAGGGATGAAGCCCGGTTGCCCGGAATTGGTTTCGGGAATTGGGTTGGCGGGGATCGTGACGGTCATCCGCTGGTAACTGCGTCAGTTACCCGGAAAACCCTACTCAAGCTCAGGTACAGTTCATTCCAGACCATCAGAAAGGAGCTCATCCAATTGCAGAAGAACCTTAGTTTCAATGCGGTTCCGGCAAATCTTCCGGAAAGATTTCTTCAGCGTTTCGACATACTTCAGGAAAAAACCGGTAAATCCATGCATCCAGTAAAAAGATTCCCACCGCATGAGCCTTTCAGTCAATATGTTGAATATATGTTAGCCAGGTTGCCTGGTTTCGATGAGCAATCGCAGGAACCCAGGGAAGACGCATGCACTTACCTGGTACCGAAGGAGCTGACAGATGATCTTAGGGTTCTGCAGGAGACGCTGATTGATTTCAATGCTGCCGAGATAGCGCTTACGGATGTAGGTGAGGTAATCAGGCTGACCGGTACTTTCGGTTTTCATCTGGCCAGGCTGGACATACGGCAGAATAGCTCTTTCCACGAAAAAGCCCTGGCCCAACTGCTTGACGCTGCGGGATACAGCGGCAGTGAGTACCTGGGATTCACCCCTGTTCAGCGGACATCATTTATCAATCATGAACTTGAATCTAACCGTCCTTTTGCCCATGCCAGCGTAGCCTTAGGGCAGGAAGCAACGGCCACTGTTGATACATTCCGGGTAATCAGAAAGCATATGGCCAGATATGGCAGGGATGGAATCGGTTCGCTGATTGTCAGCATGACCCGGGATGTCTCCGACCTGCTCTCCGTTTATCTTTTAGCGAGGGAGGCCGGACTGATGGTCACTACGTCCGGCGGGCCTGCATTCCCCCTCCAGGTAGTCCCGTTGTTTGAAACGATAGATGACCTGAAACACAGCCATGAAATTCTGGATCAGTTCCTGAGCCATCCGGTAACCCGTAACAGTCTGCAACTTCAGTTCAGGGACAGTTCCTCCATACCTGTACAGCAGGTAATGATCGGATACAGCGACAGCAATAAAGATGGCGGGATACTGGCAAGTCAATGGTTCCTTTACGAGGCACAGGAAAATTTGATACGGACAGGCAGAAAACATCAGGTGGAAATCTGTTTCTTCCATGGCAAAGGAGGCAGTATCAGCAGGGGTGCAGGTCCTACCCACTGGTTCCTGAAGGCTCTGCCCCCCGGATCGGTAAATCATTGCATCAGACTGACTGAACAGGGGGAGACCATTGAGCGGAAATACGCCAATAAGGGAAACGCCATTTATAACCTGGAACTGCTGACATCAGGTACCCTGACTGCGTCAATGGTCAGGAACCCGGATGAAAAGACACATTATCTGAAGGATGAACTTAATTTCCTGGCCGAGGAAAGTATGGCCTTCTATAAAAAACTAACGGAAGATGACGATTTTATCCGTTTTTATGAGAAAGCCACACCCATCGATGCTATCGAACAAAGTAAGATCGGAAGCAGACCATCCCGCCGGTCTGGAAAAAGAACCCTATCCGACCTTAGGGCCATTCCGTGGGTTTTCAGCTGGAGCCAATGCCGTTTCAATATTACCAGCTGGTATGGCGTCGGAGCCACCCTCGAAAAGATGAAAATCCATCATCCAGAAAAATTTGAACGCTTAAAGCTTGCGGTGAAATCAGATCCGTATATCCGTTATGTCCTCACCAACATTGATACCAGCCTGGCATCGTCAGACGAGGGGATTTTCAGGAAATATGCAGCATTGGCAGGGGATACGGAAAAAAACCTTGAGATTTTGGAAGATCTTACAGGAGAGCTGTCCAGGACACGGAGAATGGTCGACTCCCTGCTCGACCGGCCATTATCGGAACGTCGGGTCAACCATTACTATTCTACCTTGCTGAGGGCTGAGGCCATGGAGCCGTTGCATGACTATCAGGTTAAGCTGCTTGCGCAATGGCGTTCTTCTTCCGGGGAACAATCCGGCCCTTGGCTGACAGAACTGTTAGCTACGATAAATGCCATTGCCGGGGCAATAGGTTTTACAGGTTAAACCATTTTCAAAAGATAAAAAAATGAAGATTGAACAGATTTTTGCAAACAACCAGGAATGGATCCGAACTAAGTTAAACGACGACAAGGATTTTTTCAGAAAGCTGGTTATGGGGCAGACCCCGGAAGTCCTCTATATTGGATGTTCCGACAGCCGTGTAACCGCGGAGGAGCTGATGGGAGCGCGACCGGGTGAGGTATTCGTGTACAGAAACATCGCCAATATGGTTAACAATACCGACCTGAGTGCCATGTCGGTAATCAATTATGCCGTCAGCCACCTGAAGGTAAAACACATCGTCGTATGCGGTCATTATCACTGCGGCGGGGTAAGGGCAGCCATGCAGGCCGCTGATCTGGGTATACTCAATCCTTGGCTCCGGAGCATTCGCGATGTTTACCGGTTACACAAACATGAACTTGATAAGATCAGCGACGAGGAAGAAAAGTACAAACGGCTGATCGAACTGAATGTTCAGGAACAATGCGTAAACGTTATCAAAACCGCTGATGTACAGAAGGCTATCAAGCAAAACAGCCTTGCAGTACATGGATGGGTTTTCGACATGAGCAACGGTACACTTAAGGACCTGAAGATCGATTTTGACAGAATACTGGAAGAAATTATGGAAATCTACCGGCTTATCTGATTATGACAAAAAGAGAAAAAAATAGTTATTCTTTAGGCAGGTTTACCGAATTGTATTATTTTTAACTTCTTAAAATTCACAGTAATTCAAAAATCAAATTAACAGAATTATAAACGATTATGAAGAATTCACAAAACAGAAGGGATTTCCTGAAAATTTCTGCGGCAGGAGCACTGGGAATGATGGCGTTCGGTCCTATGGCCTGCAAGCAGGCAGCAACCGTTGACCGCAAGAGTTTCGGTGTGGGTTTACAGTTGTACACCATAAGGGATGCCATGGATGCCGACGTACCCGGATCACTGAAAAAGATCTCAGACCTTGGCTATAAGAACGTAGAACTGGCCAGTTATTCTGACGGGAAGTTCTACGGCTACGCACCTGCGGAATTCCGGAAAATGGTAAACGACCTTGGTATGGATATCATCAGCAGCCACACCCAGGTTGAAGCCGCCGGCATTACGGTCGACAACGCAAAAAAGATGGCCGATGATCATGCAGCCCTGGGGGTAAAATATTGCGTACAGCCTTGGGTTGAGGAAGTCGACCGCAACGTGGAATCTTACAAGAAAATGGTTGCCGACTGGAACGAGGTTGGCCGTATTATGAAGAGTGTCGGAATCCAGTTCGGGTACCATAACCACAACTTCGAGTTTGCCAACCTCGACGGGATCGTGCCTTATTACGACATTCTGCTGGCCGAACTCGATCCTGACCTGGTAACCATGGAGATCGACTTTTACTGGGCTTCCAAGGCCGGACAGGATCCGGTGGAGATGTTCAAAAAATATCCGGGGAGGTTCCAGCTATTCCATATGAAGGATATGCTTTATAAACAGGAGCCTTTCTTTGATGTGATCAAGGATGACATCACATCGGTCGGTGCCGGGGTGATTGACTTCAAAAGAATATTGGCTGAAAAGGAAACTGCCGGTATGAAATACATGTTTGTGGAAGATGACAACCAAGGCAACGGGCAACCATTTGAAGCCCTTGAAATCAGCATAAACAATCTCACCACGAATATACTTGTCTGATACTACACCAGGAAGGTTTTAACCTTTAGAAACTTATACAACTGCGGCTGGTCCCACGAAAGGGGCCGGCCGTTGTTTTATACCTCAGTCCATCAGTATAAATTATATAGTCCGGAGTTAAATAACTGGCTCAAGCTAATCTGGTACGCAAGGCTATCAAGTATCAGGTATCAAGAATCAAGACAAAATCGTCAATAGAAAAGATCGATCAAGAATTCGATACCGGAACTGAACCTTTTAACCCTTTCAGTGTATAATAAGAAATTAATATTTGCACTATGGACAACAAAGAACTAAAAAAATCAACTGAAGCAACCGGTAAATGTCCGGTAACCGGGCATTCACTCTCCAAACCAGCCGGCGGTGGTACCCGTAACCGTGACTGGTGGCCCAATATGTTGAATCTGGGCATACTCCGCCAGCATTCTGCCCTCTCCAACCCGATGGATGAGAAGTTCAATTATGCAGAAGAGTTCAAGTCGCTCGACCTGTCTGCCGTCAAGAAAGACATTTTTGAACTTATGACCAGGTCGCAGGAATGGTGGCCGGCTGATTACGGACATTATGGGCCGTTGTTTATCCGTATGGCCTGGCACAGTGCAGGTACCTACCGTGTTGGAGACGGACGCGGAGGTGCCGGGACCGGAACACAGCGCTTTGCCCCACTCAACAGCTGGCCCGACAATGCGAACCTCGACAAGGCCAGGTTGCTGCTTTGGCCGGTTAAACAAAAATATGGCCGCAAAATTTCGTGGGCCGACCTGATGATCCTTGCAGGGAACTGTGCCCTGGAATCGATGGGATTCAAAACATTCGGATTTGCAGGCGGTCGTGAAGACGTCTGGGAACCTGAAGAAGACATTTACTGGGGTTCAGAGGCTGAATGGCTTGGTGACAAGCGTTATTCAGGCGAACGAGACCTGGAAAACCCGCTGGCCGCAGTTCAGATGGGACTCATTTATGTAAATCCAGAGGGTCCCAATGGAGTTCCGGATCCACTGGCAGCCGCCAAAGATATCCGTGAAACTTTCGCCAGGATGGCCATGAACGATGAGGAAACCGTAGCTTTGATCGCCGGAGGCCATACCTTTGGAAAAACCCACGGCGCAGCTGATCCTTCCAAATATGTTGGTCCGGAACCGGCAGCAGCTTCCATCGAGGAACAAGGTTTGGGCTGGAAAAACACTTACGGCCCGGGACATGGAGAACACACCATTACCAGCGGTCTTGAAGGTGCCTGGACCAAAACACCCACCCAATGGAGCAATAACTTCTTTGAAAACCTCTTCGACTACGAATGGGAACTGACGAAAAGCCCTGCAGGGGCACATCAGTGGAAACCCAGGGGACAGGCAGGAGCCAACAGCGTTCCCGATGCCCATAATCCGGAAAAACGCCATCAGCCCATGATGCTGACCACCGATCTCGCCCTGAGGATGGACCCGGCATATGAGAAAATCTCCAGGCGGTTCTATGAAAATCCTGATGAGTTTGCAAAAGCTTTTGCCAAGGCATGGTTCAAACTTACCCACCGGGATATGGGACCCAAAGCGAGGTATTTAGGGCCTGAAGTGCCTTCAGAAGACCTTATCTGGCAGGATCCTATCCCGGCGGTTAACCATGAGCTGGTAAATGACAAGGATGTTGCCGAACTGAAAGGGAAGATCCTGGATTCCGGACTTTCCATCTCCGAACTGGTTTCCACCGCCTGGGCATCAGCATCCACTTTCCGCGGATCCGACAAACGGGGTGGAGCCAATGGGGCACGCGTGCGATTAGCGCCGCAAAAAGACTGGGAAGTCAACAATCCAGGGCAGCTCAGCAAGGTTCTGGGCAAACTCGAAGCCATTCAGAAAGCTTTCAACAGCGCACAAACCGGAAACAAGCAAGTATCTCTGGCCGACCTTATCGTATTAGGCGGATGTGCTGCCGTTGAGAAAGCGGCAAAGAATGCCGGATTTGACGTGAAGGTCCCCTTCACACCCGGACGGGCAGATGCCACACAGGAACAGACCGATGCAGAATCGTTTGCTGTCCTCGAACCGGCAGCCGATGGTTTTCGCAACTATATGAAGAAAAAATATTCCGTTCCGGCAGAGGAATTCCTGGTTGACCGGGCTCAGCTCCTGACCCTGACCGCTCCCGAAATGACTGTTCTGTTAGGTGGGCTGCGTGTTCTCGACACCAACTATGACCAGTCGAAACATGGTGTCTTCACCAAAAAACCGGGTACGCTTACCAACGACTTCTTTGTCAACCTGCTCGACCTGGGGACCACCTGGAAGGCAACTTCCGAAGCCGGTGACCTGTTTGAGGGACGCGACCGGATTACCGGTGAACCCAAATGGACAGGCACCCGTGCAGACCTTATCTTTGGTTCAAATTCCGAATTGAGGGCAATAGCCGAAGTTTACGGAAGCAGTGATTCCAGAGAGAAATTTGTGCAGGATTTCGTTAAAGCATGGGATAAAGTGATGAATCTGGACAGGTTCGATCTTGCCTGAACAAGTAATTAATTTCACTTTCGTCAAACATAGTGAATATGAAAAGGCTGTCCTGAAAATCCGGGACAGCCTTTATTTTTGATTATGTTTTATATTAGCTATTCATTTTTTGGCCATCAATATTAACCATTCAATTCCTTAGGGATTGCATATGGGTAGCATAAATATCGTAATGGAGCGCTTCCAAACCGTCATTTACAGCCACATCCACAGCACAACCAGCGAAATCAGAAAACTAAGCAAAGTTGCCACAATCCCGATTTTAAAGAATTCCATAAATTTGATTTTAACATTCAGTTTTTCAGCTGATTCAATGACGATCAAATTGGCCATAGCCCCAATAATGGTGGCGTTACCCGCCAGGGTGGAGGCAGAAGCCAGCGCCAGCCAAAGTACTTCCCCTGCCTGGGGTTTCAGAACAGGCAGCATCATCACCGCATAGGGCACATTGCTGACAATCTGGGACATAAACAGACTAAGCCCATGCAGTTTGACGATGCCGTCAAGGTCTTCCGAGAGCACAGAGGAGTGTATGAAAAAGTCCATCAGCCCGGCCTTTACCGCTCCCTCCACCACAATGAAGAGTGACGAAAAGAAAAGCAGCAGCACCCAGTCAACGTTCCGGATTACCTCTGAAGGCCTGACTTTACCAAATATCAAAATGAGGGCTGCTCCCACTATCGCAATCACCGGTATGGAAAGATTAATCAGTTTTCCTAAGAAAAAGAGAACCACCACACCGACAAATATTGGCACGGAAAACTTCATGGAGGAATATCTGTACGTGAATTTCTGAAGCTGTACCGGTAATACTTTTTCTTTGCCAAAGTGTGATGGGTAAAACCAGCGTACCACAAGGACGGTCATAGCCATTCCAGGCAACGAAACAGGCAGCAGCTTATAAAAGAAAGTGGCATAATCAATCCCTGAGCTGATCCCGATCAGCATATTCTGCGGATTTCCGGTAATAGTCATGGCACTTCCGATGTTGGAAGACAGAATCTCGGCAATAAGATACGGCACCGGATTAAGGGAGGAGACGCGGCAAATCCCGATAATGACCGGCGTAAAAAGCAGCACAACAGCATCATTAACCAGGAAAGCACTGGCAATACCGGTTACAAAAGTGATGATGACCAGCAGGCGGACAGGAGTTCTTGACCAGGAGAGCGTTTTCTCTGCTAACAGGGAAAAGAAACCGTCTAACTGCAGGGTTGAAATAATGATCATCATGCCCAGCAGCAGGATGATCGTGTTGTAATCGATCGCCTGCATCGCCTCGCCCAGGTCCAATACCCCGAAGACGACCATTGCCACCGCACCGAAAAAGGCTGCCGAAGGCCTGTCAATATTGATTTTGGGAAGCCGGGTAAAAATAATCCCGACATAAGTGATCACAAAAATGATAAGTGCCGTAAGCTGCATAGTACGCTATTATGCTGAAACCTGAAAGAGGCCACACCGGATCTCCGGTCAAAGATAGCTGAAAATGCAATCAATTGACCGGCATTATTCAGCAGAAATGGCCCTTGCAACAGTATTCAGCAGCCTTCCCTGGTAATCGGCACTGTATTCCCAGAACATTACACCGGCAAGCCCTTTATCCTTCAGGTAATTTATTTTCAGTTCGATTGATTCTTCATCTTCATAAGATATGAAAACCTTTTCCTCCGGATTCCAGAGGAAGGGAGCCTTCGCGGTTTCATCCCAGTAGCGGGTATACCCGTTGGCATTTATATTCTGCTGAAAATCGATATAGTCAATTCCCATTCCGACCGTTTCGGCCGGTCTGAACAGAACCTGATCGCCTTCAGCCTGAACACCTTTCCAGATTCTTCCATAGAAAGGAATTCCCAGGTTGATCTTGTTGGCAGGGAATCCGGCGGCCAGGTGCATGTCGACGGCATCCACCACGTTGTTCATGTCGAGCTCAGGCTGGGCAGAAGGCAGATAATTGCTGTGATGACCGGTAACCGAATGCCAGCCGTTATAAAAATCATACGTCATAATATTCAGGAAGTCAAGATATTTATCCAGCTCCGCCAGTTCGGTATTGTTGACATATTTCTCATCGGCGCCGGTGGCAATGGTCAACAGGTAGGGTTCAGTCCTGCCCTCACTGGCCGCCAGCTCATCGATCGCCTCGCGAACAGACTTCAGCATCAGGGTGAAATTCCGGACATCCTCGGGGCGGTAGGTATTTCCTGCCCCCGACTGGTTGGGATATTCCCAGTCCAGGTCAATCCCATCGAGCCGGTACTGCCGGATAAAATCGGCACAGCTCCGGGCAAATATGGCGCGTGACTCTTCCGTTAGAGCGGCATCAGAGAAACCACCCGACCAGGTCCAGCCCCCCACCGAAACCAGCACTTTCAGGCCGGGCTTCTTAGACTTTAAGCTGTTCAGTTTTTCAATGTCCAGAGGGGTAAGGTTTTTCCCGTCGATTTTTGTAGTGTCGAATACCACCCTGCCATCATGGATATTGGCAAATGCGTAATTGATGTGGGTGATTGCACTGACATCGATGGTAGTAAAATCGAAATCCCGGTAACCGGCAACGTATGCCACCAACATATACCCTTTTTCCTCACTGACCGGCTTTGTACCGGAGTGGCAACCTGAAATTAAGGCTGCCACGGAAAGAACAGCCATTAGGGAGAAAATTCTGATCAGCTTCATTATGTACCTATTATCTGTTTAATATTCTGCAAATTTAAGATAAGAGCGCAAACTTCCTTAATTTTTTTACTAAATCTGATCACTATTGTAAAATTTCATACAAATATTTTTTTCAGTTCCCATTTCTGATTACATTCGCTTCCTGGAAAAATCCATCCGGAGACTTATAATAAACAGAAAAATGACTGAAACGAGATCAAGAGATATCAGGCCTGAGTTGTGGGTCCCGTCGGCATATTTTGCCATGGGACTTCCTTTTGTTGCGATAGCCCAGGCATCGGTACTGATGTACAAAAATATGGGGATTTCTGATACACAGATAACCTTCTGGACATCTCTGATCATGATTCCGTGGACGCTAAAGCCTCTTTGGAGTCCGGTGCTTGAAATGTTCAAGTCAAAGAAATATTTTGTGGTAGCCTCGCAGCTGGTTACGGGCATTACCTTTGCCTTTGTTGCCCTTTCCCTTCCGCTGAACCATTTTTTTACCTATTCCATTGCGTTGCTGGCCATCGTTGCCTTCAGCGGGGCCACAAACGACATAGCCACTGACGGCGTTTATCTTAATGTACTTTCACCGAAGTTGCAGGCCAAATACATTGGCTGGCAGGGAGCTGCCTACAACATTGCCAAGCTGTTGGCGGCAGGAGGATTTGTTTACCTTGCCGGGATACTGGAGGAGCAGTTGGGAGTCGTAAAAGCCTGGACATCCGTAATGTTTGCGATTAGTGCGGTAATGCTCCTGCTTGCGGTTTACCATATACGGATGTTACCCAGGGGAGGTGCTGTAAAGAATGAAGTCACCACTCTCAGGGAAGGGTTCGGCACCCTTTGGGATGTATTGAAAACCTTTCTCCGGAAGAAGCATATATACTGGTACATTGCCTTTATTATCCTTTTCCGGTTTGCCGAAGGATTTGCCGTAAAGATTGCGCCTCTTTTCTTCAAGGCACCGGTATCAGAAGGAGGGCTGGGATTGTCCACGTCACAGATCGGGCTAATTTACGGAACTTTTGGCACTGCAGCGTTTGTCCTCGGTTCTATCCTGGGCGGGTACTACATTGCCCGGTACGGACTGAGCAAGGTATTGCTGGTATTGGTAGCCTGGTTCAATATTCCCTTTGTGGTGTATGCCGCCCTGGCATTTACCCAACCCGAAAACCTTTACATTATCGGGGCTGCCGTGGTCTTTGAATACTTCGGATACGGATTCGGGTTTGTTGGGCTTATGTTGTTCATGATGCAGCAGATTGCACCGGGCAAATACAAGATGGCCCATTACGCCTTTGCCACCGGGATCATGAACCTCGGATTTATGATCCCCTCCATGATGAGTGGGTTCATCAGCGACCTTACCGGTTACAAAATTTTCTTTATCTGGGTGCTGATCGCATCGGTTCCGGCCTTTATTGCCGCCAGACTGGTACCCTTTACCTATCCCGACCATCAGGAAGAAAAAGAAACCTTACCATCCTGAAAACAGTAAAAATCTGAATAAAAAGATACACATATGAGAGCAACGATTCCATTTGAGGACAGGCCTGCAGGTTCAGGCGATGTCATGTGGCGCTATTCCGAAAATCCGGTCATCGGGCGTTACCATATCCCCACATCCAACAGTATCTTCAACAGTGCGGTAGTCCCTTTTGAAGACGGATTTGCCGGGGTTTTCAGATGCGATAACAAAGCGGTCCAGATGAACATCTTTGCCGGTTTCAGTAAGGATGGCATAAGTTGGGAAATCAATCACGATCCCATTGAGATGGTCGCGGGCAATACCGGAATGATAGAATCTGCCTACAAATACGATCCACGGGTTACGTTTATCGAAGACCGGTACTGGGTGACCTGGTGCAACGGATACCATGGCCCAACCATCGGCATTGCCTACACCTTCGATTTTAAAACCTTTTACCAGTGTGAGAATGCCTTTCTGCCCTTCAACCGGAACGGGGTACTTTTTCCGGAGAAAATCAACGGGAAATATGCCATGCTCAGCCGGCCGAGCGATAACGGGCACACCCCTTTTGGCGACATCTGGATCAGTTACAGTCCCGATATGAAATACTGGGGAGAACACCGCTGTGTGATGAAAGTGACACCGTTTGAGCAAAGCGCCTGGCAGTGTACAAAGATCGGGGCCGGCTCGGTACCCATCCGGACAGAAGAGGGCTGGCTGGAGTTCTACCACGGGGTGATCAACACCTGCAACGGATTCAGGTATTCTATGGGTGCGGTATTGTTAGACCTGGAAGATCCTTCCAAGGTGCTTTACCGCACGCAACCCTACCTTCTGGCACCGGCCGAGATTTACGAACTGGCCGGAGATGTCCCCAATGTGGTGTTCCCCTGTGCCGCACTCAGCGATGGCGAAAGGATCGCGGTATATTACGGGGCTGCCGATACGGTAGTCGGCATGGCGTTCGGTTATCAGCAGGAAATTATTGATTTTATCAAAGCGAATTCTATTTGATGAAAGGGAAAACGCTCATGTTCCCGGAAAGAGATTTTCATTCAGGAGGCCTTTGATGGCCTCTTTTTTTTGGCCATCCCGGAATAATCCATCTTAATATTGAAAAAGTGGATAATTCTGGTCCGGTTTCCGGGTTTAAGCAAACAGGCAGACAAATATACTTCCGGATCCAAAGATTTAAAGATAAATGTGTTACTTTAAGAGGCAGCAATATACCCATATCAGAAGAGATATGAAAACTTAATCATCCATCAATTCATGAAGCATATGAGAAGAATTCTAATCATGGCCATCTTTTTTCTGGTGGCAGCCCAGGTGGGTCATTCACAAGAAACCAAACTCCTGAGGCAACCCTCCCTGAGCCAGACCCAGGTAGCCTTTGTGTATGGAGGCGACCTCTGGGTCAGTCACCTTCAAACCGGTTTGACCCGACGACTAACCAGTACCGGAGCAGTGGAGAGCAATCCCCATTTTTCTCCCGACGGAAAAACCATCGCCTTCTCGTCAAACCGTTCGGGCACGGTGGCGGTATATACAGTTCCGGCAGAAGGGGGCACCCCGACGCGGCTGACCTGGTACCCCGCATCTGCCACCGTCTGTGGCTGGACTCCGGATGGAGAAAATATTCTCTACAGCACCTCGAGGGAAACGGCACCAGTGGGCTATGGCCGTCTTTGGACAGTCTCCCGTGAAGGAGGCCCTTCAGAACTGCTTGCGAAGCAATGGGGCACTTCCGGCTCCTTTTCTCCGGATGGGAAAAAGATCGTTATAGACCGGGTGTCACGTTGGGATGTTGAATGGCGGGCTTACCGCGGCGGTCAGAATACACCGCTGGTCATCCTTGATCTAACCGACTGGTCGGAAATTTTGCTTCCGAATGAAAAGACCACCGATACACAACCGGTATGGTTAGGTGAAACCATCTATTTCCTGTCGGACCGGGACTGGGTGACCAACATCTGGTCCTATACCATAAAGAGCGGTGAATTGAAACAGCTGACCAGTTTTACCGGTTCGGATATCAAATGGCTGACCGGCAGGGACAATCAGCTGATTTTTGAACGGGACGGCAAATTGCAGATTTACCATCTAAGCACCGGAGATATCCAAGCACTGACCATTCAGGTCACCGGAGACTTCCCCTGGGCGGAGACCCGCTGGGAGGATGTCAGCAGCAGGGGCCAGAACGTTAAACTCTCGCCCACAGGAAAGAGAGTGGTATTGGAAGCCCGCGGAGAGATCTTCACCGTACCGGTGGAACATGGGGATGCCCGAAACCTGACTGGCACCTCCGGGGTAGCCGAGAGGGTCCCGGTCTGGTCACCCACCGGAGACAAAATTGCCTGGTTTTCTGATGCCGGAGGGAATGGATATCATCTCATGATCGGGTCACAGGACGGTTTAGGCAAAACGGAGACCATATCATTAGGTGAATCAAAGATGGCCTGGGAACCGACCTGGTCACCCGATGGAAAATACATAGCCTTTACCGACAACAAAGCGCGGATAAGGATCATTGACGTAAGTGCAGGTACCATTAAGACCATTGATACCGCAGGCAATAATTCTGAAAGGGGATCCATGGGACTGACGTGGTCTCCCGATTCCAAATGGCTGGCTTATGCCAAATCAGCCCCGAACCATTTCAGGCAGATTACCCTATGGTCGGTAAAAGATACTACCATTCATACCATAACCGATACATTTGCCGATGCTTTTTCTCCGGTATGGGACAGAAACCGGAAGCAGCTTTATTTTCTGGCCACGACGGAGTTAGCGCTGGGGTCAGGCTGGGCAAATACCAGTGCCATGACCGCACGGCCGGAATATGGCTTTTATGTAGTCAACCTGCAAAAGGATGAAAAGTCGCCTTTCAGCCTGAGGAGCGACGAAGAAGAAAAAAAGGAAGAAGTAAAAGAAGCTGATGCAGACAAGTCCAGTGAAAAATCCTCTGCAAAAAAGAAGGAAGAAACTTCCAAAGAGGATTCAGTCAAAAAGGATAATGATATCAAAATTGATTTCCCGGGGATCGACCGGCGGACCCTGGCCGTTCCGTTACCCAAACGGAACTACAGGATGTTAGTGGCAGGACCGGAGGGAACCGTATTTATCGGGGAAAGTGTACCCAACACGACTGGCCTTACCCTTCAGAAATACACCCTGAAGGAGCGGAAAGCAGAACCTTTCGTGGACGGGGCCATGGCGGTAACGGTCTCGGCCGACGGAAAAAAGATGCTGGCCCGGTTTGGAACCTCATGGCGCATCATGGATACGGATAAACCTTCAGGGAAAGACGGTAAAGCAGTCACCGTAAACCTTAAAATGCAATTAGACAGAACACAAGAATGGCAGCAGATTTTTGATGAAGCCTGGCGGTACGAGAAGGACTTTTTCTATGCACCCAATATGCATGGACGAGACTGGGATGAAGTATATCAGCGGTATGCTCCGCTCATCCCCCATGTTAAACACCGCTCCGACCTTACCTATATACTGGACCAGATGAACGGTGAAATGTCGGTGGGACACAGTTTTGTTTTTGGCGGGGATTTCCCCTCAACAGACGGGAACACCACCGGGGTTCTGGGAGCAGACCTCATCAGGGATAACAACCGGTGGAAAATTTCACGCATTTACACCACCGAAAGCTGGAATCCGGAATTATCAAGTCCGCTGGAAGAGCCGGGCCTTAAAGTTGAAACCGGAAACTATATTGTAGGAATCAATGGCAAGGAACTCACGGCGGCCGAGGATCCCTACCGAATGCTGGATGGCACAGCCGACGCGCAGACGGTACTTCATATCAGTAAAACACCAGACTTTGCCTCAGCATGGACCATTACGGTGAAGCCTATCCGAAGTGAAAGTGCACTTCGCCAGAGGGCCTGGGTTGAGGACAACCGGCGACTGGTTGACAGCCTTTCCGGCGGGAAACTGGCCTATGTTTGGGTTCCCAACACCAGCAGCCCGGGATTTATTTCCTTCAACCGGTACTTTTTCGCCCAGCAGGACAAAGCGGGGGCGGTCATTGATGAACGGTTCAATGGTGGCGGCCTGTTGGATGATTATATGGTAGACCTGATGACCAGGACACTGAGAGCTTCCATTACCAACGAGGTCCCGAACGGCACACCGTGGAGGCTGCCCGCGGGAATACTTGGACCGAAAGTTCTCCTTATCAATGAACTGGCAGGATCAGGCGGCGACTTCTTCCCCTGGGTATTCCGCCAGCAGAAGGCAGGCCCGCTGATTGGGACCACCACCTGGGGCGGACTGGTTGCCTCGTCTGTACATTATGCGCTGGTGGATGGCGGTGCACTAACGGCTCCAAACAATGCAGTCTTCGATCCGGTTAACAACCAATGGATTGCGGAAAACGAAGGAGTTGCCCCTGACATTGAGGTCAGACAGGATGCCAGATCCCTGCAAAACGGACGGGATCCCCAGCTGGAAAGAGCAGTTCAGGAAGTCCTGAAGCTCGTGGAAAAACAAGGCGAAATCAGGATCACCCCTCCTCCCTTCCCTACCCCGGCCTTGCCCGGCACTGCCAAATAAAAACCGATATATATAAAAAAAAAGAGGCCTTATCAGCCTCTTTTTTTTATAGGATAAACCGTGCTCTACATAGCCGGTGTAATAACAAATTTGCGGAATTCCACAGGACCATGGTCTCCCTGGATCATAATCGGCCCCGGATTACCCTCATTGCTGTCTAAAGAACCGCCGGTAATCCCGGGAATAATACGGTTTGAAATAACCTCAATACCGTTGTGCACAATGGTAACGTGCCTGCCTACCAGCGTGATCTCATAGGTTTGCCATTCTCCGGCCTTTTTGGCGGCATTAACCGATGGCTCGATAAAACCGTAAATACCACCGATGGACACATCGCTGACTTCCTTCCCGTAATTATCCTCAACCTGAACCTCATAGCGGCCACGGAGATAGATACCGCTGTTGCTGCCGGCCGGGTAACGGAACTCGACACTCAGTTTGAAATCGTTGAATTTTTCGGTGGTTACCAGGTTCCCGCCGACTTCGGTATTTACCAAAACGCCGTCCACCATCCGGAACTTATTGTTATCCGGAATAATCCAGCGCGACAGGTTATTGTCTAACAAATTAACAGGATTTCCCCAAACCGGCGGCTTTTCCCGCTTCAGGCTGGGGGCTCTTACTCCGGTCCAGCTTAATTTATGGCCATCAAGAATTTTATGGCCGGTAAGCTTGTCATCCTTCAGGGTAAACTCAAAATAGATATCCGGCACATTCATCCACTGCGGGGGAATAGTGAAATAATACTTTTTGTCGGCAGGAGAATAGTGTACCTCAGAAATGGGACGGGCACTTCCTTCGTAGCCCACATAATATCCGACCAGGGTGGAGAAGCCCGATTTCTTCACTTCCAGCCATCCCGGAAATCCTTCCGCGGCCATCAGACCATGTCTGAACAGTCCAAGCTCTTCCATTTCCTTGCCTTCTATTTTAAAGGTAAGGTTCCAGCGGCCAATGACTTCGGTTCCATCACCAGCAGTTTGTGCCGGTAGAGAAACATGAATCATCAAGGCCATTACAAGCAGTAAAAGTGCATTCTTAATTTTGTCCATAATTAAACTTTATTGAATTGATAGATAATTAATTACTTAAGTGATTAGAAGAATTGGCCACACAAATCTAACGAAAAAGGACAACAGGAAAAAGAAAACCAGTCAAATTCGGACCATATAAAAGGATTTTCTACTCAGGAAATTTGCGGAGAATCCGATACCATCGCTGATAAAATGACCCGGACTTTTTCCGGAAATACTTTAACCATGGTCTTTCAATATACATTTCCATTAAAATCTTCACTAAAAAATTTGATAATTCTTATCATTTAATTGTAAGCATTTACTAATTTTAACACGGACGCAATTTCTGCATATGAGTACTAAACACAAACAATCACTTATTATGAAAGCAACTATTGTTTTTATTCTGATCCTTTTAACCTCCTTGCTGTCACACACGAAAGCCCAACAATGGTCCAATAACCTGGTTACCACAAAACTTGCCACAGGCACTGTGGTTAACCTGCACATGGATGTTTACAACGACACCATCTTTATTGCCTTTATTGACAAAGGCAACAACGACAAGGCAAACGTTATGAAATTTACGGGCAAGGAGTGGGTGCATGTCGGCCAGCCCAATTTTACTGAGGGTAAGGCTGGCAACCTGCAGTTTGCCATGAGCAATGGAATCCCCTGGGTTGCATTTTCCGACGGGGCAAACGGCAACAAAGCCACCGTGATGCGCTTTAACGGATCCGGATGGGAATATGTGGGTTCCCCTGGCATATCAAAATACATCGCTTCACATCTGGCTCTCCGGAATAGCGGAGGGACTGCATATCTGGCTTACAGCGACGCGGAGTTTAACGATAAAGCCACTGTGGTGAAATCCAGCGGAGGAGCCTGGACTATTGTAGGAACAGCCGGCTTTACCCCCGGCACGTCGGGAGTCTATTCTCTCGCCGTAAGCGGATCAACGCCCTATTTATCCTTCAGGGATTATGCAAACAATTACCGTGCTTCAGTAATGAAATTTGACGGCTCAAAATGGAGCTTTGTCGGAACCCCCGGATTTACCCCCTCTACACATGATGGTTACAGTTACTGCCTTGCCGTAAATGGCGGAGTCCCTTATCTTGCGGCAAGGGGCACCGATGCAAAGGCAACGGTTTATAAATTCGACGGAACGGGCTGGACTCCCCTCGGGACCGATGGAATCTCTTCGAGCACAGCATTTGGATTAAGCCTTACCTTTAGCAGCAGTGGCATTCCTTATGTAGCATTTGGTGACGGGAGCTCAAGCTGGAGATTAACGGTCATGCGGTATGAAAACAATCACTGGATCCCAATGGGAGAACGTTTTTCTTCAAGCAGTGCCTCCTATATTAATCTGGCCTTGAAGAGCAACGGAACACCGGTTGTAGGATATAACGGGATCATTGTTCAGCAGTATTCCGGACTGACCAACACAATGGAATGGGCAAGTAATAAAAGCTTCATAATATTCCCAAATCCAAATACGGGGCAATTCTCCATGGATATCCCCGGTTCAGAAAATGAACCAACAAATATTGAAATCTGGACAGCTGAAGGAAAACTGATTCACTCGTTTGAAACATATGCCGGAAAACAAAGGTTCATTCAAACAGGGAACCTTAGTCCGGGGATGTATCTGATAAAAGCGGCCAATATAAATTTCAAGGCAGTTCAAAAAATGGTCGTCAGGTAATCCAGAAAAACTGAATTCCTTTTTCAATCTGCACCCTAAAATTGCCTGTATTGAGTTTGGTTTAGCTTATTTATGCTAAACCGTTTTCCGGTATTTCCGGATGGCAAAGAATGTGAACAGGACTGAAAGTACCAGCAATGAAAATATATCCCGGCTGATATCCGCAAAAGTGGAGCCCTTGAGCATGATCATACGGTTAATGCGCATGATATAGGCAACCGGATTCAGCAGGTTAATTTTCTGCGCCCAGGCCGGCATGCTGTCCATCGGGGTGAAGATCCCACTCATCAGCATGAAGATAATCAGGAAGAAAAAGCCGGCAAACATATATTGTTGCTGTGAGCTGGTAATGGTGGAAATCAGGAGCGCCAAACCAAGGGCCCCGATCATAAAAATGAACGAACTGAGGAAAAGCAAGGCTGCGCTCCCTTCGAAAGGCATCCCGAACGCCAGCATGCCCAGGCTGATCCCAATAGCCAGATCGATCAACCCAATCACTATATAGGGGATCATTTTGGCGGCAATAAACTGATATTTCCTGACAGGGGTAACATTGATCTGCTCGATGGTGCCGCTCTCCTTTTCCTTTACCATGTTGAGACCGGCTAACATAAATCCGATGGCGGCGACCAGGATTCCCAGTACACCGGGCAGCATATAGTAGATATAATTGAGGGACTCGTTGTACCAGTGCCGGCTTGTAAGATCTATCCGGGGCATCGTTAAAGAGGCAGTACCTGCCTTTGCGGTAACCAGGTTCATCTGGTAATCCCGCATTACCCCGCTGAAATATCCCCAGGCAAGTTGTGCACGGGACGCATTGATGGCATTGGCCGTAACCATCAGCCGGACCGGATTTCCCCGGCCGGTTTCCCTGCCAAACCCGGAAGGGATCTGTAGGATCAGGTCCACCTTATCCCTGTGCATCAGGTCATTGGCCTCACGCTCCGAGAAAGTGGTATATTTCACCCTGAAAAAGGAGGAACCTTCGAGCTGGCTGACCAGCTTCCGGGATTCCACCGACTGGTCGTGATCCACGATGCACATTTTCACATCCCTGATTTCGTAAGTGATGGCAGGCACCAGAACCAGCATCTGGACAATTGGGATGGCAAAAATGGCCTTTCCTATAAACCGGTCACGGAACAGTTGCTTAAACTCCTTTCGCAGCAAAAACAGCATTGTCCTCATACTCCTTCCTCCCCTTTATTGCAATCTGGTTTTGAAACTCCGCAGGCTCAGGGCGATAAATCCGGTGGTAAAAAGAAGCAAAATCAGCGTCTCCTTCCAGATAAAGAGAAATCCGGTTCCCTTGATCATGATGTTCTTGAGAATCACGACAAAATAGCGCGGGGGAAGGACTGCACTGATCCACTGGTAGATCTCCGGCATGCTGTCGATCGGCACAATAAATCCGGAAAGCAACACCGTGGGGAGCATCCCCCCGACCAGGGTTCCGAAAATGGCCTGCTGCATATTTTTGGCTTTCGAGGAAATCAGAATACCCAGGGACAGGCTCATCAGGATGTAGAGCATCACTTCGGCCAACAGCAGGATCAGGCTGCCTTTTACGGTCAATCCAAACACCCACCAGGAGAGCAACAGTATAAGGATGGCATCGATCAGCGAGAGGAAGAAATAGGGTACCACTTTGCCCAGGATAATCTGGACAGGTTTCAGGGGTGATGCCAGCAAGGCCTCCATGGTGCCAAACTCCTTCTCGCGGGTCAGCGTTATGGAGGTCATCAGGGCACAGATCATGATCATGATCATGGTAATCAGTCCGGGCACAAACATAAACTGGCTTTTCATCAGGGGGTTGTAGAACATCCGCACTTCGGGCTGCACCAGAAGGGTGCCCGGAGAGTCACTTCCGGCCAGATCTGCATTGAAGCCTGCCACAATAGCCGAGATAAAGGTGGTGGTCTGGGTGGCCACGTTGGGCTCCGATCCGTCGGTTATGACACTGAGGGTGGCCCTCCCCTCACGGATGAGATTCCGCTCAAAATCATTACCGAACACTACAACGGCCCTGGCCTTTCCGCTTCTCAGGGCGCTTTCAATGTCGTCAAAACTGTCCAGGCTCGCCCCTCTTTTGAAAAATCCCGATGAACAGATTTTCTCTGAGATGCGGTGAGTCGTTCCGTCGTTCGACAGGTCGAGAAAGGCCACCCTGGCGTCCTTCAGCTCAGTGGAGATCACAAATCCGAACAAAAGCACCAGGACCGCCGGGATACCAAAGAGGATGATCATCGTCAGGTAATCCCGGAAGATATGCAGGAACTCTTTCTTTACAAATCCGATAAACCGTTTCATAGCAGCGATTTTGACGGACGGGCAATTTTCACAAAGACCTCTTCGACCGATGGCGCCTGATAAATGCGTTTCAAGGCTGCAGGTGTATCCAGGGCGACGATCTTTCCTTCGCTCATGATTGAAATCCGGTCGCAATATTCCGCTTCGTCCATATAATGAGTGGTGACGAAAATGGTCGTTCCGCCCGAAGCCGTTTCATAGATCATTTCCCAGAACTGGCGACGGGCGATGGGATCCACCCCACCGGTAGGCTCATCCAGGAATACGATTTTGGGATCATGGAGGATGGCCACAGAAAACGCAAGTTTCTGCTTCCATCCAAGGGGCAGTCCGGCGATCAGTTTATTCCTCACGTCAGTCATGCCCAGCCGGTTCAGCAGTTCAGCCTGCTTCTCACGGATCAGCCGGTTGGGGAGCCCGTAAATCCCTCCGTACAACTGAATATTTTCAGCCACGGTGAGGTCTTCGTAGAGGGAGAACCTCTGGCTCATATAGCCTATATTGCGTTTAATCTTCTCCGTTTCCCTGTATATATCGAAACCGGCAATTTTCACTTCCCCGGAAGTGGGTTTGGAAAGTCCGCAGAGTATCCTCACTGCTGTGGTTTTCCCCGCCCCGTTGGCCCCCAGGAATCCAAAGATCTCCCCCTTCCGAACGTCAAACGAAAGGTTGTCGTTGGCGGTAAAGGAGCCAAATTTCCTGACCAGGTTCCTGACTGAAATTATATTTTCTTCCATGACCGAATCTGTTTGATATATCATGATACCTTCATCAGGTGAATAAACACATCCTCAATGCCGGGTGCAATCTCCTCCACCAGGACGTTCGTGTGGTTCAGTTTATCCAGGTAATTATCCAGTTCTACGCATTCCACTTCGTCGTCGAGGCCGGTAAAATGGACATACTGCCCGAAGGCAAACACGGAGCCGGCTTTCTTAAAATCCCGCAGGTCGGTAATTAACCGGAACATTTCGTCCGAGCGCACCTGAAATATTCTGTGCGGAAATTTCTCCGTAATTCTCCGGGGCGTGTCCACATCCAGGATCCGCCCGCCCTGAATCAGGGCTACCCGGTCGCACAGCGTCGCCTCATCCATGTATGGCGTGGAGACCAGTATGGTAATCCCTTTTTGCTGAAGTTTCTTCAGCATCTCCCAGAACTCCTTTCTGGAAACCGCATCCACTCCGGTAGTAGGCTCATCGAGCACTAACAGTTCCGGCTTGTGTATCAGGGCACACGAGAGCGCCAGTTTCTGCTTCATGCCGCCGGAAAGCTGTCCGGCCAGGCGCTTTTTAAACGGTTCGATGTGCGAGTAGATATCGGCAATAAGGTCATAGTTCTCCCTTACCGTTGTTCCGAATACCGTGGCATAAAAATGGAGGTTTTCCTCTACCGACAAGTCCTGGTAAAGGCTGAACCGCCCTGGCATATACCCGATCTTCCTCCGCAACGTTTTATAACCGGAGACCGCATCCAGTCCGAGTACGGTCATGCGACCGGCATCCGGCAGCATAAGTGTGGTAATGATCCGGAACAGGGTGGTTTTCCCGGCACCATCAGGGCCAATCAGGCCGAAAATCTCCCCTCTGCCGACATCCAGTGAAACCCCCTGAAGGGCTTTTACTTCGCCAAAGCTTTTACGGATATCTTCCGACAGGATTGCCTGGTTCATGATGCTCGGAATATGGCTTCGCCGGGCATTCCCGGCTTCAGGGTTCCGTCGTTGGCCACATCAATGGTTACGGCATACACCAGGGTAACCCGTTCCTCTTTGGTCTGGATGATTTTGGGAGTGAATTCGGCTTTATCGGAGATATGCGCGATGATTCCAGAATATGACCGGTAATCCTTTACCCCGTCGTCGACCCTCACGGTGCAGGCGCCACTGGTTTTAAGGCTGCTGAGTTGCGCTCCGCTCACATACACCTTCAGCCGGATTACCGAAAGGTCGGCCATTTTTACAAGAGGCCTTCCGGCGGTAGTCATTTCCCCGGCTTCCGCATATTTGGTCAGAACGGTACCATTCAGTGGGCTCTTCACACTACATCTCCGGATCTGCTCGCCGAGGGTGGCCTTTTTCGCCTCCATGGCAGAGATTTCGGCAGCCACTGAGGCCTTCTGGGTGTTATTGGCGGCTATTTGTCTGCGGAGAACGGCCACCTGTCCGGTCAGGTCATCAAACTGCTTTTGGGTGGCCGCATCGTTGCGGAGCATATTTTCAATCCGGGCAATATTGACATTCAGGTTTTCGATCTGCTGGTTCAGGATTTCATTTTGTGCATTCACTGAAAGAATGCGGGTCTTTATGGCATCCATGCCGGCATCGGCTTCCGCTTTTTGGAGGTGGAAAAGCGTGGTGTCCAACAGGGCGATTGCGTCACCTTCTGCCAGGTTTTCCCCCTCCCGGATGTCAAACTTCAGGATCCGGCCACTGGTTTCGGCCGACACCACCACCTCGGTGGCCTCAAATGTTCCCCAGGCATCCGCCCGGTCATTTTCTCCGTTGCATCCTGCCAGCAGGGCTAATGCAGCGAATATCACATATCTTGGTTGCATAGCTAAATGATTTGATTCAGTTGATTTCCTTTCCGAGGATATTCATATACTCCACCCGCGACAATGCCAGGTTTATCCGGTGTATTTCGCGGCTGATCAGAGCCTGTTTCTCAGCGTTAAGTTCATTCAGGTAATCGGTGGCGGTGATGGTTCCGTTTTCATATTGCGATCCGGCGGTGGCGGCAATCCGCTTCCGGAGCTCGATAATCTGCCCGTCGGTTTCCAGATGTGACTCCAGGCTTCTGATTTCGGCCAACTTGGCCAACGACAAACGGGTCAGGGCAGCTGACAGGTCCTTTTTCCGGTTATCAAGGAGGTCCTGCTGAAAGGCAACCAGCTGTTTATCACCGGCACTTTTATTCCAGTCGAAGATATTCCAACGGACACCGGCACCGACGACCGCAAAGGGAGCGAACTCATCCTTAAAGAAATTGTTTCCCGGAGGATTGCCATATCCGAGTGTCGCAAATCCGAATACTTTGGGCATTTTCCGGATGTCGATAAGCTGCCGCGACGCCTCCAGCTGTTCCTTCCGCAGATCGAAGAGTTGCAGTTCGGGGCGCTGCAACTCGTTGTCGGTTAATACCCCGGTTAGCGGCACCATGAGTTGCGCTGAAGAATCCATGGTTATTCCGGTGATAGCTGAAAGCATCTTCAGCAGGGCATCCCTGCGGATGCGGTTCTCCGTGATTTGCTGGACGAGTCCCAGTTTCCCGGCCATCAGTACGTCCAGGTCTGACTTCAGTACCATCCCGTTGTGGATGGCAGCATCGAGAGAAGCCATGCGTTTATTGATGGTTTCCAGGTAGTTCTCCAGCAGCTCCTTTTGCCTGTCGAGAAGCAAAATGCTGAAATAATAATTGTTGACCTGATTCCTGAGGGCATACAAGTCAGCTTCCACCTGTTTTTCACTGACCCGGAGTCCGGCCTTTTCAAGCGCTCTGGCACCCCGGATGGCGCCTCCGTCGTAAAGCATCTGGTTTACTTCTACAGTGAGCCTGTACTGTTCATGGGGCATCGGCCTGATAAGGCCGGCCATTCCAGGTACAGGAAGCCCCCCGATGACTTCGGACAGGTCGACCACCGACGAATGGTACACAAAGCTGCCATTAGCATCCAGGGATGGGAGCCATTCTCTGGCGAGGTTTTGATCCCGGATTTGCCATATGCCGCTGTAAACTTCTTTATCGGAAGAAATGGCCGAGACTGTCGCAGCCCGGTCATAGCATTCCCGGAGGGTTAGCACCTGCTGAGCCTGTATAAACGGAGCCGCCAAGATCAGCAAGACATTCAGCACCAGCGTTATTTGCGTTAGGTTCATTTCATCATGTTTTATCTTGGTTATTTATTTTCTGACCGTTACTATTGTCTGTTTAATCCCGGAGGGATTGCAGAAGGAAAAAAAATGCAGCTAAAAGAAATCCATGAAATCGTGACACCCGGCCAGTTCATTTCAGTCATTCCTGCATGCATATTTCCTGTTATCATATTAACCAGTTTTAAACACCCGTTGATTTTAAGAATACCGAGGCATATCGTGGTTCCCCGACTGCAAGGCAGAAATGACAAAACCGGCAGCAAATGTTTTTCGCTGCTCGATGTAATCATCGAAATGGCAGCCCATATTCTCCAGAATCACGGAAAAAATGGCTTTCGCGGCAAAAGGGAATACGCTGAGGGAAACCACTGAGGTAATGAGCTGTGGAAAATTCTCCTTGGTTATCCCATACTTCTCAAACTCAGCCCCGTGGAGCTTTTGGAGGTGGAGCCAGATGGATTTCACGTCATACCCCTTGATGAGATTCGCCATTCGGTCGGGGTTGCGGTTGATTTCATTCAGGATAAAACCGGGTAGTCCGGGATTGTTTTTCAGGATCTCCATATGTTCCCTGAAAAAGAACCGGATCTTTTCCTCAAAGGATAGGTTTTCATCCATTACCGGTGCGAATTTGCTGAACATCTGGCCGGCAATTTTTTCAAAAACCGCCGAAAAAAGCCGCTCTTTCGACCGGAAATAATAGTGAAGCAAGGCCTTGTTGATGCCCGCCCTGTCGGCAATTTCCTGCATCCGGGCGCCATCCATTCCTTTTTCTATGAAAACCCTGGTAGCCGCCTCGAAGATGATTCCCTCCGTATGTTTATCTTTTTCAGGTATTTGCATTATCTGATTATTTTAATCATATAGATAAACCATTTAGTTTAACCAAACGGTTAAATATAGAACATATTTTTCGGACTGCAATGAATAACCCTCACAAAATTTTGTGAAGCCCGATTTTTCTTAGATGGGCCTATTCAATCAGACGCTTAATTTCGGGATACATCTTCTCAGCCATCCTCAGGAAACCCAGATCAGTAAGGTGCACTCCATCGACGGTGGCTTCCAGATCGTCACCTATCAGATTATCGCCTTTCATGTAGAAAATATTACGGTCGCCCTGTGTTTTCCGCTCCTGCCAGATATCCTTCAGTAAATTGTTTTTATCGTTGACGAAGGCAGCCGTGTTCTGGTCGAAAGCCATGTGGGTATAGCGAATATTCTCCACCAGCAGTATCGGCACTTCAGGATTTTTCCCGCGGATAATGTCGAGAAATCGGGCATAATTATCCTTCATCAATTGCACGGTAACATTCGGGAGGCAGTCGATGACAAAACAGGAGGCATCAATTTCCGCCATGGCTTCGGCCACTTCCAGGTCGAGTTTACCATTTCCCGAGAAACCAAGGTTTATGGTCTCCCTGCCCAACATTCTCGAAAGGATATTAGGATAGGCCATTCCTGCCCTGGTGGCACATCCGCCCTGGGTAATGCTGGTCCCGTAAAAGACCACCGGTTTCTCCCGGCGTGGCAATTCGACCAACGGTACACCGATCTCCGAACCAGGCTCAATGCCGATTTCCAGATGCGACAACCCGTCGTAAAGCGGCAGGTAAAGCATGAATTCCCTTTCCTCGGGTGTCATGTGGGCAATGATGACCGCTTCGGTAAATTTCCCGGTCGGGCGTGCCGAATTGACAAACTTCCACTCGCCATCTACCAGACAATAGAGATCCAGTCCTTTAATCCCGGTGGGTGTAAAATGGTTCATCACCACATCCCTGGTAACTTCCCACTTCGCGCCGATCACCCTGGAGCTGGTCCGGAACCTGATGGCAAGTCCGCTGCTGTTGGTCGACAAGACCCAGACCGGATCCCTTGTAACGCCTTTCAGCCGCGCCGGCAAACGCTCGTACCTGTTTTCGGTATCGTCAAAGCCCTTCCCGACCAAAGGCAGGGAGGCAGCATCCACAAACTTCAGACTATCCTGCCCGGCTGGTTTAGCGGAAAATCCTGAAAAGAGAAACAAAAACACGATAAGAACTTTAGCCATACTCTTCATATTTATTTGAATACATTTCATATCAGTTATTTATTTTCAAGTCGTTTCCGGTAGGCGTTCAATCCCGCAGGGATTACATATGGGTAGCAAAACCGGCGCGGGAAGAACAGATAACGACAAGAGTCTATCCAATTGCCAAGACCTCTATACTCCCATATGTCACCCCAAGGGGCTCATGATTTGCCTCCATTGTGGGTCCTTTGCTGCCCCCAGATGAAATGGCGAGGCAGCGTTGATCGCCAATGAATTCCTGCAGAGGCATATTGTCTAACCATTGTTTGAATCATTTCAAAGATAGCAATTCCGTCGAACCTTAAAGCTATTGAATGAATCGCCGGTTCGGTTCAGCACATTAAGAGCCAGAACCGTGAAATTCCTGTAAAAATAACCCATCCAACTTATTAAAGCGACAAAAAATTCATAGTTTTAAGTCATCAAGTATAAAAAACATGAAAAGATTTGTTTGGATCCTTGCCTTGATATTAGCGGTTTTGGTGTTATCTGCGACAGTGAACGGACAGAATCCAGCGGGCAGAACAAAGGTAGCCTGCGTTGGAAATTCGGTCACCTTTGGCTATGGCATTCAAAATCCGGGGCAGGACAGTTATCCGGCCAGATTAGGCAATATGCTGGGAGAGAATTATGAGGTAAGGAATTTCGGAAGAAACGGTGCCACGCTGTTATCCAGAGGCCACAATCCCTATATGAAGAGTGATGAATACCGCAGCGCCCTGGAGTTTCTGCCGGATATCGTGGTTATCCATTTAGGGCTTAATGACACAGATCCCAAGAACTGGCCCAATTACCGGGACGAATTCATTACGGATTACCAGCGGCTGATCAGCTCTTTCAAGACTACCTCAGGAGGGAGTCCGCAAGTATATATCTGCCTGTTGACACCCATTTTCCCCGGCCATCCGCGGTTTAAATCAGGCACAAGGGACTGGTTCCATGACATCAGTGAATCTATAAGGAAGGTGGCAGAGAATACCGGAGTTCACCTGATCGACCTGCACACACCTTTGTACAGAAGGCCAGATCTTTTTGGCGACAACCTCCATCCCAACGAGGAGGGAGCAGCCATTTTAGCCCAAACGGTATATTCTGCACTTACGGGAGATTACGGCGGGTTCAGGATATCGCCCGTATTTGGGGAGCACATGGTGGTTCAGCAAAAGAAGCAGATTTTGCTTTATGGCAGTTCCAACCTGGGCGACGAGATTGAAATCCGGTTTCATGATCAGATAAGACAACCTACCCCCTCAGCCAACGGGCAGTGGGAAGCCCGATTTGACCCACTGCCGCCGGGAGGCCCTTATGCACTGGAAATCAAGGTCAATAGTGAAATAGTGGTAGAATGGACAGATATTCTTTCAGGCGAGGTCTGGTTATGTTCCGGACAGTCAAATATGGAATTCGAGCTGAAGCATTCGGAGCATGGCGCTCAGGCTGCCGGGGAGGCAAACGACAGGTGGCTCAGGCTTTTTAATTACAAAAGTTTCATCCTGACCAACAACGTGGAATTTGACACCGTTTCCCTTAAAAGAATCAACCGGCTCGATTTTTTTGACGGGACGTGGCAGGTTAACTCCCCGGATGCAACTGCAGAATTTTCCGCCATCGCTTATCATTTTGGCCGTGAACTGAGGGAAAGGCTGAATGTGCCAGTCGGATTGATCCAGGTGGCTGTAGGAGGCGCACCAATAGAGTCATTCATCAACCGGAGAACGCTGGAATTCAGTCCGGTGCTGGTTGACCAGTTCCTGAACCGTGAAAAAAATGATTTTATCTTTGAATGGGTCAGGGGCCGGATCGCCAAAAACCTTGCACTGAACCACACCAGCCTCCAGAGGCACCCATATGATCCGGCCTATATTTTCGAGGCCGGAATCGAGAAAATTGGCCCGTTTCCCATACAGGGAGTATTATGGTACCAGGGGGAATCCAACGCACACAATCCCGAGCTTTACAAATTGGCTTTCAGAGAATTGACTTGCTCATGGCGAAGCTTCTATAATGAACCAGAATTACCATTCCTGTTCGCCCAGTTATCCGGACTGGACCGTCCAACCTGGCCATGGTTCAGGGATATCCAGCGGCAATCGGCCAATGAAATTCCCCATACCGGAATGGTCGTTACCCACGATCTGGGAGATTCACTGGATGTACACCCGGTCAGAAAAAAAGAGGTAGGCGAACGGTTTGCCCTGCAGGCCCTCGATAAAGTTTATGGGAAAAAAATCGAATCAGAAGGACCTGCACCCTACAAAATCAAACGAAAGCCACAATCGGTTGAACTGATATTCAGCCATGCCCGAAAACTGAAAACAGCAGATGGCGAACCAATAAGGGAATTTGAAATAGCGGGCCATGATGGCATTTTCAGGGAAATCCAGGCAATTATTAAAGGCAAAAGGATTATTATTCCCGAATCCGGAGAAAATGTGAAGGCCGTCAGATACGCATGGCGTCCGTACTCAAGAGGAAATCTGGTAAACCAGGCAAACCTTCCTGCCTCTACATTTGTTTTCCATGAAGACATTAACCAATTTTAAAAGAAGCTAAATTTTATATTTTTGTAAAAATTCAGACATCAAAGTATTTAATGAAGTGTGTCAGGATATACAGAAAGCTGCTCATTATACTGGGCCTGTTGCTTGTCGTCTGGTTAAACCATAACCAGCTGACCAATTGGCATTACCATATTTTAAACAATGGGTCTGTGATCATGCATGCCCACCCTTACAGAAGCAGCACCATTCCAGACACTCCATATCAGAAACACCATCACAGCAGTTTTGAATACCTGGTGCTTTCAGTTTTATTCAATACGATCCCATTAATTGTGTTGGCATGGTTTCTCGGTTTACTTCTTCATTTCAGGGTCCGGAAGCTTGAGTCGGTTTCCGGTGCAGAAACCATGCGATATGGTTTCCTCCGTGCAATTACCTTACGTGGTCCCCCTGTCGTTATTGGATAAATCATCCTGAGACAAGCCTTTAAGACAACGCGTCTTCTCTGATTCTTATCCTTATCCGATTGTTGAGTCAAGGTTACCTTAGCCGGCGAACAGCCTTGAAACACCTGATTTCAGGGAATCCGTTTATCTGACCCGGAGAATCCCGGTAAAGGTATCAGGGGAAATAAGGCATAACCCAGAGCTGCTCCTAATCAGGATACTCAAACATGTATCTACTTTTTTATCCATTAACCTATTCGAATATTCGCATTATGCAAAAAATATTTTTGACAGTTATTCTGATTTACGTAACCGGAATAACATCCCTTATGGCCAATCCCACTGACCAGAGACCGGTAACCGACGCCAATATTTTCGGGCATGTCATCGATGCAAAGACCGGAGAGCATCTGCCATTTGTGAACCTTCTGATTAAAGGCACCCGGATCGGAACCTTCACCGATGCCAGCGGCCATTATCTTCTGACCAATTTACCGGAGGGGCGTCATGTTCTTCAGGTACAGAGTATAGGTTACGCCCCGGCCGAGGTAGCAATCGAGGCCATAGCAAAAACCACCAGGGAAGTAGACATCAAACTGTCGCCCACCAGCATAAATATTTCAGAAATTGTACTGACGGCATCCCCTACAGCGAGTGGTTTCCGTTATCAGCCCGATGCTGTGTTTATGGGTGAACAGATCCAGCGGCGGGCAGAGCCGTCTTTTGGGGAGATGCTAAACGGCCAGCCAGGGGTGGCCATGCGCAGTTTTGGGTCAGCACCGGCCCGACCTGTTATCCGGGGTATGGATGGAGACCGGATCCTTGTGCTCGAAAACGGGGAGCGCATGGGGGATATCTCGGAGACCTCCGCTGACCATTCCATATCGCTCGATCCGCTGGTTGCCAGCCGGGTGGAAGTAATCCGCGGACCTGCCAGCCTGCTGTATGGATCGAGTGCCCTGGGCGGAGTGATTAACCTGATGACCACCGACATACCCGACCAGTGGGACGAAGGCATTTCCGGGGTGGTATCGGGACAGGCGGCTACCATGAACAACATGGGCGCAGGGTTCGGCAGGTTGACCTATGGCGGAGACCGGAATGCCTTTTCAGCAAGGATGGCGATGAGACAATCAGGTGACATAACCACCCCCGAAGGCAGGATTCCCAACACCGCTATGAAGAATTATGACGGAGCATTGGGTTGGGGCATGCAACGGGACAGGATCAACGGAGGTTTAAGCTTTTCCCTATCCGATCAGGCCTTTGGCATTCCGGAATCTATTGACATACCAGAGGAAAATGTGGAAATCCGTGCCCAAAGGATGGCCCTTCAGGGGCGTCTGGGTGGGAAACTGGCCGGCTCCTGGTTCGACCAGGCCCAACTGAGGTTCAATGCCACACGGTTTCAGCAGCAGGAGGTGCAAATTACCCGGCCTGAGGGAGGCTTATCTCATGAAACAACCGGACTGGAGTATAACCAGAACGCCTTTAGCTCAACATTAACGTTACAACATAAACCCACCGGCATTTTTGACCGGGGAGCGCTTGGGTTCAGCTTCAATGGACAGAAGCTCAACATTTCCGGGATTGATGCCTATACGCCGGGAGAGCAACGTGTAACCCTGGCCACTTTTACCTTCCAGGAAATTCCGCTTTCTTATACAACCAGGATGCAGTTTGGGGTCAGGCTTGATTTTCAAAATTCCACAGCATTAAAAAACGAGGTATTTCCCAATGCCGATCTGACGCGCAATGCCTTTAATTACTCAGGTTCCATCGGCTTAAATGTCCGTCCTTTTGAAGGACTGGAGATCGGTGGTCAGATAGCCAGATCTCACCGGAACCCGATGATCGAGGAGCTGTTTGCTGAAGGTGTGCACCTGGGTGCCGGGGTCTATGAAATGGGTAATCCGGAACTCAAGGATGAAATCGGTCATGGTGCAGATATGTTCATCAATTACCGGAAGGGCAATTTTGACATTGAGGTTACCGGATTTGTCAATGAATTTTCCAACTATATCATCTTGCAGCCAAGCGGTACAGTCCATGAACCCACCGGATACCCCATATTCACCTATGCAGAAGGGGAATCGGTGTTGTTTGGCAGTGAGATCAGTTTGGGTTGGCAGTTGGCAAAGAGGGTCAGGCTTCAGTCAGGTACCGACTGGGTGCGCGGTATCCGGAGAATAGGCGGAGGCCCCGATGAGAACCTTCCGTTTATTCCGCCATTCCGATTCAATAACGAGATTGAATATGATTTTACCCGCGGATGGCTGGGAGCAGGCTATATGGCTGTCAGCCGGCAAGGAAAGGTAGCCCCGGGCGAAGCGGCAACCGATGGGTACTCCTTACTGAACCTGCAGGCAGGATACAGGATCAACCAACCGGGCCGGCACGTTTTTATCCTGAAAGTGCAAAATGCCCTCAATACCAAATACCGTGATCATCTGTCGAGAATCGAAGACCGGAATTTTGTCATGCCGGGCAGGAATATCAACCTGACATATCGTTGGTTTTTTTAGAAGAGGATCTATCTCCCGTGATTTCTCCCGATTATTTCAACACTTACACAACAATTACTATTTTTGAGGCTTAAGAATAATCAGCTCCGCCATGGGAGCATTTAATACAAAACCCGGGATAATTCCCGTTTTATATGATACTCTGATGGCGGCAGGAGATGTATTATATACTAAAAACCAATGGTAAAAAAACCGTCTGTCTTAATATTTGGTTGCCTGCTTTTTTCATGGGTTGTTTCCCTCGGCAATGTCAATACCGGTAAAAGAAACAAATTATCAGGCGAGATACCTCTTGTAGAGAAAAACTTAATCCGGGCCATAGAAATTGCCGACAGAGCAGTATCAGCCCATTTTACCGGCGACAATATGGCTATGGCCAGGTATTATAATCCCTATACAGGGGTTCGTTCGGAAGAGACGGGAAGTATCTGGATGTACACTGCCGCCATTGAGGCTGTAAATGCCATACTCAACACCCTTACGGTGCAGAAAGAACATGGCAATACCACTTTGTATGATCAGCATTTTAACCGGTATGCCCAATTGCTGCAGGCTATGTACGATCATGCCGATTTTTATCTGGGAACATTTGAACTGGTTTCATATTCACAAACCAGGCAGTGGACGGTTTATGGCGTTCACCGTGCCAGGTCGAAAGGGACTGCAAAAGTGGCCGGTGTTGAAAACGTGTATGACGATCAGATGTGGCTTATCCGTGAATTGCTGGAATCTTATAAACTGACAGGTAATCAGCAATATCTGGAGAAAGCAGAATACCTGACGGAATATGTTTTAGACGGATGGGATACCACCCGTGACTCAAACGGGGATGAACACGGCGGGATTCCCTGGGGGCCTGGCTATGTGACCAAGCATTCATGCAGCAACGGCCCCATGATTAGTCCGCTGGTATGGCTGCACGAACTGTACAAAAACAAAAACGACCGGATAACCCACCGCTATATTGATGCCACCGACAAAGTTACCCGCAGGACGAAACAGGTAAATAAAAGTGATTACTATCTGGAATATGCCCAAAAAATATATGACTGGCAAAAGAAGCACCTGCTGCGCCCCGATGGCGTGTATGATGACATGATGGGTGGTTGCACTCCCCGTAAACCTCAGACGGAAACTGTTAATGGTGAGGTTTACCGCATGGGGATCTACTGCAAGGACCGGGTAGGGCCGGCCATTACCTACAACAGCGGCACCATGCTGTCGGGAGCTGCAGACCTTTACCGGGCGACCCAGCACGACAACTATCTCGAAGATGCCATCCTTTTATCGGATGCCAGTTTCAGCTATTTTGCAACTGAGGGAGCGGAAATCCCCGGATATTATTCCTTTGATACCAAAGGTTTCAGAAACTGGTTCAACGGGGTGCTGATGCGAGGCTATGTTGATATATACCCTACATACCTGAATGTTGAAGAATACCTGAACAGCTTTCAGCAAAACCTGAATTACGGGTACGATAACTTTTTGTATGACGGGATCCTCCCGACAAACTTACTGAAAGGCTGGCATGCAGATGAAAAGAACAATAATACGGAGGGCATGTTCAGCTTTGCTTTTGCTGCCCAATACGCTGTGCTGGCACGTTTCGAACTGGAAAAAGCAGAATAACCTTGAATTAATATAAAATCAAAAAAATGGTAAGAAAAGCAGGAATCTTAGTTGCATTCATTTTACTTCATTTGTTTCTTAAAGCGAACGGCCGGGATTTTGATCCGGTCAGTTATGTGAACCCATTAACCGGAACATTATCCAAGTACGAACTTTCCACCGGAAATACCTATCCGGCGATCGCCCTCCCCTGGGGCATGAATTTCTGGTCACCCCAGACCGGGAAAATGGGTGACGGATGGATGTACCAGTACACTGCCGATAAAATCAGGGGATTCAAACAAACCCACCAGCCCAGTCCGTGGATGAACGATTATGGCCAATTTTCCATTATGGCCGTGACCGGCAAACCGGTTTTTAATGAAGACGACAGGGCCAGCTGGTTTTCACATAAGGCTGAAGTGGCCAAACCGCACTATTACCGGGTTTACCTGGCCGATTTTGACGTCACTACCGAAATTACCCCGACCGAACGGGCAGCCATGTTCCGGTTTACGTTTCCCGACAGCGAGAATTCCTATATCATCACCGATGCTTTCGACAAGGGTTCGTACATAAAAATTATTCCGGAGGAGCATAAAATTATCGGCTATACTACCCGCAACAGTGGCGGTGTTCCTGAAAATTTCAAGAACTATTTCGTTATGGTTTTTGATAAACCCTTTACCTACTATTCTGTCGTAAAGGATGGTGAAATCACAGAGAATGAAAAGGAGTTTACCGGCAACCATGCCGGGGCAATCATCGGTTTTTCAACCGTCAGAAGAGAACAGGTACATGTCCGGGTGGCATCTTCCTTTATCAGCCATGAACAGGCTTTATTGAACCTGAAGGAACTGGACGGCTCAGGTTTCGACGAGATAGCTGAGCGCGGCAGGGAGCGCTGGAACGAGGTACTCGGAAAAATCAGGATTCATGACGACAACATCGATAACCTGCGGACGTTTTACTCCAACCTTTACCGCACGGTTCTTTTCCCCAGAAATTTAACTGAAATCGATGCCGATGGAAAAATCATGCACTACAGTCCATACAATGGTCAAGTTTTACCCGGTTATATGTTTACCGATACCGGCTTCTGGGACACCTTCCGCAGCTTATTCCCTTTCCTGAACTTTCTGTATCCGTCGGAAAATGTAAAAATGCAGGAAGGCCTTGCCAATGCATACAAGGAGAGCGGATTCCTACCGGAATGGGCAAGCCCGGGGCACCGGAACATCATGGTAGGAAATAACTCGGCCTCAGTAGTTGCCGATGCCTGGGTGAAAGGATTGCGGGGCTATGATATCGAAACCTTGTGGGAAGCCCTGAAACACGGGGCAAACAATGTACACCCCACCGTAGCGGCATCCGGAAGGACCGGCTACGAAGAATACAACTCTTTCGGGTATATTCCGAATGATGTCCGTATCAGTCAGAATGTTGCCCGCACGCTGGAATATGCCTACAACGACTGGACGATTTACCAGCTGGGCAGAACCCTGAATAAGCCAAAAGAGGAGATCGACATCTATGCGCAGAGGGCGATGAACTACAAGAACCTGTATAATCCGAAAAACAAGCTGATGGCTGGCAGGGCGAGCGATGGTACGTTTTCAGATACATTTAACCCAACAGACTGGAGCCGCGATTTTACCGAAGGAAACAGCTGGCATTACTCCTGGTCGGTCTTTCATGATCCGAAGGGATTGATGGACCTGATGGGCGGGCCAAAGGAATTTGTGAACATGCTGGACTCGGTATTTATCATTCCGGGATCGGAAGGAATGAACAGCCGGAGGATGATCCATGAAATGCGCGAAATGCAGGTGATGGACATGGGACAGTATGCACACGGGAACCAGCCTATTCAGCATATGGTATTTTTGTACAACTATGCAGGAGAACCCTGGAAGGCGCAATACTGGGCCAGGGAAATCAAGGACAAGCTGTATGCAGCCACTCCGGACGGATATTGCGGAGACGAGGACAATGGCCAGACTTCGGCATGGTATGTCTTTTCATCTTTAGGTTTTTATTCAGTTTGTCCGGGAACCAACGAATACATCCTGGGCTCTCCCTTGTTCAAATCAGTGGAGATCGATTTGGAAAACGGGAATAAGATCATCATCAATGCCGGCAACAATTCACCGGAAAACCGATATATTCAGGAGATGAAAGTAAATGGCAAGGAATACACCAAAAATTACCTCCTCCATGAAGAGCTCATGAAAGGCGCGGTAATAGATTTTACGATGAGTCCGGTTCCCAACAAAAACAGGGGTATCCATCCTGAAGATTTTCCCTATTCGTTTTCCAATGAAAGATGATTAGTGATAAACGGATCGGCATCAGCAGTCATATAGCCAAAAACAGTTATTCTTAGCCTATCGGCTTTTACCAACGGGAAGAAGATACAAATCTGTTGTATTCCGGGTGATCAGGCTCTTTTTCATAACATTCAAATGAATGTAAAAAGAGCCGGTCATCCGGAGAATAACGGCAATTTTATATATTTAGAGAAAATTAAACCGACTGTTGAAATGAAAAAATCCATTTCTGCTCTGGTGGCTTCAGTGGTTCAGCTTATTGTCCCGAATGAAGCAATTGCCGTATTATCCAACCCGGAAAAGGCAAAACCCAATTTCATACTGATTATTGCCGACGATTTGGGTTATGCCGATTTAAGTCTGCACGGGAGCAAGCAGATTCCAACGCCTAACATCGACAGGCTGGCAAAAGAAGGCGTCAATTTTACCCAGGGCTATGTATCGTCTCCGGTTTGCGGACCTTCAAGAGCGGGTCTTATGACCGGGCGAAACCAGGTAAAGTTTGGTTTCGACAATAATATGGCTGAAAACCAGCCCGGATTTGACCCGAAATTTCAGGGACTGCCGGTATCTGAGAAAACCATTGCCGAACGGCTTAAACCATTGGGCTATGTTTCCGCACTTGTGGGTAAATGGCATTTGGGTTACGAACCCCATTTCCATCCGCTGAAAAGAGGGTTCGATGAATTTTGGGGCTACCAGGGCGGGGGTCACGATTATTTCACTTCCCAACCTGACGGCAAAGGCTATTTGTCGCCCATAGAATGTAATTATAAAACTCCCCAACCCATAACATACCTTACCGACGATAAAGGTGATGAATGTGTTGATTTTATCCGGAGACACAAAGACCAGCCATTTTTCCTGTTCGCTTCATTCAACGCGCCCCACGCGCCGATGCAGGCAACCGAAGCCGACCTGGAGCTGTTCAAACACATTAAGGATACTAAACGACGAACTTACTGTGCCATGGTGCACCGGCTCGATGTGAACATCGGCCGTATTATGGATGCATTGAAGGAGGAAGGATTAGACGAAAACACCCTTGTGGTTTTTATCAGCGACAATGGTGGCCCGTGCGACCAGAACGCATCCATAAATGCACCCCTCAACGGACAAAAAGGAATCCTGCTCGAAGGCGGCATACGTGTTCCCTTTATTATGAGATGGCAAGGCATATTACCTGAGGGGCAACTGTATCATCATCCTGTGACTTCACTCGACATTACGCCTACCTTTTTGGAACTGGCAGGAGGAAAGATGGCTGATGAAGATGATTTTGACGGTGTAAACTTAATGCCCTATATAACCGGACAAGTGCGGGAACAGCCGCATAAAATCCTTAACTGGCGTTTTACCATCAGTGCGGTCATTCGCGAAGGAAACTGGAAACTGGTACGACTGCCCGACCGTTTACCCATGCTTTACGATCTTTCTGAAGACATTTCAGAACAACATGATGTGGCTTTGCAAAACATCGACCGGACCAGATCCATGCTCCGGCAACTCGGAGAATGGGATGTTTCCCTGCCCCACCCCGTATTTCTTGAGGGCGCTGTGTGGAAAAAACAGCAACTGGGATTATATGACAAGGAATATCAAATAGTTCAACCCCGGTAGAATTATGGAATTCAAGAAAATCGGGCAATGACTCAGCAGACTTTAACAAACTAATGAACAATAAATATCAACAACTAAAAATTCAGAAATGAAAGTACTTAATACCAGATCAATTGGTATGGCAGGTTTGATAACTTTAGGACTTGCAGGTCAGCAGATGATAAAAGCATCTGATATCAGTAAAAATCATTCATCCAAACCCAATATCGTTTTTATTTTTGCTGACGATATGGGCTATGGCGACATCAGTGGATTAAATCCTTTTGCCCGCACCAAAACTCCGGCCATCGACAAACTTATAGGCGAAGGCATTACTTTTACCCAGGCTCATGCCAGTGCATCGGTATGTACTCCGTCGCGATACGGACTGCTTACCGGCAGATATGCCTTCCGCACAGAACATGCGATCAGGGGAATTGAAGGGTTCGCAGGACCGGTAATCGAACCTCAGAGGGCAACTCTGGCAACGATATTAAAAAATGCCGGTTATACCAGTGCCTGCATCGGCAAATGGCATCTGGGCGTTAGCTGGCAAACCAAAGACGGAAACAAACCTCAGTTGGATTTAAAAACCGGTTACTCAAACGTTGATTTCAGCAAAAAAATATCCGGAGGACCCAACGATTTCGGATTTGATTACTCCTTCATTCATCCAGCCTCACTCGATATTCCGCCCTACTTGTTTCTCAGGAACCACGAAGCAGTTGACCCGGATATGATTTTAACCACCGGCCATTATCCATCCCGGCTTGAAAACACGCAATATGCCTGGGATAAAAAACACACCGACGATCTGGCGGTTTACTGGCAGAAAGGGGTATGGTGGCGGCAGGGCGAGATGTCGCGTTCGTTCAGGATGGAAAATTGCCACACGGAAATCGTGAATGAAGGGATCGCATTTATTGAAAACCAGGCTACCCAAAACAGGGAGAAACCTTTTTTTCTCTATCTCCCGTTAACCGGGCCGCATACACCCTGGCTACCCTCAGCCCGGTTTAAAGGAAAATCGTCTGTTGGTGTGTATGGCGATTTTGTATTGGATATTGATGATGCAGTGGCACAAATAAAACAAGCCCTCATCAGTAATGGGATCGCAGAAAATACCATTCTAATTTTCTCGAGTGATAACGGAGGGTACTGGCCCCAGGAAGAGATTGAATTGTTTGCCCATAACTCCAATCAGGGAAGCAAAGGGCAGAAGGGAGACATCTGGAACGGAGGTCACCGCATTCCACTGATCATTTCATGGCCGGCAAAAACAGAACAGCCTTCGACATATAAACAACTCGTCAGCCTGACCGATTTTTTTGCGACCTTTTGCGACCTTACCGGGCAAAAAACGGAAGAAAACATGGGTGAAGACAGTTTCAGTTTCTGGCACGTTTTAAACGGTGAAAATGAAAAGGCTGTCCGCAGTTCGATGGTACATCATGCAGGCGGATATTACAGTATCCGAGAGGGCGACTGGAAATACATCAACGGTCTGGGCTCAGGAGGTTTCACCCATCCGGCAAAACTCCATCCGGAAGAAAATGGCCCTAAAGGTCAATTGTATAATATTAAGGATGATCCACTGGAGAGCCAGAATCTCTACTTTCAATTTCCGGAAAAAGTAAATCAATTATCTGGTATGATGGAAGAAATTATTGAAAAGGGA
>JAUWAB010000119.1 GCA_030602265.1 Prolixibacteraceae bacterium | reverse complement strand
TGGAACATTTTGCACCACTTCATGTGAACCTCCTCTCTAACAAAATTTCAATTCATACATTTTTCACGAAAACCAGAAAGTTTAGGAGCACACTCTCTTCGATGTGCTGTATGTGCTGTTGCTGATATTTTCCTTTACTTCATTTACAGGTTTGATTGATTCAATTGCACAGTCAACCATACCACCCAATAATCTTCTTGTTTGAATTCCGGAGAATCCAATCGCCGTGTATGACTATGATAATCATATGATTTAATGCATGATCGCATCTGGTGTAGCAGTACTTCGGAGGCAAATAAAATTCAGACAGGCAATGAATTACCAACCAACCATTTAAAAATTAATAGTTGCAATGAAAAGAAAATATACTTATACAATATATCTGCTGCTGGCATCATGGATTATTGCCACAGATGTATATTCCGGCAATCAGGAATATTTTTTCGGAAATCAGCAGTTCAATCCCGTTATTCCATCGCCTGAAGCCTTTTTAGGTTATGAAACCGGATCGCACCATACCCGTTACGATCAGCTGGCTGCCTATTTCCGGGAACTTGACCGGGTTTCTGAAAATGCCGTACTTACCATTATCGGACACACATACGGAGGCAGGCCATTGCTCGTACTGGCCGTTTCGTCAGCAAAAAATCTCTCAAACCTTGAGGAGATCAGGGTAAACCACCTGAAAATTACCGATCCGGCTTCAGCATTCGATCACTCTTCACTCCCAGTCATCAATATCCTTGGATTTGGGGTACATGGAAATGAGGCGTCGGCGGCCGAAGCGGCCATGCTAACTGCCTATTGGCTTTTGGCATCCACCGGACAGGAAGCCAGTAACCTGCTTGAAAACGGTATTTATTTCATCGAGCCGTCGCGTAACCCCGACGGTCACGACCGCCATGCCCAATGGGTAAATTCGCAGAAAAGCAAAAACCTGGTGGCCGATCCGGCTGACCTGGAGCATAATGAGGCTTATCCCGGCGGGCGGGGTAACCACTACTGGTTCGACCTGAACCGCGACTGGTTGCCGGCGATCCATCCGGAGAGCCAGGCCCGGCTGGCATTTTACCATAGCTGGGTGCCACACCTGACCACCTGCCACCACGAAATGGGTACCAACAGTACTTTTTTCTTCGAGCCTACAAAACCCATCGACCGGGAAAGTCCTTTGGTACCTCAGAGATATTATGAAATGAACAACCGGTTTGCCAACTACTATGCGAGTGCCCTCGATCATATCGGGTCACGATATTACACCAAGGAAGACTTCGACAATTTCAACCCGACCTTTGGCTCTTCGTACCCCGATTACAACGGGTCTTTGGCGATACTCTTCGAACAGGGTTCTTCCAGGGGGTTTGTGCAGGAGCGTGCTGTCGGCGAGATAACTTTTGAGTCGGCCATCAGAAACCAGCTGGCAGTAAGTCTGGCTACCATCAAGGCTTCAGTTGATTTAAAGCAGGAGCTGATTGAAAACCAGAAAGAGTTCTTCAAAACGGCTTTCGAAAACGGTGCCCGCGGGAAAGTAAAAGGCTACATCTTTGGTGACAATCATGACCAAAATCGCAACCTTCTCTTCGTGAACCTATTAAAAAGGCACCGGATTGAGGTTTATGAAAACGAACGGTCCTTCACTGCTGGAAATCAAAAATATCTGCCCGGCCGGTCTTTTATTGTGCCCACAGAGCAGGCACAGAACCGGCTGGTGGAGTTGTTCTTCAATAAGGATATCAGGGTCCCCGACAGTGTTTTTTACGATGGCTCTACCTGGACGGTAGCGTTATCTTACGGACTGCCCTATGCTCCATTAACCGACATAAAGTTGTTTGCCGGCAAAAAACCAGTAGGAGAGGAGACCGCTCATTTTACAGAGCTTCCCAAATCTTCGGTTGCCTATTTTATTCCGTGGAATGACGTGAACGCTGCCGCATTACTGAGTTCTCTGCTCAAAAAGAATATTCTGGTTTTCTCGGCCCTGAAACCTTTCTCTGCCCGAATTGCCGGGGAAGTTATTGAGTTTGGATATGGGACACTGGTGATTCCGGTGAATGAACAACAGATTGCCGGCGACGAGCTGCATAAACATCTTTCTGATGCCGGTAAGAAATATTCTCTGAAGGTTTACCCTGCTGAAACCGGATTAAGTGCCGGGGGAATCGACTTAGGAAGCAGCCATATAAAGCCATTGGTGAAACCTGAGATTCTGATTCTGACCGGACGGGGGATTTCATCGCTTGAGACGGGTGAGGCCTGGTACCTGATTGATAACTTCCTTGATATGGCGGTAACCCGCTCAGAGATTGCCAACCTGGGAAGATTAAACCTGAACCGCTACTCCACCATTATCCTCCCCGGAACAGATAACCGGTTCGGAAATCCGCTCCAGGACAAGTCCGCCATTGCGAGGCTGAAAAACTGGATTGCCGAAGGCGGGACTTTCATTGCGCTCAACAGGGCCAGCGAATGGGTTATTTCCAGTGAACTTTCAGGAGAAAAACTCCAGGTGGCCAAACAGGATACGGGTCGTTACAAACGGATCGACTTTGCCAACCAGGTGCAGGTTGAAGGTGCCAAAGTGGTAGGAGGAACCATATTGAATATCGACATAGATATAAGCCATCCGGTTGGATTTGGATTTACCCGGCGGCAGCTTCCGGTTCTGAAGAACAATACCCTGGCCTTGCAATTCTCGGCCAATCCGTATCATACCGTGGCAGCCTTTGAGAAAGATCCCCTGGTAAGCGGGTATATATCGGATGATAACCTGAAGCATATTTCCCATACCTCTGCCGTACTCGTCAGTCCGGTGCAACGAGGGAGAATAATCCTTTTTGCCTTTAATCCGATCCACCGGGCATCCTGGCACTCCAGCGCCAGACTGTTTTACAACTCCATTTTTCTGGGCCACTTAATTGATGGCGGACAGGCACGTCTCAGGGCTTACTGACCATAACAGATAATCTTAAATAATCAATGATCAAAATAAAGCGTATTATGAAACGAATATTACAATATGTATTCCTGCCACTTTTGCTAATCATAGTAAGTGCTCAGGTGCAGGGAAATTCCCCGGATTTGCTTTCACAACCGGATACCGAAAGAACTGGAACCATAAGCGGTACGATCCGCGATAAACGTTCGGGTGAGCCGCTGGTTGGCGCTACCATTGGTGTTACCGGAACGTCCATCGGCGTGGCGACCGGCGCGAATGGTTCGTATGTATTAAGAAACGTACCTGCCAACCGCAAGGTGAGGCTCCGGGTAAACTATGTAGGTTATAAAACAGTTAACCGGGATATTCTGTTGGTCGAAAACACCAGTCTCGATTTTTCCCTTGATGAAGATGTCCTCGGACTGGATGAAATATCCGTGACGGGGTATGTTCAAACCAAAAGGAATGCCCGGACAAGCGCCATTGCAACAGTAGCATCAGGAGAATTGAAGAGCATAGCTGCTTCAAGTCTGGGCGAGCAGGTGCAGGGGCAGGTGCCCGGACTGCAGATTTCGTCGACCTACGGTGTTCCCGGTTCTGCATTACTGGTCCGACTGAGGGGGACGACCTCCATCAACGCCGGAAATAACCCGCTGTTTGTCGTGGATGGGGTTTTTATCAATACCCAGTCGCTGCAATCGCTGCATGTGGGTGGCCAAACCACCAATCCGCTGTCAGACATCAATCCGGCCGATATCGAAAGCATCGAGATACTGAAGGATGCCAACGCCACGGCCATCTTTGGGGCACGCGGGGCGAACGGGGTAATCCTGATCACCACGAAGCGCGGACAAAAGGATTCGAAGACCAGGGTGGATTTCAACGCGGAATATGGAATTTCAAGTATCGTGAAACTCTGGGAACTGGCCAGTGGTCCTGAACATGCCACCATTATCAACGAAGCATGGGTGAACGATGGCAAGCCATTTGCCACCCGGCCCTATCGTCCGGCAAGTGAAGTGGTCAATGGATCTCCCGGACTTGGCACTCCGGAATCGCAGGGCACCTACGATCGCCTGTCACCCTTGCTGCGCACCGCACAGCAACAGACCTACAACCTGTCGGTCAGCGGAGGTGATGCTAAATCCACCTATTATCTGGGACTAAACTACACGTATCAGGAAGCCACACTCCGCCTGATGGATTTTGAACGGTTGGGAATACGCATCAATATCGATCACAACATCACCCGTAACCTGCAGGTGGGGGTCAGTAACTCCTACAGTAAAACCAGGAGAGAATTGGTCAGGGCGGGTGATACCGGCGGGATTCTGAATACCGGCATACAGGATGCCTCCTTGTTGCCCATTTTCAGGGAGGACGGGAGTTATGCCGATGACGGCCGGTTCAATAATCCGTACATACTCTTGCAGAACAATCACCACGATACTTACGGAAAGCACCTGATATCCAATACGTACCTGAGGTGGAACATACTGTCCAACCTGACCTTCAAATCTTCCTGGAGCCTCGATGACAATGATTATTACGAAACGGTGTATTACAATGCCCGCCGGAGAGAGGGTGTTTCTGCGAATGGCAGCGGTACCGATGTGACAACTGCCAAACAGACCTGGTCGGCCGAGCAGCTCTTTAATTATCATACCACTTTCGGCGAAAAGCACTTTGCAGCATTTTTTGCCGGAAATACGATTGAAAAGACGGGTCTTTCCAGGGTTACGGCCAATGGGTCCAATTATCCGAGTCCCGAATTTACCGGCATCATTTCGGCTGCCATCACCTCCGGATCTTCCACTTCCACCTCCTCGGCACTGGTCTCCTGGTTCGGCGGGGTAAACTACAGTCTGGACAACACCTACAGCGCCGATCTCAATATACGCACCGATGCTTCATCCCGGTTTGGAGCCAATAACCGGTGGGCATCATTCCCTTCCGGAGGACTTTCGTGGAGAATCAGCGAAGAGAATTTCTTCAGGAACCATATCTCCAGGGTAAATGAACTGAAACTGAAAACCAGTATTGGCTGGACCGGAAATCAGGATATCGACGATTTTGCATCGCTCGGACTATGGGAAGGAGGCCAGAATTATCTGGCAAGTCCGGGTATTTCCCCATTTCAGCTTGGCAATAAGGACCTGAAGTGGGAGACTACCCGGCAGGTGAATGCAGGCATTGAATCATCGCTGCTCGATAATCGGCTGAATCTGGAGTTCAACTACTACGATAAGAAAACCACCGATCTGTTGCTAAACGTTCCGGCGCCCATCAAGACGGGATTCGCTTCCACCCTGCAAAACCTCGGGGAGATGCGCAACACCGGTTTCGAACTGGAGATCAGTTCATTAAATATCAGGAAAAGTAATTTCAGCTGGAATACCAGCTTTAATCTGACGCGCAACAAGAATGAAATTACAAAGCTGGAGTCTTCTTTCTCGCAGTATAACCGGAACTGGGTAAGGCTGGAGGAAGGATTCCCGATGTATTCCTTCTGGCTTTATAAGCAGCTGTACGTTGATCCGCAAACGGGTAATGCCGTATACGAAGATGTCAATAAAGACGGAAAGATTACGTCGGATGACAGGCAGATTGTTGGCAGTGCCTGGCCCGATTTTTACGGGGGATTGAAGAACAGCGTTACATGGCGGAATATCGATCTGTCGGCGTTTGTATACTTCTCCTACGGTAATAAGGTGCTGAATATGAACCGCTATTTTCAGGAAAATGGGGGGCAGCGGGGAATAAACTGGTCAATGAGCAAAAGCATGATGAATCGCTGGCAAAATCCGGGAGATATTACCGATATCCCGAGAAGCTATACCCTGGCCAATGCGGACGGCAGCTTTAACCACAATTTCGAGAGCAGCCGCTTCATGGAAGATGGCTCGTTCCTGAGGCTACGCAACCTGTCGCTGGGATACAACTTTCCGCGCAGGAAACTGGCCGGAACCGGTATGAGTCATGCCCGCCTCTATATCAACGCCACCAACCTGTGGACACTCACCCGGTACTCAGGGCCTGATCCGGAGGTCAATACAGCGGCAAATTTCGCCAACGGAACGGTTCAGGGACTCGATTTCTCGGTCCCTCCACAACCACGCACCTTTGTTTTCGGATTTAATGTCACTTTTTAAAACGTACAGACCATGAAGAATGCTATCATACAATCAGTTAAAATATTTACGGTGTCGCTTTTGTTTCTCACTGCCACATCATGTATCCATGAATTACTCGACACAGAACCGGTGCGCTATATCTCCGATAATGCGTCGATTACCGACGAAAAATCGGCAAATGCCGCCCTTTTCGGATTATATAACAAGTTGCAGCACACCAATTATTACGGAGGAGCAGGGTTTCAGGGCAATATTTTCCTGGCGGGGGGCGACGGCGTGTGGACAGGCACCTGGGATTACCTGAACCATTTTGTCACGCATTCCTATCTTTCAGATAACCTTTCCCTCTACAATTCATGGCTGCCGATCTACGGTACGATCAACCAGGCCAACCATATCATTGCCAAGGTGCCGGGGATTAACGATCCCGGATTTACGGAGGCCAAACGCAGTACGGTCCGTGGTGAGGCCCTGTTTGTAAGGGCGCTGGCCTATTTTGACCTCGCCCGTACCTGGGGGAATGTCCCCGTTGTTTTACAGCCCACCAGCTCAGTGAAAGATTTTACCGGAGTGAAGCAAAGTACCCAAACGCAGGTGTACCAACAGGTGCTGGCCGACCTGGAGCAGGCCGAAGGATTACTGCCCAACACGCTGAACCGGTACCGGGCTACCCGTCGTACCGTGCAGGCTCTCAGGGCAAGGGTGCACCTCTATAATAAGGAATGGGAAAAGGCCGAACAATATGCTTCGCTGCTGATTGGTCATGCGGATTATGAGCTGATCGCCTGGGATGTTTTTCTGAAAGGAGTTGGTACCAGGGAGTCTGTGTTTGAATTAGCCTTCAGTACGGCCGATGCCAGTGCGCATTACAGCAACTGGACCAACCCGGCAGGCCGTGCGCAGTGGGCTCCCAGCCGCCAGCTCTTTGAACTGCTGTCATCGCCGGCGACGGGCGGGGCGCGCAAGAGCCTGATTGTG
>JAUWAB010000158.1 GCA_030602265.1 Prolixibacteraceae bacterium | reverse complement strand
TGGCAGGGAAACAGAGGAGCATGGATACCCAATGAGAAAGTGCCCGAAAAATATGGCCCTGCCTATCCGACCATGCATTCCGGAAACAGCTCAGAAATGAATAACCTCCGTATAGATGGGTATCGTGGAATCTGGTTCGAACTGGGACAGAAATACGAGTATGGCGACAAATACTCCGGTGCCCTTGGAACCTATACCTCCATGCATATTCCGCTGGCAGTATATTCCGAAAAAGCCAGGAAAACCTTTTTTGTGTATGGAGGCACTTATGCCGAAGACCAGCGCTACCTGCTGTGTATGATCGGCGAGTATGACCATAAAACCGGAATGGTATCAAAACCCGTTGTGGTCCACGATAAAGAGGGAGTTGACGATCCGCACGATAACCCGGTAATATTGATCGACGACGAAGATTATATCTGGGTATTTGTCAGCGGTCGGGGAGCCCGAAGGCCGGGATTCAAGTATCGCAGCCGCCTGCCACTGGATATCAGCGCTTTCGACAAGATCACGGAAGAGGAAATGACCTACCCCCAGCCCTGGAAAACAAAGGATGGATTTCTCCACCTGTTTACCAAATACACGGGTGTCAGACAGCTTTACTACGAAACCAGTACCGACGGGATTAGCTGGACCGAAGACCGCCTGCTGGCTGCCATGCCGGAGAGGGCGGGGGAGCAGTCGGGGCACTACCAGATCAGCAGCATGCACGGCAAGAACAAGACAGGAACTTTTTTTAACCGGCATCCCAATGGCAATGTAGATAAACGCACCGATCTGTACTATGTGCAGACCACCGATTTTGCCCAAACCTGGACAACCGTTGATGGCCAACCCCTGGAAGTCCCGATGATTAATCCCGATATCCCCGCCAGGGTGATCAACTATTCTACGCTGGGTAAAAATGTATATATCCGGGACATGCTTTTCGATGATAAAGGTTATCCGGTTTGTCTTTATATCCGGAGTAACGGTCACGAACCCGGTCCGGTGAGCGGCCCATACGAATGGTGCATCACGCGGTGGAACGGGAAGAAATGGGTAACTTATGTCATTACCACCTCCGACCATAACTACGACATGGGCAGCATCTATATATCGGGAAAAGTCATCAGGCTGGTGGCACCCACCGAAACATCACCGCAACGATGGGGGGTTGGTGGCGAAGTGGTTTTGTGGGAATCGCGAAATTCGGGCAAAACCTGGAAACAGGTAAAAAACATTACCGAAAACAGCCGGTTTAACCACAGTTATGTGCGCCGTCCGGTAAATTATCAGGCGCCATTCTGTTTTTTCTGGGCCGATGGGCACCCGCATGATTTTAGTAAGTCGCAGCTTTATTTTGGCGATTTTGAAGGAAATGTGTGGCGACTGCCTTATGAAATGGAAGAAGATTTTGAAAAGCCGGAAAGAATAAGGTAGTTTTAATAATTTTGGGCATAAACCAGAATCTAATCAAATGACAGCATATACATTAAAAATGACAGGTTTGGCCTCACTGGGCCTTCTGATGGCAGGATCGCACATGGAGGCGGCAGTTAGTAACCCGGTTAACCGGCCGGGTGAACAACCCAATATCATTTTTATCCTGACCGATGACCAGCGCTGGGATGCCCTTGGTTATGCCGGTAACAGCATTATTCAGACTCCGGAAATGGATAAACTCGCCAAAGATGGAGTCTTTTTCAGAAATGCATTGGTTACCACACCCATCTGCTCGGCAAGCCGGGCAAGCATTTTGACCGGTTTGTATGAACGTACCCATAAATACACCTTTCAGACTGGCGACGTGCGGAGTGAATACATGGAGGAATCCTACCCGGCGCTGTTAAAAAATGCAGGGTATTATTCCGGCTTTTTCGGGAAGTTCGGGGTAAATTACGCTGGGGCTAATCAGCTGTTTGACGTTTTTGATAATTATGACCGGAACGGCCGGTTCACTGACCACCGAGGATTTTTTTTCAAAACCATCGGAGAAGATACGGTGCATTTAACGCGATATACCGGGCAACAGGCACTCGATTTTATTGATGATGCACCAAAAGGTAAGCCATTTTGCCTGTCACTGAGCTTCAGCGCACCTCACGCCCACGATCCCGCCCCTTTACAATATTTCTGGACCAGGGAATCAGACCATCTTTTTAAGGATATGCAAATGCCAGACCCTGAACTGGCTGAAGAAAGATACTTTCTGCAGCAGCCCCAGTCTGTACGCGACGGATTTAACCGCCTGCGATGGGGCTGGCGCTTCGACACCCCCGAAAAATATCAGCACAGTATTAAGGGATATTACCGGATGATCCACGATATTGACCTGGAGATTGCCAAAATCAGGAACAAGCTGAAGGAGAAAGGTTTGGATAAAAATACGGTGATTATCCTGATGGGCGATAACGGCTATTTTTTAGGTGAGCGCCAACTGGCTGGCAAATGGCTGATGTATGACCATTCTTTACGGGTGCCACTTATCGTTTTTGATCCCAGGGTAAAAAAACCTCGCGACAGCGACCTGATGGCCCTGAATATCGATATTCCATCCACCATCCTCGATCTGGCAGGTTTGAAACAACCCGGTTCATGGCATGGAAAAAGCCTGATGCCTGCGGTTTCAGGTAAACAAAACAGCCTCGGCAGGGATACCGTATTGATTGAGCATCTCTGGGAATTTGAGAATATTCCTCCCAGCGAAGGAGTGCGTACCCATGAATGGAAATTTTTCAGGTATGTGAACGATAAATCCCGGGAAGAACTATATAACCTCAAAAATGATCCGAAGGAGGCCGAAAACCTGGCAGACAGGCCTGAGTATAATCAGGTGCTGGCTGCACTGAGGGATAAGTGCGACCGCATGATAAAAGAGTATGCTGATCCCTTGTCGGGGGTGCCTACAGGTCTGACCATTGAATATATCCGTGATCCGCGTTTTACGAGAATCATCAGTCCGAAACCCGTATTTTCCTGGATGGTCCCCGGTGAGGCGGTCATTCAGCGGGGATATCAGGTCCTGGTCTCA
>JAUWAB010000165.1 GCA_030602265.1 Prolixibacteraceae bacterium | reverse complement strand
TGCTGCCAAAGCGGAGGATTATGCCCGGCGCCATAACGTTCCCCGCTGGTATACCGATGCAGACGCTCTGATCAGCGATCCGGAGGTAAATGCCGTTTATGTCGCTACCCCACCCCATAAACACGCTGAATATGCCATTCGGGCCATGCAGGCAGGCAAGCCTGTCTATGTGGAAAAACCGATGGCCCTGAATTTCAGGGAATGCCGTGAAATGCTTAAAGTATCCCAACAAACGGGCATGCCACTCTTCGTTGCCTACTATCGCCGCACACTGCCTGCCTTTCTGAAGGTCAGGGAGCTTCTGAACGACGGCCAGATTGGCCAGCCGCTTACCGTCAACATCCGCTTGTACCGTGAGTCCCGCGAAAAAAACCTCAAGCCGGAAGAGATGAGCTGGCATGTTTATCCTGAATTCGGTGGGGCCGGACACTTCTTCGACCTGGCTTCTCACCAGTTCGACTACCTGGATTTCCTGTTCGGACCAATATCCGAAGTGAAAGGCATCGCGGTAAACCAATCGGGGCTCTACCCTGCAGAAGATACCGTAACCGGTACGTTTTCCTTCGAAAACGGGGTTACCGGGACTGGCAGCTGGTGTTTCACCGCACATGCTGCCGCGGTGGAGGATATCATCGAAATCATCGGCGATGGCGGGACCATCCGTCTTTCCTCCTTTACGCACGGCGAGGTGGTCATGCATAATCACGAGGGAGTCCATAAATTCAGGTTCCAGAATCCGGAGAATATTCAGTATAACCTGATCCGGCAGGTCGTGGAAGCCCTGAACGGTAAGGAAGAATGTGTAAGTACCGGTGAAACCGCCGCCCGGACCAGTGCGGTTCTTGATGAAATGGTGAAAAACTATTATTCCGGAAACTCCGTAAAACCAGGGCGCCAAAAGGGGAGCTGCAGGGTAAATCTTTAACATTTCAGAAATACAAAAAACTATAATACAACATATTGCGCACTTTAATGAAAGTAATAATTGATGATAAAATTCCGTATATAAAGGGTGCACTGGAGCCGTTTGCCGAGGTGGTTTATCTGCCTGGAAGCAAAACCACCCCTGAAGTGGTCAAGGATGCCGACGCACTGATTACGCGTACCCGGACGATCTGTAACGAGCGGTTATTAGCCGGTTCTTCCGTGAAGTTTATCGCTACGGCAACCATTGGTTATGACCATATCGACACGGACTACTGCAAGCGTGCCGGTATCGCATGGACCAACGCCCCCGGTTGCAATGCCGGCAGTGTGGAGCAATACATAGCCTCTGCCCTTCATACCTGGGCGCTGGAAAAACGCGAAAAACTCCGTGAAAAGACAATCGGCATCATCGGCGTCGGAAATGTCGGTTCGAAAGTGGCCCGGTTCTGTGAAACCCTGGGCATGAAAGTCTTGCTCAACGACCCGCCCCGGGAAAGAGCGGAAGGACCTGAAAAATTTGTCCCGCTGGATGCCATCCTTCGGGAAGCCGATATCATTACCTTCCACGTTCCATTGAATTTGGACGGCACAGATGCCACCTGGCATATGGCCGGACCGGATTTCTTCGGAAAGCTGGCTAAGAAGCCGCTGGTGATCAATTCTTGCCGTGGGGAAGTGTTGGATACCCCTGCCGTCAAAGATGCGCTGGTAAACGGCCGTATTGCCGGTTTTATCGCCGATTGCTGGGAAAATGAGCCGGATATTGATCTGGAACTCCTGAAAATGGCTTATCTGGCCACCCCGCACATTGCCGGTTATTCAAAAGATGGTAAGGCCAACGGTACCCGGATGAGCGTTCAGGCCCTCAGCCGATTCTTCAACCTGGATCTCATAGATTGGCAGCCTAAGGAAATTGAACTGCCCGACACCACCGAGATATTTATGGATGGCTCGCGCAGGGACGAAGAATCGGTGATCGCTGAAGCCGTCCTGAGTACCTACGATATCGAATCAGACAGCGACAGACTCAAATCTTCTCCTGAAAAATTTGAAAAGTTCCGGGGAGATTACCCGGTCCGGAGGGAATTTCCGGTGTACACCATACACGCGAAAAATGTAGATAAAAGCACTATCCACAAATTGAAGACTATAGGATTTAGAGTAATTGAACTTCCTTAAATATAAATGATTACAATAACTATTTAAAGCAAAGGATAATGAAGAATTTAGCAGACATCGGTTTGATCGGGTTGGCCGTAATGGGCGAAAACCTGGTATTGAACATGGAGAGTAAAGGATATACGGTGGCGGTATATAACCGGACGGTATCCAAAGTAGATGATTTTATGAACGGTCGCGGGGC
>JAUWAB010000098.1 GCA_030602265.1 Prolixibacteraceae bacterium | reverse complement strand
TTACCTACCTTTTCCTGAACCGTCCGGATCAGCATAATGCACTTAACCGGACTATGGTTCAGGAGCTGACACGCTATTTCCGCATTGTCGGGGATGATCCGGAGGTACAGGTAGTGATAATGCGCGGAGCCGGAAAATCATTCTGCTCGGGAGCAGACCTCCTGTGGATGAAAAACTCCGTAGATCTTACCCCTGAAGAAAACCTGAAGGAAGCTGAGGAACTGTCTGAATTGTTTGAAAGCATCCGCAGTTGCCAAAAGATTGTCATCGGCACGGCTCACGGCAGTATCTACGGAGGTGGAAACGGCCTGCTGGCTGCCTGCGACCTGGCTTATTGCCTGGACGACTGCCGCTTTTCGCTGAGCGAAACCCGCATCGGCCTGGCCGCCGCAACCATCGCACCGTATCTCCTGTACCGGATGCCCCCGCATGTCGTAAAGGAGCTGGTATTCACGGCACAACTGTTCAATGGTACAGAAGCCCAATCCGCAGGACTGGTAAACCGCTCGTTTGCCACCCCGGAAGAAATGGAGAACCACGTACAACTGACCATTGAGTCCATTCTGAGGGGCGGACCCGGCTCGCTGATCGAATCCAAGAAACTGATAAACAAGCTCTCAGGTTTTATGTTCCCTGAAGATACCAGCAAGGAAATGGCCAGGATCCTCGCTAGACTGCGTGTATCTCCGGAAGCTCAGGAAGGGATGCAGGCATTTGTTGAGAAACGTAAGCCAAACTGGCACAATTTGCCATAACAAACTAACCCACATCAATTACTTTTAAATGAACTTGTTATGTTAAAAAAAATACTGATAGCCAATCGTGGGGAGATTGCGGTGAGAATTCTCCGGGCGGCCCGGGCCATGAATATCCGGGTGGCTGCCGTTTATTCGGAAGGCGAAGAAACGGCTTCCCATGTGATGATGGCCGATGAAGCGGTCTGCCTGGGCAACGGCCCCCTGAGCGACACCTATCTCAATATTGGTAAAATCATGGCAGCAGCAAAAGAAACGGGAGCGGAAGCCATCCACCCGGGATACGGGTTTCTCTCCGAGAATCATCAGTTTGCCGAAGCCTGCCGGGACAATAACATACGTTTTATCGGCCCTTCTTCTGAAGTTCTCCGCCTGATGGGCAACAAGCCCGAGGCCAAAGCCCTGGCGGCCAGACTGGGAATTCCGGTCCTCACCAGCCAGGCGGTTTCAGAAGACACCGTCCATGAGGTGGCCGGGACGGTCAGCTATCCGGTCATCATCAAATCGGCCTTTGGCGGGGGTGGAAAGGGAATGAAGGCGGTATACTCTCCTGAAGTACTTCAGGAACAGGTCGTCCAGGCATCCAGGATGGCCGCCGGCTATTTTGGAAACGGCACGGTTTACCTGGAACCGTTCATTGAAAAGGCTCGGCACATCGAAGTGCAGGTCCTGGGCGACGACCACGGTAACCTGGTGCATCTCTATGAGCGCGACTGCACCATACAGCGAAACTATCAGAAAATCATCGAAGAGGCCCCCGCACCCAATCTGGACCCTCAGGCCAGGGAAGCGCTCCTGGATGCTGCCGTTACCCTCTGCAGGGAGGTTCAATATTCAGGGGCTGGGACGGTCGAGTTTCTCATTGGCCAGGATAATCGCTTCTTTTTCATGGAAATGAACCCCAGGGTCCAGGTAGAGCACCCGGTTACGGAAGAGGTAACGGGTATCGACATTGTAAGCGAACAGATCCGTATAGCCTCCGGATTGCCCCTCTCCTTCCGGCAAGAAGAAGTCAGTGTCAGCGGCCATGCCGTGGAAGTACGTGTTTACAGCGAAAACCCGCTGAACGGATTTGCTCCCTCCACCGCGCCGGTCACCTTTTTCAGACTTCCTGAAGGTCCGCACATCCGGATCGAAACCGACCTGAATGAACATTCCACCGGAAGTGCCAGTCAGTTTGATCCATTGCTCTGCAAGATCATAACCCGCGGAAACGACCGCGACACGGCACTTAACCACATGCATGACGCTCTGCGGAGAACCATAATCGCCGGCCCGGTGACTAACCAGACCTGGCTGAAGGCCCTGATAAACAGGAGCGAAGTCCGCGAATCAACCGCCGATACCAGCTATTGCGAAAGAAATGCTCAATCCCTGTCTGCCACCATCCTGGAGGAAATGGAACGAACTCCGGATGAAACCCTGATCGCGGCCTATCTGTTCCTGAAATTTCTCCCCGAAAATCCCTGGTCGCCCAGTCCCTGGCAAAGGCTGGGATCAGTCAATATATTGTCACAGACTGAAATTTCAGATGGCAGGCGGAATTACCAGGTGCCCTTCAGGGTGATTCCGGCAGAAAAATTCATTTCGCAGACCCGTTTCAGCTGGCATGACCTTATCCCAGGGAATTTTTCCCATTCAGGAAGAACTAATAGCAATTACAACGTCCGGGCACTACCTTTTTTGGGCGGGACTGGTTCTCCCCGTGCAACGCAGGGGATTCCTCACCCTAATACTTCAGGGGAAAGTGCGTCTATTGCCGTCCCGTTTCAATTCACCTGGAATAATCAGATCATCTATGCTTTGGCCTCAAGAACCTCAGATCATAGCCTGTTGGTAGCCACCGAAAACAAATCTGAAAAAATTTTCTTTTCGGAGAACCTATCCGGAAAAACGGTGTTTTATTGGGACGGTTTTGAAACAGGCCTGTCAAGTCCGGATCTACCTGAATATTACCCGAAACCGGGAAGTACCGCAGATGAAAAGGCGGCTGGTAACAACCACCGGATTTTATCTCCGATGCACGGAAAAGTTATTCAGGTCGGGGTGGAAAGTGGACAACCGGTCAACAAGGGTGACCTGCTGGTCATTATAGAATCGATGAAATCGGAAAACCACATCCGTTCGCCCAGGGCTGGTAAAATCAGGTCCGTGGAAGTGGCAGCCGGGATGCAGGTGAATGATCAGACACCGCTGGTTTTGTTCGAAGAAATCTGATCAGGCTGAAAATGAAATTTTATACAATATAAATTAGTAACTATCTTTACAATTTAACCTTTATCCTTAGTTTATGGATGAGTTGTTGCCGATAAAATACGCTGAATACCGCCAAAAAGTGCGGAAATTTGCTGAAACAGAAGTACAGCAGGTCGCCCTGGTGCAGGACGAAAAAGAGGAGTTTTCCGTACCCTTGGCAAAAAAAATGGGAGAAGCCGGGTTATTTGGCATCACTATCCCGAAAGAATATGGAGGTCAGGGACTTGACTATCTCTCATATATTATCGCTGTGGAAGAGCTGGCGCGGATTGACAGTTCGCCTGCCGCTACCGTAGCTGCACATAATTCACTGGGAATGACGCCGATTTACACTTTCGGTACCGATGAACAGAAGAAAAAGTACCTTCCCGGATTGAGCTCCGGTGAAAAAGTCTGGGCATTCGGACTTACCGAGGAAAATGCCGGATCTGATCCCAAAGGGGTAGAGACCAGGGCTGAACTTATTGACGGCCAATGGGTCATTAATGGTTCTAAAATGTTTATTACCAACAGTGCTTCGGAAATTGCCTCGGGAATCACTCTTCAGGCCATTACCGGATATCAGGAGGATGGCAGGAAAGAGATTTCGGCCATTCTGGTCGACCGAACCACCCCCGGCTACCAGGTAACGCCCATTAAGGGCAAACTGGTATGGCGATCAATCGATAATGGCAAAATGAAATTTAACAATTGCAGGGTACCGGAGTCGAACCTCTTAGGCAAGAGAGGTGAAGGAATGAAGATTATGCTCTCGACACTGGATGGAGGCAGGCTTTCCATTGCAGCCATCGGTCTTGGATTAGCTCAGGGGGCCTACGAAATGGCCCTCAGTTATTCACAAAAAAGGAAGCAGTTCGGAAAACCGATCGTCGAAAACCAGTCTATTAGCTTTAAATTGGCTGAAATGGCGGTAAAAATTGAGGCAGCAAGGTCACTTCTCTATAATGCCTGCCATTTGAAAGACGCCGGAAAACCATTTGGCAAGGAAGCAGCCATGGCCAAACTCTATTGTTCGGAGATTGCCCGGGAGGTATCGGATGAGTCGCTGCAGATTCATGGCGGCTATGGGTTGCTCAGGGAAAACCATATCGAACGGTTCTACCGTGACCAGCGGCTGTTGCAGATTGGCGAAGGCACCTCAGAGATACTTAAACTGGTGATTTCCAGACATATTCTTAAATAAGCATTACATGGCATCCATGGAAAAAGACCGGAAACTCGACCATATAAAGCTGGCTTTTCAGTCGCAAACATCTATTTATGAAGCAGATGAACGGTTTTACTACGAACCGGCCCTGTCTGGCCATCCATCCGGCCCGTTACCAGAGGTTGACTTTTCAGGCAAAAAGCTGGGTGCCCCCCTCTGGGTATCCAGTATGACCGGCGGCACCCTGATGGCCCGCACCATCAACCACAACCTGGCCCGAGCCTGCAAAGAGTTTCGTATGGGTATGGGGTTGGGCTCCTGCCGGAAGTTATTGGACGATGATACCTATTTCGATGATTTCAACCTAAGGCCGGTCATGGGACCCGATCTCCCGCTCTATGCCAACCTGGGAATTGCGCAGGTGGAAATCCTGCTTATGGAGAATAACGTTGATAAAATAGACCGTTTGGTAAGCCGGCTGCAAGCCGACGGACTGATCATCCACATCAATCCGCTGCAGGAATGGATGCAGCCCGAAGGGAACCTCATCACCCGGCCACCGTTCGAAACGATTGAACGACTGCTCGAAAAAGTTAAATATCCCGTTATCGTAAAGGAAGTCGGCCAGGGAATGGGCCCGGAGAGTCTCCGCAAATTACTGCAGCTTCCGTTGGCGGCGGTTGACTTTGGCGCATTTGGCGGCACCAACTTTTCTATGGTGGAACTGCTCAGGCAGGATGAAGAAAACCGGGAAAAATTTGAGCCATTTATCTCTGTCGGTCAGACTGCCTTACAGATGCTGGATATCGTTAACCAGTATGTTCAAACCGGCGAACCCATCAGCTGCAACCAGTTGATCATTTCCGGGGGAATCCGGAACTACCTCGACGGTTTCTATCAGGTTACCCGTTCAAAATTGCCGGCCATCTACGCCCAGGCCTCGGCATTCCTGCGCCACAGCCAGGCCGGATACGAGCCCCTGCAGAAATTCGTGGCCGGACAGATCGAAGGTTACCGCATGGCAACTGCTTTGCTGAAAGTCAGGGATTAACCATGGAACCCAAAGGAATACCACTCATCAGCGGATTTTCAAAGCTCACCAGAAAAGAGCGTATTGAAATCCTGAACAAGTTAATAAACCAGAACGAAGATCTTTTACCCTGGCTTGATTCCTGGATGCACCCGGATGCCGGACAGCAGGCCACCTTCCAGAAATTCAGTGAAAACTACATAACCAGTTTCCATATACCCTTCGGCGTAGTCCCCAATATGGTCATCAACGGCCGCCATTATATGGTGCCCATGGTGATTGAGGAGAGCTCCGTGATTGCGGCAGCGGCCAGGTCGGCGAAATTCTGGTCCTGCCGTGGTGGTTTCAGGGCCGAAATATTGGGTACTGAACGAAAAGGGCAGATCCATCTTACCTGGTCTGGCCATCCGCAAAGGCTCCGCGATCGGTTTGAAGGGCTCACGCAGGATATGCTGGCAGCCACAGCGCTGACAACAAGAAAGATGAAAGAGCGCGGTGGTGGCATCACGGGGATCAGGCTGGTTGATAAAACCGCTGCCATTCCCGGTTATTACCAGGTGGATGTCTCTTTTGAGACCGCCGATGCCATGGGTGCGAATTTCATCAACACTTGCCTGGAAGAAATGGCGGCAGTCCTTGAGCGGGAACTATCCCATTATCAGGAAGAAGGGAAAGTGGAAATCATCATGTCGATCCTGTCCAATTATACCCCAGGAAGCCTTATCAGATGCAGCGTTGAATGTGACATACAAGAGCTGTCCGGGATAAGCGGAAAGCTTTCTCCGGAGGAATTTGCCCGGAAATTTGAGTTAGCCTCCCGTATTGCCGGCGTGGACGTATCGAGGGCGGTAACGCACAACAAAGGCATTTACAACGGAGTGGATGCAGTAGTTTTGGCTACCGGGAACGACTGGCGTGCGGTGGAAGCCTGTGGCCACGCCTTCGCTTCGGCCGGAGGTTCCTACAGCTCCCTGTCGGAGGCGAAAATCTCCGGAAACCGGTTCAGCTATACCCTGAACCTGCCCATTGCACTGGGCACTGTCGGCGGCCTCACCAAAAGTCATCCCCAGGCGGCGCTGGCATTATCCATACTCGGTAATCCCGGGGCGGGGGAGCTCATGATGATCGCTGCCGCAGCCGGTTTAGCCAATAATTTCAGTGCGGTAACGGCATTGATAACCTCTGGAATCCAGCAGGGACATATGAAAATGCACCTGCCCAATATCCTGAAACAGCTGAATGCTACCCCGCAGGAGGAGCAGTCCATCAGGGCACATTTTGAGGGAAAGCAAGTCTCCCACGCTGCAGTGGAGTTGTTTGTCAATAATCTGCGTAATCAGCATGGCTAATGAAAATGGTGTGGCAGGAACCTGGTATGCAAACGGGAAGTTGCTGATTTCAGGAGAATATCTTGTACTTCGCGGCGCAAAAGCATTGGCCATACCCCTCAGGTTCGGACAATCGCTTACCGTAAGCCTCCATAAAGGCGAGCCCGTACTTCACTGGACAGCCAAAATCCCCGGAAGCACCTGGTTTACTGCACAATTCAACACAGAAACTTTCGATTTGCTCTCTGCTTCGGATGTAGTACCGGCTTCCAGGCTCAGGTCCATACTGCAGACCATACGCGAAATGAAACCGGATTTCCTCACTCATGTGGCCGAAATAAGGGTTTCCACTGAACTCAACTTTCCGCCGGAATGGGGAATTGGCTCGAGCAGTTCCCTGATGGCCAACATCAGCCGGTGGGCCGAAGTTGATCCATTTGAACTCAACCGACGGATATTTGGCGGTTCCGGTTATGATATCGCCGCAGCACTCAGTAAGCATCCCATAATTTACCACCTTGAGAAGGGGATTCCCGTATTTGAGAACATTGATTTTTATCCACCTTCACCTGATCATATCTGGCTGGTTTATCAGAATAAAAAAGAAGACAGCCAGGCGGCAGTCAGCCGGTTCTCTGATACAGAGGTTCCATCCACAGCGGTTGAAACCATTTCAGAAATAACCCGGCGATTATCCACATGCAAAAATTTCATCGAATTTTCACAACTCCTGACCGAACACGAAAGCCTTATAGCTCAAATCCTTCAGCAGAAGCCTGTCAGGGAAAGTCTTTTCCCCGATTTTGAAGGCAGCATCAAATCACTGGGAGCCTGGGGCGGCGATTTTCTCCTGGCTGCTTCTCCACTTCATGAAACCTATGTCCGGGACTATTTCAGGCATAAAGGGTTTTCCACTCTTTTCAGGTACGACGAATTGGCTTTACCTGCAAAGCAGTCCTGACTATTAAAATACAAGCCAATTTATACACATGAAAGCCTCACCACTAAGGAGTGCTGATTTTAAAGGATAAGTGACAAAAGGACATGAATATAAGCGATCGCGGCACAGCAGACGTGGGATGGATTAAAAAGCCCACATTGAATGCACTGCAAGAGCCCCGTAGGGGTGACATATGGGTAGTACAAAGGTATCAAAAATGAATTCGATCCCAGCCGGGATCGCATGCTCGCCCGCAGCATATAGGCTAACCATCTGTAATCCCTCCGGGATTTGGAGCATGACGACAACGTATTGTATATGAATGTTTAAACTAAAATATACTCAAATAAAAGACATCCTTTAGTAATTATTTAACAGGATGCCAGGACATCCAAACATGCAATTTCCTGTCACCATGATTTATTTTTGAAAGAAAATTGCATTTTTTTGAAACTATCTGGCACAGAAGTGATATGCATCAGCCCCTTCAATGTCGGAACTTTATATTAATGTTTCGAAAATAACTTAACACTTTTTGCCATGAAAAGCTGCATTAAACAATTCGTCTATATTGCACTGCTTTTTGTCAGTGCAATAGTCATCAGTTCCTGTAGCGATAATGATGACGAAATCAATGGAAATGGTAACTCTGAAAACACCATTACACCTCAGGGAGGAGTACTCACTGCTTTTAACGGAAATGCAACATTTACATTTCCGGAGGGAGCTGTAGGCTCTACAGTCTACTTCACGGTCAATATGTGCCTTGATGAACTGGAGACTAATTATATACTCCGGCCTTTGAGGATTGATCCCGAAATGCTTTTCGATGCACCGGTCACTGTGACGCTCAAATATGATGAGATGCTCGCAACTTCACCTGATGAGATGCCTGAAAACATTTGCCTGATGGCATCCATTTGGGCTTCTGAGCTTGATATCTACCAGCACAAACCATGCGGCACATGCGATTGCAGTGTGGATTACGAAGCAAAAACAATCAGTTTCTGTATCTGCAGAACAGGGATAATTACAGTTGAAAAACATTAAAAGAAACGATTCCGAATAAATTACTTCGAGTCTTCGTTCAGAATCTTCTGTTTTTCTTTTTCAAACTCTGCCGGAGTGATGATTTTATCATCTAATAGTTCTTTCAGCTCCCGCAGCTTAACTGCCTTGGTACCCGTCATCTGAAGATCACCGGGACCCGGGGCAAAAGGAACCTGTACTCCTGAGATGGGCTTCATTTCGTAAGTCCTTAGAGGTTTGTATTTCATGGTCCACAAGAAAGGAACCAGAAAAAATACACCCCCGATGATGGCACCGACATCCACCTCTTCATCTCTTGAGAATGTGGCATTCAATGGTTCGTAGCCCTCTTTCTCCAACTGGACATGCGTAGTACTGCCCACAATTTTGGTATCGGTATGAGAGTATGGAGTAGTGCCAACAGCCTCCCCGTTCAGGTAAATTTTTGCTCCCGAAGGTGATGACCGGATAAGAGTCGTACTTGAACATCCGGAGAATAAAATGACACCGGCTAATAAAACTGCGATAATCTTGCAGGATGAATTAAAGTTTCTCATAAACTGTTAATTTTGGACGTATTTAAAATATTGTTTGATATTGAAACGATCTGAAATAATCTGTATCATAAACCTTCAAACAATTACATTACTTATTCAACAATTAGAAAACAAAGCACAAAACGGAAGACAGCAGGGAACAGTGACCGGAAGGTTCACGGAATCTGCCGTTGTCTGTAATTTTTAAATATGGGCGAAACATTTATGAATAAGCGGTTAATCTTTTGATGGTAAAAATTGTTATATCGTCATTAATTTAATACCTTATCCGGCTGTAAACCGGGCCATAATATGAAATATGATGAATTCCGGCCACTGTTTCCGGCACAACAATGAGCACTGAAAATGATGACAACGTTTGAAACCACATGGCAGGCGCCATCCAATATTGCCCTGATCAAGTACTGGGGAAAGCACGGCAACCAGTTGCCCAACAATCCTTCCCTCAGCATCACCCTTCGTGAAGCCCGAACGGTGACCCGTTTGAAGGCAGAACCTGCCTCCTTCCTCTCTGATGAACCTGAGACAGAATATTTTTTCGAGGGCCAAAGGGTAGAAGGTTTTGAAGAAAGGGTCAGGGGATTTCTCAGAAAAATTTTGCCTGAATTACCGTTCCTTACCGGATACCGCCTGATTGCCGAAAGCAGCAATACCTTTCCCCATTCGGCAGGAATCGCCAGCTCGGCATCCTCCATGGCGGCCCTGGCGCTATGCCTGACCAGCCTTGAACAAGAGCATCTGGGTATTAACATGACGGATGAGGAATTTTACAGGCGTGCCTCCGTTCTGGCCAGGCTCGGATCAGGAAGTGCATCCCGCTCTGTTTACGGCGCTTATGCCAGCTGGGGTACTTCCGGGATTTTATCCGGAAGCAGCGACGAGTACGCCACACCATTCCGTGACCGGATTGATCCGTTGTTTGACCATCCGGGAGTTGCCATCCTGCTGGTAAGCAGCGACCGGAAGCCTGTTTCCAGTTCCCTGGGGCACCAGCTGATGGATAACCATCCCTTCTCGAGGGCCAGGTACATGCAGGCACATGATCACATGAGCCAGTTGAAAACATCCATGGAAACCGGCGATTTCGGGGAGTTTGCCCGTATTGTGGAAAATGAGGCCCTGACATTGCACAGTCTGCTGATGACCTCATCTCCTGAAGGCTTGTTGATGAAGCCCGGATCACTGGAGATTATACACAAAGTGCGTGAATTCAGGAAGACCACCGGTACTCCGGTATGCTTTACCCTGGACGCAGGACCCAATGTGTTGCTCATCTATCCCAACCAGGTAAGGGAGAGGGTCATTTCTTTTATCAAGGATCACCTGACACCTTACTGTGAGAACGGAAAATGGATGGACGACGGCATGGGGGATGGGCCGGTGGAGCCTGGTAAAC
>JAUWAB010000164.1 GCA_030602265.1 Prolixibacteraceae bacterium | reverse complement strand
ACCCCGGTCAAAACGTTCAGGAACAAGAACAATATGACTATTCGCAAAAACATCAGAAACAAAAATTGAAGCGTTAAAATTGGTTTATTTTTTCCATTAACCGAAGAATATCTAAAAGAATATCATAATGAAAGAAGGTTCTTGGTGTTTATTCAGTATTATACTAAGTTTGTACTTTATGCTGCTAATTTCCGAAAAAATTAAACATGAAGACTTATTCCTTACAATCCGCCATTCTTTCGTTGTTGGTAATTCTTTCAATTGCTTGTCAGAAGAACAATGATGACATTTCCGCAAACCATAAGCTCTGGTACGAACAGCCCGCTTCCCGCTGGGAGGAAACCCTGCCGCTGGGTAATGGCCGGATCGGGATTATGCCCGATGGAGGTGTCGATGTAGAAAAACTCGTTCTGAACGATATTACCCTTTGGTCGGGTGGTGTACAGGATCCCAATAATCCGGACGCCGCACAATACCTGCCGGAAATCCAGCGGCTGCTGTTTGAAGGGAAGAACGACGAAGCCCAGGAATTGGGTTACCAGACTTTCGTATGCAAAGGCGCCGGCTCAGGATTCGGCAACGGAACCAATGTACCTTACGGAAGTTATGAGTTGTTGGGGAACCTTAATCTGGCCTGGCAATACGACAATACTTCAGAAGCCACTGATTATTACCGTGAACTCAACATTGGCAATGCCACTGCAACGACACGGTTTACCAAGGGAGGCGTCACCTTTACCAGGGAATACCTTACCAGTTTCACCGATGATGTAGCCATTATCAGGCTGACAGCGTCTGAAAAGGGAAAAATCAGCCTGACAGTCGGGATGGACCGGCCGCGGGCATCCGAAACCACGGTTTCGGGCAATTCCCTGATATTGAGTGGCCAGCTGAACAACGGAACCGACGGGAACGGCATGAAATTCATGGCCAAAGTGCAGCCCGTGCTGAAAGGCGGATCGCAGGAACCCGGCGATAAGTCGCTGATCATTAAAAATGCCGATGAGGTACTACTGTATGTTTCCATGGGTACCGATTTCCGGAATCCGGAGTTTGCGGAAAACCTGGAGGAGAAACTTAACCAGGCCGCCTCACGGAAATACCCATCGCAGAAAAAAGCGCACACTGCTGCTTTTCAGTCCTATTTTAACAGGGTAAGCCTGAACCTGGAACCTAATCCGGAACGTGAAACCCTGCCGACCGACCGGCGGCTGATTGAATTTGCCAGGGATGGGAACGATAACGGACTGGTAGACCTCTACTTCCAGTATGGCCGTTACCTCCTCATCAGCAGCACCTGGGCAGAAGTACTCCCGCCCAACCTTCAGGGATTGTGGGCCAATACCATCCGCACACCCTGGAACGGCGATTATCACCTGAACATCAATGTGCAGATGAACCACTGGCCTGCCGAGATTACCAACCTGCCCGAACTGCACCGGCCACTGATTGAGCTGACCAAAAGCCTGGTGGAACCGGGATCGGAAACGGCCCGCGTTTTCTACAATGCCAACGGATGGGTAGCCCATATGATGACCAACATCTGGGGCTTTACCGCACCCGGCGAACACCCCTCCTGGGGAGCCACCAATACCGGCGGCGCCTGGCTGGCGGCCCATGTTTGGGAGCATTTCGACTACAACCGGGATGAGCAATACCTGAAAGAAGTCTATCCCGTTCTTAAAGGTGCCGCCCAATTCTTTCTGGATATGCTGGTCACCGATCCCAATACCGGCTGGTTAGTCACCGCACCCACCACATCCCCCGAGAATGCTTTTTTCATGCCCGGAACCCGCAAGGCAGTCAATATCTGCATGGGATCCACCATGGACAACCAGCTGATCAGGGAGCTTTTCAGGAATACCATGCAGGCAGCTTCCATCCTCGGGATCGACAATGAATTTTCATCAGCGTTGGCCGAAGCCTCCTCCAAACTGCCGCCTAATCAGATCGGCAGCGACGGCAGGCTGATGGAATGGCTCGAAGAATATGAAGAGGCCGAACCACAGCACCGGCATGTATCCCATCTGTACGGACTGCATCCGGGGAATGAGATTACACCTGAACTGACCCCGGAACTGGCGGAAGCCGTCAAAAAAAGCCTTTATGTCAGGGGAGATGGCGGAACCGGCTGGTCACGAGCCTGGAAAATCAACTTCTGGGCCCGCCTGCACGACGGGAACCACGCGTTCAGATTAGTACGGAACCTGTTAGAACCGGTTTACGATTCCGGGTTCAACTACACCAACAAAGGCGGGACGTACCCCAACCTCTTTTGTGCCCATCCGCCGTTTCAGATCGACGGTAACTTCGGCGGCACTGCCGGAATTGCCGAGATGTTTATTCAGAGCCATGCCGGATTTGTCAGCTTTATCCCCGCCCTGCCCGACCAGTTTGCCAACGGTTCCTTTTCCGGATTAAGGGTCAGGGGCGAAGGCATCGTCTCTGCCTCCTGGAAAAACAAACAGCTGACGGAGGCCACCCTGAA
>JAUWAB010000052.1 GCA_030602265.1 Prolixibacteraceae bacterium | reverse complement strand
AAAAAAAGGATCAAATTGTCTTTCAACAACTTAATCCTTTTAAAAGTCGGGGTACCAGGATTCGAACCTGGGACCCCCTGGTCCCAAACCAGGTGCGCTACCGGACTGCGCTACACCCCGAAATATTTACGGTGAACGTTTTTCACGGCGCGAAAGTAATACTTTTATTAAAACCACCAAAAAGGTTCCCGCAATTTATCGCAGTACAGATGAAATTTTCTGCCAATGTTAAACCAGCAACCGAAAAAACAGTAATTTAAAGGCCGTAAAACCGGAATAAATATCTGGAAGATGATAAGCGTTGAATTATGGGAGGAAATTTGCTTGAAATAAATAATCAGACAATTACCGGAAATTTATATACCGTAATCCCGGACCTGCTGTATAATAACCTTCATTTCCTTCTGGCTACCGTAACCGGAACCCACGGATCGGCACCGCAGGTCCCGGGCAGTGCGGCCATCATCGGTGAAAACGGATTGATCGCGGGAACCGTTGGTGGCGGCTCGGTCGAAATTGCTCTGCTGAAACGGGCTCCTGCCGCCCTTAACCAAAATACTTCTGCCTGGCACCACTTCAACCTGGGACATGATATTTCTTCAGAAGAAGGCTCCATATGCGGCGGAGGTATGCGAATCCTTGTGGATGCGATGCCTGACAAACATATTGGCGTATATCAGCAACTGGCATCCGATATTAAATTAAGGATTCCCGGTGTACTGGCCACATATGCCCGAAGTGGCCGCGACGGAAAATTCCACATCGACAGAACCTGGATCACAGCCAGCAACAAGGATTCCCGGCCGGCACAATTTCCCCCGGAAACAAAAGAAACAGCCTCTGCCATGTTAAAACGCGCCATACGGGGCGAATGCCTGGAAATTTCCCTTCAGGAAGCATCAGCAACAGACGGTATTCTGTTTCTCGAACTGATCCTTCCGCGGCCAAGACTGCTGATCGCGGGTGCCGGCCACGTCGGAAAGGCCCTTGCACATCTGGGCCGGCTGCTGGACTACGAGGTAATCGTATGGGACGACCGTTCTGAATACGCCAATCCCGGCAACCTGCCCGATGCCAATGATATTTGGTCAGGAAGCACCGACGAAGCTTTCGTCGACTTTAACGCAGACCGCGATACCAGCATTGTTATCGTTACCCGCGGCCACCGTACCGATACCAAAGTACTGAAAAGACTCATATCATCTGATGCAGGGTACATCGGCATGATCGGCAGCCGGAAGAAGATCCTGATCATGCGGGAACAATTCCTGGCTGAAGGCTGGGCAACCCCGGAGCAATGGGACCGCCTCCACGCTCCTGTCGGTTTGGAAATCGGTTCAAAAACGGTTAACGAAATTGCCCTTTCCATTGCCGCCCAACTGGTTCAGGTACGTCATTCCAAAACAAAACAGCATGGATAATATCTGGACCATACTGTTGGCTGCCGGTGCCTCGGTTCGTATGGGAGAACCCAAGCTGCTCCTACCCTACGGCGCAAAAACCATCCTTGAAACTGTGGCATCTGCGGCCACTGAGGTCACCGGAGAGCAGGTCATGGTCGTCCTGGACGAAAGGCAGGAAGATATCCGCCGGAAGGTTCAGAAACTTCAGCTAACCTATACCTTTAACCCTGACCCTTCACGGGGCATGCTGAGCTCGGTGATCTGTGGCCTCGATGCCCTGCCTGAAAATGCAGCGGCTTTCTTCCTCTTCCTGGGAGATCAGCCTCAGGTACAGGCAAAGGTGGCCCAGAACCTAAAAGCCGCCTGGCTCGCCAATCCCGGAGGCATCCTGTTGCCCGTTTACGGCGGAAAGCGTGGCCATCCGGTCCTGATCAGCACCCGCTACAAGGAGGAAATTAAAGGCCTTTCTCCGGATAACGGACTGAAAGGACTTATGCTCCGACATCCGGGGGAAATCAGGGAAGTGGAATGTGGGGCACCTGAGATCCTGCGCGATATTGATACCCCCGCCGACTACCGGTACGAAACCGGCTTAATCAATCATCAGGAACAAAAAAATCAAAATAAAAAACCATTTAAAACGAGGAAATCACTATGAAGGAAAAAATTCAGTTTGTGCTGAACGGCAAACCAGTTGAAGTGGAAACCGAAAAGGAACAGTTTCTGCTTTGGGTGCTCCGGACGCATTTTAACCTGACCGGCACCAAATATGGCTGCGGGCTGGGCTATTGCGGTTCCTGTACCGTACTGATGGATGATGACCCGGTAAGGTCCTGCAACATCATGATGGAAGATGTTGCCGGTACCAGGATTGTGACCATAGAAGGAATGGAAGAAGGGGGCGAACTTCATCCCCTGCAACAGGCCTTCGTCGAACACGACGCCCTGCAATGCGGCTTCTGTACCCCCGGAATGATCATGAATGCAGCAGGATTTCTCAAAAAGAACACAGAACCCACCCGGGCGGATATCATTGATGCCATGGAAGATAACCTGTGCCGTTGCGGTGCACACAACCGCATCATCGACGCCATTGAATCGGCATCCAAAAACATGAAAGGAGGACCAAAATCATGAAGGCCAAACAAATTGACCAATACTATTTTCACGATGTGAATTCACCGGTATTCTCCATGGACCGGCGCAATTTCCTGAAAAACCTGGGCGGAGGGATCATTATCGTTTTTTCGCTCAGCGAACTGGGCTTTACCGGCCGCTACAACCCGCAGGAACAGCTGCCCGAATTCAATGCTTTCCTGCGCGTGAAGGAAGATGGCCGGGTTGACTGCTACACCGGAAAAATTGAAATGGGACAAGGAATCAATACCTCACTGGCCCAGACCCTTGCCGAGGAACTGGAAGTCGACATCCATGACGTGGACATGATCATGGGCGAGACAGACCTGGTGCCCTATGATGCAGGTACCTGGGGATCGATGACCACCCGCTTCCAGGATCCCCTGATCAGGGCGGCTGCGGCAGAGGCCCGTGAAGTCCTCCGCGAACTGGCTGCTGAAAAACTCAGCCTTCCGCTCGACCGGATGGTTGCCTCCAATGGCAGGATCATGGACAGATCAGACAATACACGCAGCGTTTCCTATGCAGAACTTACCAAAGGCCAGAAGATTGTCAGGGCCGTTACTACCAAACCGGAGGTCAAAAAAGCCCGTGACCTGAAAGTCATCGGGAAGTCGTTCAACCGTCTCGATTCCGTGAAGAAAGTCACCGGCAAGGCCCTTTATGCGGCGGATATCCGGTTGCCCGGACTCATGTATGCCCGGATAGTGAGGCCACCGGCACACGGATCAAAACTCGTTTCATCAGACACCAGCGGAGCTGAGGCTGTAACCGGCACACGGCTGCTCCGCGACGGCGATTTTATCGTCGTACTCCATGCAGACCCCGAAATGGCAGAAAAGGCCGTCATGGCTATCCGATCTGAATGGGAAGTACCGGAATCCAAAGCCAACCAGGACACCATTTTCGAATACATCAAGAGAAATGCCACCGACATCCGGGTGAGATACAGTGGTGGCGACCTTGAGGCTGGAAGAAAGGCTTCTGACATCGTTTTTGAGCATGAATACCACGACGGGTATAAAGCCCATGCGTCGATAGAAACCCACACCGCCACGGCCATTTACAAAGACGGAGAAATCACCATGTGGGCTTCCAGTCAGACCCCTTTCGGAACCAGACAGGAAGTCGCCGACAGGCTGGGCATTGCCAGGGAAAAGGTGCATATAAAACAGATCTACCTTGGTGGCGGTTTCGGCGGGAAAATTTACAACCAGCAGGCCGTTGAAGCTGCTCGCATTGCCCGAATGGCGGAGGGTACGCCTGTCCAGTTGGCCTGGACCCGCAGGGAGGAATTCATGTACGATATGTTCAGACCGGCAGCCGTGATGAAAATCAATTCAGGAGTCACCAAAGACGGGATTATCCGCTTCTGGGACTTCGACATCTACTGTGCCGGCGACCGGGGAACCGAGCTATTCTACGGGGTCGCCGATCACCGGACAAGGCTGCTCGACGCCAGAGGGCTCCATCCCTTCGGCACCGGTGCATGGAGGGCACCCGGGAACAACACCACAACCTTTGCCAGGGAATCGCAGATTGATATTATGGCCCACAGCATCGGCATGGATCCCCTCGAATTCAGGATTAAAAATATGAACAACGAGAGGGCGCTCAACTCACTGAAAGTTGCCGCGGAAAAATTCGGATGGAGCAAAACCAAGCCTCCGAAAGGTACCGGACGGGGCATTGCCGTGGGATTTGATGCCGGCACTTACGTGACCATCATCCTGGAGGCCAAGGTAGACCTGCAAACCGGAAGGGTTAAGGTAACCCGTGCGGTGGTCGGGCAGGATATGGGACAGGTGATCAACCCGCAGGGAACCAGGATTCAGGCGGAAGGGTGCGTGAATATGGGTTTGGGTTATGCCCTGACAGAAGATATCGAATTTGACTGGAAAACAGTTAATTCCTACAACTTCGGCGACTATAAAATACCGCTTTTCTCTGACATTCCGGATTCTATAGAAACCGTTTGGGTGGATGCCATGGACCAGCCACCGCAGGGAGGCGGTGAACCGGCTATTATCTGCATGGGAGCGGCGGTCACCAATGCCATCTTTGAAGCATGCGGCGCCAGGGTATTCCGTATTCCGGCAACCCCGGAAAGGATACTGGAAGCCATGAAGTAAAGCAAAAAGAGGCTGCCCCACCGGGACAGCCTCTTTATTTTTCCTGAATGGCGGAGAGAGGGGGATTCGAACCCCCGGTACAGTTTCCCGCACGGCAGTTTAGCAAACTGCTGGTTTCAGCCACTCACCCATCTCTCCAGAATTCTTCAGAACTTTTACAAAAAAACAACCTTGATACTGCTTTACCCCGTCTGATTGCCTCATCAGGGAAGGAATTTATCCAGTAAAAGCTGAATGTTGTATCATTTCTTTGCGGCTGCAAATATATCGATTTTTTTTGTTCACCAAAATCTATTTTGGTTTTTTTGCCGGAACATCTCACAAATCCAGCACAGGCTGTTAGACAGCCACCTCAAGAGATCAAAAATTCTTCTTATTTTGCAGCATCTATAACCGTTTATATTTATGCTCGAACAATTCCTACATCTGGTCAGGACACGGGAAAGTGTACGCCAATACCTGCCCGATCCGGTGCATCCGGAACAAGTGGAGCGCATCCTCGAAGCGGCCCGGCTGGCCCCTTCGGCCTGCAATGCACAACCCTGGACATTCATCGTAGTGAATGATCCGGAGATCAGGAACAAACTTGCCGATGCCACTTCAAACAAATTGATCGGGCTCAACCACTTTACCAAACAAGCCCCGGTTCATATTGTGGTGGTCATGGAACCCGCCAATCTTACCTCCAGAATCGGGAGCGTGGTGAAACAGAAACATTTTCCGCTCATCGACATTGGTATTGCCGCAGAGCATATTTGCCTGGCTGCTGCTGCCGAAGGCCTGGGAACCTGCATGATCGGATGGTTCCATGAAACCACCGTACGGAATGTATTGTCCATCCCCGCTAAAAGTCGTCCGGTTCTGATCATTACCTTAGGCTGGCCGGCTAATGAACAGCCCCGCGAAAAGCGGAGAAAGGGACTCGGTGATATTGTGCGGTACAATCAATACCAATCAGGCTAACCTGTTCTTTTTTATTTATTTTTGTGATTTAAACCAATATGATCAACTATCGCCTGACATATCTGACCGCACTGCTGATTTTTCTGTATGCCTGCAGTGACCATCCCGTCCCCGGTTCCGGGAAGACTCAGCATACCCCTCTGCTTGAGCCTGATTATACAGGGGTTACCATTCCGGTTAACATCGCTCCCATGAATTTTAAAATTCAGGAAAAAGCAGAAAAATATTTCGTGGAAGTAAACGGCACCGACGGTTCGTCTGTTAATATCTCATCGAAGTCGGGCACCATTGCCTTTCCTGTGAAGAAATGGCAGAGGCTGCTCCGCCAGAATCAGAACCAGGAGCTCACCTATACCATTTACCTGAAAAACAACGGAGAGTGGCAGAAAACGGAACCTTTCACCCAGAAGATTTCGGGAGATCCGGTTGATCCATACCTCTATTACCGCTTGCTACATCCGGGATATATCAGCTGGACCGAGATCAGCATCAAGCAGCGAAACCTGGAAAGTTTCCGGGAAAAAACGGTGGTCGAAAACAATGTCCTTAGCCAGAACTGTGTCAATTGTCACTCCTTTAACCGTGAAAATCCGGACAATTTTCTGTTTCATGTGAGGGGCAGTCATGGCGGCACCTATTTCATGGAAGGCGATCAGCTGAAAAAGGTCAACCTGAAAACAGAGGATATCGAGAACGGGGCCACCTACCCTCGCTGGCATCCTTCCGGGAAATTTGTAGCCTTCTCATCAAACAAGGTGGTACAGCAGTTCCATTCGGCAGACATGAAAAAAATTGAGGTATCAGACCTCAACTCAAAGCTGGTTCTGTACGACATCGAAAAAAACGAAATATTCGAAATAGAAGTGGGGAATCATGGTCAGTTCATGGACACCTACCCGGAATGGTCGCCTTGCGGCACACAACTTTTTTTCTGCCGGGCGGCCCAGATCGGCGAAGTGTACGATTATCAGGATATCAGGTACGATCTGTACAGGGCATCCTTCGACCCCGCTACACGTACCTTCGGGGAGCCTGAACGGATGGTGGACGCCGGTGCCATGCAAAAAAGCATATCTTTCCCGAGAGTATCTCCTGACGGGAATACGCTGGTATTTACCTTACACGATTTCGGTTGTTTCCCGATCTGGCATGAAGAAGCCGACCTGCACGCCATCGACCTGCAAAACCTCAGGGCATTCGAACTGCCTGTAAACAGTGATAAAACAGAGAGTTACCACTCCTGGTCATCGAACGGAAGATGGCTGTTGTTCAGCAGCAAAAGAGGCGACGGACTTTCAGCCAGGCCTTATATAGCCTGGTCGGGACCTGATGGACAGACAGGCAAACCGTTCGTTTTACCGCAAAAAGACCCTGAGTTTTACCGGAAATTCCTGAAAACGTATAATATACCCGAGTTTGCCACCACTGAGGTTTCTTTCACTCCTTCAAAACTCAGGAAGGCCGCTGAAAGTGACGCCCTCCAGGCAAACCGGAAATCCAGATAATTTGATCGTATGAACCTGACTAACCGGAACAAAGAAAAACTGAACCTTTGGGCAGCGGGGATCGTCCTGCTGCTGGTTTCGGTGCTCTTTCTCAGATTTTTTAACGGGCATATGTTTTTTTACCAGGAAAAGTCCGCCATATTTTTCCTGTCAAGCGACTTTCTGAAAGAACATCTGAATTACCCCGGAAGAATGCTGGAATATTTGGGGAAACTTCTTTCAGCCTTTTACCATTCAGAAACCCTTGGAGCACTGCTGATGTCGGCGATAATTCTGGGCTCCGTCTGTCTGGTCAGGGCAACCGTATTTCATCTGACCCGCCGGAATGGGCTGTTGATTTCCTTCCTGGTTGGGGCAGGAATGCTGCTTCTCCAGTCAAACTACCAGTTTGCGGCATTCAACAACATCGGGATTCTGCTACAACTTGTGGCCATTTATATTTCCATAAGGTTTGACAAAGGTATTGCTTCGTGGCTTCCGGTGGCACTTTTTCCGTTCTGGTATTTTCTGACCGGCGGTTTTGCATGGCTTTTTTTAGCAGCTTTCCTGGTTTTCCAGATTACCTTCCGTCCGGCAAAATGGCTCGTCAGAATTTCAATAATATCAGCCACAGCCCTCCTCTCCTGTTTTATTTCCGCGGAATTACTGTTCTATCAGACTCAGGCCACCCTGCTTACCTATCCGTTTACGATCCAGCATACGGGCATGCAATTCCGGGGATCCGGGGCAATGATGGTTCTTATTATGGCGATTCCCCTATGGGCAAAAGCAGGGCTACTGATTCCGGAAAACAAAAAACTCAGCCGGTGGGCCACTGCCCTTCCTTTCCTGATCATCCTGGCGACTGCTGCAGTACTTTATCATAAATGTGATCCGCGGGACAGAGAGTATTTCCATGTGGAGAAGCTGTTCTATCAGCAGAAATATGAAGAAATCAACCAGTATCTGACCAAACATCCATCCTCCAATATCCTGACCCTTTACCTGAATAACCTGGCATTGGCTGAAACCGGGCAGCTAACCGAAAGGATGTTCGATTATCCTCAGGCACCCGACGGCAGTACCCTGATCCTGAAATGGGAAATTACTTCGGAGGTACTGAAAAGAGGTGGCTATTTCTATTACACCACCGGGATGGTGAACGAGGCACTTCGCTGGGCTTATGAGTATATGGTGATGCGGGGACATACACCGGAAGGGCTGAAAATGCTGATTAAAACAGAGCTGATTAACAGTAACCATCAGGTTGCCGAAAAATATGTCAACCTTCTGGAGCAGACCATTTTTTACCGGAGAGAAGCCCGAAAATACAGGCAAATGCTGTATAACGATGAGGCAGTTGCATCGGATCCGGAACTCGGCGCCAAAAGGAAAATAAGGCCCGGTTCCGATTTCTTCATGCTCACGGAGGCTCCCGCTGCCAACCTGAAGTTGCTGGTTTCGGACGAAGACCCTGCCCGGGTGCAGGTAGAATACTACCTTGCCCTGCTGTTACTTCAGAAGGATGCTGAATCCATAGCAATGAACCTGCCCTTGCTGGTAAAAGCCGGTTATACCCGCATTCCGCGCCACATTGATGAAGCCGTCGCAATCTACAAACAGCTGCATCAGGCAGATGTACCTGAACTTACGTACATCCGGGGGAATCAGGATACAGGACAGCGGCTCCTGCAGTTCCAGCAGGGACTGGAGCAGAACCGGTCGAACAGGGAGCAGGCTGAAAGTACGCTATATGTCCATTTCAGGAATACCTTCTGGTACTATCTGTTTTTCAGGTAATATTCGGCAGATTACATTTTTTTCACTAAATTACCGACCATAAACCGGGCGTTATGGCAAAAGTTAATATGAAAAAATCGGGAAAGCTTAAGCAGGAATTTTATGAAAAAGAGTTAAAGAAACTCTTTGTAGAATTGGTTAAGCTGCAAAATTGGATCAAAAGTGAAAAGCTTAAGGTGGTCGTCATTTTCGAAGGCCGCGATGCTGCCGGCAAGGGAGGCGCCATCAAAAGGATAGCCGAACCGCTCAATCCCAGAATCTGTAAAGTAGTGGCTTTGGGAGTACCCACAGAAAGGGAAAAAACCCAGTGGTACTTCCAGCGTTATGTACAGCATCTTCCGGCGGGTGGAGAACTGGTTCTCTTCGACCGGTCATGGTATAACCGCGCCGGTGTGGAGAGGGTAATGGGATACTGCACGGATGAGGAATACTGGGATTTCCTGAGATCGTGCCCGAGTTTCGAACGTATGCTGATCCGTGCCGGGGTTATCCTGGTCAAATACTGGTTTTCGGTCAGTGAGGAGGAACAGGAAAAACGTTTCCTGAGCCGTATTAAAAACCCCACCAAACGCTGGAAATTCAGCGAGATGGATATCGTTTCCAGGGGAAAATGGGTGGAATATTCAAAGGCAAAGGATGAAATGTTTGCCTATACCGACACCAAACAGACGCCCTGGTATGTTGTCGACGGCGACGACAAGCTCCGGTCAAGGCTGAACTGTATCAGACACCTGCTATCGCTAATCCCGTACAAAGATGTTGAACTGCCGAAGATGGAGTTAGGGCCACGCCCAAAACAATCGGGGTACGTAAGGCCCCCTATGGAGGAACAAACCTTTGTCCCCGACTATTACGAGGATATGCTGGAAGCCTTCCGGAGTGAACCGGAGGGTAACGCGCCGGCGGATGACGGGGGATTGTAAATGGTAAACGGTAAACAGTAAAAGGTAAACGGAGACAGCAGACCGGAGACCGGACCTGGCTATGAAATACGGTCTAGGGGCGTCCCTCGCGGTCGCCCTGCCCCCAATGAACAGTAAACAGTAATCGGTAATCAGTAACCTGGCTATGAAATGCGCTGTAGGGGCGACCCTGTGTGGTCGCCCTGCCCTACATGAACAATAACCGGCAACAAAGACAACGTCTCAGGCGGCAATTGATCCGTAGGATCAGTATATGGGTAGCCACAGCAGAGTAATCCATCTCACCCCCAAGGCTGCAAATGATCCGTAGGATCAATATATGGTTAGCCAACCAACGTAACCGGAAATGCGTCGCAACTGGCCGCAAATGATCCGTAGGATCAGCATATGGGTAGCCGCAGCAGAGTATTGTATCCCCACCAACCCGCCGGCCGCAAATGATCCGTAGGATCAGCATATGGGTAGCCATAACGGTATAATCCTACTACCTCCAAGCTTTTTAGGTAATCCCGAAGCGATGGCATGTTTTTAGCTCAAAGCTGAATTATTTTCCCAACAAAACACCATCCATTACAACACCCCACCCCTCATTCACCCAACCATTCCAATATTCTGCTATTCTAATATTCGAGATTCCCCCATTCTAATCTTCTGACATTCTAATCTTCTAATCTTCCTTAAGTTGCATCAATATAAACGCATACTCCAACGCCAGATCCTGGATCCACTGGAACCGGCCGGAAGCCCCGCCATGTCCGTAGTCCATCTGGGTCTGGAACAGCAGCAAATTCTTATCGGTTTTCATATCCCTGAGTTTGGCCACCCATTTGGCAGGTTCCCAGTATTGTACCTGTGAATCATGAAAACCAGTGGTGACCAGCAGCGCCGGATAGTCCTTTGCCTCCACATTGTCATAGGGAGAATAGGAAAGCATGTAGTGGTAATACTCTTCATCCTTCGGATTGCCCCACTCATCAAATTCACTGGTGGTCAAAGGGATAGACTCATCCAGCATAGTAGTGACCACATCCACGAAAGGAACGTTGGCGATTACTCCTTTATAGAGATCAGGCCGAAGGTTCATCACCGCGCCCATCAGCAAACCGCCTGCACTGCCGCCCTTGGCAAACAGCCGGTCGGTCGAGGTATATTTTGAATCCACCAGATACTGGGCAGCCGCATTGAAATCGGTGAACGTATTCATCTTGTTCAGCAGCTTACCGTCTTCGTACCATTTTCGGCCATAAAACTGTTCACCCCGGATGTGGGCGATGACATAGACAAAGCCACGGTCTAACAAGGGTAGAATGTTCAGCCTGAACCAGGGTTCCATGGTGGCGCCGTACGAACCGTAGCCATACAGCAAGGCCGGATGGCTGCCGTTCTTCTCAAAACCTTTGCGGTAAACAATGCTCAGCGGAATTCTGGTACCGTCCGAAGCCACTGCAAAATCCCGGTGGGTTTCGTAATTGGCCGGATCGAATCCCCCCAGCACCTCGTCCTGTTTCAGCAGCACCCGCTCCCTGGTTTTCATGTTGTAGTCGAAAGTCGTCGACGGCGTTGTCAGAGATGAATACGTGAACCGGTAAACATCCGTATCGAAAACGCGGTTAACGCTTGGCCCTGTTGTATATACCTCCTCCTCGAAGGAAATATAGTGCTCATCCCCGCCCTGCCAGGGCATAATCCGCAGGTGGTTGGTACCTTCTTTGCGTTCCTGAAGGACCAGAAAATTATTGAACAGCTCAAATCCTGAAAGATATACTGCTTCGCGGTGCGGCACTACTTCCTGCCAGTTTTCCATGCCGGGCCTGGTGACCGGCGCACGCATCAGCCTGAAATTGACCGCATCCAGATTGGTGCGGATGTAAAAATGATCCCCGGCATGGCCGACAGAATACTCCAGTCCGCGGATCCTGGGCTGAATAACCCTGAATTCGCCATCCGGATTTGAGGCATCCAGATACCGGTATTCGTCCGATATAGTACTTCCGGAACCAATAAAAAGGTACTTTCCGGATTTGGATTTGGTTACATAAACACTGAAAGTGTCGTCATCCTCAAAATAGACTTCCTGGTCTTCGGACAAAGGAGTGCCAAGCGTATGTTTCATAATCCTTTCAGACCGGAGAGTGACCTCATTCCGGAGGACATAATAGACGGTTTTATTGTCGTTTGCCCAAACCACACTGCCCGTGGTCATAGGGATAATGTCGGGCAGAAGTTCACCTGTGGTGAGGTCCTTGAAATAAATGCTGTAATTCCTTCTGCTGACCGTATCCACGGCATAAGCCAGGATCCGGTTATCAGGGCTCACTGATCCCCCGCCAACCGCAAAATAGGCATAACCTTCTGCCATTTTGTTTATATCCAGCAGAATCTCCTCAGGAGCATCCAGCGAACCTTTCTTCCTGCACTGGATACTATATTCACCGCCTTCAACAGTACGGCTGTAGTAGTAATACCCGTTATCCGGATAAGGGACCGACTGGTCGGCTTCCTTGATCTTCGACCGGATCTCAAGGTAGAGCTCTTCCTGCAAGGCCTCTGTGGGTTTCATCACCTCCTTCAGGTATTGGTTTTCCGCTTCCAGATAAGCCACCACCGCGGGATCTTCACGCTGGTTCATCCAATAATAGTTATCTGTACGCACATGACCGTGGGTCTCCAGTTTCTTCGGGATTTTCTGAGCTACCGGAGGTATCGGATTTTTATCATTTTTACATGCCGTGGAAAATACCAGCAAGGCAAACAACGATATAAACATGTCTCTCATCATTTTTGCATCAATTTAATACCTCAAATTTACGGTTTTCAGATGGAATTGAGATATTTGCATTGAAATCTTTACATAAAGTGGTTTAATAATTTTCAGGAACTAATGACATATGACCGAAATTAAGGCCATACTATTCATATATCTTGCGGTGGTTACCGGTATTGGAGTCTACTCTTTTTTCAAAGTGCACACGGCTTCCGACTATTATATCTCCGGAAAAAGAGGCAGCTGGTGGCAGGTTTCAGGCAGTCTGTTTGCCACCATTATGGGCGGATCCGCCATTCTGGGGACTATTGAGCTCAGTCAGACTGCCGGTTGGGCGGCCATATGGTTTTTGCTCAGTGCGGCTGCCGGCCTATTCGTTTTATCCCTGATCAGCCGGAAGATCAGCATCTTGGGGCATTACACCCTGCCCGAACTGTTAAGGAAGTTTTACGGGGTCCCGGCCGAAAAGGCAGCCAGCATGCTGATCCCGGTGGCCTGGACCGGCATTGTGGCCGCGCAGATCATTGCAGGTGCCCGGATTATCAGCAGTCTGGGGCTGACCGGCTATCCGGAGGGAGCCATAATCTGTGGACTTATATTTATCTTTTATACCATAGCCGGAGGCCAGCTCAGTATCCTGAAAACCGATTTTGCCCAGGCATTGATCATAATTGCCGGTATCGGGATTATGGTCATCCTGAGGTTGATTCATGCAGGCGATTCAGATCTTACACCAGCCATGCAGGGGATCCCCGGCAACGGCATGTTTTTCAACGAACGCTTTACACCGGCAGACCTCTTGTTTCTGCTGCTTACCTATTCCGTAACGTTTGTGGTGGGCCCCGATATATACTCCCGGATCTTCTGTGCAAAAAATGAAAAAGTGGCCCGAAACAGTGTGCTTCTGGTGGCCTTTCTGGTAGTTCCGGCAGCCTTTGCACTGACCTGGCTGGGCGTTATGGCCGCAGCCGATCCTCAGTCCGGCGGCAGCTTTGTACTCCCCGGCACGTCATTCCTCCCCGACTGGGCATTGGGATTATTAGCAGCGGCACTGCTTTCGGCGGTCATGTCGTCGGCCGATACGACCCTGCTGACCTCCTCCATGATCCTGTCGGAGCTGTTTACAGGAAACCTCGACAAACCCGGCGCCCTGAAACTGACCCGCCTATTGGTAATCCTCATGGGAGGTATCAGCCTGCTGATCGCATTGAAAGTAAGCTCTATCCTGAATGCCCTGCTGATCTCACTCACCTTCTTTTCCGGGGCATTTATCGTACCGGTAATTGCCGGATTAGCCGGATGGAAAGTCAGCCGGAAATACGCTATCCCTGCGATCCTGACCGGAGGCTTCCTGGCTCTCACCGGGAAGATCATCAATGAAACTACCGGGGGAAATTACGGATACTGGCTTATTTTAGCCGGATTCATGGCTAATTTCCTGATCCTGCGGCTTCCTTCAACCGGCAGAAACCCCCACGTTCCGGCAGGATGAAATCAAAGAGTCCTTGCGAAATCCATAAAAAAATAGTTGTTTTGTATTAAGAAATATTCTGAACAAAATATAAAACTAAAAATATGGGAAAAGTATTGATTATCGGAGCCGGAGGCGTTGGTACCGTTGTCGCGCACAAAACCGCCGCACTGCCGGAAGTCTTCACTGACATCATGTTAGCCAGCCGCACCAAGTCGAAATGTGATGCCATTGCAAAAAAGATAGGCGGCAACCGGATAAAAACCGCGCAGGTGGATGCCGACAACGTACCGCAGCTGGTTGCGCTGATCCGTTCATTCAAACCCGATCTGGTCGTTAACGTCGCCCTGCCCTACCAGGACCTGACCATCATGGATGCTTGTCTGGAAACAGAAACCAGTTACCTGGACACCGCCAATTACGAACCCAAGGATGAAGCCAAATTTGAATACAAATGGCAGTGGGCTTATCAGGACCGCTTCCGGGATGCCGGAATCACAGGGATCCTGGGCTGCGGATTTGACCCCGGGGTGACCAGCATTTTCACCGCCTATGCAGCCAAGCATTATTTTGATGAGATCCACTACCTGGATATCGTCGACTGTAATGCAGGCGACCATGGAAAAGCTTTCGCCACCAATTTCAACCCTGAAATCAACATCCGGGAGGTAACCCAGAAAGGCAAATACTGGGAGAATGGTAAATGGGTGGAAACCGAGCCACATGAAATCCACAAGCCTCTGAACTATCCTGAAATCGGCCCAAAAGAGTCGTATCTTATTTATCATGAAGAACTTGAATCACTGGTCAAGAATTTTCCAACCCTGAAAAGAGCCAGGTTCTGGATGACTTTCGGTCAGGAATACCTTACCCACCTCCGCGTAATCCAGAATATCGGGATGGCCAGTATCGATCCCATCATGTACGAAGGGAAAGAGATCGTTCCGATCCAGTTCCTGAAAGCCGTACTCCCCAACCCTGGTGACCTGGGCGAGAATTACAAGGGCCAGACATCCATCGGGTGCCGGATCCGCGGGATCAAGGACGGCAAGGAGAAAACCTACTACATTTACAACAACTGCAGCCATGAGGTAGCCTATGCCGAGACCGGCACCCAGGCGGTCAGCTATACCACCGGCGTTCCGGCCATGATTGGCGCCATGATGTACCTGAAGGAGCTCTGGAAAAAACCAGGTGTGTTCAACGTGGAAGAGTTTGATCCGGATCCTTTCATGGAGGCACTCAATCAGCACGGACTGCCCTGGCATGAACTGCACGACGTAGACCTTGAACTCTGATCTCCCGGGCAACAAACGCCCAATCAGTAATTTCAGGAGATTATAAAATATTTAGGCCGGCCCGATTATCAGAGCCGGCCTTTTTTTGTTTCCGTTTGCATTCTCAAAAAAGGGGCAATACATTTTAAAATAAAAAGTAAAATCAGAAAGATTTATTAAATTATTCAAAATACTGAAAACAAGAATTTTAACTGTCATTTCAGTAAGATATCCGGAAAATTTTATCATAAAAACCATTAATTGATTACATTTGATTAACTAATATCAACACTTATGTGGATTATACTGCTTATGCTTATGGGTTACTTACTGCTGCCCATTTTGTTGATTTACCTGACCCACGTATCCAATACCATGAGAAAAATAGGCGCCGTTGTATTAGCCTATGCCGTAGGGCTGATCCTGGGCAATATCAACCTGTTTCCGCGCGGTGGTGATTTTTACCGAAGCCTGGTCAATGCCACTTCCAAAAATTTTCTTCCAAAGGAGGAGATAATGCCTTATCTGGAAGCAGGCAACCTTACTACGGGTGACCTGTTGGTCAACCAGATTGCCTCTACACAGGATATGCTCACCAATCTGACGGTACTGATCGCCATACCGCTGCTGTTGTTTTCCTTGGACCTGAAACGCTGGCTGCATCTGGCAGGGGAAGCCTTCAAATCGCTGATTCTGGCACTGGTTTCCCTGTTTATAGCGATTGTTGTCGGATTTCTGATCTGGGGAAGCTCCATTCCCCAATCGGCCGAAGTAGGTGGCCTGCTGGTGGGGGTATACACAGGTGGTACGCCCAACTTGGCCATTCTGAGGCTTGCCCTGCAGGTTGACCAGGAGATCTATCTGCTCACCCACACCTCAGATGTGGTCATTGGGGCCATTTTTCTGCTTTTCCTGATGACGGTGGCTCAACGGATTTTTAATACCTTCCTGCCCCACTTCAGGGATTCCAAGAAACACCGTGCCATTTGCACCATTGTCAAGGAATCCGAAGGCCTCGACAACTACCTGGGTATGCTTAACTTCAAATCATTCCTGAAACTGGGGATTGCCCTGCTGCTATCCATTGCCATTCTGGGCATTGCCTTCGGACTGTCGACCCTGTTCGACCCGAAACATGAAACCACCATCATCGTATTAACCGTAACAACGCTGGGAATACTGGCCTCACTGGTCAAAAGGATTAACGCGATTGAGTATACTTTTCAGTTCGGCATGTATTTTATCATTGTGTTCTCTCTCGGTTTAGCATCGCTTGCCAACCTGAGGGTGCTGCTGGAAACCATCTCACTGGGACTCTTCATGTATGTTTTTGTGGCCGTTTTCGGGTCTATGGTTATTCACGTAATCCTGTCGAAGATATTTAAGGTAGATACCGACACCACCATTATCACCATTACCGCCCTGACCTATTCAGCCCCGTTTGTTCCTGCCGTTGCAGCCGCAATACGAAACAAGGAGGTCATAATCAGCGGACTGGCTGTCGGGACCCTTGGCTATGCCTTTGGTACGTATGCCGGTTTAATGATGGCTGCACTGCTGAAATTGTTCTGAATGACCTTCAGTCTGTAAAAAACTTCAACTTCTTTGCCGGTTTTTTGTTATTAAGCCAAAGCAGGCAAACATGGTAAAAAAGCTGAAAAAGCGCTGGAATATTGAATCCAACTGGCAGTTCATACTGATACTCACAGTATTTTCGCTGACTGGAATGGCTACCCTCTGGGTACGAAAAACTATATGGCCCTATCTGGGGCTGGCCCCAGACACCTCATTTTTCGTCAAGGCACCATTATATATTCTGATTATTTTCCCGGCATATCAGATTTTACAGCTGATTATCGCCTTTTTTTTCGGGCAGTTCCGCTTTTTTTGGGAATTTGAAAAGAAGATGTTCCGAAAGATCGGCATTTTGCCGGCAAAGAAAATAGCCATCATCGCAGGCTTAACCATCTTATCCATTCCAACTATGGCTTCAGAACAGAAAAAAGAAACAGTAACCCTTGGAGGAGGTTGCTTCTGGTGTACAGAAGCGGTTTTTCTCGAAATGAAGGGAGTAAAGAAAGTAACCCCGGGTTTCAGTGGCGGGCATATCAAAAATCCGGCCTACCGTGAAGTGATCACCGGACGTACCGGTCATGCTGAAGTGATCCAGATTGAGTTTGATCCTTCCGAAGTGTCTTACACCCAAATACTCGAAGTCTTCTTCCTGACCCATGACCCGACTACCCTGAACCGCCAGGGAGCCGATGTGGGAACACAGTACCGGTCGGCCATATTTTACCATTCTGAAGAACAGAAGAAAACCGCCGAAGAAATTATCATGAACCTCACCCGGGAAAAAGTTTACGACAATCCCATCGTCACCGAAGTGACGAAATTCACCAACTTCTACGTCGCCGAAGATTACCATCATAACTATTTCTCCCGCAATCCCAACCAGCCATATTGCCAATATGTAGTCGCCCCGAAGGTGGAGAAGTTCAGGAAGGTATTTCCCGACCTGAAGAGGTAAAAGGGAACCGGAGACAGGAGACAGGAGACCGGACCTCGCTATGAAAAACGTTGTAGGGGTGACTCTGTGTGTTCACCCTGGCCATGGTGAACAGTAACCGGTAATCGGTAAGGCAATAATATAGCACCAACGTAGGCTACCACAGACTCTTTGCTCTTTGATGGTCACCGTTTTTAATCCCCCGTCACGCTGCGCGTGCCACCCCCTTTTACAAAGGGGGACGGGCCTTGATCGGCGTTTTCCGGCATTGGGACGAGGGCAAGCCATGGCTTGCCCCTACACCGTTTTTCATGGCCAGGTTACGTTACCGATTTTGACCGATTACCGATCACCGATTACTGATTACTGATTACTGATTACCGATTACTGTTTACCGTTTACCGTCTCTATCCAGCCACACCACCTCCTGTACTGCCTCATTCGGCTGACTGAGGATATCGCGGTAGAGCTCCGGACGGCGTGCGTTGCGGTAGCGAAAACCCCCTGCCTGGGTGAGCTTTTCCGGGGTCAGCGTGGCGCTTACCACCTGATCGCCCAGCTCACGGCATTCCGTCAGGATATCCCCGAAAGGGTCAATAATCATGGAACATCCGTTCTTCAACTGATCGTCGTCCATTCCAATGGGATTCGCAAACACCACATACACTCCGTTGTCGTATGCCCTCGACGGAAGCCATTTCATCAGCCAATCCCTTCCTTTCATTCCGTCGAATTCCAGCCTGAGGGAAGTCGGGTCATTCTCGCGGTTATCCCATAAGGCCGGGTCGACGAAACCGGCTCCTGGCCGGGGTGAGGGTGTACACATGGTGACATGCGGCATGAAAATAATATCAGCCCCCAGCAGGGCGGTTGCCCTCACATTCTCCACCACATTATTGTCGTAACAGATCAGGATGCCACATTTCCAACCGTAAAAGTCAAAGACCACATATTCATTTCCTGGCGTAAGATGCGGATTGATAAACGGGTGCAGTTTTCTGTATTTAGCAATCAGACCGTCCTTATCCACACACACATAAGCCTTGTACAGATTACCCTGCTCATCCTTTTCAAACAAACCGGCCAACACCGCAATATTATGCCTCTCAGCAACCGATCTTAACCCATTAACCGATTCCCCTCCTGGTATAAGCTCAGCCAGCTCTGCCATCTGTTCCCTGTCCAGTTTCCGGGCGAAAGTATAGCCCGTTACCGAACATTCATGGAAAGCAACTGCCTGAGAACCCTGCTTCGCCGCCTCACCTGCAAGCCGGTCAATGACAGACAGATTATAGGCCTTATCACCGCTTCTGTTTTCGAACTGAGCGGTCGAAATCCTGATTTTTCTCATATAAAAACCGTGTCAAATCAACGTATGTAATTTTCTAAATACCTGAATTTGTTGTATTTTCGCAACCAAATTTAAATATATAAAGTTTATGAGGAAAAAAAATAGTCTGATTATTATGCTGGTGCTGGCCACAGCGCTGTTTTCGTGTCAGAACCAGGGTAAACAAAGTACAACCGACATGGGTAATCCGTTTTTCACTGAGTACAACACTCCTTTTCAGGTCCCTCCTTTTGACCTGATCAAGCTTGAACATTTTATGCCGGCCATTGATGAAGGCATCCTTCAGCAGGAAGCTGAAATCAAAGCAATCATTGAAAATACGGAAGAGCCGACATTTGAAAATACCATTTTAGCTTTAGACAATTCCGGTGAATTGCTGACGAAGGTAAACAATGTGTTCGGGCCCCTGAATTCAGCTGCCACGAATGACGAAATGCAGGCCATCGCCCGGGAGATGTCACCCAAAATGACCCGTCACCGCGACAACATCAACCTCAATCCGGTTCTCTTTCAGCGTATCAAAGCTGTTTATGAAAAGAGGAACGACCTTGGACTGGATGCCCAGCAGCTTCGCCTGGTTGAAAAGTATTACCAGGATTTCGAACGCAACGGGGCCAATCTTTCTGCTGAAGACCAGGCTAAATTGCGTGCCATTAACGAGCAGCTTTCGAGCCTTCAGCTGAAGTTTTCTGAAAATGTCCTGGCCGAAACCAACCGTAATTTCAGGCTGGTTATCGACAATGAAGCCGACCTGAAAGGCCTTCCTGCCGATGTGATCGCACGGGCTGCCGATCAGGGAAAGAAAGACAATATGGAAGGCAAGTGGGTATTTACCCTCGATAAGCCCAGTATGTTACCCTTTCTTCAGTTAGCCGAAAACCGCGAACTGCGGGAAAAACTTTACAAGGGATACTGGATGCGCGGCGATAACGACAATGATTTCGACAATAAAGAGATCATCAAACAGTTGGTCAAACTGCGCGACGAGAAAGGTAAACTCATGGGCTTCAATAATTTTGCCGAGTATGTCATCGATGTAAACATGGCAAAAACCCCTGATGCCGTTTATGACTTCCTGTCCAGGCTGTTTACCCCGGCCATGAAAATGGCTAAAGCCGACCGGGATGCCATGCAGAAGATCATCAACGCTGAGGGTGGAAACTTCAAGCTTGCCCCGCACGACTGGTGGTACTATTCCGAAAAACTACGCAAGCAGAAATTTGATCTCGATGAAAATGAGATTAAGCCCTATTTTTCACTGGAAAATTCACTCAACGGAATGTTCTATGTGGCTGAAAAGCTTTGGGGCATAAAGTTCATCCAGCGGGATGACATCCCTGTTTATCATGAAGAGGCCACCGCCTTTGAGGTAACGGAAGCCGACGGCAGCCATATCGGTGTATTCTTCGTCGATTTCCATCCGCGCGACGGGAAACGCCCCGGAGCCTGGTGCACCAGCTTCCGCCGTGCCGGTTACCGCGATGGCCAGCGCATCTATCCGCTGTCGACCATCGTCATGAACTTCACCCGTCCTGCCGGAGATACGCCTGCATTGCTCAGCTTCGACGAAGTTTCGACCATGTTCCATGAATTTGGCCATGCCCTGCACGGATTGTTCACCGATGAGCCTTACCGCAGGACTTCTGGCAGCGTACCGCGCGATTTCGTTGAACTGCCTTCGCAGATTATGGAGCACTGGGCCGCCGAACCGGAAGTACTGAAGGTATATGCCCGCCACTACCAGACAGGCCAGCCTATTCCGGATGAACTGATTGCCAAACTCGAAGCTGCCGGTACTTTCGACCAGGGTTTTATCACCGGTGAATTTGTGGCAGCCGCCCTCCTCGATATGGATTACCATACCACCACCAATCCGGTTATTGCCGATGTACGTGAGTTTGAGAACCAATCGATGAACAAATGGGGCCTTATCCCGGAAATCCTGCCCCGCTACCGCAGTACCTACTTTTCACATACGTTCACAGGCGGATATACTGCCGGTTACTATGTATATTACTGGGCAGGCGTGCTGGATGCCGATGCCTTCCAGGCCTTTAAGGAAACCGGTGATATCTTCAACCAGGATGTAGCAGCCCGTTTCAGGGAACTGCTTTCCCGTTCAGGTTCTGACGAAGGGATGAACGTCTACCGCAAATTCCGCGGAAAAGATCCGGAAACAACATCCTTCCTCAAAAACAAAGGATTACTGTAAAAAAAAATCTGCGTTGGATTTAACCGTCGGGCGCTGATTTATCTGATACATATAAAATACCGTGCGGATTATCCGTGCGGTATTTTGTTTATATCCAGACGGGTGATTACCGGAATATCAATCCCTTCTTCTTCGAACCGCTCTATCATGGCCTGAAATACAGAATTTTTAACCTTCAGGAAATTATCCCTTTCATGCCAGACGGCAAAGGTAATCTCCAGCCCTGTTGTACTGAAATTATTCAGTATAACCAGCGTTTCGGGTTCATCCAGAACAAGAGGATTATTCCGTGAAATCTCCTCCAGAATTGCCTTCACTTTTTGCAGGTCTTCCTTGTAAGCGACAGTAAACTTGATGTCCATGCGCCTGATGGGAAACCTGGTCACATTGATCAGTTCCGTACTGATAACCGTCTGATTGGGAATTCTTAACAGGAGGTTATCGAAAGTTTTAATTTTAATGGATAACAAGTCGATAGAGAACACACGGCCGGTTTTATCGCCGATCCGGACAACGTCGCCGATCTCAAATGATTTCTCTGAAACGAGGAATAGTCCACTCACGATGTTGCCAAGACTGGTCTGCGAGGCCACCCCGATCACGATACCAAGAACTCCTGCTGCACCAAAAAGGGCTGTCAGGTCAACCTCCATAATCCGGAATACGATAAAGGCGAGAATCACCAGTCCGGTATATACGATACCACGGTTCACCACCTGCCGTGACTGTTTCGTCATTTTACGCGTTATGGTCGTCCGGACCAGATAAGCCAACCCGTAGGTGATAAACAATCCGATACCCAGTGTCAGGGCAATCCGGATGATTTTATCAATGGTTTCTGCTGATATGGAAATTCCTGTATCCATCATTATATCGGGTATATGTTTTTAATAAAATGAAAATTCATCTTCATTGCCGAACGGATGCCGGCATTGCGTGCCGGAGCAATCTCCCTGTAACCTTCACCGTGCAAGGTTTTGTTCAGATGATAGGAAGCACTGCTGATTTGTTCGCGCCCTTTGTACCCTATCTCCGTCAGGGAAGTCATGATTTGGTCACCACTTTTCACCAGGACCAGGTTTTCCACCCGGATAATCAGCCGCTGAACCTCGAGCAACAAAGTGGAATAGTTGGTAATCAGTACAGGAGAAACCGCCTCCCAGGGCTTGATGCCCAGCATGGCAGGGTCCTTTTCGTAGAAATTCCCCAATGCCAGGGCAGGTTCTCCCTCATCGGGTTCCCCGAACCAGGTGTCTGACAGTCTCCAAAGCGGAAACTCAGTCATGAAGTTCTCGGGATGAACTTCTGAATGATAAAACTGAAGCCAAAGCGGAATCTTCACAAAGAACCGCATGCTTTGTCCGGGCAGAATCCGCATGCCGCTATTCTTCAGAACTACCGGTTTCGCGGGCAATACCGGCCGGATGTACAGATTATCTGAGTCTCCCGACTGGTACAAGGCACTCTCGCTGACCATAAACCCGGGCTGGTTTTCCTCCATCTTGATTTCGTCGAATGGAGAAAAAACCTCCTCCGGCCGGAAACCCCATCCCTGTGAAATCCTCTTCAATTCAAGCTGCAGTGTACCTGCTTTTATCGTCATCCCCTGATGATGGCTAAACCGATAATTTTTACAAATTTCCGTAAGATTCATAGCTCATTGTTTCTGACCCAAAAATACAACAATTGCTTAGGATAAAGACCTGTTGACCGGAAGCGCAAAAAATAATCCCCCGGCTTTTAACGAGCTTATTTGTATTACATTGATTATTTGAATATTATGATTAAACTGTAAACTTATCGGAATATTATGCAAAAAAAATCACCCATGACTGTAATGAATTTTCCCTACATCCGTCTTAACTTTGAATGAAAACGGAAAAATCGAATTCAAACTGATGCAAACCATTGATTTTAAAACAAAAGTGCTCCCGTTGAGCGGCAGGATGATGCGTTTTGCAGATCAGTTTCTGAAAGATGGTGACGAAGCAAAAGATGTTGTTCAGGATATATTTCTGAAATTATGGCAAATGCGGGATGAACTGGACAAGATCGACAACCTGGATGCCTTTTCGATGAAGATGGTCCGTAACCGTTGTCTTGACCTGATCAGAGCCAGAAGGGCGGTCAGCATGGACGAGGTAACGGAAAGGAAGCTGAACAGGGAACCAGGTGAAGAGCGCGACGAGCTGGAACTGACAGATACTGCAGGCAGGATAAGGGCGCTGATAGGAAGGTTGCCGGAGCAGCAAAAGGCAGTAATGTATATGCGCGACATAGAAAATCAGGATTACGGGGAAATCGCAGAGCTTACCGGACTGAATGCCAACGCCATCAGGGTGAATCTGTCGAGAGCGAGAAAAAAAGTGAGGGAAGAATTGGTTAAAATTTGGGAAAATGAGAACGAGCGAAGTAAAAGCATTGTTGCAAAAATATTTTGAAGCAGAAACTTCATTACAGGAAGAGCGCCAACTGAAGGAATACTTCAGCCAGGCAGAAACAGACCCGGAGCTGGAACTATACCGGGAGTTCTTTGACGGACTGACCACTGCGGATGTGGCCGAGCGGGACAGGATCCTGGAAAATGAGATTATGGATTACATCCTGGAAAAGGAATCCGGGAGCAAAAGCCGATACCGCCAGATGTGGCTGACCGTTTCGGGCATTGCCGCCTCCCTGCTCATTGCGGTTTCAGGAATGCTCTACTATCAGCAGCAGCAATCCTTCCGCGATACCTTTACCGATCCGGACGAAGCACTGGCATACGCACAGCATACCTTACAATTTATTTCATCCAGGTATAACCAGGGAATGTCAGCCCTCGAGCCGGTGCAAAGCGTACAAAATGCAGTTTACCCGCTGGAAAACAGCCTGCAGATTATCAGCCGCGGACTCGAACCGGTCAGGAATATCCGGATGGACCAACCAGAATGAATACTGAACAGGCCTGAAAGTAACAGATAAAAACAATTAAAAAATGAATGTATAAAATGAAACGGATTATTATTTTAATCGCGATGCTGGTTCCGATGGCACTAGCCGCACAGAAAAGCCCGGTCGACAAACTCTTCGACAAGTACGCCAACCAGAAAGGTTTCACCACGGTGAATATTTCAGGAAAACTTCTGGGATTTGCCGGAAAACTGGACACATCCAACGCCGCCACCAGTGAGATGTTGAACAATCTCCAGGCGATCAGGATCCTGTCGGTCGAAGACAATGTCATCAACAGTAAACTCGATTTCTACAAGGAACTGGAAAGCGACGGTTTTTTCAAAAACCACACCTACGAAGTACTGATGGAAGTCACGGGAAGTGATGAAGTAGTAAGGTTCTACGGCCGCGATGCCGGAGGTGGCAAATTTTCCGAACTTCTGCTGGTGGTGGGCGGAAACAGCAATGCCCTGATCAGCATCCGCGGACTGATTGACCCCGAGAACATCGGAAAGATAACCGGCGCACTTAATGTGAATGTCCCGACCAAAAAATAAACATCAGTCCTGAACCTGAAAATCAAAAGCTGTCCCGATCGCCCGGGGCAGCTTTTTATTTTCCGTTAAATTATCAGACCATATGATTTCAGTGAATATTCCCCGATCGGATTTCTGATGATTTTACTTACTTTTGCCCATTCGATAAATCAGAAAATCATTACAAAATGAAGGTTTCGTATAACTGGCTTAAGACCTATCTGGATTTTGACCAGACTCCCTCGCAATTGGCTGAACTGCTGACCAGCATCGGACTGGAAGTTGGAGGTATTGAACAAGTGGAAAGCATAAAAGGCGGACTGCAGGGATTGGTAACGGGCGAAGTCGTGACCTGTGTCCCCCATCCCAACAGCGATCACCTAAGCCTTACCACCATCAATACCGGATCAGGTGAGATCCTCCCCATCGTTTGCGGGGCGCCGAATGTGGCAGCCGGACAGAAAGTTGTCGTTGCCACAGTGGGCACAACTTTGTACGACGGAGACCAGGAGTTCGTCATCAAAAAAGCCAAAATCAGGGGCGAGGTTTCCGAGGGCATGATCTGCTCAGAAGTGGAGATCGGCACCGGTTCCGATGGATCAGGAATCATGGTCCTTCCGGAGAATACGCCTGTCGGCATTCCGGCAGCCGATTATTTCAAGGTAGAAACCGACTGGGTAATTGAGGTAGATATCACCCCGAACCGTATCGACGGGGCTTCACATATTGGCGTTGCCCGGGATGTGGCCGCCGCGTTAAAACTCACCGGAGAGAAAAGTTACAAACGCCCGTCCGTGGATCATTTCAGGGTAGAAAACCACGATCTGGACATACCCGTGGAGGTACAGAATACCAAAGCATGCCCCCGCTATTCCGGCGTGACCATTTCGGGTGTCGAAGTAAGGGAATCACCGGCATGGCTACAGAACCGGCTGAAAGCCATTGGCCTTACGCCAATCAACAATGTGGTGGACATTACCAACTTTGTGCTTTTTGAAACCGGTCAGCCGCTCCACGCCTTCGACGCCTCAGAAATCAAAGGCGGTAAGGTAGTTGTGCGGACTCTGTCCCCCGGTACCAAATTCGTCACCTTAGACAGTGCCGAGCGCAAACTCGACGAAAATGACCTCATGATATGCAATACCGAAGATGCCATGTGTATCGGGGGTGTTTTTGGAGGGATCCAGTCGGGCGTAAAGCTTTCGACAAAGAATATATTCCTGGAAAGTGCCTGTTTTGATCCGGTATACATCCGGAAGACCTCACGCCGGCACGGCCTTTTCACCGATGCCTCCTTCCGTTTCGAGCGGGGTACCGACATCAACGGCACCATCTATGCCTTGAAACGTGCGGCCCTCCTGATAGGTGAGATTGCCGGCGGCACCATTTCATCCGAAATTAAGGATATCTACCCGGAACCGGTCAGGGGCTTTGCCGTTGAAATCTCATTCAGCAATGTCAACCGGCTGATTGGGAAAGAGATACCCAGGCCAGAACTTAGAAATATCCTTCAATCGCTTGAAATTTCGATTGAAAAGGAGACTGAACGCGGAATGAGCCTGCTGGTGCCTGCCTACCGGGTGGACGTCAACCGGGAAGTCGACGTGATTGAGGAAATCCTTCGAATATATGGCTATAACAACGTGGAAACGCCTACTCATGTAAATGCATCATTGAGTTACGCCGAAAATCCCGATCCTAACAAGGTTAAAAATATCATATCCGATCTGCTGGTATCCCGGGGATTTTATGAAATGTGGTCCAATTCGCTGACCAAAGCCGGGTATTACGACGAGATGAACGACTATAAAGCCGGTAATACCGTGAAGTTGTTCAATCCCCTCAGCAGTGACCTGAACGGCATGCGCCAGACTTTGCTGTATGGCGGACTGGAGTGTATCCAGCTGAACAGCAACCGCAAAAACAGCGACCTAAGGTTGTTTGAATTCGGGAACTGCTATTTCTTCAGGGGAACCCATTACAAGGAAGATCCTGCAGCCAATTATTACGAGGAAGAACACCTGGCCCTGTTCCTTACCGGCAACCGGGAAGCGGCCAACTGGTCAACCCCCGAAGTCCCGGCAAGCTTCTTTGAATTGAAGGCGTATGTCGAAAATATCCTGAACAGGCTGGGATTTGAAACAGAAAACCTGAAAACGGAAGAGACCACCAATGAAATCTTCCGCGAAGGATTGGTTTATGAGACGGCCGATAAGAACAAACTGGTTGAGTTCGGCATCGTGGCTCCCAAATGGGCAAAAAAGTTTGATATAGCTAATCCGGTTTATTATGCCGACTTCGACTGGGGTCAACTGCTCTGGAAACATAAGAAGAACAAGGTTAAATTCACTGAATTGCCGAAGTATCCTGAAGTCAGGCGTGACCTGGCCCTGGTATTGGACAGGGACGTCAGGTTCAGTGCCCTGAGGAATATGGCGTTTTCAGCAGAGCGGCAGTTGCTCAGATCGGTAAACCTGTTCGACATCTACGAAGGCAAAGGCATACCGGAAGGCAAGAAGTCCTATGCCATCAGCTACATCCTCCGGGACGATACGAAAACACTTACCGACAAGCAGATCGACAAGGCAATGGAGCGAATACTTACCGCTTATGAAAAGCAGGTTGGTGCAAAATTGAGGTAGGTGCCGGGTAGGAAAAGACATTAGACATTAGACATTAGACATTAGACGTCAGACCGTCTGTATATGTAATATAGCCCGTATTCATATGACAGACTAACGCTTACTTGATACGTAAGGGTATCAAGTATCAAGTATCAGGTATCAAGACAAAAAAAAATCTTTGTGGTACCTTGTGTCTTCTTACTTTGTGGCAAAAAAACCATTTAAATAAGAGACTTCAGACACCAGACATCAGACAAAAAACTAAAACTTTGCGTCCTGGTGCCTTTGCGGTAAAAAAATTTTTGTGTCTTAGTGTCTTTGAGTTGGAATTTAGTATACGATGAAATTCCGGATTACGGGATCACCGGATACTCTATTCCGGCGAGGAACAAGCCCTGTGGAGGTGCCGAAGTACCGGCAGCGCTCCGGTCTTTGAGGGCAATAATCTCCCTGAATTCATCCGGTGAAATTTTATGCCGGCCGACCTCCATTAAGGTTCCCACAATGGCCCTAACCATATTCCTCAGAAAACGGTCGGCCGAAATGGTAAAAACCAGCATACCCCCCTCCTCTTTCCAGAAAGCTTCGTAAACCTTGCAGATGTTGGTTTTCACGTCGGAATGCAACTTACTGAAGCTGGTAAAATCATCTTCACTGGTCAACAAGGCAGCCGCCCGATTCATGGCATCCAAATCCAGGGGAAGCAGATACGGGTAACTGGTATCTAATGTAAAAGGGTCCTTTTTCCTTGAAATATAATAATGATACGTCCTTCTGATGGCAGAAAACCTTGCGTGCAAATCCCCTGGAACAGGCAGGATCCGGTGAAGGGCAATATCGTCGGGCAGGAACCGGTTCAGTTTTTCAACCAGGTCAGACAATGCAAAAGGCAGTTCATCCACCTCAAAATGGGCCACATAAAAAGATGCATGTACGCCGGTATCCGTACGTCCCGCCCCCGTTACTTCAATTTTCCGGCGGAGGAACGTACTCAGGGTAGTTTCCAGCACCTCCTGCACCGTTAATGCATTGGGCTGAACCTGCCAGCCGTGGTACCGGGTCCCCTTGTAACTGAGTTCAATAAAATAGCGCTGCATGATCTGACTGTTGCATTCAGAAGGCAAACTTATTAAAATACCGGCAATTTCTCACCGGCCTTTTTGCTATAATACAAACGCATGGAATCTTGAAGATTAGAATCTTGAAGATTAGAATAGGCCTTGTTCAACGGTATGGGTACACCGATCTTCTGATTAATTTTAATAACAGACTATGCCATAAAGAACCTCACCTCTATATTGAGCAATAATCCGTGGAATCTGCGTAATCTGTGGACAATAATTTTAATAATCTGTGTAATCTGCGTAATCTGTGGACAATAATTTTAATAATCTGTGTAATCTGCGTAATCTGTGGACAATAATTAATAATCCGTGGAATCCCCGCCAGAACGAGTCTTTCGGGCTGGCCCGCCAGAATGACTTTGTCGGGCAGGTGTAGACAGCATTTAATAATCTTTGGACGATGCTTTTCCCTTGCCCGTCACCTAAAAACCCCAAATAATCAATAATAAATAATCAATAATAAATCACGGCACCCGCACCGTAATAACCTCCGACGGCTGGCTATACCTGCCGTCGCTGAAGACCAGCCTTACCGAATACCTGACTACGGCGCCGGGGTCCACCCTTCTGTCGGTGAATTCCCTGGCGGAAGATTCGGAAGTGGTCAGCACCGCCAGCACATCCGAATTGTAGGCACGGGAGATCTCGATCTTATGGTCAGCCTGCTGCGGGTAGGCCCACGATATTTTAACGCCACTGCTGCCTGTCGTCGCCGAACCCGACAAAGTAATGGGCACTTCGACCGTCCTTTTTCCCCGTATACGGAAGCTGACCGGCCTGGCCATTCCCGAACTGTTGCCCCAGCTGTCGATCGCCTCAATCGTGTATTCATAAGGTTGCGGCGATGCCGGCGGGTTATCGGTAAAAATAATATGCCCGCTGAGCGTCTTTGGATCGACCATCTTGAGCAGGTCCCACGTCGGGGCATTTTTCGGTTTCCTGAAAATGCGGTAAGCCACCACATCTTCGGAAGCACTTCCGCTCCAGGTAATGTTAACCGTTTCAGCTGTCTGCGAAGCCTTGTAGGTTACCGGAGCGGCAGGCGGCACCACATCGGGGCGCCCCAAGGCCAGGGCTGGCGACAGTTCCGACATATTGCCCGAATGATCTTCTGCCAGCACTTTGTAATAAATTCCGCGGGTAAGTGATCTTACAGGAATGGTATCGGTAAAGAAAGCCTCATCAATTGGCCTCGCCGTCCGGGTTATAAAGGTATGGTCATCCTGGTTGGCATAGTACACCCTGTACCCCCGGAGATCCGGTTCTTTGGATTCGTCCCAGAACAGGGTTACGATCCCGTCTAAAAAAACCATTCCCTTGAGCCCTGTGGGCACAGCGGGAGGCTCCTTGTCTTCGACAATCCCCTTTACCGGCATGGAAGCCGACTGGTTTCCCGATTTATCTTCGGCAATCACCAGGTAGTAACCGCCATTGGTCTGAGCCGCTTTATTATCAATAAACACTGAAGAACTTACCGGAAGAAGTGCATCGCTGAGATTTTCCCAGGGCCCGTCGGGCAAGGGTGCTTTCTGAACACGGAATCCTGCCAGATCAGGTTCTTTTTCAGGTTTTGACCACGACACCCGGATGGTTTGGTTTTCGAGGGTGACGGTGGAATTGATCAGCGGGGCAGCCGGAGGTTCCAGGTCGATGGTCTCAATGACCACCGGTTCGGAAAAGAGGCTCAGGTCGGTAAAAGCATCGAGACCCTGCACGCGGTACTGATAGGTATTTCCGGGGAAAATACTGTCGAAAAAGACATGATGGGTATGCAGCAACATAGCATAAAACTCGTTGGCCGATCCAGGCTCAAAGGTCATCTGGTCGTCGGGTTCCGAGCTGTAATAGGGCTTTTCGTTCAGCAATTGCCAGCTTCTGCCATTATCGGAGCTTCTTTCGACATAAAAACCGGTGTACTGGTT
>JAUWAB010000111.1 GCA_030602265.1 Prolixibacteraceae bacterium | reverse complement strand
TTAAGGCCATCAGCAAAACCATATTTTTCGACCATGATGCCATAGATGGCGCCCCGATGGCCCGCTTTGTAAAGGACCTGGTCCGGAATATGGAAGCCGGAGTTGGTTTGTAAAGCAAAATATGTTTTGTATTTTGGGATTATATATATTGCAGTTACAAGATATAAATTACCCTAACTTTGAGCGATAAATTACATCGTTACGGGAATGATAACCGATGAGCAAAGCAAAAATATCCATACGTTTTTTTGACGACCGCGAAGTGCGGGCTGTTTGGGACGAAGAAAACGCCAAATGGTGGTTTTCGGTGTTGGATATTGTTGCGGTGCTTACCGGCCAAAGCGATTATGCCAAAACCCGGAACTATTGGAAATATTTCAAAAACAGGCTGAGAAAAGAAAACAGCCAAGTGGTTAGTGCAACTACCCAGTTGAAAATACTTGCACCGGATGGCAAAAATCGTTTTACCGATATGTTGGATTACAACGGAATTATTGCATTGGGTAAAGAGTTTCCTGGCAAAAAAGCAAACCGGTTTATCGAATGGTTTACTTACAGTGATGAAAGTATTGACGGTAAAAGTAAATCAAAGGCTTATGCTTTGTTTGAAAGTTCGTTTATCAACAGCATCGAAGTGGGCACAACCAAAGGCCTTCAGCAGATACACGCTTATTTGTTTGGTGGTTTATATGATTTCGCAGGGCAAATCAGGCAAAAAAACATTTCAAAAGGAGGATTTCAATTTGCCGTATCCCGTTTTTTGGGCGAAACATTAACGCAATTTGAAGCCATGCCTGAAACTACTTATGATGAGATAGTGGATAAGTATGTAGAAATGAACATTGCGCACCCGTTTATGGATGGTAATGGACGGAGTGCCCGGATATGGCTGGATCTGATATTGAAAAAACGTCTTCAGAAATGTGTAGACTGGAGCCAAATCAGTAAACAGGATTATATGAACGCCATGATGCAAAGCCCTGTAAACAGCGATTTACTAAGAGAACTATTGAAAAACGCCTTAACCGGCAAAATCAACGACCGCGAAATGTATATGAAAGGAATTGACTATTCGTATTATTATGAGGAGAATAATTGAGGTTTAAGTAGTTTTCCAACAGAGAGTACTGAAATGTCATCTCTGCGCAGCAGTCCTAAATCAGAAACACGGAGTATGCGATTAATAAACAAAGTAGCATTAATAACCGGAGCAGCCCCATCGCTTTGAACTGCAATATTTGTGCGCTCAACATCCGGTTTTCACCTTTCATCCTGTTTTATGCGGCTGCTCATCAGGTATTTGTACCTTTGTTGTCATTATATAAAGGAATAGTAAAAAGCGTATTGCCATGACCACTATAATCAGAAAAACATTTGCGAATGAGTTTAAAATCACAGAAAACCTTACCAGGGAAGCTTTCTGGGATTTATATAAACCGGGCTGTGACGAACACCTGGCATTGCACCAACTAAGGAGAAGCACAAGTTATATAAGTGAACTCGATTTGGTGGCTGTTCTGAACGTCAATTTAGTTGGCCATATTATCACCACAAAAGCAAAAGTGCTTGATTCATCCGGCAGTGAATCAGAAGTTTTATGTGTAGGGCCGGTATCTGTTTTGCCCGGATTGCAGGGTCAGGGTATAGGTTCTGCGTTGATCAGGGAATCCATCCGTTTTGCAGGGGATATGGGTTACAGGGGTATGGTTCTGTTTGGGAATCCTGATTATTACCACAGGTTTGGTTTTAAAAATGCCGGGGAATATGGTATTACCACCAAAGATGGCCAGAACTTTGAGCCGTTTATGGCTTTGGAATTATTTCCGGGAGCTTTGTCAACCATTAATGGAAGGTTTTTCGAAGACAAGGCATTCGAAACGGATGGGCAATCCCTGGAAGCCTTCGAAAAACAATTCCCTTTTAAAGAAAAAGGAACACCGAAAATTAACATAGAAATTTTATAAAATGTTGCTGAAAGATTTGGGATTCAACGCAATTCCTGAAAAATACAGAACGGAGATTAAACCTGGCGATTTTGAAGTGGGCAGGGTGATCGCGGAGCACAAGGAAAGATACACCGTTACAACCGAAAAGGGCGAATTCGAAGCCGAAATCACCGGAAACCTCAGGTACTCGGCCAGCAGCCGCGAAGATTTTCCTGCCGTTGGCGACTGGGTTGAGCTGACCATTTATGACCCCGATTTTTCCATTATCCACCGCATACTGCCCCGTTACTCCATTATTTCGAGGCAGGCAACCGGAAAAACGTCTGAAATACAGATTATTGCCACCAATATGGATTATGCCTTTATTGCGCAGGCCGCTGACAGGGATTTTAACCTGAACCGTCTCGAAAGGTATCTCACCATTTGCTATACAGGCAGGGTTACACCCATTATCCTCATTACCAAAACTGACCTTGTTGACGAAAAACAGCTTAGACAAATGCTGGAAAGCATCCGGCAGCGCATTGCCAATGTGCCGGTTTTGACGGTAAGCAATACCACACATGATGGATACGACGAGTTAAAAAGAAACATTGAGAATGGGAAAACCTATTGTTTGCTGGGTTCTTCCGGTATAGGAAAATCAACATTGATCAACAATTTGTCGGGCAAAACCCTGATGAAAACAGAAACCATCAGCGACAGTACCGGCAAAGGCAGGCACACCACAAGCCACCGTGAGTTGGTTGTATTGCCGGGCGGAGGGATTCTGATCGACAATCCGGGCATGCGCGAAGTGGGGATAGCCGACAGCGAATCGGGACTGCATACTGCGTTCGACAAAATCATGAAATATGCAATGAATTGCAAGTACGACGATTGCACCCATACCAGTGAAACAGGATGTGCGGTGCGGGCAGCAGCCGAAAGTGGTGAGATCGACTTGGATGCGTATGAGAATTACCTGAAAATGGAACGGGAGAAAGACTTTTTTGAATCCTCGGTTGCAGAGCGTCGGAAAAAAGATAAGTCCTTCGGGAAAATGCTGAAGAACTACAAAAAGGATGTGAATAAAAACCGACATTGATTTTCGTATTCATAGCCCCACTCAACACTTTCGGAATAGCTTTTTACACCTACATTACATTTTAATTCACAAGCACGTTCAGTGACCGTAATTTTGAGGTTGAAAGTCAATTATCAATGTAATTAAAGTATTATGAAAACAGTAAGTAAGAAATCAGTTATTACACTTGTGTTGGTGTTGTTTATGGCATCGATGAATGGTGCTCAAGCTCAATTAAATAAAAAGGTCCCTGAAGCAGAAAGGATTCTGGAAAACTATGTTTTGGCTATCGGGGGCGCAGAAAATTTGGCCAAAATTAAGAGCATCGAAAGCTTCTCAGTACTGACCTTTATTGAAACCGGCCTGGTACTCGACAGAAAAATTGTTGAAGACCATACAGGTAACTACTTCATAAAGGTTTCTTCGCCCGAAACCGGCGAAATTACCCGAGGGTTCGATGGAATGGTTTGCTGGGAAAAGAGGGAGTCGGGTAGCCGGATTATTGAGGGCGAAGAAAAAAATACCTTCCTGAATTCAGCCTCATTGTTACGTTTTGCAAACTGGAAAAAGCTCCTGGCAACATTTGAATATAAAGGGTTGCATCAGGTTGACGGGATAGATCTTCACAAAATTTATATCGAAACCCTATATGGAGCAAAGGAGAACTGGTACTTCAGCAAAAGCAATAACTTACTTGCCCGGATTGAAGAACCAATGGACACATCGCTGGACGAAGCAACTATTGTTACTACTTTTGAAGATTATCGGGAGATAAACGGAATAAAACATGCTTTTACGCAATATATCAAAATGCCCGGAAGAACCAGAAAAATTGTATTCTCGGGGATTACTCACAATCAAAAGGTGGATAATAAAATGTATTCTTTATCAGAAAACTGATACAATTTTTGCAAATACATACCTATTGTAAAAATATAGAATCTATGCAAAACATTATCTGGTCAACCGGCCACCACTTAAAGTTCGGTAATATTACTGGCTCCGACAATTGTTTTCTGTACGATGAATACGGCAACAGGCTGGTTGACCTTGAATCGGGTGTATGGTGTACCAATGTCGGGCACAATAACCGGAGAATTAACCAGGTTATCACCAATCAGATTGGCAGAATTACCCACACAGGGTTTTGTTATGGCCATCCGGCAATTGATGAAACCGCGCTGAAAGTGCTCGAAATCTGTGGCTTAAAAGGTGGCAAATGCGAATTCCTGTGTTCAGGCTCCGAAGCGGTTGAATTCGGGATGCGCATAGCCCGGACCATGTCAGAGCGACCTTTGGCCCTTACTTTTGCTGATTCATACTTTGGTGCTTATGGCGATGCTGCCACAAAAAGCAAGGAAGGATGGTTTATTTACGACCGATTGAATTGTGGATGTGCATCCTCCCCGGAAGGATGCACCGGCGAATGTGAGGAATTTCAAAAGATTCCTTTCAGCGAGACCGGTATATTTCTGTTTGAACCCGGAAGTTCGATGGGTTTGGTGAGGTTCCCTTCCGGGAAACTAATCCGGAATATTTCAGAACGGATAAAGCGCTACGGAGGTATGATTTTGGCCAACGAGGTTACCACCGGAATGGGAAGAACGGGAAAGTGGTTCGGGTACCAGCATTACCCTATTCAGCCCGATATAGTGGCCATGGGCAAGGGCATCGGAAATGGTTATCCGGTGAGTGTCACCGCCATTTCTGAAAACGTAAGCCAAAAGCTGGCTTTGAAGCGGTTTATCTATGCCCAGTCGCACCAGAACGATCCATTGGGGGCTGTTGTTGCCCGCGAAGTTATCCGGATAATTGAAGATGAAAACCTGCTGGAAGCCTGCCTTCAGAAAGGAAACTATCTGAAAGAGAAGCTCGAAGGCCTGAAAAACCAGTATCCGGTCATTAAGGAAATAAGGGGGCGCGGACTGATGCTGGCCATCGAATTCCACAAGGATGCCAACCTGGTTTATGAAATGCTTCTTGATGAAGGTTATATCGTTTGCAAACGCCCCAATGCCGAAGTTCTGAGGCTTGATCCGGCACTTACTATTGAGATGGAAACTCTCGAATGGTTTGCGGATACATTAAAGGAAATTTTTACTAAAAATGATTGCTATTCATAAAGTTACTTATCGCATTCATTAAGTCAGTTTTATTTTCGAGAAAAGGCATGTGCCCGGTTTCGGCACCCCATAACTTCATTTCTGGAAATACCATCCCGGTATAATGATCTGGACCAATGGCCCAATCGGTTTTTCCATAATAAAAAAGTACCGGTCGATTGAATTCCCGGGTATGTTTTCGATAATCTTCCCAGTATTCAGGTATTTCCAGAATATTTTCACTCTGATCGCTGTTCCAGGTTTCGAAACCATGGTAGGTTTCATTCATGCGTATGCTATTCTCCTGATTATCAAAGAAGATCTTCCACATTTCGCCTTTTTTATTCAGCACAGGCATTATGGCAAGCATCCGGTGATAAACCGAAACCGCGGTATCCAGACAAACAGAAGGAACCTCATTCCCGGCTAATTCGATGGCTTTAGGCAGCCAGCTGGTAGAAAAACTGTCATTCATATCAAGCGTACAGTTAATAAAAATCATTCCTGAAATGGCATTTGGAAATCGGTTCGCATACCCCATCTGAAGAATCCCTCCAAACGAATGTCCAAGCGTCAGCCATTGATTAATGCCCAGTGATACACGGATTTCTTCAAAATCTTTGATCATTCTTTCCATCGAATAATCCTTGTTAACGGGACTCGAAGAGCGGCCAACCCCTCTCTGATCCAGATAAATCATCCGGAAATTTTGTTCCAGGAAATCGCCTGAAAACTCCTCCAGCCAATAACTTCCCGACCCCGGGCCACCATGAATATACAAACAAGCAGGGCCGGTACCTTTAACATTCACAAATAACCTCACACTGTCGGAAGTAACAATATATTTACCATTTGCCTGCACTGAAGAAACTGAAACAATCAGAAAAAGTAAAACACAAATAAACCTCATACGCCAACCTATCTTAGTTCGTTATTTGACGTTTGTCTGTTCTTTTTGTTACAATCATCCTATAAAGGCTTTTGCCTTATTCTCGTGCTGCTGATTGTTTAAAAAATAGCATAACTCACCTTCATCATAAAGGAGTTATCGGGGAATATGCCGAAAACATCTCCAATCTGGTTTCCAAGTGACCGGTGGTAGGGCGAGTGGATGGGCGGTTCCAGCGGCTGGGCCTCATCCCTTGCCTTGCGGCCGTGGCTCCATACCAGGAAGATGGTTGATCCGGGCCGGTATTCCCAGCGCATGACTAAATTCGAATGCAAATTCTGATAGGCAAAGTTGAGCTGTTTCGGGTAGTGTGCGAATGGCTCCAGCCGGTCGGGATTGATGAGTAAGCTGAAATCCTCATATTTGCCCTTCGCCAGGAACAGCTGTGTATATAGCTGCAACGAAAGGGTGCTGGTAAAGGTCACCGCACTTCTGAGTGTGAAGTCAAGATAACCTGAATTTCGTTTTCCGAAAACCGGAACATAATGAAACCCGGGATTGTATTCCGGACGACCCGACAAAATGGAGGTGAGTTTTCCACCATCGCTGAAAGGTGTGTAGTCAGTGGAACTCAGCTTTCCGGGAGCTGCCGGCCGGTTGCCAATCAGCCATCCATCGTCGGTTTTCCGGAAGGTTTCATTCGAAGCCCATGCCGTATTCGATCTTTCCCATTCGCTTTTCACACTCCCGGTGAAAGAAAACCTTGTGCCAACGTCGAGATTGCCTTTCACACCAACCATATAGAGTTTCCCACCATCTTCGGCAAATTTGAGGCTACCTTCCGATGTGACCATCCAGTTGCGGCGCTCGTCTGTGTTGTATTCGCCTGCAAACATGATGGTACCGGGCCGAGCCCACCGGTCGAGGCCCCGGGTTTCCCATATATCGTAACCGCCGATAACCTCTGAAAAGCTGGAGCTGAAACGGATCATTTGTGAGTTACGTGTCATCCACTCTGATCTTATGCTGAAGAAGTCGCCCATATTCCACCACTGCAGGTAAGAATAGCGCTGCCGGTGGTACAACCGGATGTTGGCCCGTTGAAAATGCCCGAAAGGTTGTCCGGCATTAATGTTATAGGTAAGCCCCGACCAGGCCTCGTAGAAATTCTGTTCAAAGCTGGTCCAGCCGATATCGTTGGGGTTATACCGGTCGGAAAACACCAGCAAGGTAACATGTCCATCGATTACCCCTTCCCGTTTTTTCATGATTAGTCCACCCATAAAACCCCGCTGTGCTTCCTTATCGGGCGACAATGATTCCCGGTTGGCAAATGCTGCAATTCCTTCGAAACTATACCGGTTCTGTCCAAAACGCAAGTCCCAGTCCACACCTCCGGTCATGCTCTTCCAGCCGGATCCGGTTTCGGCCGGACTCTGGTAAACGGTTACGATTCCCCCTGCCGAGGAGTAACTGCCGATTTGCTGGCTTGCCCTGGCCACACCATAGTTGTGGGTAAGCCTGAAATCGTGGCCGGAAGATGTCCCCAGCAAGCCGAAAGACAAACCACGGGCAGACCTGCCCGAAACTTTGGCAGCCCCTATGATGGGATCCCGGGCGCCTATCCGGCGGGTATAAAACAGGCTGCTCCGGCCAATACCAAACTGAAAAATCTCCGCGCCTTCCACAAAAAA
>JAUWAB010000020.1 GCA_030602265.1 Prolixibacteraceae bacterium | reverse complement strand
CCTCAAAATATGCATGTCAGCCGGCTCGCTTGTGAAAGCATATGAAGAAGTTTGTAGGAAAGCCGTATGCGGGAAAACTGCACGTACGGTTTGATGAGGGGGCAGGGAAGGTGTTTTATCCTTCCCGCTCTACTCTACTGTAATCTGTGTAATCTGTGGACTAATAATTCTTTAAAAAAAAATACCGCTGTAAATAAATCTTTTACAGCGGTTTGTGTGACCCTATCGGGATTCGAACCCAAATCGTCAGAACCGGAATCTGAAATTCTATCCATTGAACTATAGGGCCAATCTTCCTGAGCGCGTTATTAAAGCGCTGCAAAAATAACAAACTTTACCATTTTAGAAAACAGCTGATACGAATTATCCGGTGATTTTTAACCAGCCCTGACCATCCGGGTTATGAGGGTTTGTTAACAACCGGATCTTTTACCGGGAAATTTATGACACAATACCCCGATTGTTGATTATTCCGTTGATAACTGATCCGCTTAAAAATCGGAAACTGAAGCAAAGGGTTTTAATTTTACCCCGGAACTCTTTAATATTTCTGCATAATGACCCTGGTTGAACTTGATATAAAAAGCCGGCAATTTTTCGATTCCTTCCTGCTGTTTTATTCCGGCTGGAACAAGGGACAGGCAAGGCAGGTGGAGATCAAGCGCCAGCACAGTTACCGGGTTTCGGAACTTGCAGGGAAAATTGCTGCTTCACTGAACCTTGACCTGGAAGATGTGGCCATTGCCAGGATTACCGGTCTCCTGCACGATCTGGGCCGTTTTCCCCAACTCCTGAAATTCAATACCTATGATGATACCATTTCCGGAGACCATGCGGCCATGGGAGTCGATGAGGTTGAACGTGGAAATGTTTTCCAGGGGATCGACAATGATACGGCAAGGATAATTAAAGTTGCCATCTATCAGCACAACAAGCCGGAACTCCCGGAATCGCTGAATGAACGGGAAAGACTATTCAGCAAAATCCTCCGCGACGCTGATAAACTGGATATTCTGGAATCGCTGACCAACCACTATTCCAATCCATTTGATGAAGCCAACCATACATTATCATGGAATCTCCCGAAAGGGAAGGGGATCTCCGAACAGGTAGCCCATGCAGTGAAAAACGGCAAAACGGTAACCCGGGAATTTCTGAAAACACAGGACGATATTAAAATAATGCAGCTTTCGTGGGTGTATGACCTTAATTTTAAGGCTTCTTTCCGGATTCTGTCCCAGGGAAGGTATGTCGATAAAATTTATGGCGTATTGCCCAAACGCGATGAAGTGATCGACATTTACCGGTTGGTCAGGATTTACGTCGAAAACCAGTTCATGAACTGATTCGCGGGACAATTGTTAACCATTGGAAAAGATTTTTATGTTATGGCCCGGAAACTGGTGTGCGTTTGCAATTTTATTACAGAAAAAGAGATTTTGGCTACTATCGCTGAAGGTGCACGTGACCTCGAAGATATCAAACTTATGACCGGTGCCGGTACCAGTTGCGGTAAGTGTCATGCCGCCATAAACAGCCTGCTCGCCGGAGCCGCGGTTAAAAGGGAACCCGATGTCCAGCGGCGGCTTTTCTGATATGAAAAAGCCGGATTTTTCAACCCGGCTTTTCGGCTAATACCATTTTTTTATCGAAGTCAGATTAACTGTATTGATTATGTTTTTTGCCTCTGCAGTATACAGGTAGTCAAGTTCCTTTGAAAAGTATGACGTGATCTTGCCCCTGACCATCTTCATGGTCGTATTGATAAGCCCGTTATCTTCATTAAAGCTTTCCGGAAGGACAGCCACCGCAGCGGGCAGCCATCTTTCGGGGAACATACCTTCAAATTTGCCACCTTTCTTATAGGCATCCACCTCATGCTGGATCAGATTCAGCGCAGCTTCACAAGCCTCGTCGCTTCCGGGTTTGAGTCCCTGTTTCTCCAGCTCCCGATTTAAGGCTGCCAGATTGGGAACCACCATGCCAACCGTGTAGGGATTCTGGTTATTGTACAGCATTACCTGATCAAGGAATGGCGACTGGTCGACCATGGCCTCTTCAATACCTTCCGGACTGAATTTCTCACCATCGTTTGAAATCAGCAGGCTTTTAAACCGGCCAAGCACAAAAAGGAATCCGTCTGTATCCATATAACCCATATCCCCGGTGTGGAGCCAGCCGTCACGGATCGTACCGGCCGTGGCCTCCGGATTCTTCCAATAACCTAACATGACGTTATCTCCTTTAACGCAGATTTCTCCCTTTTCTCCCGTCGGAAGTTCATTGCCGTTATCATCTACTATTTTTATATCCAGATATTTAACGAGTCTTCCCGATGAACCGAATTTGATCGCCTGTAAGGTGTTGCTCGAAATAACCGGTGAAGATTCCGACAATCCGTACCCCTGGCACATCGGAATGCCAATAGCATAGAAGAACCGTTGAAGTTCGATGTCGAGCAATGCTCCCCCGCCTATGAAATACTTCATCTCACCACCAAAACCTTCACGTACTTTGGAGAAAAGGATCTTGTCGAACAGTGCAACCAGGGGTTTCAGCAGTGCCCGGCTGCCTTTCCCCCTGTCCCAGCCGTTGCCGTTGTAACGATAGGCTACACTTAGGGCAAAATTGAACAGTTTCTCGGTTGTGCTCCCCTTGGCACGGATGCCGGTCTCGATATTTTTTCTGAAGTTTTTCGCCAGGGCTGGTACCGACATCATTACATGCGGTTTGAATTCCTTGATATTCTTCGGAACATTTCTCAGGGTTTCCATGGCATTCTTACCCTGCTCAACCGATGCCACCGATGCCCCGTTGTACATAAAGCAATACAGACAGGCGGTATGGGCGAACGAATGATCCCAGGGAAGCAAGGCCAGGGTACGCCAATCCGAATTAATGGTTGTCAGTGTATTGGCCTGAACAGTGTTGGCTGCGTAATTGAGCTGCGACAACATAATCCCTTTCGGGTCGGCTGTAGTCCCCGATGTATAACTGATGTTGGCCACATCGTCGGGCTGAATGCTCTTCCATGTCTTTTCCAAGAGTTCCGGATCCTCCATGAGTAACTGGTCTCCTAATGTGAGAACTTCCTGATAGTCAATGTCTCCGAACTTCTTCTCCTGTTTGCCGTCCAGATAGATAATATATTCCAGTTCCGGCAACTGGTCCCTTATCTCCTCGGCCTTGGGAGCCTGATTGCGGGATACGATCAGCATCCTGGCCCCGGAATGCTTCAGCCTGAAAGCCAGTTCAGATCCGGCATCCAGTTTGACCGACAACGGAACATTGATCCCTCCGGCGTACAGTATGCCCAGTTCACTGATAATCCAGGCATTTCTTCCCTCCGAAATCAACCCTGCACGGTCTCCCTTCTTCAGGCCAAGTTTCAGAAGCCCTGCAGCAAATCTTAATACTTCAGTCCGCGTTTCACGGTAGGTAATCCCTGAATAGCTCCCGTTGCGCTTTTCCCACAAATAGATTTTGTGTGAGAATTTTTCAACACTGGTTTCGAAAAGTTCAATTATTGTCCTCATTATTTCAGTTATTGATTTTTTATTTTTTGTGCAAGCTTCCAAATTTAGGAATTTTTTAAATGTCGCTTAAAGGTACATCTCATTTTTTAATTGCTAAATTAGCAGTCCGTTTTTCATTAAACCTGGCTGATGGCTAAAAACTTTATTCATATTGATCCCAGATCTGCTGTACCCAAATACCGCCAGATTATCCTGTCTATTGTCGCTTCTATCGAAAGCAGGAATATGCAGGTAGGCGACAAACTCCCGTCCATCAACCAGCTGTGTTCCGACTCCACAATTCGAAGGGATACGGTTATGTATGCCCTGAATGAGCTTCGGTCCCGGGGAATTATTTCCAGTCAGCACGGAAAAGGGTATTACGTTGCCAGCAGGGATCTCAGTATGAACGAAAGGATCTTCATGTTATTCGATACCATGGATGACTATGCGTTTAAAATATATAACAGCCTTGTCCCAATGCTCCCTCCGGGTGCCCGTGCTGAAATCTGTTTTCATCATAATGATCCGGAGAGAATCAGGAAATACCTTACCGACCATGTCGGATATCATACTTCTTATATTTTGAGCCTTAAAGGTCTGGAAAATTATGGCAGCCTGGTTGACCGGCTTAAGGGAGGCCGGGTGTGCCTTATCGGTCGGCCTGATAACGGAATTCCCGAGAAGCCATGTGTATATCACGATTCCGGCAAGGATTTGTATGAGTCGCTCAGGCATTTGAGGAAGTATTTCAGGAAATACTGCAGATTGGTTTATCTCAGCAGGAATATTCCCGGAACTGCAGAAAAAACGGATGCCTTTACCAGGTTCTGCACAGAGGAAAACCTTGATTTTCTTATCTGCCGGAACCCGGAACAGCTGCGTCCGGCTTTGTTTGAGGCCTATATCATCCCAGAAGATGATATCCTGACGGAGCTGATTATGCAAATCCGGAAAACCGATTTTAATATTGGTGAGAACATCGGGATTATTACTTTTGAGGATTCGCTGATGAAGGAGGTAGCCTTGGGCGGACTAACTACCATCACCCACGATTATCAGGAACTGTGCAACCGTATGCTTGAAATTGTACAGGGCGGAAAACGGGGACAGCAGAGGATCAAATCCAGGGTAATCCAGCGAAACTCACTGTAATTTGGTTATTTCACTATGTACGATATAATTGGCGATATCCACGGGCATGCAACTTTACTGAAAATGTTGCTGAAACAACTTGGTTACCAAAAGTTGAACGGGGCATATGCCCATCCTGAAAGAAAGGCGGTGTTTGTCGGTGATTTTACCAACCGCGGACCTGAAATCAGGCAAACGGTGCAGATAATCAGGCAGATGGTTGAAAGTGATTCAGCATACGCAGTTCTTGGAAATCATGAAATCAGCAATATCCTGTATCATCTCAAGAATGAGTTCGACCAGCCTGTACTCCGGGAGAAGGGCAAGCGTTTTTTTTCGGTCACTCAGACCATCAATGAATACAAGCCTTTCCGGCAGGAATGGAAAGAAACCCGGAAGTGGATGCGCGGTCTGCCCCTTTTTCTCGAGCTGGACGGAATCCGTGTCGTCCATGCCTTCTGGAGCGATACCAACATCGACATACTCCGCTCAGAATTGCCGGCTGGAAATCTGCCCAAACAGGTCTTCAGGAATCTGGTGCTGGATTCTTATTCACCGCTTTCCCAGGCCATTCTTCAGTCGACCAGGGGAGTTCACCTGATTATGCCGCCAGACCTGAAAATCTACGACCACCGTAAACGAAACCACCGGTTTTTCAGGGTTAAATGGTGGGAGGATCCGGCTGGGAAAAGTTTCCACGACCTTTCCTTTGAGAGTAAGTTTCACCTGCCCGATTACAGAATTCCCCCAGAAATATACCCGGTTTATGATGTTTATCCCGAAGATGCCCCGCCGGTTTTCTTCGGCCATTACTGCCGTGGCCGCGGGCCTCATGTTATCCGCGGAAATATCTGCTGCGTGGATGCCTGTGTGACCACCAGGAAAACCTTGGCTGCATACCGATGGAACGGCGAAAAATCACTGACCCCCGATAACATGGTTTTTGTCCGTGCCGAATGATGCCGGTTATTCTTCAATGATTCCCAGGCTTGTCCGGTTACCGGATGAAGAACGGCTTGTCCTTCTCCATGCCCGATTGGTGCCAGCCGGTTGGTATTACCTGCCAGTTGTTGCGGGGTTTCGCATATGTTGTCCCTCTTTTGCCTAAATAGCCGACCATCATCGACCGGATGTCTTTGCCGGAGGTATAAATAATCCGTTCCTGAAGTTTTTCCGGGTCAATACCGGCCCCCCGTGTGAGATGGCCACCTCCGCCGCTTCCCCGGTAGGAATTGATGGCCACCTGGTAGGTCTTGTCTTCATAAAATGCCGTTCCGTCTTCCATCGAAATGATCCTGACCCTGTTGCCAAGGGGTTTGCTCACGTCTACTTCCCATTTTATTCCGGCGGCAGAATCAAAATTGAATGAAGGATGTGCAAGAGAGGGATTGCCGTTGGGGCCCAAAACGACGTTCCCCTTTTCGTCTTTCCTGAAGTTGAGGAGGTGGTCGTTTTCATCCTGCATGTGGTTAAACCATAAACCACATGAGTATTCCAGAAAATCTTTCACTTCCCTGCCCGTAAGTTCCATGGTGTAAAGAAAGTTTTCATACCGGTAGAGTTTAAAAAGGTCCCTCACAAGCAGTCTGCCAGCCTGAAGGTTTTCACTGGTGGTCAGTGGTGCTGTAAACGAAATATCCGCGCCGGTAATGTCTAACTGGATTTCATGGATCAGATCGGTAAACGCGGCACTGCCAAACAAGGTTTCAATAGCCTGAAGCGGTTCGGCCAACTTTCCTGCCCGCCTGCCCGCATATTTTTTGGTATCCCGGATGTCTTTACTGAATTTTCGGATAAACCTGGCCGAGGGTTCATACTTTTCCAGTGAAATAACCCTTGCTTCCGAAGAAATAAGCCGTACACCATCTGCTTCTTTGGAGAAAACCAGTTCTGCCCATGCCACATTCCGGACACCGCTCCCCGGATTGATGATACCGGCCGGATTACCCGAAGGGCCGGTTACAGATTCAGATCTTGGCCTGTGATCGTGACCTAAAATGACCAGGTCGAGTCCCGGAACTTTAAGTGCTGCCTGCAGACCTGCATTTTCAGGCATTCCGGATGAAATTTCCGGTTCTGCCTGTCCATAACCGGTATGAAAAAGGCCAATCAGAACATCCGGATTCTCCTGGTCCTGTATTTGCGCTGCCCAGTATGCTGCCGATTCTACCAAATCGCGGAATTCGAGTCCGGGCCACAGCGTCTTTGGAAGCCAGTTGGGTACACCGGGAGTGATCAGTCCAAGGATTGCAATCCGGATTCCCTGTCGTTCAATGATGGTATACGGTTTAAATGCCGGCTCGCCGTCGGAACTCCTGATCACGTTAGCCCCTAACCACGGAAAAGTGAACTCCCGCTGAAGCCGGTAATACACATCAGGACCTGCTTCTATATCGTGGTTTCCCACAGTAGCTGCATCGTATTGCATGTAATTCAGGACTTCGGCAAAGAGATTCGTCTTTTTGTCCCGGACAAAATTGGCGTAATAAGCAGCAGGTGTACCCTGAATAAGGTCACCATTATCCAGAAGGACCAGGTTGTGGCCGGGCAGTGCCCGCACCGAATCCAGAAAAGTCTCCAGAGATGCCAGAGAGGGCAGGCCGGGCTGGTCATTCAGGAAATCATAGGGAAACAAAGCCCCGTGTACATCCGATGTGGCAGCAATCCGGACTGTAACCTGCCCCATAACCATGGAGCCGGTCCACAAAAACCAGATGAGTGTAAGTAATTTCAACCGCATATCTCATTTATTTATTTGAACCAAACCTTGTTGTAATGGCTCCGGTAAATGCAGCTTTCAATCCGGAGCAATAAAACGACTATCTGACCGGCAAAATTAATCCCCTTTTTTATCTTTGTGAAACAATTGGTTAAAGTTTAATGAAAGATAAAGTTGTGGTTATTACCGGAGCCTCTTCCGGAATTGGCGAAGCACTCGCCCGAAGGTTCGCCAGAGATGGTTCAAAACTTGTTTTGGCTGCCCGCAGGGCTGATAAGCTCAAGGCACTTAGGGATGAATTGTCGGGAACGGAAATACTCACCGTTGTAACAGATGTTTCGAAAGAAGAGGATTGCCGGAATCTGATGGATAAGGCGGTTGCACACTTCGGTGGCATTGATGTACTGATCAACAATGCCGGGATATCCATGCGGGCAATTTTTGAAGATGTCGACCTGGAGGTCATACGGCGCCTGATGGACGTAAATTTCTGGGGGACGGTGTATTGTACCAAGTATGCCCTGCCTTACCTGCTGAATTCCAGGGGCTCTGTGGTGGGTGTCATATCCATCGCCGGGCACGTCGGACTGCCGGGCCGGACCGGCTATTCGGCATCAAAGTTTGCCGTACGGGGTTTTCTGGATACCCTGAGAATAGAAAACCTCCGGACAGGCCTTCATGTACTCGTGGTGGCCCCCGGATTTACGGCATCCGAGGTACGTAAGATGGCTCTCAATGCTCAGGGGATGAAACAGGGAGAATCTCCGCGCGATGAAAACAAAATGATGTCGGCAGAAGAATGTGCCGACCATATCTACAGAGGAGTTGTAAAAAGAAAACGTCAGCTGGTGCTCACTTTCCTGGAAGGGAAATTCACTGTTTTCCTCGGAAAATTCTGGCCCTCACTGCTGGATAAACTGGCCTATAACCATATGGCCCGTGAAACCGACAGTCCCTTGAAGTAACTGAACCCGATAAATAATACTGATTATGAGAACACTTATTACCCTTTTGGCGGTACTGCTCACTGCATGTACCCTTTTTGCACAGCCTGCCATCTGGAATGAAACGGAATCTCAAAAGACAGAGCGGCTGAAATGGTGGACCGACGCCCGCTTCGGAATGTTTATCCACTGGGGGATCTATGCCCTTCCTGCCCGGCATGAATGGGTCAAGAACCAGGAACGCCTGACTACAGAACAGTATCAGAAATACTTCGACAACTTCAATCCCGACCTTTACAACCCGCGCGAGTGGGCAAAAATGGCCAGGGAAGCCGGAATGAAATACGCCGTGATCACCACCAAGCATCACGACGGTTTCTGCCTGTTCGAATCGCAATATACCGGTTATGACGCGGTTAACACACCCTACGGCCGTGACCTGATCAGGGAATGGGTGGATGCATTCCGGGCCGAGGGACTGAAAGTTGGTTTCTACTACTCCCTGATCGACTGGCACCATCCCCATTTCACCGTCGACCGGGTCCATCCGCAAAGGGCCGGCAGTCAGGAGGAATACGACAGGATGAACGAAGGCCGTGATATGAATATTTATCGCCAGTACCTGAAAAACCAGGTCCGGGAAATCCTGACTAAATATGGAAAAATTGACATCCTCTGGCTCGATTACTCTTATCCTGGTGAAAACGGAAAAGGCCGCGACGACTGGGATTCGGTTGAACTGCTCAGGATGGTCAGGCAATTGCAGCCGGGTATTATCATTAACGACCGCCTCGACCTGAAAGACATGCCGGGCGGATGGGATTTTACCACTCCGGAGCAGTTCAAAGTACAAAGCTGGCCTGAAATTGACGGTAAAAAAATTCCGTGGGAAACCTGCCAGACTTTCTCCGGATCATGGGGCTATTACCGCGACGAACACACCTGGAAGGATACCAAACAGCTGCTGGTCCTGCTGATCGAGAGTGTCAGCAAAGGTGGTAACCTGCTTCTTAATGTGGGCCCGACCGCAAGAGGAACGTTTGATTACAGGGCAGTCGAGGCCCTCGGAAATATGGGTGAATGGATGAAATACAACAGCCGGTCGGTTTATAACTGTACCCAGGCTCCCGAATGGATTGAAGCACCGGAGCACAGCCTGCTGACCTATAATCCGGAAACCAAACGGTTATACATCCACCTGCTGGATTATCCACTGACCAATTTCCGTCTTCCGGGGCTGAAAGGCAAGGTGAAATACGCGCAATTTCTGCACGATGCCTCTGAAATCCTGATTACCGCTCCTTACGGGCACCATATGCAGGGAAGTATCGCCACCGAAAACGACCTGAACCTGCGCCTTCCGGTGATCAAACCCCCGGTGGAGATTCCGGTGATTGAACTATTTCTCGAGTAAGTATGTTTCTGGTGCATGACTGATTTCTGGAAAAATTTTAACGGGCCGGTATTTTCTCTGGCCCCTATGGAAGATGTTACGGATACGGTGTTCAGGGAGACTGTCATGACCATGACCAGCCCCGGAAACCTCCATGTAATGATGACCGAGTTTTCATCGGTCGAAGGGCTCAACCATCCGGTAGGGCGAAAACGGGTTGCTGAAAGGCTGGTGGTTAATGATTCTGAAAGAAAACTGCTGAAGGAACTTAATATCAAACTGGTCGCTCAGATTTGGGGACTTAATCCTGAAATATACCATAATGTAAGCCGTTGGATTACTGAAGAGTACGATTTCGACGGGATTGACATCAACATGGGATGTCCCGTGAAGAAAGTAGTAAAAATGGGCGCCTGCAGTGCCCTCATCGACCAGCCCGACAGGGCTGCCGAAATCATCCATGCGGTAAAATCAGCCACACACCTGCCGGTCAGTGTAAAAACCCGCACCGGTATTTCCAGGCACGATACTGAACGATGGATCCCGTTTCTGCTTCAACAGAACCCCGCTGCCGTTATATTGCATGGCCGGACACAGCGCATGCAATCGGAGGGCGAGGCCGACTGGGCTCAGATGGCCCTGGCCGTCAGGCTCCGGAATGATATGGGACTGAAGACCCCCATCCACGGAAACGGTGACATCCTCTCCATGGCTCAGGGCCTTGAAAAGGTAACTGAAACGGGAGTCGACGGCATCATGGTTGGCAGGGGTATATTCTATAATCCCTGGTTTTTCTCTCCGGAAAAAACTATGGCCACCATGGAAGAACGGATTGAAAAGCTGCTGTTTCATACCCGCTTATTTGAATCCACCTGGCAGGGTAAGAAGAATTTCAATATCCTGAAGCGTTTCTACAAGATCTATCTCAACAGTTTCCCCGGTGCCGCCCACATGCGTGCTGAAATTATGGAAACCAATAATTATGAAGAGGTTTATGCTTATTTTCAATCCACAGATTGCACACCAGCCCGAAAGACAAGGTCTGGCGGGGATTACACAGATTGAAAAAGTGGTGAGGGATGCACGGTGCAATTCGGGATCACTGTATCACAAAATCACATATTATGCGACTGATAGATAATGTAACCGTAAATCCCGTACCTCAGTATCCTGGTTAGCGCGGCCAGCAGGTAGTTCCGGGTGGAATAACCTGAAGATCCCACTGCCAGGCTGACTGCAGAGTAGGGCAGGGGTGTAACGGCAGCCACCACAATCAGAAATACCCCGAATTTTCTCACCTTCGGGAAAAGGTTACTGAAAAACTTACGCTGAAGAAAACGGAAATACACCCGCTTGTTCAGCAGTTTTCCGATCAGGAACATGGCATATCCTGCAGCATAGGATACCAGCGCAAAAAAGGCCACGTTCATGAAATAGTGCAATGTATCTGACTTGTGCAGAGCCCAGATCATAAAGAACTCAGGTGGGATAATCCCAAAAAAGAATTCAGACGCAAAGTAGATCGAATAAATCTGCAACGGTTTTGAATATAATCTTTCCAGCCAGACTTCCGGATTGTTCTTGTATACCAGTTCCATGAACAGGATATAGGCCGCAACAATCAGCGAAAACCAGATCAGGCCCCTTCCAAGGTTAACCAACAAAAAACGTAAACGGGGAAATTTTCTCATATCACTCTTTCTCCTTCACCCATTTTTCGAGCCATTGGTCTGTTTCCCAGAGCATGTGCATGATGGATTCCCTGGCTGAATAGCCATGACTTTCGTGTGGAAGCACCACCAGCCTGGAAATTCCGCCAAGTCCTTTCAGGGCATTGAAATACCGTTCGCTTTGCATGGGGAAGGTCCCTGAGTTGTTGTCGGCCTCCCCGTGGATCAGGAGTATCGGGGTTTTGTTTTTATGGGCATTCATGAATGGCGACATAGTATTATAAACTTCAGGGGCTTCCCAGTAGTTTCGTTCTTCAGCCTGAAATCCGAACGGGGTCAGCGTGCGGTTATAGGCACCGCTGCGGGCAATGCCTGCAGCGAAAAGGTTACTGTGCGACAACAGGTTGGCCGTCATGAAAGCACCATATGAATGTCCGCCGACCGCCACACGGGTACGGTCGATATAACCCATCCTGTCAACTGCATCGATTGCTGCCCTGGCATTGGCCACCAATTGTTCAACAAAGGTATCGTTCGGCTCCTTGTCGCCCTCCCCGATAATCGGGAATGCGGCATCGTCTAAAATGACATAGCCCCTCATGGCCCAGAACAGTGGCGATCCATAGTTTATCGAAGTAAACTGGTGTGGAGAGGTGGTGACTTGTCCGGCACTCGCCGCATCCTTGAATTCCCTCGGATAGGCCCACATCAGCATGGGCAGCTTTTCTTTCTTCTCCCGGTTGTATCCGGGCGGCAGATAGAGCACGGCAGACAGGTCCACACCATCGTCACGCTTATAGGTAATCAGTTCCTTATACACGTTTTCGAGCGATTTGTAGGGGTTCTCAAAGAAGGTAATCTGTGTGGGTTCACCTTTGCGGTTAATATTCCTGATGTAGTAATTGGGATATTCCGCAGGGGACTGAATGCTGGTCACCAGAATTCCCTTTTTCAGGTCAAGGGCGAAAGATATCTGTTCGTAGGTCGACTTTCCGTCGGCTTGCCATAAGCGTTCTGTTTTTTGTGTACGCATGTCGAATCGGTCAATAAAGGCCCGCGGCCCCTCGTCTGAATGTCCCGGTCCGTTCAGAAACAGATAATTACCCTGTATATCCAGCACATTTTCACCCCAGGCGTTCCGGGTGGTCATAAAACTACCCGGATCATTGTAGTTATCCTGGTAATTCCGGTCACTGATGACCAAAGGCTGATGGTTATTATCTGAAGGATTGAAAAGATAGGTCTTTGTATTCCGGTTGTTCCACCACCGGTCGTAGGCGATGGCTGTCTTGTCGTTGCCCCAGGTTATCCCGGCGTAGCGGTTAATCGTCTTCATCAGACTCCGTGGTTCGCCGGTAAAGGGTTCCGGAAGTTCAAAAATTTCATCGCGGAAATCCACCATATTGGCCTGATCTCCCTCGTCCAGAGCGATTACCCAGGTCAGTGTTGCCGGTTTGTCACTTCTCCAGCCGATGCTCCTTATCCCTTTCATCGTGGAGTTCATCCCCTTGGGAAGGTCTTCGAGCAGCGGATTTTCCGTAACCACCTTTACAGGAGAGGCCTCATGGGTAAAGATTTCAGTTTTGGAAGGAAACCTTGAATAAGGTACCATGTAAGAATAGGGTTCATGTATGGTGGATATCAATACATAATTTCCGTCGGGTGAAAAGTTGATGCCACCATAAATTGCGGGTCCCATCCACGGTGAGCTGTTTCCGTTCAGGTTTACTTTAGTAAGTTTTGAACGGGTCAGCTGGGTAAAGTTGAATTCATCTGCCTTGTCCTGAAGCAGGTCGGCATAGGTGCGGTTCTGTGCTTCGGTGCCGGTGGTGACTGAAACTTTCGGCCCTGTAGGTATGCTGGTGGTCTTGTCAATCAACGGTTTTTTATCCTCCGGAAGGGTTTTTACCAGCAGGGCATCACTGCTGCCAAACCAGGTAAAGGGCCTGCCCATATTGCCGTTCAGACTGGCAGGGGTGAGCCGCCTTGCCTGGCCCGAAGCAACTTCAAACACCCACAGCTCCAACCCGGTGGCTACTGTATTGGTAAAGGCAATCTTTCCCTGATCCGGGGACCATGAAAAACCGGATAATCTGGCATTTGCCGGTAGTCCGCTGACCGGCCGGGGATCTTTCTCTCCCACACGCAATATACTGACCCCGTTGGCATAACTGGTACGGCTGGCTGTGTTGGTAACCGGGTTAATCCTTAAACCGGCAAGCCTGATTTCCGTTTCGGCCAATTCTTCAATGCCAATAAAACGGTTCCTGTGCAGGAGGATGATGTTTTGACCATCCCGGCTGATCATTATGGAAGGAGGCATCGGGGCATCGGCCAATTCCAGGATCTCCTTCGGCGGCAGTTGATACTGAATGTCTATCTGGGCATCCGAATTACCGGTCGTGAAGACTAACAGGATGATTAACAGTATAATGGATATATTTTTCATAGACTACGAAAAAAATTTGGATGAGTAAAAACACCAAAAATATACATTTTGCCGGATTTTCATCCCTCACAGAACAGATATACAGGCTGATAAATTATCAGGTTTCTAATGCCACAAACCTGGCCATGTTTCTCGAAACCTCAATTCGGTTATACAACGACCGGACTATCCTGAGGTAAAGTTCCTCTCCCAGGACCACATCTTCAATCCCCGCATCAATATTGGGATTATCATTGACTTCTACCAGAAATACCCTTCCATTGATCTCTTTCAGATCAACACCGTAAAGCCCGTCACCCATCAGTGAGGCTGCTTTGAGAGCGACTTTCATAACATGATCCGGAACTTTTTCTGTGGGTACACTTTCTGTTGCGCCCCATAGATCATCATCAGACTTACTCCAGTTCATGATCTGCCAGTGACCTTTAGCCATATAGTATTTACAGGCAAAGAGGGGCATCTGATCGAGGACCCCAATCCTCCAGTCAAATGCTGAAGGCAAAAACTCCTGCGCAATAATAAGCTCTGATTTTTTAAACAATTTTTCCACGGAAATGGTCATCTCTTCCGGGTTGTTTACCTTGGTTACCCCTATGGAAAACGCGCTGTCGGGCTGTTTCAGGACCAAAGGATAGGTAAACTTGCTCAGCTGGGATTTTTTGAAGTTGCTCTTCAGCAATACCTCGGTTTTTGGGGTGTCTATCCGGTTCTGCCTCATCCGTTCGTTCAGGTAAATTTTGTTGGAACATCGCAAAATCGACCAGGGATCGTCGATCACCACCAGGCCTTCGGCGTAGGCCCGCCGGGCAAACTGGTAAGTATGGTCATTTACATTGGTGGTTTCACGGATAAAAAGAGCATCGTATTCGCCTAATGACTCATAGTCCTCTTTTGTAATGTAGTCAACGTAAAATCCTGAATTATTGGCTACTGTCTTGAAATTCCGCAGGGCGGCCGGACAGGAGGGCGGATTGGGTTCATTCGGATTGACCAGAATGGCCAGGTTGTACTTGTAATGCTTGAGCCTGGGTTTCTGAAAGCGTTTCCGGGCAAAATAGGCTGCGGCATATTTCCCGATCTTTTGCATATCAGATTCGTCCAGTTTATCGGGACTGATTGGCCTGACCTTACTAACCATCCAACGGTCAGTTTTGGTAAACCGGATATTCAGCAGGGGTGTCTCGAAAAGCAGGTACAGCTTATGGCCTAATTGCCGGAATGCCGGGTCGACCGTCTGACCAAAGTAGATATTGATATTAAACCGGTTATCTGTGACTTTCTCAAGAGATTTCTGAATCAGTTCATCAATGTCGTCTGCGATTGCCCGTATTACGGAAAGGTTGCTGAAATCGCGGATAGTAGTCACGCTAGGAATGGCCCGGTGTTCCCGGGCGGAGGCCAGCAGGGATACATAATACCCCAGGCTCTGGTATCGGTAGGAATTGCTGAGGTTGAAGACACGCAGGTTGCCGGCTGTCTGAAATTCATTGCCGGTAATGTATGCCTTTGATGAAATGATCCGGGCATCCTCTGTCTGAAACTTCCATTTTGCCGGATCATCCACGATAATTATATTGCTGATGGGATCCTTGCGCTTGGGCCTCGACAAGGTAAACTTCATCCTGAGGGCATCTTCCCCCCCGGTATAATAATCCTTTAAGGTTTCAGTTATAATGAACCCCGACTTAAGGTACCAGTTCACCAGACGCTCATCATTTTTCCTTGCTTCCAGGGTAATTTTTTCGAATCCCCTGGCTATGGCCTGGTTGCAGGCATGGGTCAGCATCTTCTGTCCGAGTCCCGATCCCTGGAATTCGGGAAGGACAGCAATGGAGTAGATCCGCATGGTACGCAGCCTGATATGGATGATGAGCACACCTGCGGGCACGGGAAGGCCTTCCCGGTTTTTTTCGGCAATCCAGACTTCCTGTACCGGACTGGTCATGCTCTTTTGCAGCATGCGCCTGGAACTCTGCTGAAAACGGGGGAAGCAGGTCCGCTCGGCATATTCAATAAAACTGAGGTCGTTTTCTGTTGATTTTCTGATCAATACTGGCATGACAAACATGGTAAAAAACGGCGCCAAATTAAGCACAATATCCATCTGTTGTTATCGTCCGGCAGGATTATTTCAGTATGTTTCTTACTTAATTCTCCTATATTTGTGATCTTTAATTCAAAGCAAATGACAGACAGACCATTAATATTCGTAACCAATGACGACGGCATCCATGCCAAAGGGCTCCGGGAGTTGGTTGAGGTGATGCAACTTTTTGGAGATGTGGTGGTTATTGCTCCGGAGGTGGCCATGTCGGGGATGTCGAACGCCATCACCGCCGACTATCCTCTGCGTGCCAATAAACTTTCAGAAGAGAGTGGCATAACGGTCTACAAATGCAACGGGACACCGGTCGATTGTGTTAAGCTGGGCTTTAACCACCTGTTGGACCGAATGCCTGATTTTGTGGTGTCGGGGATCAACCATGGCGCCAATTCCTCCATAAGCGTTATTTACAGCGGTACCATGGGGGCCGCTATTGAGGGTTGCCTGCACGGAGTGCCCTCTATTGGGTTTTCCCTGCTCGATTTTACTCCGGATGCCGATTTCTCAAAAGCGAAGATTTATGTGGCCAGAATCTTCCAGGCTGTTATGGAGAATGGCCTGCCCAGGTTTTCCTGCCTGAATGTCAATATACCCACAGGTTCCCCGAAGGGTATTAAGTTTTGTCGTCAGGCACGGGGTAAATGGGTAGAAGAGTTTGATAAACGGACGGATCCGCATAACCGGAACTATTTCTGGTTAGCCGGTTCTTTTCATAATTATGAAGAGGAAGCCAGGGACACCGATCTCTATGCACTCGAAAGAAACTATGTTTCCGTAGTACCGGTGAAAGTGGACATGACCTGCTATGATTCGCTGGAAGAACTGAAAAACTGGAAATTCTGATGGGCCGGGCAAGGCAAAAGAAGTATGACAAATTATCTTATGGCCTGGTAACAGGCATAATGATCCCCTTGGTCATATTCTTCGGAATTTACCTGGCAAGGTATTCCGAAATACCGGTTAAGGATTACCTGATCAACCTGTGGCAGCTGAAAGTAACTTTTAAGATACTGAGCCTTTGTGGTTTTGCCAACCTGATGGTTTTTTTTCTGTTTTTCAGGAAGAAAATGGACAAGGCAGCCAGGGGAATCATTATGGCAACTTTTCTGTACGCCTTGTTATTTCTTTTGTTCGAAATAATCTGACCTTTTATGAAGTATTTTCTGATAGCCGGTGAAGCATCCGGGGACCTGCACGGTGCGGCTCTGATGGATGCCCTGAAAGTAAAGGATACCGGGGCCGAATTCAGATATTTCGGTGGTGACAGGATGCAGCAGCAGGGGGGGATTCTCCTGAAACATTACCGCGAAATGGCCTTCATGGGAGGTATTGAGGTTCTGATGAATCTGCGCAAAATCAGCCATAATTTCAGGCGGTGTAAATCAGAACTCCTGAAGTTTTCGCCTGATGTGCTGATTCTTATCGATTATCCCGGTTTCAATATCAAAATTGCTGAATTTGCGCACCAGAACCGTATCCGGGTTTTCTGGTTTATCGCACCCAAGGTTTGGGCCTGGAAAGAGTGGAGGGTGAAGAAACTGAAAGCTTTTGTAGATGAGATGTTTACTATTCTTCCATTTGAAACGGCCTTCTTTGCCCGTCACCAAATCAAGGTACATTATGTGGGCAATCCCCTGCTGGATGAAATCGACGAAGCCAAGGCAAAGTTCAGGGCAAGAGATTGCTTTTTGAGAGATAATAGCCTGGAAGACAGGCCTCTGGTGGCATTGCTGCCTGGCAGCCGGACGCAGGAAATAAAATATATGCTGCCGGTGATGACCCGGTTCGCCAAAGATTTTCCCGATTATCAGTTCGTGATTTCCGGGGCATACTGGCTGGATACTGAATTGTACGCCCGTTATTCGGCAGATCAGGACATTCCAGTGGTATATGGCCAGACTTATGAACTTTTAGCAAATGCACATGCCGCCCTGGTTACCTCCGGTACGGCAACGCTGGAGACCGCTCTGCTCAAGGTTCCCCAGGCTGTGTTGTACAAAATGATCGGAGGCAAAATTTCATATAATATTTTCCGTTCATTGTTTCTGAAGGTCAGGTATGTTTCCCTGCCCAACCTGATCCTAGGCCGGGAGGCTGTCAGGGAGTTTGTAATGAACGAAATGCGTTACGAAACGATTTTGCCCGAATTCCGGAGGTTGCTTGCCGATGCTGATTATCGCAGCGAAATGGCCACCGCATTTTCCGAACTGGCAGCAGCCATGGGAGAGAAAGGGGCCGCCCGGAGGGCAGGCGAAATGATGGCCGGATTGTTGGCCGGAAGTCGAACCAATAATTCAGGATAATGTATAGTCTCTACAGGAAAGAACTGAAACAGTTTTTCGGATCCGTAACCGGATATCTGGCGGTGATTACGTTCCTGCTGGTCAGCGGATTATTCCTTTGGGTTTTCCCGGGGAATTTCAATATTCCCGACAACGGTTACGCCTCACTGGAACCTTTTTTTAATCTTGCCCCTTGGCTTTATCTGTTCCTGGTACCAGCCATTACCATGCGGCTGCTTGCCGAAGAGCGGCGCGGCGGGACCATGGAATTCCTCCTTACCCGGCCGTTGTCGGACCTTCGGCTGGTAGTGGCCAAATTTTTAGCCGCCATTACCCTGGTAATCTTTTCACTGGCGCCTACGCTGATCTATTTCTGGTCGCTCTGGCAGCTCGGAAACCCTGCAGGTAACCTGGATACGGGAAGTACCTGGGGGGCCTATACCGGACTTTTTTTCCTGGCCGCTATTTATGTCAGCATCGGACTGTTTGCCTCATCGGTGACCGACAACCAGATCGTGTCCTTTATCCTGGCCATGCTCCTTTCATTTGTCTTTTTTGCCGGGGTTGAATTTATTGCGGTCTCCGGAATTCCCTACAGACTTGAAAAAATCCTGACCTGGCTGAGCATAAATGACCACTACCTGTCGGTAAGCCGCGGGGTTATAGATGCCCGGGATGTGGTGTATTTTGCAGGAATGACACTGGTTTTTCTTTTCCTGACTACACTGATGATCAGGAGAGTAAGGATACCGGCAGCAAAAGTCAGACGGTGGGCGGTAACACTGCCGCTTCTGGTGGTGATCTTGTTCCTGGTCTCGGAGAGTCTCCGGCCGAGGCTTGACCTGACGGCCGACAAAAGGTATTCGCTGACGGATGCTGCCCGCCGTAAAGCCGCTGAAATACCAGGAAGCGTTACGGTTGAGCTATTCCTTACAGGCGAACTCCAGCCAGGTTTCCGAAAATTAAGTCAGGCGGTGGCTGAGAAGGTAAGGGATATCGCCAGGTATTCGCCAAAGCCGGTGCGGTTGATCATTACAGACCCATACCAGGCTGTTGCGCCATCGGAAAGGGCTTCTTTTTTTGAGGAACTGGCTTCCAAAGGAGTAAGGCCGACCGACGTCAGGCAGCAAACTGAACAGGGAACCATAACCCGGCTGATTTTTCCGGGTGCCATAATCAGGATGGACGGCCGCGAAACCGGAGTGAATTTTCTGAAACAGGCACAGGGATTCAGTGCTGAGGCCAACCTGAACCATTCTGTTGAGGGTGTTGAGTATGAATTGATTTCAGCCATAAGCAAACTGATGGTGACGGAAAAACCTCGGATCGCTTTCCTTCAGGGACATGGCGGATTAAATAACTGGGAAGTCTTTGATATGGCCGGGTCGCTGGATGAATTTTTTTCTGTTGAGTTCAGGACTACCTCCGATATTGCAGGCGATCAGATACCTCCCCGGATTATCATTATTGCCAATCCAACCATTCCTTTCAGTGAAAGAGATAAATTTATTCTGGATCAGTCTGTTATGAAAGGCAGCAGGCTGATGTGGATGATTGATCCGGTGGAGGTGAGCCTCGACAGTCTTTCAAACGGAATGAGCACACTGGCATTTCCCAGGGACCTTAATCTTAATGATATGCTGTTTCAGTATGGAGTCAGGGTGAATACCGATCTGATTCAGGATGTTGTCTGTTCCCAGATCCTGGTGAATACCGCGCCAGCCGGTAACCGGCCGGAGTTTACCCCCCAGCCTTGGTATTATTCCCCGTTGCTTACCCCTGCAGATGCCCATCCGGTGAGCAGGCATGTCAATTTTGTACAGTCTGAATTCGTTTCCAGCATTGACACCGTTGCCGGTACGGGAGAGGTGCGTAAAACCGTAATTCTCAGCTCTTCCCCATACGGAAGGATCGTCAGGACACCAGCCTCGGTAAGTCTTGCCGTTATTGACAGTCCGCCGGCAAGAGAACTCTTCAGTATACCATTTATTCCTGCCGGTGTGCTGCTTGAAGGCCGTTTTAAATCGGTTTTCAGAAACAGGATGCTCAATACAATGGGGATCGATGCCCGTGAAATCATTCCGGAAAGTACTGAAACCAAAATGATGGTCTTCTCCGACGGAAACCTATTGGCCAATAAAGTCAGGTATAACCCTGGAACTGAACCATCCATCCTGCCATTAGGCTATGACCGGGTCTCTCAGCAGACCTTCGGCAACAGGGAATTCTTTATCAATGCGTTACAATACCTAAATGACGATGAGGGGATAATGGAATTGCGAAACAGGACGGTCAGACTCCGCTTGCTTGACAAGGTGAAAACGAATGAGGGGAAGAGCTATTATGCCTGGCTGAATACAGGGCTTCCTGTAGTCCTTATTTTGATATATGCGTTGATATACAATATTTTGCGTAAGCGGAAGTATAAGTTTAATAAATACTGAAAAATCGGTGGTGAATTGATTAACTCTTTTCACTAAAGTTTGTATCTTCGTCCTTTTTAATGGCCATGGCATTCGTTTTAGCACATGAGATGCAGTATTCTGTCAGGCCATCAATCTGATTAAATAAAACAAAAAGATAAAATATGAAGTTTGTTGTTTCCAGTACTGAGCTTTTAAGTCATCTTACTGCCATCAGTAAAGTAATCAGCAGTAAAAGCACTATGCCCATCCTCGACAATTTCCTGTTCCGGATCGAAGAGAGCGTGCTGACCATTACCGCTTCCGATGTTGAGACCACGCTGATCACCAGTATGGAACTCGAGAATGTTGACGGTCAGGGACTGATTGCCCTGCCTGCAAAGCTGCTTATCGACACCCTGCGTGAGTTTCCCGAACAGCCGCTTACTTTCCAGGTGGACACCTCAACTTTCGGGGTACAGATCTTTTCCGAAAACGGAAAATATACCATCGTGGGCTATGACGGTGAAGATTTCCTGGAAACCCCGTCCATTGACGAAGATGCCGGTGCGGTGGTTATGGTCAATCCAAAGTCTCTTCTGAAGGGAATTGAAAAGACCCTCTTTGCTACTGCCGACGATGAATTGCGGCCTGTGATGAATGGGATTTATGTTGAACTTACACCTGATTTTATGAGTTTTGTGGCATCCGATGCCCACAAACTGGTAAGATACCGCAGGATGGATGTCAAGACCGAATCAGAGGCAGCCTTTATCCTGCCCAAGAAACCTGCTTCACTTCTGAAAAACCTGCTTTCCAGACAAGACTTCGAGGTTAAGGTCCATTTCAATGACAAAAATGCCATTTTTACCCTCAGTAATTATAAACTGATCTGCAGGCTGGTCGAAGGAAACTACCCAAGTTACAATTCAGTTATTCCGGTAAATAATCCAAATGCCATGTCTATTGACCGTCTGGCATTTCTGAATACGGTGAAAAGGGTTTCCGTATTTGCCAACCAGGCCAGCAACCTGGTTAAGCTGTCCCTTACCGCTTCGCAGGTGGTCATATCTGCACAGGATATCGATTTTTCCATCTCTGCTTACGAAAGGCTCGCCTGTGAATATGAAGGCGAAGAGATGGAAATCGGCTTCAAATCAGTATTCCTTCAGGAAATCTTAGCCAACATACCAACTGCCGAAGTTCGCCTGGAAATGAGTGATCCGTCGAGGGCCGGTTTGTTGCTCCCCGAAGAAAGGGAGGATGAGGATGAAGATGTGCTTATGTTGCTCATGCCGATGATGATCAATGTGTAATACTTTGTAAATAAACTTTTAAGGGGTTTTTTGCGCAGGCTTTGCGGCCGGCAATTAACCCCTTGATTATTTAAAAACAGCCCGTGCGGGAGTGCAGGGCAAAAAATATGAATAATGGAGCTTACCCTTAAAAATCCTCTGGTATTTCTTGATCTGGAAACCACGGGAATCAATATCGCCAGTGACCGGATCGTCGAAATTGCCCTGCTGAAAATTCAGCCCAATGGCGATGAAGAGGAGAAAGTTATGCTGATCAACCCGGAGATGCCCATTCCTGAAGCCGCAACAAGGATTCACGGTATTACCGATGCCAGTGTTCAGAATGCCCCCACCTTCAAGGAAGTAGCCAAAAACCTGGCCAGATTCCTCGAAGGATGTGATCTTGCCGGTTTCAATTCCAATCGTTTTGATATCCCGCTGTTAGCCGAGGAATTCCTGCGTGCTGAGGTTGATATCGATTTTAAAAAGCGGAAATTTGTGGATGTTCAGGCGATTTTCCATAAAATGGAGAAACGGACCCTTGCGGCAGCATACAAGTTTTACTGCAATAAGGAGCTTACCGATGCCCACAGTGCCTTGGCCGATGCCAGGGCCACCTACGAAGTGCTTAAAGCCCAGCTCGACCAGTATGAAGGGGCCGAATACGAGGATGCCAACGGGAAGAAAACAACGCCAATCGTTAACGATGTGGAAAAACTGAGCCAGTTTTCATCTTACGACCGGAACGTGGACTACATGGGGCGAATTATTTATGATGAAAATGGCGTGGAAGTCTTCAATTTCGGCAAGAATAAAGGTTTGGCGGTTGAGAAAGTACTTCGTGAACAGCCTGGTTATTACGGCTGGATACTGAACGGGGATTTCCCGCTGTATACCAAGAAAGTCCTGACCCAGATCTTTATCAGGATGAAATCGCCATGATTGCAGTAACACAGACCGTTATGACCGCCTGCCCGGATGGGCAGGAATAACCTGCCGCATGGAACTCCGATAGCTATCGGGGCCATCCGGCAAATGAGAATTAAAACAATTATTTGCATACAATAGAGCGGAAAGATTTAACCTAAGGATTTACTGTCGAACAGCTTAGCAGAGTCTGCCATGAAGATCATTTGTATTGGACGAAATTATGTTGCCCATATTAAGGAACTGAGCAATGAAGTGCCCGGTGAACCGGTTTTTTTTATGAAACCTGATTCATCCCTGCTCAGAAATAATGATCCCTTTTTTATCCCTGAATGGACAAATGATGTCCACCATGAGATTGAACTGGTTTTGAGGATTTCGAGACTGGGCAAAGGGATTGAGAAACGTTTTGCGCACCGGTATTACCAGCAAATTGGCCTGGGTATCGATTTCACAGCAAGGGATGTGCAAAACCGGCTCAAGGAAAAAGGTCTGCCATGGGAAAAGGCCAAAGCCTTCGACAGGGCAGCGGTGATTGGTAGCAGCTTTCTCCCTGCCGGGGATTTTCCCGACCTGAAGAATATTGAATTCAGGCTTGATGTAAATGGTAAGACGGTGCAGTCCGGAAATTCAGGCCTGATGATTTACGATTTTGATGACATCGTTTCGTATGTCTCCCAATTCGTTACCCTGAAGATTGGTGATCTGATCTATACAGGCACTCCGGCAGGTGTTGGACCGGTTAAAACCGGTGACCGGCTCGAAGGTTATCTGAAAGACCAGAAATTGCTCGATTTTCAGGTAAAGTAAATGTTTGAAGTTTAATTAGTTAAATTTTATAATCATGAACTCTTTAACTGAAATTCAGGAATTTCTTGCTCCCAAAAAAATGGCCTTCGCCGGAGCTTCCCGTAATCCGAAAAAATTTGGTGGCGTCGTATTTAACGAATTGATCAAAAAAGGTTTTGAACTCTATCCTGTTCATCCTGCTGCTTCCGTGATAGGGGGAGTTGCGTGTGTGAAAAGCGTGAAGGACCTGCCTGAAGGGGTTGACCTGCTGTATATTGTCACACCGAAGAAGGAGACTTTATCGGTAGTCAGAGATGCTGCCGAAAAAGGCATCCGGAAAATCTGGATACAGCAGGCTTCCGATACCCAGGAGGCCCTTGATTTGGCTAAACAGCATAATATGACGGTGATTTCAGGTCGCTGCATGATGATGTTTGCTGAGCCGGTGGGCAGTATCCATAACGTCCACCGCTGGTTCAGCAGGGTATTCGGGACCTATCCGTCTTAACCGGCCCCACGGACTTTTACAGGCTTTTGAAATCTCACGCCTGGCTGATAAGAAATCCGGCGTATATAAGGTAAACAACCAGGAATATCACACCTTCCCAGCGTTCGACCCTTCGGCCTTTGCCGGTAAAAATAAACGCAAAGAGGAGTAAACTTACCAGGATATTCACCAGAATATCGACCTGTGCGGCTGGCTGGAAAGGCACGGGCGCTAAAACTGCCGTCGTTCCCAGGATAAAGAAAATGTTGAAAATGTTGGATCCTACAATATTTCCAACAGCAATGTCGGTGTTCTTTTTTCTTGCCGCGACTACTGAGGTCGCCAGCTCCGGCAGGGAGGTTCCTATAGAGACGATCGTCAGGCCGATCAACCTTTCAGGCATACCCCAAAGGGTAGCCAGTTTGACGGCAGAGTACACGATCATTCTTCCGCCAACTACCAGCAACAGCAGTCCGGCAATTATCAGTAAGGCCGCTATGAGTGGCCTTCGGTCCTTTACCTCCAGCTCTTCGGAATAATCACCCTTGCGGATCATCTGGAAATTGTAAACCAGGAATATGATGAAGAAGACCAGCAGAATGATGCCGTCGATGCGGGTGATGACAGAATTGTCTGACTGGTCTATCAGCCGGTCGTTGGCCATGATGAATACCAGCAGTCCTGCCAACAGCGCAAGGGGTACCTCGATCCAGGTGGTGCCGCTCTTTACCGTAAGCGGATAGATAACAGCTGCAATGCCTAAGATGGCTGCCACATTGAAAATGTTACTCCCGATAACATTCCCTAAGGCCAGGCCGGTATTACCCGAAACGGCAGAAAATACATTTACCACCAACTCCGGGGCCGATGTGCCGAAAGCCACAATCGTTAGCCCGATTACGATATTGGGTATATTATACCGCTTGGCAATGGATGATGCATTGTCGACCAGTAAATTGGCTCCGTAAATCAGTGGAAAGAAGCCTGCTGCAAGTAAAAGAAAGTAAACCATAAAGCAGATGAATGGATTTCGATAATGGGCACAAATGTATAAATTCGCTAAGCCCGGAATCCAGTCCGGGGGAAAAAAAATCTGAATTATATCAATGTGTGCATTATTTGTTCCAATTCGTCGTGCATGACGGGTTTCAGAAGGCAGCCGGCTGCATTGGTTCTGCTGATCATGGAAATATTCTCTGAATAGGCGGTTACAAAAATTACACTGATGTCGAGATCCTCAATCAATCCATACAGTTCGAGACCTGAAAGCCCAGGCATGACGACATCCAGAAACAGTACATCAGGTTTGCTGATTCTGACAGCCCTCGCCCCGTCAAACGGATCATTCGAGGTGAATAGGATATCCAACTGATCTCCGGCGATCTCCATGAGATCATATATTAGGGTTTCAATGGCATGTTGCTCATCATCAATTATCCCGATCTTCAATTTCATAGAAATGTGGCAAGATGTAAATATTCTCCTGCTAATTTCTGTCAAATAAAAATAAAAATCAACCGGAAATGTCTGAATGGTATGAATTTCCGGATCAAAGGTGATTTTGAATGAGTCTGATGATAGCTGGTTTGCTGTGCCTGGAAACCGGTATGATATCATTATTGGACATGACCAGTTCTCCTCCGTCTCTCTTCAGGAATTTGCGGATGTGGTGTATGTTTACCAGATACGATTTGTGTACCCTTACAAACTGTTCTGAATGAAGTATTTCCTCAAAATATTTCAGGGTTTTGCTTGCAGTAAGGTTTTTGTTCCCGGTCAGTTTAAGCATGCAGTAGTTGCCATCGGACTTGCAATAAATGATTTCATCGCAGGGGACAAGCTCCACCCCGTCGTTGTCGGGCACCGGGATTTTACCTTTTACCGGCAGTTCCTGATACTTTAAAGCCACAAAATTCCTGGCTTTTTCAATGATCCTGTCCAGGTCGTCGGGTTGGACGGGTTTCAGGATATATCCGCATGCCATGGTTTCGACTGCTTTCACGGCATACTCCTCGTGGGCGGTTGTAAAAACCAACATGATGTTCTCCCCGGAAACCAGTTCAGCTAACTCCAGCCCGGAAATTCCGGGCATATCTATGTCACAGAACAGCAAATCCGGTTTATTGGCGCGGATCATCCTGATCCCTTCCATCGGTCCGGTTGCCGTAAACAGGATCTGGATCTCTTCTCCGTAATTTTCGCGAAGGTCCCAGATCAGTGTCTCTATCGCATGCCCCTCGTCATCAATAATCCCTGCATTTATCATTATCTTCCCGTTTATTTATGACTTTCCGTCAGATATTATATGGTCGTTTCCTGTAGCTCTTTGCAAAGGCAGAAAAAGTATTACTTCTGTACCTGTTGGCAGCCCATGTTCTGTTAAATCGTTGACCAGAATCCTGGCATGCGCTGAAATTCCCGATTCAAGCAGTTCAATCCGCTTCCGGGTAAGTTCCATGGCCACTGGTTTATGTGCCGGATCGGTTATCGGTCCCCTGCCTTTGGTAAAACTGCGGCCAACCCCGTTGTCGCGGATGGTGACTTTTATTTTATTGCCTTCTTTTTCCAGAATCAGTTCCAGTTTTTTTGTACCCTGCTTGGGAGCTAACCCATGAATCAGGGCATTTTCAACATATGGCTGTAAAAGGAGGGGCGGTACAAGAACGGATTTTACGTCGAGAGCGGGATCAATATTGACCATATACCCGAAATTCTCCCTGTGCCTCATCTGTTCAAGTTCTACATAAAGTTTCAGGGCACTCAGTTCGGATTCGAGACTTATCCTCTGAAGTGCCGAGAAATTGAGGATAAGACGGATTAACCTGGCAAATTTGGTTATATAGTCAGACGCCTTCCTGGTTTCGTTCGAAATCACATACGCCCTGATGGAGTTCAGTGAATTAAAGATAAAGTGCGGATTCATCTGGGCTTTAAGGGCAGTGAGTTTCAGGCTGATAATCTCTTTTTCGATGACATGCTTTTCTTTTTCGACATTTCTGATCCGGTAGCCCATCGCTAAGGAGAAGATGAACACCTCGACGGCAGCTCCAATCATCATGTACTTGATGTTGTGCAGAAACATCGCTGCCATTGCACCGAACAGAAATACCAGACTTCCCGCAAGTAGAAAGATTATGATCTTTCGTTTGAAATTCAGGAGTATGTATACATAGGAAACCGATGTGAAAATAATCATGAACCAGCGTTCGAAGGTCACAACATATTGCTCGATATAGGCATACCGAACGGAAAGTATCAGCAGCAGCTGTATGGCCATGATGACACCCAATAACCTGACTACGAATTGAATGGCTTTGTGCAGCCGGGGAAACTCCTTTTTGGCATTCAGGAAATAATCGGCAAAAATCAGATAGGTGATGTTCACTGATACCTGGATAAGTTCATTGTAAGCGAACATCAGCCTGGGATAATATCCTTCCAGCGACTGAAACAAAACCGGAATACGTACTCCCAGGTATAAAACCAGGGCTAACAGGTATATGGCATAGTAATTAAACAGCTTATCCCTGTTCATAAAATAAATTCCGAAGGAATAGAGGATCATCAGCAACATCCCTCCGATAAACAAGAGATAGGGGACCTGGTCTATCAGGTAATCCATGGTGATGTGTTCCCTGAAAAACTGGCTTCTGAAAGGATGAAGGTATTGTGGAACTCCCAGCAGATATTTCCTGGAAGTGTGTTCAATCCTGGCCAGCAGATACCTGTTATTTACGAGTTCATCCCGGGTAAATGGAATAAAACTGGCGTAATGAGGTTTTTCAGTTTTATCCTTGTTCAGTTTGCCACTTTTACGGAAGTCTATGGAATCACCGGCGCGGTGGTACAAAGTAATCCGGTCATAATTTGAAAACCTGAGCATCCAGTTGTCTGCGGCATCCAGGTTAAGATTCCCTAAATCCAGGTATAACCAGTAAATCCGGTCAGGTTTGACTGCCTTTCCGAATTCTTGTTGGCTGAATGCAAAATTTCCCGGATTATGAAGAATTTCCGGTCCCTGCAGGTTCCGGTCCCTGGTGCTGAACACTGCCGCCGGGACATCGCCAAAATGCCTGAGCAGATTGTAATCCAGATGGTTGTCACCTTCAGCTAATCCCGGAATACATAATATAAGTATAGCCAGAAAAAGTCTGATCCTGATAAGCGGATGGCCACATCTGATAAGCGGATTTATCATCACCAAGTGTGTTATTCAGCAAATTGTCCTGCAATTTAGTATAAAATTATTCAGGAAACAAGATAAAAAGGTATACTAATCAGGAAACAGAAAGAAAAAAGGCCCGGAACCATAATCCGGACCTTTTTTTTCCTGATTCCCGGTGTGGGAGTTTAACTGGCTTCGCGTTCCACCAATCCGGTAAGGGCAATGGTATATTGTCCGGGACGGTCGGAATAGAAAATTTTGTACTGTGTGGGATAAAATCCGTGCTTCTGCCATTTCTGAGGCTGTGGGATATCTTTGGTCACATTGGGTTGTGAGAGCAGAAACTCACGGGTTACCATGGGTTCCCAGAAGGTGAATAGCCCGTTATAGGAACCAATGATAAACGTATGTGTGAATACTTCAGGATCGGTTGGATGCAATTCCGGCGACAAGATGCTGACCCAATGGGAGCCCATCTGGGGAACAACACCAGGCAACCTTATATACGTCGGAGGAATGTAATCCCCGTCAGGATCGAGGTCGTCTTCCTGAAAACCGATGGATTCGCGCTCCGCCACTGAGGTAATGTAAAAGTGGACATCAAAGTGTGGCAGGTCATATACCCCGGGCGGTTCATGTCCTTGAGGAGCCCAGTCAAGCAGTACATGATCATAAAACCTTTTGCCTTTATTCGGGTGAAATGGCAGTACAAAGGCTTCGTGGTGGTGGGGGAGGTTCTCCATGGCCTGTGCCGACAGGTTCAAACCAACTTCAACCGGATTACCCGATTCGTCTTCAACCACATAGGCTCTCCCTACACCGTCACCAATTTCAACTGAAGGTCCGTAAAATGTTCTGGTTTTTTCTGCTTTTTTCAATTCAGAATCTGGCTGAATATCAGCCATGTCGTTCTCCTGGCACGCCTGCAGGGCAATGATGGCTATGCCTGTCAGCAGCAGAAAAATTGTCCTTGATAAGTGTTTCATAATGCTTGTTTTTAAGATTAATGATTGATTAAAAACCGAAATGTTGCACACCCTGACGGTAACCATAATACCACTTGTACCATGAGTGCAATACAACTTCATCGGGTTGGTCTTAAAACCAACCGGTTGTAGCTGATACATTTCATTCATTGAATGAAAGCCCTCTTTTAAAACCGGTTTACATTATGACAGGCTTAAGTAATCCAAGCAAATTTCGGACATACCAACTTAAAAAGCAAGTTTTTTACCAATTATTTAATAAAAAAGGGTATAAATATTCTTATATCCTTTGAATTGCGTTCGGAATTCAATGAAATTTCAAGGTTTTTGTACACCTGTTTGGAATTTACGTGTAATGCCGATCTGCTTCCATTATCTCCGCGAAATAAACTGGTCAGCAGATGCATAACCGCCGCCTTTTATGATCAGGAAAAGGCTTCCGATCAGCATGGACCAGTCGGTACGGGCTGCATGGAGCATCTCCCAGAGACCCTGGTCGGTTAAAATGGGCCATTTGGTCGAATAGATGGCCACCATCATGATAATCAGTGTCGGGATTGCCGCTAACCGGGTAAAAAGTCCGATCAGCAGGAGAATCCCGGAAATAATCTCGGTTGCCCCGACAAAGCTGCCTAACAATTCAGGAGAGGGTAAACCGATCTTTTCAAATCTTCCGGCTCCCCGGACAGCGGGGAACAGAAATTTCTGTATTCCTTCGGATAAAAATACCGCTCCGACCATCAGACGGATCAGCAAGGTGGTGAAAGACCCGTCACTCTTCATGAAGTTCTTCAGCATGAGATGTTTATTGTGTTTAAGGCTAAAACGTTCTTATCCTTAAACTTGTTTAAGACTGCCTGAACATTTTTTTAAGGAATCTGATTATTGCAGAACAGTCAGAGCTTAATGCTGTACATTATTTCCCTCCCGGTTCCGGCAGCTTTGTAATAATCCCGCTGAAACGGATACTCTGGCGGTTATTGGATGAGATGTCAAGGGTGGCATATCCTGCGGCAGTAATTTGCAGGTTAAGGCGGTAATTATCGCGGGGCGCCTTAACTTCCATTATCGCCCTGGTTCCCTTTTTTTCAGACTTCCATTCCGTTGAAACCGCCTTTTCATTGAATTTGATTCCTCCGTCGCGGCCACCGTATTCAACACTATAGGCCCGCCCAAAAAAGGGCAGCCAGGCTGAAATGCTGTCGCCGGCCACATCCAGGGTGTATTCTGAAGTCAGGTGGATACTGCCGCCTGCCATAGGATGCGCAAATTGTGCGACAAAGCGCAGGTTACGCTGGTCAATAAGCTTAGTGATTTCTTCAGCTTTTTCTTTTTCCCGGATATTACGGCGCTCGCGCCTGCTCTCCTGTGCCTCAAGTCCCTGCAGGGTAAACGCCAGAAGCATCAATACGATGGTAATCTTTTTCATATCATGTCCTCCCGAAATTTTTTGTAACGAACTCTGCTGATTACAGATACGATATTGTCTCTCAAAAATCATTCCTGATGCCTGATTTTAAACGTTAAATGATGCAAATTTGTAACTTAGCAAATTAAAGTTAATCTTTTCTGCTATGAACCGGATCATTTACCTGAACGGACGTTTTACCCGTGCCAATGACGCGGTAATTTCCCCTGAAGACCGGGGATTTAACTTTGCCGACGGGGTATATGAGGTGGTCAAATATTACCGGGGAAAACCTTTCCGGATGGAGGACCACCTGGAAAGACTGAAATTCAGCCTGGGTGAAGTCGGAATAAACTATTCACCTGTTAAAGAACTTGCTGCAGTTTTCGCAGAACTGTTGCAGTTGAACGGACTGGAAAACAGTGATGCAGGGATTTATCTCCAGATCTCAAGGGGAGCAGCTCCAAGGGTGCATCATTTTCCTGCCGGACTTACCCCCACTGTCTATGCAACCGCGTTTCCCTTTCCGTCCTTCAGCCTTTCGCTGGAAACCGGCATTCCGGTCGTCACCGCAAAGGATATCCGCTGGCTGCGGTGCGATATCAAATCGGTATCGCTGTTGCCCAATACCATGCTGTATAACCGTGCCGTTGAAATTGGGGCGGGGGAGTGTATCCTGATCCGCGACGGTCTTGTTACGGAAGCCACCCATTCTTCTGTTTTCGGAATTAGGAATAACACGGTGTTTACACACCCGCTATCCCATCTTATACTTCCCGGAATAACCAGGAAAGTGGTACTCGAGATCTGCAAAGCTCAGGGAATCTCTGTCGGGGAGAAAGCCTTCAGCGAGGAGGAGCTGCTGGACATGGACGAGGTCTTCCTTGCCGGAACGGGCAGTGAAGTTATGCCGGTGGTCAGCATTAACGATGTACCTGTATCCGGAGGAATTCCCGGAAGGATCACGCGCAGGCTGCAAGCACTTTTCTTTGAAGCGGTAACGCAACATTGCCAGATACAGGGAAGGCTGCAATCCTTTTGATGACAACATAAAAGATATGACTATGAGGAAATTAACAACAATCTGTATACTTGTTTTCCTGCTTTTCGGCTTCAACCTCGTGAACGGTCAGGAACATGCAGAACCAGAGACCCTGAAAATAGGGGCGAAGGCACCCGATTTCAGGCTAAAGGGAGTGGATGACAAAGTTTACACCCTTGACTCTTTCAATAAAGCCGATATCCTGGTCATTATCTTCAGTGCCCCGCATTGTCCTACCGCCCAGGCATATGAGGAACGCATCATAGCACTGCAGAATGATTACGAAGAAAAAGGAGTCCAGGTGGTCAAGATTATGCCCAATTATCCCATGGCTGTCTGCCTGGAGGAACTGGGCTACAGTGACTTGGGTGATACCTTTGAGGAAATGAAAATCAGGGCCGATCACCTGAAGTATAACTTTCCGTTTTTGTATGACGGGGACGACCAGGCTGTGGCCATAGCCTACGGACCGGTGACCACGCCCCACGTGTTCGTCTTCGACAAAGCCAGGATACTGAGGTACCAGGGCCGGATTGACGATCGTGAAAAACCGGGGACTGCCACGCAGCACGATACCCGGAATGCCATAGAAGCGCTGATTGCCGGCCGGGAAGTTCCGGTGAAGGAAACCAGGGTTTTTGGCTGCTCCATAAAGTGGAAATGGAAAACGGAGTACCGGCAGCGCTTAGACCGCGAATGGGCTGGCAAGGAAGTTGCCCTTCAGGATATCAACCTGGATGGTGTAAGGGAGTTGATGAAAAATGCTTCGGGCAAACTCCTGGTGCTTAACCTCTGGGCCACCTGGTGCGGGCCGTGCATTGCCGAATTCAGTGACCTGGTGGAAACCTTCAGGATGTATCAGGGACGTGATTTTGCCATGGTGACCATCAATATCGACAGGATGGCTAACCGGGAAAGGGTCCATGCTATGCTGAAAAGCAGGCAGGTTGCCATTACCGGTAATTATATTTTCGGCGATGAACAGCGGTATGAACTGATAGAGGCTATCGACCCGGAGTGGAAGGGCAACCTTCCCCATACGGTTATTGTGGAGCCGGGAGGGAAAATTGTGCATCGCTTTTCCGGAGGGCTAAGGGTACTCGATTTCCGGAGGAAAATTGTTGAACACCCCATGATCGGAAGATATTACTGATATTAAACCTATCTTTGCATAAAAATAAACTGAACTATGGTTGACAGATTATCTGATCCGATTGGCAGGCTGATGGGGCTTCGCTACAAATCACATCCGTGGCATGGCGTCTTTATCGGAAAGAATGCCCCCGAAATCGTCACCGCCTTTATTGAAGTGGTTCCAACCGATACGGTGAAGTATGAAATTGACAAGGACAGTGGTTACCTGCGTTTAGACCGGCCCCAGAAATATTCCAACGTAATCCCGGCACTGTACGGTTTTGTGCCGCAGACCTTTGCCGGCGAGAGGGTAGGGAATTTCTGCAACATGAAAACCGGGCGAAAGGATATTGTCGGGGATGGTGACCCGATTGACATTTGTGTTCTGACAGAGAAGGACATTTCCCACGGCGACCTGCTGGTCAGTGCCCGGCCGATCGGAGGATTCCGGATGATCGACGGCAATCAGGCGGATGATAAGATCATTGCCGTGCTGGTGAACGACACCGTTTACGGCCATTTTAAAGACATATCTGAAGTGCCGCCTATCGTAATTCAGCGGTTGGAACATTACTTCCTGACCTACAAAGACATGCCAGGGCAGCCCAAAAACACGGAAATTACCCATACCTACGGGCATGATGAAGCCCTGGAGGTAATCAGGGAATCGATTGCCGATTACAGCAACCGGTTCGACAATCTGGGGAAACTGCTTTACTGATAAGGGTCACCTGAAGGACTGACCTGACCGCTGGTGCTTCCATTTCCGTTCTGATGGTTTAAATGAAGGGGATGACCACATTTTTTACAGAAAAGGGCGTCATCATCATGCCGGTCATGCAGGCAGTTTGAACAAACCTGCGTGTTTGCATGGATTCTGGCTGAAAGCATTTCCGACGTTACTATTCCGGTAGGTACAGCGATGATTGCATAACCTATGATCATGATCAGGCTGGCAAGGAACTGACCCAGCCCTGTGGATGGGGATATGTCACCGTATCCGACGGTAGTCAGGGTGACAATAGCCCAGTATATACTGGTCGGGATACTGGTGAATCCATGTTCGGGACCTTCTACAATATACATGATGGTGCCGAAAATGATGACTAAGGTAAGCACGAAAAACAAAAAAATAAAAATTTTCTCCCGGCTACGGATCATGGCCATGACCAGAAACCTGCCAGCACGGGTATACCGGGTAAGCTTCAGAATGCGAAACACCCGCAGAAGCCGGATGGCACGAATAACAATCAGACTTTGTCCGCCAACCACAAACAATCCCATATAGGTGGGAATTATGGCCAGGAGATCAACAATTCCATAAAAACTGGTAATATATCGCCAGGGTTTCTGTACAATGTAAATGCGGAGAATATATTCAATGGTAAAAGTCAGGGTAACGATCCATTCCGCAATCCGCAATAGCTGATGATACTTACCGGATATTCCCTGTATACTGTCAAGCATAACCAGTGCAATGCTAAAAAGGATCAGAAAAATGAGGGCTACATCGAAAAGCTTCCCTTCCCGGGTATCCGCTTCGAAAATAATCTCATAGAGTTTATCTTTCCGTAACATGGTGGAATAGTTTCCTGCTAAATTAAAACAAATATTGGCTTATGGAATGAAGAATGGATTAGTCGAGACATCTTTTACAGTAAGAACAGAAAAAAATCAGGTAACCGTTTTGGCAGATTAAATTAATTACTATTTTTGCACTCGCTAAAAAGGAAAGGGAGTTCATCCTGAAACGGAATCCTGTTCCCGCGATATGAAAAATCGGAAAGAGGGACGGGCGCTAACCTGAAAAGCGAAGTTCTGATACATGCCCAGATGGTGAAATTGGTAGACACGCCAGCTTGAGGGGCTGGTGCTCGCAAGGGTGTGCAAGTTCGAGTCTTGTTCTGGGCACAAAATCACAAACGAAAGATCCAAATATCTGAAATACAGGTGTTTGGATTTTTTTGTTTCATAAATTCCCCGCATTAATCAGACTTTTAAAAAGCAACAGCTTGCGGAGTTCTGCCGGAAATCCCGGTTGACCCCTTATATTCACCTGGTATAGATGTGTGTGCGTACCAGGCAGCATACTGATTGTGTTATGCTACGATGGCAACAAGCCGGAGTGGATAGGCCAGGTACATTTACTTTAAGTTTTGAATTATTTGATTAGATTTGTCGGATGTGATGAATGTCCGGGATAAACCACCGGACAAAGATGAAGTATGCAACCTAATCCGGAATTAATACCAGGACTGATCAATGGTGACCACAATACTTTCAGGGATATATTCAATATTTTATATCCCAGGATGTTATGCTATTGTGAGCTTTTTGTAAGGGATAGGCAGGAGGCTGAAGACATAGTTCAGGATTGCTTCATAAAGTTATGGAGCATCCGGGACACAGTCAGAACCGATGGAAACCTGGAAAAGCTCATGTTTGTGATGCTCCGTAACCGGTGCCTGAACTTTCTCCGCGACTCGAAGCTCACTCTGGGTCACATCGACATCACCGCCGGGGAGATTGAGGATATTCAACAGCTGTACCACATCGACTTTCTGGACAAGGAAGATTCTCCTGCGGAGCAGGTTTTGTTGGATTCACTGAAGGAAGCTGTCGGAAATTTACCTCCCCGCCAGAAGGAGGTTTTACAGCGGACAAAGTTTCTTGGACTGAGCCAGAAAGAAGTGGCTTCGGATTTGGGAATCTCCATCAAGGCAGTGGAAAAGAATATCACCCAGGCAAGAAAAAAAATCAGGGAAGAATTGCTTCGTAAATTCCCTGAATTTTGGATCATTTTACCAATTGCATTTTTTGCCTTATGGAAATGAAAGGTAGGGTTTTTCGTATTTTCGTGTATTTAATATTGGTATGCAACAGTTAATTTATTGTCCATAACTGAAGGGACCATGAGATTATTGATCAATAGATATCTTGAAGGCAAAGCCACCCGTGAAGAGATGGCCAGACTCCTTGACTGGCTCAGGCAGGATGGCCACCGGGAAGAGTTCAGACAGGTCTCCTCCGAATGGAAAGAGTCCAGGAAGGGTTCGCCGGTCGCGCCCGAACACCTGGAGAGTTGGGAAAGGCTCAGTTCCAGGCTACTGGAAACATCGGGACGGGCAGACAAGCTCAGGATCAAGATCCGGCGTACCTTCAGGTATGCTGCGATCCTTATCCTGGCCATAGCCCTGCCGTTTTTATATTTTACACTCCGGACTCCCCAGACAGAAGTAGGAATGACCTGCCAGGTTATATCCTCCGGACCCGGAGAAATCACTCATGTGACGCTTCCTGACCAATCTGAGATATGGCTGAATTCGGAGAGTACACTCCGGTATAACAATGGTTTTTCGGTTGATAACCGCGATCTGGAGCTAGAGGGCGAAGCATTCATCCAGGCGGCGAAGAATGAGCTCATCCCCTTAGTGGTAAGTTGCTCCGGGCTTATGGTCACGGTAGTGGGTACCCGCTTTAACATTTATTCCTATCCCGGTGAGGAAGAAATCAGGGTTATCCTGGAAGAGGGAGCCGTCAGACTGACCATGGAAGGAATGGAGGATGAGCAGGTCAGCCTGGAGCCGGGCCAGATGGCGATTTACGGGAGAACCAGCCGGAGCATCTGCATCGAAAAGGTAAACCCTCTCCACTTTACGGCATGGAAGGAGGAAGGACTCAATTTTTATAATCAGACGCTGGAAGAGATGGTCCCGGAACTGGAACGGCGTTATGGCCAGAAATTTGAGATCGACCCGTCTGCCCGTTCACTTAAATATACCCTTTCCATTCGTAATGAGACTCTTCCACAGGTGTTGGACCTGATGTCCAGGATAAATCCGGTCGACCCGGTCTGGAGTAATGACATCATTTATTTGAAATTTAACCAAGAAAAGGCGTTGCAAATAAATAAAGCCAGGTAGTTTTGGTCACTTACCCTGTAATGACATTGCGATTTACACGTTTCATATTATTTTTGGAAATACTTCTACTGTTAGGCGGAGCCATGTCCGCCCAGAATACAGGGATAGACCTTCAATTTGAGAATGCTCCGACAGGATTGGTATTAGACGCCATTGAAAGACAGACTGGCTTCCGTTTTGCCTATAATGCTGATTTTGTGCAGCTCGGCCGCAAGGTTACCATACAGGTGCGAAATTTAGCCATTGACGAGGTTCTCGACAGACTGTTCGCAGGCTCCGGGATCCGGTATGAAATTACAGGACGACAGGTTGTACTGCTCCCGGAGATACTGCCAGTTATCTTACCGGAAAAAACAATTTCGGGGGTAATCACCGACGGGCAGGGGAGGACGCTTCCCGGTGTCAGCGTCAGCCTTGAGGGTACTGCCATTGGCGTACTGAGCGGTCCGGATGGCAATTACACTCTGAAATTTCAGCCTGGCGCGGAACAAGCCACACTTCTATTTTCCTTCCTCGGCATGATTCCTGTAAGGGCAACCGTTCACGGCAACTCTGAGCTCAATATTACCATGCTGGAAGCCATGATTGACCTTCAGGAACTGGTGGTGGTAGGATATGGGAGGCAGAAAAAGGCAAGTCTTGTGGGGGCGATTTCACAGGTTGCGCCCGATGAACTGCAACTTTCATCCAGTCCCGGATTAACCAACAGCCTTGCCGGACGTGCTACCGGCGTGATCACTGTGATGGGAAGTGGTAAACCCGGCAACGATGACTCGAAAATATTTATACGGGGAATCTCCACTCCCAACAACTCCGATCCCCTGGTGCTGGTCGACGGACTGGAACGTGACTGGCGTCAGATCGATCCAGCTGACATTGAATCATTTTCTATTCTGAGAGATGCGTCTGCAACTGCGGTTTTCGGTGTACGGGGAGCCAACGGGGTCATCCTGATTACCACCAAACGCGGATTCAAGGGGAACCCCATTTTTTCAATCGTATCCAGGGTATCGCTGCAGTCACCTATCCGCTTGCCCGAATACCTGGGTTCCTACGATTTTGCCCGGCTCACCAACGAGGCCATGCGCAACGAGGGCAAACCGGAGAAGTATACGAGCACCGATCTTGAACATTACCGACTCGGCGATTCTCCATATACCCATCCCGACAATGATTATTACGCCGATTTTCTGAAGAAAGCCGCTTTAATGAGCAATGTTAACTTCAGCGCGAGAGGGGGAACCGACTATTTTCTATATTATTTGTCGGTAAACGTATTACAGCAGGAAGGACTCTACCGGGAATTCAAGAACCTCAGCTATAACACTAACGCTAATTATTACAGGTACAACTTCAGGTCTAATCTGGATTTTAACCTGTCGCATACATCAAGTCTGAGTGTAAACCTCACGGGACGGCTGGAAACACGGAGGCAGCCCAACTTTGATGCGGATCTGTTCGACAAGACACGCCGGCTTCCACCCAACTTCCAGTCGTACATCAATCCCAACGGGACCATCGGTGGCCGTTCTGACGAAACCCGTCTTGCACCCTATGCTCTGCTTTCATCATACGGAAACCGCACCCGCCATAATAATGTAATGGAAGGCTCCTTCCGGTATAGCCAAAAGCTGGATGCCATGACGGAAGGTTTGTCCTTCCAGGCTATGTTAGGATTTAACAGCAGTTTCGAGTCGAGGATTGACATTACCGAGAAGCCCGAATTGTGGCAATACGACAAATTCGGGGAATATACCTTAAACAGACAGCGCACTGACATCAGGTATGCCACAGGGAAAGGGCCAGGCCGCAGGAGGTTGTCCACTGAATTCTCCTTCAGCTATAGCCGTACCTTCGGGGATGACCACGCAGTTACAGGTATGGCCCTCTATCAGCAGAGCCGCTTCTGGGATAAATTCGAAATACCCACAGGATATTTGGGTTTTGTGGGGCGGGTGACTTACGCTTACAGATCACGCTACCTTGCTGAGGTGAATGCGGGGTATAATGGCTCCATGCAGTTTGCCAGAGGCAACCGGTTTGGCCTTTTCCCTGCATTTTCCATGGGTTGGGTAATATCGGAGGAGAGCTGGTGGCAGGAGCATATCACCGCGGTGCCATTTTTCAAACTGAGGGGATCACACGGCGAGGTGGGGAACGACAAAATCGGCAACTTCCTCTATCTATACGAACACACCTTTAACTATATGCCAAATGAGGACGGATGGATAATCCGATGGGGTGAAAATGGTGAAACAGCCGAGATGGGAATCGCGGAAGGGCAGCCGGGTAACATGAATGTAACCTGGGAACGTGCACGCAAGTCAAATATCGGATTCGACGCCCATCTCTTCCGGTCGGGGATAAATATTTCGACGGACCTTTTTATGGAGCGCCGCGTCGATATCCTGGCGATTCCCTATTCTGTTCCGCTGGTCTTAGGGATGAATAATCCGCAGGGCACTCAGCGAAGAGACCTGCAGGGTCTGCCTCCCGAAAATCTCGGCATTGTATTGAACAAAGGAATTGATTTCGAATTAGGCTACAACGGCAAAACCGGTGATTTGAAATATTCTGCCCGTGGAAACATCACTTTCGCGCGCAACCGGATCATCCGTCTCGATGAGGAAGGAAAGAAATATGAATGGCAAAAGCGGGAAGGAAAACGGATTGGACAGCACTTCGGTCTGACCGACATCGGCCTCTACCAGAAGGAAGACTTCGTGACCGACACCTCGGGTGCGCTGGTGCTCGAGGGAGGGTATCCCGTGTTGAGGGAGGGAATCCCTTTGCCGAGCTTCGGGGTGGTATACCCTGGCGATGCCCGCTACGCAGACCTGAACGGTGACGGACTGATAGACAGTTACGATATGGGCAATATCGGGTATGGTACCGTGCCAGAGTATACCTATGGGATAAACCTGGGCTCAAACTACAAGGGCTTCGACCTGTCGGTGCTTTTCCAGGGAGCCGGTAACGCAGACTTCTATTTCAGGGAAGACGCCGTATGGGAATTCAACGCCATGGGCAAGGTGATGAAGCAACACCTGGGAAGGTATAATCCGGAAGATCCAACGTCCTGGACCACTGCCACCTATCCGCTGCTTCACCCGGTAGAAAATCCGAACAACCACCAGAAGACCACACGGTGGCTCTTTTCGAGGAACTACCTCAGGCTGAAGAATGCGGAAATAGGATATAACATTCCGGCGCAGCTGATCAACAGGGCGGGCATCACCTCTGCCCGTCTATCTGTCAGCGGGGACAACCTGCTTACATTCGACAGGATGATGAACTGGGATCCGGAATCGGGCAGTGAAAATGGAAGCCAGTATCCGCAGCTGCGGCTCTGGTCGGCAGGCTTAAAACTAACTTTTTGATAAAATTCATTACATGATAGGTAGGGTTTTCAGGAAAGGTTGTGTATTAGATATAGATTAAAAATGAAAACCAATGCCTATGAGAAACAAAACCTGACTTTCCATTCAGATGGCCGAAACCATCACAATTCCGAGTTAATGCAACAGATGCTATTTAAAAAAACTACAAGTTAAACTTGACAATGATCAAAAATTTAAAAAGTAAAACCCGGCACCATGTACACAATAGTGCATGGTTATGCAGGATTTGTTCCAGGGTTTCGCTGATCCTGGCGATATTCCTCATGGCGGCATTTACCGTGTTTGCCCAGAACGAATCAAAATCAAACCTGGTCACCGGCATCGTTACTTCCTCAAACGCAGAACCCATGGAGGGCGTTTCAGTAACGGTCAGAGGTGGCAATGCAAAAGCCGTCACCAATGCAGACGGCCGTTTTTCCATTCAGGCAGGTCCGAATGCCTCCCTCATTTTCAGCAGCGAAGGCTACGTTTCCATTACGGAAGGTGTCTCCGGAAGGAAGGAGATCTTAGTTTCCCTGAAGGAATTCTATGAAGAACACGAAGCCAAGGATTATGTAAATAAACTTTACGGAAGGCAAAGGAAGGAATATGTATCCTCCGCCATTTCCCAGATTTACGGAAATCTTACCGGAAACAGTCCGGTGATTTCCAATGGCAACAAGCTGGCTGGCGTCCTGCCGGGTCTGTTTGTTATGCAAAACAACGGCGAACCCGGCGACGAGGGCGCTTCCTTCTGGCTCCGTGGCAAAAGGACCCTTCGCGGAAAAGGCCCGGTGGTCATGGTTGATGGTGTTGAGCGGAGCATGGAATTCCTGGATCCTTCAGACATTGAAACCGTTACCGTGCTCAAGGACGCCGCTTCTACCGCCCAGTATGGCATGCGCGGAGGCAATGGCGTATTGCTGGTTACCACCAAGCGTGGCGAAGGTGGTAAAATCAAAGTGACTTTCAACGCCAGGGGCGGGATCAAGGAACCCACGACAAAACCCAGATTCCTCGACGCATATGATTACGCCACGTTATACAATGAGGCCCAGCGCAATGACAATCCTTCACAGGCGCTGATGTTCAACAGTGTTGACCTCGCCAAATACATGCAGGCGCGGGAGGGAACACTCACAGGACTTGACCCTTATTTATACCCGAATATTGACTGGTACGGTGATTATGTGCGTGATTACACCTGGCAGCAGCGGTACAGTGTAAACATCGACGGCGGAAACAAGTTCGCCAAATATTTCGTGTCAGGGGGCTATACGCTGAACAACGGGCTCTATAATGTCGACAAAACGGTAAATTCCTATAATACCAACGCATCGATGGACATGTTCACCCTGCGGTCGAATATTGACATTGACGTTACCGACCAATTCAAAATGTCGCTCGACCTGGCCGGGAAGCAGGAGCAGAGGACCTATCCGGGCAGCCGGACCGACGCAGCACTCCGCGTGTTCAGGTCTCTGTACAAAACGCCGCCCATGGCGCATCCCGTTCTTTCCCCTGACGGCAAGATCGCCGGGACGAAGGACTACACGAATAATCCATACGGGTTGCTGAATTACCAGGGGTATTCCCTCTATTATACCCGGATGATGGCGGCCACCCTAACCATGGTGCATGACCTGGATTTTATCACCGACGGGTTGAAAATCATGGGAAAAGTCTCTTTCGACAGTTATTACGAGCAGACCACCCTGCGTAACAAGAATTTCAAGGTTTACCAGATTACTACAGTACTTAATGCCGACGGAACCCGTACCCCGGTGTACATGCCCAACGGCACGACGTTGAAATATATTGAAACCGGGACCGACACCCAGATGGGATCAGGCGGTGAATACAATGATGCACAGAGGCTCCTGAACTACGACCTGGGCCTTGATTACGCCCGTACCTTCGGAAGCCACGACTTGGTTGCCTGGGTGGGATTCAACCAACGGGAGATAGGACAGGAAAACAATGCCAATCTTCCCCGTTTTTACAGGGGATTCAATGGCAGGCTGGCGTATGTTTTGGCTTCAAAATACCTGGCCGAATTCAACGTGGGATACCAGGCCTCCGAACAGATGCCGCCCTGGGCGAAATACACGCTCTTCCCCGCCGGTTCGGTTGGGTGGATCGTATCAAGGGAGGATTTCCTCAAAGATAGCAAGATCATTAATTTTCTGAAAGTCAGGGCATCACACGGATTGTCGGGTTGGGATGACATCGGTGGCTACTTTATCTGGTACCAACAGTTCGCCAGCAGCGGCGGCATCAACTATGGCAATACTGCTGTCAGTTACGCGGGCTGGAATGAGGGCGCCTTCGCCCTCAACAATGTGCAGCCGGAGAGGGTGCGCAAAAGCAATATCGGTTTTGATGCCACACTGTTCGGCGAGAGAATCTCCATTTCCGCCGACTACTTCAAAGAGCGCAACAGCCGGATTATGGTACAGCCTGAGCTTCCCTTTTCCATGGGTATCAGGTTCCCCGACATGCCCATAGCCATCGTGGAAAACGAAGGGTTTGACTTTCAGTTGGGATATAACGACCACATTGGCAAACTTCAGTATTCCGTCACCGGAGTCATGACAAAAGCCGATAATACGGTGATTGAAAGGGGTGAGGCTGCCAAAAGATATGAGTACCAGCTCTCGACGGGCCGTCCGTTAAATCCTGTATTCGGACTTGTCGCCCTCGGTTTGTTCCAGAGTCAGGAGGAAATTGACAGCAGTCCCAGGCAGACATTTGGTGTGACCAAAGTCGGTGATATCAAATATCTTGACGTCAATGATGACGACGTAATCGACTCTTATGACGAAACTTACCTGGGTACCAATGCCGACCCGAAAATCCAGTATGGTATCAACCTTGCGCTTAAATACGGAAATTTCGACTTTACCGCCCTGGTAACCGGCCAGGAGGGTGGAAAGATCTATATGGGCGGCGAGGCCATGTATGAATTCCACGATAACGGAACCGTACGCGAACACCATCTCGGGAGGTTCAACCCGGAAGATGAGTCGACCTGGGCAACAGCCACTTATCCCCGCCTGTCGCTGGCCAACAAGGCCAACAACCAGCGGACTTCGACCTACTGGGCCAGAAGTACGGAAATGGTGCGCCTGAAAACCATGGAACTTGGCTACACCCTGCCCGAAAAACTCTCCAGAAGCCTTAAGATGCAAAACATCAGGTTCTATGTGAACGGATACAACCTGCTCACCTGGCAGTCGTCCGACCTGATGGATATAGAGGCGCGGAGTACACATTACGTGATATATCCGATTCAGAAAATTCTTAATGCAGGGGTTAACGTCACTTTTTAATCAACAAAATTGAAGACTGAAATGAAAAGACTAATTAATATTATCCTGATGTTGCTGATTGGAGGCACGTTCATATTCTGCCAGCACGACCCGCTCAGGGATGTACCGGTGACCTTCAAGGGGGCAGAGGATGTTTTCAGGGATTCGGCAAGGGCCGAATACTTCATCAACAATATGGCCACCGAAATGCCCGCCGATCATGGCAACTCCTATAACCGGATGCAGGGCGGTGCCATGCTTGCCTCGGCCAGCGACGAGGCCGTGCACGTTTCAACCAACAAGACCACGCCATCGGCGGCAACCCGCATGAGCGCAGGCAACTGGGGACCGTCAAACATGCGTTACTACAACAGCAGCGACGGCGCTGGTGAAATAGGTTCGTGGATGAAATGGGGCGGCTATCATGGCAACCGCAAGGCCAACACGGCCCTGAAATATATTGACCTTCTGCCTGAAAACCTTTCGCAGCGTTTCCGCAACCGGCTGAAGGGCGAAGCGGTGTTTGTCAGAGCCATGCAGCACTGGTTCCTGTTCCAGAAATGGGGCGGTATCCCCATCGTTGATGTAGCTTACGAAGCTTCCGACAATGTGATCAAACCCAGGAATTCGGTGAAGCAGGTGGTGAATTTCATCAGCACCGAGTGTGACCGTGCAATAGCCCTGTTCCCCACTGAACCATACAGCTTCGCTTCTGAAGTTGGCCGTCCCGACCGTGGTGCCGCCATGGCGCTAAAATCCAGGGTTTTACTCTATGCCGCCAGTCCGCTTTATAACGGCAATGGCTTCGACAACTCGGGCGATACACTCATCTGTTATGGCAACTACGATGCAAATAGATGGGTACTGGCTGCAAAAGCAGCACAGGATGTGGTTGACCTGGGATGGTATTCCCTCTATGTAGCCAACGACCCGGCCAAACGCAACGGAACACGCAACTACAAGGAACTCTTCTTCGCCTGGGGCGTTAACTATCAGAACAACAAGGAATTCATCTATTCACGTATCCGCACAACCAACCGCGATACCGAGAATGACAATTTCCCTTCCGGATTTACGAATGCAAAAGGAGGGACATGTCCGACCCAGGACCTGGTGGATGCCTATGAAATGGAAGATGGTACACTCTTCAGCTGGAGCGATCCGCTGAAAAGCGCCAGCCCGTATACGAATCGTGATCCGCGTTTTTACGCCAGCATAATATACAACGGTGCCAAATACGATAAGTTTGCCAACCATAACGGCAGTCCGACCAACCAGTACACCTTCGATATCTTTGAAGGCGGCAAGAACAAGGCTGGCCTTTCCCAAACAGAAACCGGATACTACCTCATGAAGTTTATGGATTACGAAAACGTAAACCCGGCAAATAACTCAGGTGGAACCTTCCATTGCTGGCCCTACTTCAGGTATGCGGAGATCCTTCTGAACCTGGCAGAAGCCGGAAATGAAGCAGGCGGTCCCGACTATGTTGTCCCCGGAGCAAAAAGTCCCCTCACACCTGTACAGGCAATCAACCTGATCCGGGCACGTGCCGGAATGCCCGATGTGGCTACTTCTTTCACCCGGAGGGGCATTGCCGTCAATAAGGAAAACCTCAGGGCACTGATCCGCAATGAGAGAAGGATCGAACTTGCCTTCGAGGAACACCGCTATTATGATGTCAGGCGGTGGATGGATATCACGGATGGTTACGCGCGTGGTGTAAGGACTATTAAGAACGCAAATAATACGTTCACCTATGATCCGAACATTCAGGTGGAAAGGAAATTTTTCGAGCCCAGGCACTATTTCTACCCGATTCCTCAGGTAGAACTGAACCGGAATAACCTCCTGAGGCAAAATCCGGGCTGGAATTAGGCTAATATGTGAATTTAGAAAGAGTTAGAAAAAAGGATATAACCCTTTTGGGGAAGAAAAATATCCAACTAATTGATTCATAAATGAAAAGAATATTCATATTACTTATTATAGCGCTTTTAGCAAATATATCGCAGATATATGCCCAAAGCGGAAGAGTCGTTACCGGGACAGTTCTGGATGAGAACGGCCAGGGACTTCCGGGGGCCAATGTCGTGGAAAAAGGCACGACCAATGGCACCATATCAAATCCCGATGGAAAATTTTCCATCAGACTGACAACCAACACCAACCAGTTGGACGTTTCCTTCATTGGGTATGGTTCTGTAGTGCTGAAACTGGGATCTTCCAACACGGTTGAAGTTACGCTGAAGCCAGATGTTACCACCCTTGACGAAATGGTCGTGGTTGGATATGGTATCCAGAAAAAGGCCAGTCTTGTGGGGGCCATCTCCCAGGTTTCTTCCGAAGAATTGCAGATGGCTTCAACGCCCAACCTCACCAACAGTCTTGCCGGCCGTGTGGCCGGTGTGATCACCGTCATGGGAAGCGGCAAGCCGGGGAGCGACAATTCCAAAATCTACGTCCGTGGTATGGCTACCACCAACAGCACTGATCCACTGGTCCTTGTCGATGGTATTGAGCGCGACTGGAATCAGATTGATCCTTCGGACATTGAGTCACTCTCTGTTCTTAAAGATGCCTCGGCCACAGCAGTCTTCGGGGTACGGGGTGCCAACGGCGTTATCCTGATCACCACAAAGCGTGGACAGAAGGGAAAGCCGGTGCTAAATATCACCTCACGTACCACCATCCAGACCCCTATCCGGATTCCGGAATACCTGGGTTCTTATGATTTTGCCAGGCTGACCAACGAAGCACTGCGCAACGAGGGGAAACCCATCGAGTACACGGACTTAGACCTGGATCATTACCGGCTGGGTGATTCGCCTTATACACATCCTGACAACGATTACTACGCTGATTTCCTCAAGGAAATGGCACTTCAGCAGAATGTCAACCTGAGCGCCAGGGGCGGCACAGATTACCTTTCCTACTTCATTTCGGCGAGCATCCTGCATCAGGAAGGCCTGTATGAAGAGTTTGACAATGTGAACTATAACACAAACTCCAATTACGACCGGTATAACTTCCGGTCAAACCTCGACTTTAACGTTACGCCTACAACCAAGGTGGGTGTTGATCTGACAGGGCGCCTTGAGACCCGCCGGCAACCAAACTTTGACGCCGACCTGTTTGATAAGACACGAAGGTTGCCGCCAAACTTTCAGGCCTACATCAATCCTAATGGAACTATGGGCGGCCGGTCGGACGAGTCACGTCTCGCACCCTATGCACTGCTTGCCATGTTTGGGAACCGTACACGTCACACAAACGTACTGGAAGGTTCATTCAAGTTTGATCAAAAACTCGACGGCGTCACCAAAGGCCTTTCATTCCGCGCCCTTTTCGGGTTTAACAGCAGCTTTGAGTCGAGAATCGACATCAGCGAAAAACCGGAACTGTGGCAATATGACAAATTTGGGGTTTACACGCTGAACAAACAGAGGACCGATGTCAGCTACAGTACGGGAAAAGGCCCAGGCCGCAGGCGCTTTTCAGCAGAGTATTCACTGAACTATAACCGCACCTTTAACAAGGACCATGCTGTGACCGGGATGGTATTGTACCAGCAAAGCCAGTACTGGAACGCATTCGCCATTCCTACCGGGTATTTGGGATTTGTGGGCCGCGCTACTTACGGTTTCAAATCACGCTACCTCGCCGAGGTGAACATGGGTTACAACGGCTCCATGCAGTTTTCGAAAGAACACCGCTACGGTTTCTTCCCGGCCCTGTCGCTCGGATGGGTGGTATCGGACGAAGCCTTTTGGAAGGAGCATGTCAAGGTGGTAGACTACCTGAAAATCCGGGGTTCGTATGGTGAAGTAGGGAACGACAAGATTGGCAACTTCCTCTATCTCTACGAGCAACGATATAACCTGATGCCCAATGAAGATGGCTGGAATATCAAGTGGGGTGAAACCGGCGGAACAACTGAACGCGGTATCGCCGAGGGCCAACCAGGCAACAACAGGGTTACCTGGGAAAGGGCACAGAAATCCAATATCGGTTTCGACGCACATATGTTACGGTCCAGGTTACGTGTCACGGCCGACCTGTTCCACGAGCGACGCGTCGATATCCTCGCCATTCCCTATTCAGTGCCGCTCGTCTTCGGTATGAACAACCCGCAGAGTTCGCAACGCAAGGACCTCCAGGGTTTGCCACCGGAAAATCTGGGCATCGTTGTTAACAAGGGACTTGACCTCGAAATCGGATACAACGGCAAGGCCGGCGATTTGGGATATAACATCCGTGGTAATGTCACCTTTGCACGTAACCAAATCATCCGGCTCGATGAGGAAGGCAAAAAATACGAATGGCAGAAGCGTGAGGGAAAACGGATCGGGCAGCATTTCGGCCTGACCGACATCGGCCTTTACCAGAGGGAAGACTTTGTGACTGATGCCTTAGGAGCGCTGTTACTTGAAGGTGGATATCCCGTACTGAAGGATGGCATCCCCATACCAAGCTTCGGGGTGGTTTATCCCGGTGATGCCCGCTATGCCGACCTGAACAACGACGGACTGATTGACAGCTACGATATGGGCAACATCGGTTACGGAACAGTACCGGAATACACCTATGGGATTAACCTTGGTGCAAACTACAAGGGATTCGACCTGTCGGTGCTCTTCCAGGGAGCTGGTAATGCAGACTTCTACTTCAAGGAAGATGCTGTTTGGGAATTCAACGCCATGGGTAAGGTTATGAAACAGCACTTGGGAAGATACAATCCGGAAGATCCCTCAACCTGGAAAACCGCCACATACCCATTGTTGCATCCGGCCGAAAATCCTAATAACCATCAGAAAACCACTCGCTGGCTTTTCTCAAGGAACTACCTCAGGCTTAAGAATGTTGAAATCGGATATACCATCCCGTCAAAATTGACCAACAGGGTAGGCATCTCTTCAAGCCGGCTGTTTGTAAGTGGCAACAATCTTCTTACTTTTGATAAGATGATGAACTGGGATCCCGAATCGGGCAGCGAAAACGGGAACCAATACCCGCAGCTCCGCCTATGGAACTTTGGAATCAGTGTAAATTTCTAATATTGAACTATATGAAAAAGATTTTTTATTTACTCATTATACTGGCTACGCTACACGTATCGTGCAATGAAGATGGTGCTGGCCTGCTGGATAAGGCTGAATCGGGCGACCTGAACGAGGAAACCGTATTCTCCAGTTCGCTCTATACAAAGCAATTTCTGACAGATATTTACCGAAGATTGCCTTATGGCTGGGATGACAACGTATATCTGGATGCTGCCACCGATGACGGGGAAAGCCGTCCATGGTGGGGGTGGGTGAACCAGATACACACTGGTGCCTGGAACCCGACCAGCGTGCCTGATAAATTCAAGCGGTGGGCCGATTATTATGCCGCCATCCGCGCGTGCAATCTTTTCCTGTCGAAAATTGACACTGCTCCGCTCGATTCCGAGCAATATCTGAATTCTGAAGAGGTTCGTGAGCGTCTGAAATATGAAGCACTTTGCCTCAGGGCATTTTTCTATACTGACCTGGTGCGCTATTATGGTGGAGTTCCCATCATAACCAAGGTTCTCGACCGCGATTCGCCCGAGTTGTACACCCCACGTGCAAACCTTAAAGAGATGAGGGATTTCATAGTGGCCGATTGTGATTCGGCAGCGGCGCATTTGCCGTCGAAGCAGCTGAGTTCCGACTACCACCGCGTGGGGGCATCAGTAGCCAAGGCCATTAAGGCAAGGCTGCTTCTTCACCTTGCCAGTCCGCTCTTCAATTCAACCGCTGGAGGTACGCAGCTCTCGGCCTGGAGCTGGGGCAACTATGATGCCAACCGTTGGAAGGAAGCTGCTGACGCATGCCGCGACCTGATCGACTTTAAGGATCCTGTCACAGGGAAACTGGTAGCTGATCTGGTGTACCTGACTACCACCAACGCCAACTACCTCAATGCCCGCAATTCTTACCCGGGTTCGCTTAACGCGTTGGGTTTCTACTCGGTATTCGTTACGCGCGTCAATCCTGAGATCATCCTCAGCTTCTCTAAAAAGGGCGCCACGACCAATGAGATCGACAAATGGCAGCTTCCAGGCTCCATTCAGACGGAAGGGGACAAGTCTTACACCTTGCCCACCTATAACTATGCCGCCGCATTTGAAATGAAAGACGGGATTCCTCCATATCTGACCGACGATGACGGGCAGTACATCATCGATCCGGTTACCAAGGAATTCAAAGTGAATCCGAAATCCAGCTTTAATCCACAGGATCCCTATGCAGACCGTGATTCCCGCTTCTATCACTCTATTTGGTACCAGGGATCCAGATTCAGCAATTGTGTCTTTGAATGTTGGCGTGCGAACGATGGTTCCTATGGAAGGGAGTACCAGGTGGGTTACGGAATGACCGGAATCTTTCTTCGTAAGTTTATGGATCCGAGAAATATCTCTACCGGATCCAACGTACCGGGAATCCTTTCGGGAGGAACCTCGCACTGCTTCCCCATCTTCCGCCTTGCTGAATTCGTATTGGGTTATGCCGAGGCTATGAACGAATTCCTGCCAGACGGGGCAGACCGGGCTGGCGTGATTGACGAACTGAACAAGATCAGGTTGCGTTCCGACATGCCCGACGTAGCCACCACCGCTCTCCGAAATGAGTGGAGCGTAACCGACAAGAAGGCCATGCGCAAATTCATACGCAATGAACGCCGCGTGGAGCTTGCCTTCGAAGAGCACCGCTTCTTCGATGTCAGGAGATGGCTGGTCGGGGAAAACACTCAACGCGTAGTTTATGCACATGATATTTTGAAGGACAAGGAAAACAACACGTTTCAGTATAGCATCAAAATCTGGGAGAAAAGGATTTATGAATCGCGGCATAACCTTTTGCCGATTCCCCAGTCAGAAGTCAACAACAACCCGAAAATATTGCAAAATCCGGGTTGGTAGTACAGACATCATACCATTAAAATTTTAGAAAGATGAGAAAGATATTATCGATATGGGTTGTTCTTTTTTTGCTTGCAACAACCGGTTGCCAGAAGGACGACTTCTTTGACAAATTCCCTCCCGAAATTATGTTTTTTCAGAATACAAAAGTGGAAAACGCTGATTTCAACCAGATCACTCTGACACAAGGAACTACCCAATACCAGGTGAAAGCTCGCGTAAGCGCTCCTTTCAAACTGAAGGAAATCAAGATCTATGTAAAGTCAGGCAGTAATGAAACGCTCCTGAACACCATCACCACTTTTGGCAGTACGCCTACCGAATATTTTGTTTACCAGGATATCACCGGACTGGCCGGGACCACGGATGTGAAGTTCATGGCCTGGGACATGGATGGAAGGCTCACGGAGAAAACCTTCAAAATACTGTTTAATTAAGGGTAATAGACAAGGCAGGCCTTTCCGGCTTTGGGAGGCCTGCCTGATTATTTGATAACGGTTAATCTGTTTAGTATGAATACAAAAATTCTGTTGTTGATGTTTGTCATGGCTTCCCTTTCCTCATTGGCGAAGAAGGATAATGTACTGACGAAAAAAGAGATTAAGGAAGGTTGGACCATGCTGTTTAACGGCCGGGATACAGACGGATGGACAACCCCGTCCGGAAAACCGGTCCCCGAAGGATGGTCGATTTCCGGAGGATCTATAACAGCCGTAAAGGGAGGCAAAGGGGGTGATATCGTCACAGTAAATGAGTACGCCAACTTTGTCCTGTCGGTTGACTTTAATATTGAACCTGGGTGCAACAGCGGTATAAAGTATTTTTATACAAAATACCCGACAGGTGGAAACCTGGGCTTGGAGTACCAGATTCTGGACGATGTACTGGGAGAGGACAACAAAAAGGACAACCACCTGTTGGGCTCCTTTTATGATGTCATCGCCCCTACAGGCCCCAAAAAGGTGAATGCACCCGGAAAATGGAATAATATCCGCATAGTGGTGATGGGAAACAAAGTAGAGCACTGGCTTAACGGTGTCAAAATCCTTGAATTCACCCGGGGCAGCCAGGCATACACAACCGCCGTTGCAGAGAGTAAATTCAGGGGTACGGTTCCGGCATTTGGGATGGTGGAAAAAGGTAAAATCCTGCTCCAGGAACACGGGGGCCAGATATCCTTCAAAAATATCAAAATCAAAACCTTGTAAATCATTTAACCATGAATAACAGGCGAGAATTTATCAGGAATGTGGCCACCGGCGCTGCCGGTGTGGTCCTAGCCGGACCGGCGCTGGGATTCAGCGCAAAGAGCTACCGTAACATTATAGGCGCTAATGACCGGATCAGGATGTCCATGATTGGCGTAAACAGTCGCGGTAACAGTATGTCAGGTACCTTCGTCAGGCAAAAAAACACGGAAATCAGCTCTGTCTGCGATGTTGATAGCCGGGCTATAGGAAAAGCGCTGAGAACTGTTGAACAGGCCGGACAACAGACCGTCCCGAAATCGGAAAAGGATTGCAGAAGGGTGCTGGAGGACAAATCGTTAGATGCGATTTACATCGCTACGCCCGATCATTGGCATGCGCCGCTAACTATTATGGGTTGCCAGGCCGGAAAGCATGTATATGTGGAGAAGCCATTGAGCCATAACCCCAGGGAAGGGGAGATCGCCATCGCCGCTGCCAGAAAGTACAACAAGGTGGTGCAGATGGGAGCCCAAAGGCGTTCAGCCCCGGTTCTGACACAGGGCATCGAACAGTTGCGGAATGGGGTGATCGGCCGCGTTTACCTCGCCAAAACATGGTACACCAATTCGCGTAAATCCAATTTCCTGAAACCGGGGAATGTACCTGACTGGCTCGATTACGACCTCTGGCAGGGTCCCGCCCCGAGGTTGCCCTATAAGGACGGCCTCATCCATTACAACTGGCACTGGTTCTGGCACTGGGGAACTGGAGAAGCCCTGAACAACGGTACGCATGAGGTGGATGTCGCCCGTTGGGGACTGGGTGTGGATTACCCCATCAGGGTATCCTCGGTAGGAGGTAGGTACCACTGCCAGGACGACTGGGAAACACCAGACACTCAGATCGTTATCATGGATTTTCCGGGGCGCATCTCGCTGATGTGGGAAAACCGCAGCTCCAACGGCCGGAGGATTGAAGGATCCGACAGGGGAATCATCTTTTACGGGGAAAACGGAAGCCTCGATACGGGCGGCGACAGCTACAAGATCTACGACCTTTCAGGAAAACTTGTCAAAGAGGTTAAATCGCTTGAGGACGAAGGAACCATTGAGGGAAGGAACACCGCAAGTCCCAGTCTGGGACTCGACAGCCTCCATGCTGCTGATTTTCTTGAGGCCATCCGGACTGGGCGCTTGCCGCACTGCGATGTGGAAGATGGGCACAAAAGCTGCGTGGCCATGCAATTGGGCAATATCGCCTGGCGTGTGGGACGCGACCTGAAGATTGATCCGGTAAACGGGCACATCCTTGGAGACAAGCAAGCCCAGAAGTTGTGGTCACGCACCTACGAAAAAGGGTGGGAGCCCAAAATCTAACCAGCATACGAAACCATGGGGTGCATATTCAGAAAACGGAAAGATTCTTAATCATACAAATGACTAATATTATTGTCGGACAACCAGGATAACTCCGGAACCTGACCATTTCATTCACGGAGAAAAGATATCAGGATTTTAAAGACAGGTAATACCAGCAGGATCCGGTAACAACATGCGGTAGGTTGGTTAGTACGGCAATCAAAAGAGAAAGGGGGAGGGCAAACTCCCCCTTTCATCGTTTACCCCCTCTGATAACCCTCCCTCCTGCAATGTGACAAAAGGACATGAATATAAGCGAAAGCGGCTCAGCAAATGCGGGGTGGATTGATAGACCCACAGTGGATGCATGTCAAGAGCCCCGAAGGGGTGACATATGGGTAGTACAGAGGTATCAAAAATGAATTCGATCCCAGCCGGGATCGTATGTTCGCCCACAGCATATATGCTACCCATCTGTAATCCCTCCGGGATTTGGATCATGATGGCAACGTATTGTATATGAATCCTTAAACTAAAATATATTCAAGTGAAAGCCCGATGCTTTTTTGAACAATTGAATGAATTATTTTCTTATCAGGTATTCCTGATTCCTATTTAATTTTGAATATTATTTTGTTTAGTAAATATTTATTTTGTTGTCAGGCAATATTTTAACCCTTTTTAACAATCACTTGAATTAAATATACTTTTTACTCTTAAAGAAAATTTAAAATTTTGTTAGCAGAGATCGTAAAATTCTTAATAAATCATAGCAATTTATTAAAATTTCTGCCGTAAATTTTGATAGAAATTATTAAACTAAACTATGATTCTTGTTAACCAAAAAGATCCGATCGTTATGTCGGTCAATGAACAGAACAAAAGCCGGCATAAAAAAGCGATTCTCAGACTATTGTATTTCAATAGTCCGTTATCGGCACCCGAACTGAGCAAAAAAATCGGAATAAGCCTTCCGACTACTCTCTTATTATTACAGGAGTTGACAAGCAGCGGACTGATTAGTGTCAAGGGAACGGGAGTTTCCACCGGGGGCAGGAAACCTGCCATCTATGGTTTGTCTGATGATTCCCTCTATGTAATTGCCTGTGATATGGGTCGTTTTGTGGCTAAATTGACCATTTTCAACACCCATAATGAGAAAATTTCTCCTCCCAGATTTATTGAGACCCATATTGATGATGAGGAGCTGGTTCCCAAACTCCATACGGTGGCCATGGAACTTACCCGTAAACTTCATATTCCGCACAAAAAAATCATTGGTTTGGGGATCGATATGCCTGGACTGGTGGATTCCCGGGTAGGTATTAATTATACTATAAAGAACCAGAAATTTCAAAATATCCGGGAAAGACTTGAGCAAGCCTTTGGAACATATGTATACATCGACAATGATGCCAGGATGCAGGCTTATGGTGAGTATATATTCGGGAAGGCCAAATCCTGCCGGAATGCAATCATCGTTAACTGGAGCTGGGGCATTGGTATGGGCATGGTCCTGAATGGAGAGCTTTATGGCGGGAACACCGGTTTTGCCGGTGAATTTTCCCATATTCAGATAGATGAGGGAGGTGACTTATGCATTTGTGGAAAACGGGGTTGTCTGGAAACGGTAGCCTCTGTCAATACTATTCTGAAACTGGCCCGTCAGGGAATTTCCGATAAGATTGTATCCCAGTTAACCGGACAATTCGGTTCTCGTCCCGAAAACCTGACCACTGATGATATTATTGCCGCTGCCCGTTCAGGGGATGAGTTTTCCATTAATATACTTAATAAGGTAGGTTATGCCCTGGGCAAAGGTCTGTCCATTGTGATCCAGCTTATGAATCCGGAGGTTATTGTGCTGGGAGGTCCGGTTGCAAAAGCCAATCAGTTTGTACTGACACCTATCCAGCAGGCCCTTAATAAATACTGTCTGGAAAAGATCCTTGCCAGTACGGCCATTGTGACTTCAGAAATCGACGAACAGGCAGGTTTGCTGGGATGTGCCGCCACTTTATACCAGCAAATTTTCAGTCATTCTTTTTCAAAATAATATTTTCTAAATCACTTTCTAATTAATCACTAATTTAAAAATCTATGCGAAAGGTTTTAATTACTCTGACTATGTGCCTGGTGTTTTTCGTAAATGCCATGGCACAGCAAACCGTGACAGGTACGGTAACCGGGGATGATGGTTTGGGCATGCCGGGCGTGTCGGTCCTGGTAAAAGGTACAACCATCGGAACCGTGACCAATGTCGACGGATTATTCTCCATCAGGGCAGCTGCCAATGCTACACTGGTTTTCTCCTTTATTGGCTATACGTCTCAAGAGATACCTGTTGATGGTCGCAGTACAATCAATGTCACTATGCAGACATCTACACTTGCTGTCGATGAAGTGGTCGTTACTGCACTGGGAATCAGGAGGGAAAGAAAGGCCCTCGGTTATTCTGTACAGGATGTCCGGGGCGATGATCTGATTATGGCAAAGGAAACCAATGTGATCAACAGTCTTTCAGGAAAAATCGCAGGTTTACAGCTGATCCGTTCCGGAAACGGTATTGGCGGTTCCACCAAGATCAATATCCGGGGAAACAGCTCGCTGGTAGGAAACAACCAGCCACTTATCGTGGTCGACGGTATACCCATTGATAACTTTATCGGTGGCGGTACCGAATGGATGGGTGTTGACTATGGAAGCGGGATTTCCGATATAAACCCGGACGATATCGAATCGATGACAGTCCTGAAAGGTGCTTCCGCCGCCACACTTTACGGCAACCGGGCCGGTAACGGCGTTATTCTGATTACCACCAAAAAAGGATCGGTGAAAAAGGGTGCCGGGATTACTGTTACTTCTAACCTGACTTTCGAGGATATGCTGACCTATCCTGAATTGCAAAACACGTTCTCGCAGGGAACAGAAGGAGCGTATGTCGTTGATTCAAGGGCAAGCTGGGGAGCTAAAATTGCAGGCCAGCAGGTAGATTACTGGACCGGCGAAAAAAGGGCCCTGGCTGCCGATAAGAACGGATTCAAGGATTTCCTGTCGACAGGCCTTACCACCACCAACACGGTCTCATTCGACCGGGTTGTCGATGATAACGCCGTTAGGGCTTCCATTACGCGAATGACCAGCGATGGTATGACTCCCAATGAAAGATTGGAAAGAAATTCCTTTAACCTGAGGGGGACGACTAAAATGGGAGAACACAAACGATGGACTGTTGACTCCAAGATCAACTATGTCAGGTCTATAGGTGAAAACAGGCCGACACTGGGGATTAACCAGAGCAATATTTTCTATACCTTCTACCTGATTCCAAGGTCTGTATTTATAAAAGACCTTGATCCTCCAACTGACGCCCAGGGAAAGAGGAGATGGTATGCACCTGAGGATGTGCCCTCCCAGAATCCATACTGGCAGGTACATAACGACCTGAACAGGGACGTACGTGACCGTTTTCTGGGTTTTATGTCGGTTAAATATGACTTTACCGACTGGCTGAGCCTGGAAGCAAAATATGGCGCTGACCTTTATTCTCTGCAGATAGAAAATACGCTGAAGTCGGGGGGTATTGTAAGACCTTCAGGCGTCTACAGTGTTTCTACCCAGACTTTCCTGGAATCGAATGCTACTTCGCTTCTGAATTTCAATAAACAGAATGTAGCCGGTTCAGGGATTTCATTAGGTGCGACACTGGGAGCCAACTTTATGCAGATGAAGAATCAAACGATATCCGGGAACTCAGATAATCTGGTAATTCCTGATATTTATGCGCTCAGCAATGGAGCCAAACCAACGGTCGGACACAGCAGAGGCCAGAAAAAAGTCAATTCCGTACTGGGCTCCGCCCAGATCAGTTACAAGGAGTTCCTTTATCTGGATTATTCCTTCCGTAATGACTGGACTTCCACCCTGTCGCCTGACAAATGGTCTTTCTTCTACAACGGCGTTTCACTTGGTCTGGTAGCTAATGACCTGTTCACCGCAATGGGTTCAAGCCTACCTGAGTTTATAACCTTTGCCAAGGTCAGGGCATCCTATGCAGAAGTAGGTAACGACCTGCCGCCCTATCAGTTGTATAATACATACGGTATTGGAACGAACTATTTCGACTATAAGACCATTTCCGCCGGATCGGTATTGTACAACAGCGAAGTGCAGAATGAGCTGATTAAGGAATCCGAACTGGGTCTCGACCTGAAATTGTTTGACAACCGGTTCGGGCTCGATATGACCTGGTACAAGAAGAATGCAACCAATCAGTTGCTGAATTTACCGGTTCCCGCTGAGACAGGTTATGCCTATAAAATAATCAATGCGGGGAATATTCAGAACAAAGGCCTGGAATTAATGGCTTACACAGAAATCTTGCGGTCGTTTAATGGTCTGACCTGGAAAGTCAGTCTTAACTATTCCAAAAACAAGAATACGATTTTGGAACTGGCCGAAGGAATCGAAAATTATGCTCTTGGAGGATCGGAACACGTGAATGTCTATGCCGTTGTGGGCGGAAATTATGGCGATATCTATGGCAGGGTGTTCAACAGGGTTACAGATGAAAACAGTCCGCATTTCGGGAAACTGATCGTTGACGCCAACGGATTGCCCACCCAGGCAAGCCAGAAAGAATTGATCGGGTCCCAGCAGCCCGACTGGCTGGGCGGCATTGCCAATGAAATATCCTACAAGAATGTTTCGCTCAGGTTCCTGGTAGATATGCGCAAGGGAGGTGATATTTATTCCGGAACAAGCGCCGGCACCTACTATTGGGGAACTGCTGCCGAAACAGCCCAAAACGACAGGGCAGAGTTTGTTGTACCCAACAGTGTGGTATCCCTGGGTGGTGGTCAGTATGCCGAAAACACCAAAGCAGTAAAACCACAGCATTACTGGCAGAGGGTGGCAAGCCGCGACGGAACTTCCGAACTTTTCATGTACGATGCCACCAATATCAGGCTCAGGGAAGTCACCCTTTCTTATAACTTCGAAAATAAGGTGCTGAATAAAACCCCGTTTACGCGTGCAACCCTTTCGTTTGTGGGCAGAAACCTCTGGCTGATTAAGAACAACCTTCCGGGCATAGATCCGGAGTCGGTTTATGGCACCCAAACCAATGCACCTGCCCTGGAAACCGGTCCGCCGCCTACTACCCGCTCATTAGGTTTTAATGTGATACTGGGATTCTGATCATGATAAACAATTATAATGGAAATCAAATGGAAAAGAAATTAAATATTTTATGGAAAATATCAGCGGCCATGGCCTTTACGTTCATGCTGCTTGTATCACCCTCCTGTACCGATGATTTTGAGGAACTTAACAAGGCTCCATGGGCCATTTCTGAGGATAACGTACCCATCGAGTACCTCTTTCAGAATTCGGTATCAAACTCCAAAATGGACCCGCATATCAGCGAACGAATTTTTCTGCTGTACTGGGGATCGGCGTCCAGATACTATCGGTATGACGGACTGGCGAATGGTAATGATAACGACAGCTGGAGCGGTGATTACTGGTCGAGGGGATTCTTCTGGGGCTGGGTTACCTCTTTACAGAATGTGATTGATATTGGAAAGAAGAGGGAACAAGCCGGAATCCTGAAGCCATATGAAAAGAATATCATACAGATGGCCAGGATTTATAAGGTCATGCTCTTCAGTAATTTCATGGAAACATTTGGAGATGTACCTTATTTTACTGCACTTGATGGAAAAACCGATTACCCTTTGTTTGATTCACAAAAGGATATCTATTATGATTTCTTCAAAGAACTGGCTGAAGCTGCTCAGGCACTGGATCCAGCCGTATCGGCAAGTCTTATAGGTAACTCAGATATGATCTATTATGGTGATGCGTCAAAATGGAGAAAACTTGCCAATAGCCTTCGGTTACGTTTCGCATTACGCTTATCCGAAGTTGATAATGCAAAAGCCAAAACTGAGGCTGAAGCTGCTGCAAACAATCCAGGAGGGCTGCTGAAAGAGTTGACTGAAATAGCTTCCATTCCTCAGGGGGGAGGCTGGGACGGACTTACAGGTGTATTCACCCGAAGTTGGACAGGATTGGAACTTACCATAGATATGAGTAACCTGATGATCGGTTTGGGTGGTATTCCATTTAAGGATCCCGGCAACCTGTATAACCCCAAACAGGATGTGAGAAATTATATCGGGATATCGTCCCCGCTGCTTATTCCGAAAACCAATGAACCCAGGAGTCAGTATGTACAGGAAGGTGTGCCTGCCAAAATTGATCCCAGGGCATCGGTTTATTTTGCCCTTCCCGGAACAGCAGACCATAACTGGACTTCTGCACAAAATTACACCTACCTGGCCAATACAGCTGCCGGTGTGAATGTAACCATTAATACGAGGTATGCATGGACAGCAAGGCCACATGGCAGCTATGGGACGGTTGGTACCGGATCTCCTACCGGGTTTACCGGAGTTGGAAACCGTCCGGTAATGGTAAAGAAATACCGGCAAGGGGTTGGAATACGCCATGAACTTTTCGGACCTTGGGAAACCTACTTTCTGTTAGCCGAAGCACGACTGAGGGGTTGGAACGTCGGGAGTTCTGCTGCCGATTATTATAATGCCGGAATTGAACAGAGCTTTAAACATCACGGTCTGACAGCTGACTATGCCGCTTATATTGCTTCTACAGAATACAACCTAAACGGAACGTCGGTAAACTTCGACCATGTTACCGAACCGGTGAACTACACCATTGCGGAAGGCCCGAATGCCGGATTCCAGTTTAAATATCCGGAAAACACCGGCTATGGTACCTTAAAGAATGACCGGCTAACCAAGATTATTACCCAGAAGTACATTGCCAATTACCCGTGGAATCCCATGGAGGCCTGGAACGATCACAGAAGGCTGAACCTCCCGTTCTTTATCAATCCGGCTGAGGAGACCGATCTGGTCAACATTAACCTGAAACCAAATGAATCCCACCCGGATAACTTCCCGCGCAGGGTCTCTTACCCTACCCGCATAGAAAGGGAGAATCCGGTCGCTTGGGAAAAGGTGGTCAGCTCAGGTTTTGTAAACAAAACCTACACAAAACTCTGGTGGGCTAAGTAAGGTCGTTTTGTAATAGGGGTACCCCGCCGAATGAATTGAAGGCCCGATACACCTTTATTACCTTGATTAAATGATCAGGCTGCATTTTTTGCAGTCTGATCATTTTGTTTTTTTGTCGACCCAATCCAATTACAAAATGCTAAAAAACTTCCTTCAAATGGCTAAATTCATTAATTCTGAAAATAAATAATTACGACATACTTATATAATAGTATACTTCATTTTTTAAAACTTTATAAAAAACTTTAATAATTATTTGGAAATGTGAAAAAATGTATTGTATCTTCGTAGGACTTTTTTAAGCCTTTTAAGGATGATGCTTGTGAATCATAAAACCAGTCTGAAGATGTCGGTCAACGAATTGAAGAAGTACCGGCATAAAAAAAGGATCCTCAGTTTGTTGTACCACAATACCCCCTTGTCGGCACCCGAACTGAGCAAGAAAATAGGAGTCAGCCTTCCAACGGTACTGCTCCTGCTGAACGATCTGATGGCTTCGGGCCTGGTCAGTACGATGGGTACCGGTATTTCAACCGGTGGCCGGAAACCTTCCCTCTATGGTCTGTCCGATGAATCTGTTTTCGTGATTGCCTGTGATATGGGCAGGTATGTAGCCAAATTAACTGTCTTTAACTCACACAATCAGCGGGTTACTCCCCTTAAATATATCGAGACCCATATCGACGACGACCAACTCGTTGAAAAACTGCATGATGCGGCAAAGGAACTGATAACCGGTTTCAATATTCCTGAAGAAAAGATTGTCGGACTGGGCGTTGATATGCCCGGGCTGGTTGATTCCCAGGCCGGTATCAATTACACCATCAAGAACCGAAGGCTGCAGAATGTAAAAGACCGCCTTGAAAAGAAATTTGGCATCGAGGTTTATATCGACAACGATGCCCGGATGCAGGCTTATGGTGAATATATTTTCGGCAAAGC
>JAUWAB010000109.1 GCA_030602265.1 Prolixibacteraceae bacterium | reverse complement strand
TTAACTAAAAAGTTATTTGAAATGGTGAAAGTTACGAAATCAAGCCCTGTTTCCCAAAGAAATGGGGTAAAAAATGAAAATTGCAACATATTCCTTTGAATAACTGAATGTTACATCACAGTAGACTGACGGCTATGGGGTGATACCCCGGGTTATTATAAGGTCGCCCTTACAGGGCGTAGATCCTCTGGGAGGTTGCCTTAGTCAGCCAATTACTGTTTACCGTTTACTGTTTACCGTTTTACCGATTACCGATTACCGTTTACCGTTTACCGCTCTCTGGATTTGCAGCTCATATCAGACAAAAATACGGCTCAAAATAGCGACTTTCTGAGCTATAATGATTACCTTAGTGAGCCATAAACCGGAGCATTATGATGGATAAAACCTATCTGGAAATTACTGAGGTCATCAGGAATAAACAGGAAGTTTCTTCAAGGGAGATTTTTGATAGTCTCTCAACGCCAGTCAGCTATGCAACAGTAAAAAGAATTCTGGCCAGGCTTACCGAAGAAAACCTCCTCACAAAAAAAGGTCGGGGAAAATCAACAAAGTATTTGATTTCACCAACTTACGGACTTTTTTATCCTGTTGACCTGGATAAGTACTATGAGCAGGAAATTGATGAAAGACAAATCAGGGAAAGTTTTAATTTCGGACTTATACCTGAAATCCTGGACAAGTGCAATCTGTTTACTGCCGTCGAATTGGCGCAGCTGACCCAATTTCAGGAAAAATTCAGGAAAAACATCTCTCATTTAACAGCATCAGAATACAAGAAAGAATTTGAGAGGCTGGCGATTGATTTAAGCTGGAAATCCGCCCAGATAGAAGGAAACACCTATTCTCTGCTGGAAACGGAAAGACTGCTCAAGGAAAAAGAAACGGCAGCAGGAAAGACCAAAGAAGAAGCCATCATGCTGCTTAACCATAAAGACGCCCTGGACTTTATCGTAGCAAATCCGGATTACCTGAATCCAATATCCGTATCGAAAATTGAAGATATACACGGTTTATTGATGAAGGAGCTGGGCGTTGAAAGAAGCATCCGGAAAAGAAGAGTGGGCATTTCGGGAACCAATTACCGCCCTTTGGAAAATGAGTTTCAAATCAGGGAAGTCCTTTCAGACATGTGTGAATTGGTTAACCGTAAAGAAAACGTTTTTGAAAAGGCTTTGCTCCTTTTAGTGCTGATTTCCTACATACAGCCATTTACCGACGGCAATAAAAGAACGGAAAGAATGGTGAGCAATGCCGTTTTGCTGAATCACCATCATTGTCCGCTTTCATTCAGGACAGTCGACTCAGTGGTTTACAAGAAAGCCATGCTGCTCTTTTATGAACAGAATAACATTTCAGGCTTTAAGGACATTTTTATTGACCAATTTAAATTTGCGGTCAATACCTATTTTTAATGCACGGCAACGCACGCAGGGGCAACCCTTGCGGTTGCCCACCCTATGTGGTCACCCATCCTCCGGCGTACAGGGCAACCGCAAGGGTTGCCCCTACACCGTTTTTCATGGCGAGGTCCGGATTCCGGTTTCCGGTCTCCGGGGTGATACCCCGGGTTATTATAAGGTCGCCCTTACAGGGCGTAGATCCTCAGGGAGGTTGCCTTGGTCAGCCAATTACTGTTTACCGTTTACCGTTTACCGTTTACTGCTTACTGTTTTTTTGTGCTTATACCCACAAATATTCCGAATATTTTTATTATATTTGCAGTTATATCCTAAAATATTACTGATGATTTCGAGAGCAGATTACCTGGAACAATTAAAGCGCTTCATCAATAAGCCCCTGATAAAAATTATTACCGGCATCAGGCGATCCGGAAAATCTACCGTATTGCGTATGCTGCAGGAAGATTTGCTGAAATCCGGGGTAAATGAAACACAGGTCATCTCCATGAATTTTGAAAGCTTTGCCTGGGCGGATTATACAACCGCCCCAAAACTATATGACTATGTGAAGAGTAAGATACGACAGGGTCAGAAATACTATCTTTTGTTAGACGAAATCCAGGAAGTCGAAGACTGGGAAAAGGCAGTAAACTCTTTTATGGTCGATTTTGATGTGGATATCTTCCTGACCGGCTCCAACTCCCATTTGTTATCGTCGGAATTAGCCACATTCCTGGCTGGCCGTTATGTAGAAATCCCCGTGTTCACACTCTCATACCGGGAATATCTGAATTTCCGTGAACATTATCATTCCGGAGAGAAACCACAGGCCGATCCCTTTGCCGGGTACCTCCGGAAAGGAGGTTTTCCGGTGATCCACACGGTGCATTACGACGAAGATACCGCTTACAAGATAGTCCGGGACATATACTCCTCGGTCATCCTCAGGGATACCGTACAGCGGCATAAAATCAGGGATGTGGAATTGCTTGAACGGGTTATCCGGTATGCGTTCGACACCATCGGGAACACTTTTTCAGGAAAAAATGTGGCGGATTATTTTAAAAGCCAGCAACGCAAAACCGATATCCATACCATATACAACTACCTGTATGCGCTGGAAGGGGCATATATCTTACACAGGGTCCCCCGCTACGACATCAAAGGCAGGGAGATACTGAAAACACAGGAAAAATTTTATGCCGGAGATGTTTCCCTCGTGTATGCCACCATGGGGCAACGGGACAGGATGATTTCGGGCATCCTGGAGAATATTGTTTTTCTGGAATTGAAAAGAAGGGGATATCAGGTATATGTAGGAAAACTCGACAACAGGGAGATTGATTTTATCGCCGAAAAGCAGGAAGTGAAAGTATATATCCAGGTGGCGTACAAATTAGAGAGCCAACAGACCGTGGAGCGGGAATTTTCGCCGCTTCTGGCGGTAAATGATCATTATCCGAAGTATGTGGTCAGCATGGACGACTTCTGGAAAGATTCCATAGAAGGCGTCAGACACCGGCACATAGCTGATTTTTTGCTGGCGGAATATTTTTAGAGACAGGGGTCAATAGACAATAGACATTAGACATTAGACATTAGACATTAGACAATAGACAATAGACAATAGACAATAGACATTAGACATTAGACAATAAGACATTAGACGAATCTGATAATGAATGCCTTGATCAGCGTTTTTTACTGTTTACTGTTTACCCTTTCCCCTCATACCGATCACCCGCATCAGCCTGCGTACAAGGAAGCGCCGGCGATCGGGGCGGTGGACTGCGCTGAGGACAAACCGGGTAAGGTAGCCGTACCGGTTTATTTGGATCAAGGCCCGGTGGAGATACCGGTAAAACGGCTCTTCGCGCTGCAGCAGGTCCCATGAGTACAGGTAGCCGCGGGCATACCATCCGTGGGGCAGCCTCAGTGAAGCGGGATGCCCGAAGCTCCGGGCAGCTAATGCGGCATAGGCGGTGAACCGTCGCCGCAACCGCCCTGGGACTGGCGCCACCCCGCTGAGGGGCTCCTGCTGCGACAGCAGAAAGAAATCGTAGAGTCCGCGCAGCTGCTGGGTGCGGTTTGGGAACTGCCAGTGCACCAGCTGGTCGTGGATAAAGTGATGCAGTATCTGGTGGCGGACCGCCGGAATGGCGGCCAGCCCATCCAAAACCGGCCGGCACCCGGCGAAGATCTCCCCTTCGGGAAGCATGCGGGCATACCTGCGTTGCATAATATGATGGTGCAGCTCAATGCCCGCCACCTCGCCGTCCCGGATCATCATAGGATAATGGTGATGGTGGTGCAGGTCGGGAACCGCGGCTTCGTCGGCATACCGGTAACCCATCTCCTGAATAGCCCGTGCGGCCCGGTCAATTTCCCCGGACGGCACCAGGATATCGATGTCGATCATAATGCGGTCGGCCGTCTCGGAATATAAGCCGCTGACCAGTCCGGCAGCCCCCTTCAGAAACACCGGGCGGATGCCCTCCCCGGAGAGCACTCCGGCAATTTCACGGGCCTGATCCATTATCCGGAGGTTCCGGTAATGGTTGAGCGACCATATATGCTCCAGATGGGCCGTCAGGTCTCCGGGCAGCAGATTGAGCAGCTGGTGACGACGGAGGGCGGTGTAGAGCGCCGGCATCACCATATGGGAACTGGCCGTCCAGACCAGATCCTCCCACGAAAAGGGCGGGTTCCGGAGTATGCCGGCAATCCGTTCACGGATTCCTGAAGATGTCATCGGCCATTCAGAACCACCTTTATCCGGATATTCTTCCTCTCCTGGAATTTCGTGGAGATTCGCTTCCGGAGTGGTGTCGTCCTGTTTGCCCGGGCCGGCCTGACCGAGTGACAGACATAAGGCTATGAAAGGGAAAGGAGATATGGGCTGCATGGTAAGTATTTGAACATCTGTTATTTTATCAGGAAAATTCCGGTATTAAATATAAAATAAATTCTACATAATTGAAAAAATGTATTTAAATTTAGCGTTTCAAATTTCAACAACCGATTAAAAAACCAAATTCAGGGACTAATTATGAAACGCGTACTGGTAATTTTAGCCTGGCTTAGCGGCGCTGTGGGCATGACGATGATGCTGATGGGACTGATCGTTTTATTCACCGGCGAAACCCTGTGGAGCCAGACCTGCTCGAACTTTGTTTACCCCGGCACCTCCTTTATTGTTTTAGGCATCTTTTTCTTTATGGCGGCCTCGAATGCCCGCCGGCCCCACATCCTCTGACCCGGCCTTAAAAACAGTCACCGGCAAGGGCCCCTGGCGGATGAGCTGCCGACATCAGGAAAAATTTTCCCGCGGGACAATTCCCGCCGGATGAAGCTGACTGCCTGGTCGTTATCGGAATAGATAATCCGGTAGCAGCTGAGGTCTTTGAACCACCGGAGGAACCTTGCAGCGTGCTCCGGACGGGCAGAGATCCAGGCCTGTTCCATATACAGCCGGAGTGCTTCGGGCGGGGCGAGTTTTTCCGCGGTAAATCCTGATCCGGACTGGTAAACCGGGAAGATCAGGAGCGACACGGGGAATACGCGGCTGAAAAACTGCTCCTCCTCATGCAGCGGGAGGAAGCGGATCTCCTTGTCGACCCGCAGGTGGGTGTAGACTTCGCGACCGGGCAGGTCTTCGTACCAGGAGGAGAGCAGTCCGACGGCCCCATGCTTGACCGACAGGGCACCCGGGAAGGGATAGGCGGCACAGGCTTCGCCGCCTACGGCCACGAAATCGTCGGCGACAAAAGAGAGGCCGCAGGCGCTGAGGAGTCCGGTGAGCGTACTCTTGCCGGTCCCCGACGGCCCGGTGAGCATCACCGAGTGGATTCCGTCGGTCACGGCCGAGGCATGGCACACCGTCATCCAGTTTTCCGGGGGAATACCGGAGAGGAGGCTTACCAGGCTGATGTAGAATTTCCCGGAGAGGGCCATGCGGTCGTTTCCTGCGTAAACCTGTTCATCGTTAAAGAAGAGTCCGCACAAGTCCCCCTCTTCGGCGAATCCGAACCTGGCCGATCCGGTGAGCGGCTCGTCCGTTTCAAGGTGGAGGATCATGGGGTGGATGGATCGGGCGAATTCCTCATCAGGGAACCGGATGGTCCAGCCATGCGTGCCCAGGCGGTAATGCTTTTCGACGACCGGACGGCCCGGTTTGAGGAGACCTTCGCGGACCAGCGATCCGGGGATTTCGGGATCTCCGGCATCGGGTTGGAGGGCCTGCCCGATATGGTCGGCGATCTCGGCGATAAAACGGAGTGCCTCCGGCAGGGGAAGGTCCCAGGCATTGGTAAGCCTCCGGGCGATATCCTGACGGGGTGTTCCGGAGGCCAGTCCGCGGTACACCAGCCAGGCGGGTTCCTGCAGCTGCAGGTAGCGGTTCACCCCCGGAAGCCACACCACGGTAAGGCCGTCCATCGGCTCTGCAATCCAGTTTTCAGGAAAAGTCATAGATCAGTTTTACCGCGAAAATAACGGATAAGTTGTTTAACTTTTACAACTTTATTGTATTAACGTTAATTTAACATTGAGTTGCACATTGTTTACCAGAATTTACTATAATTTTGTGACTGGGAATTAAAAATCAACTTGCCATCAAGTAAACTAAATTTTAAAGGGACTTCTTATGAAAAAACTCTGCACATACTATTGTATTGATTACTATTATCCTATTCTTCAATAAAGAATTCGTATGGATAATTGTATTTGGGACTACATCTGAGCATATTCGGATTTAACAATTGCATCAAGTAATAATTACACACACTTACCCGAGACATGAAAAATCTTTACCTATCAACCAAAAACCGGCTACCGTATGGAATAGCCATGATCTTACTAACGTTCGGACTGATTGCCTTTAAAGCAACAAACTCTTTTGCAAACCCTGCAAAAGCAACCTGGACCCTTACAACGAACGCTTCTGTAACAACTGAAGGAAATGTCACAGCCTCTGATATGGTGGCTGGCAGTGGACTTACTAGTATTACGTATTCATCAACAAATGGAGTCCAATCAAAGGGTTGGACCACAAACACAAGTTTAGACCCAAATGATTATTACCAATACTCAATTACTTCCCAAACCGGCAATATTCTTACTATTGACAAAATTAGCTTTGAACATTTCCGGGATAATAATAGTGGCACTGTAGCGGTTTATTATTCAACCAACCCGAATTTCTCAACCTCATTACAAATCGGAAATAATCTGACAACTTCGGGTACTCAAACTAATGTTGATTTAAACACTTCAATTGTTGTTGATGAAGGCCAAACCTTATATTTAAGGATTTATGCTTTCGAAATCCGGAACGGTCAACAAAATTACTATAATCGAAATGTGATTATTTCAGGAACTACTTGTTTAAAGGGAACCTGGCTTGGCGTTAACTCGGACTGGCATACTCCCGCTAACTGGTGCGGAGGAGTACCGACACCAACAACCGATGTGCTTATTCCTGCCGGATTAGTCAACTATCCGGTTATTGCTGCAGGCGCCAGCGCCGATTGTAAAAACCTCACCATCGAATCGGGAGCATCATTAACCATTGAATCCACTGAAACAGCAAGCGGCTCACTGATCGCTACCGGGACAAGTACCGGAACGGTTACCTATAAACGCTGGCTGCAGGCAATTTATTACCAGCTGATATCTTCACCGGTTAACCCATCCGGATGGAATAATCCCAACAATATATATAGTTTCATCACTTACAATGAAGCGACCGATAAATGGACTGCTCAAGACCCAGTCTCTTCTGTACTTGAAAATGGACGCGGCTATGGCATGGTGGCCGATGTGGCCGGCACAGTGAATTTTACGGGATCGCTAAACAACGGGGATGTTACCATCGCCCTGGATAAGACTGAAGTAAATCAATTTATTTACGGATGGAACCTGGTCGGTAACCCATATACTTCTGCATTGCTTATCAAAAGTGAAAATGCACTGGCAACCACCTTTTTATCGGAGAATGCACCGGATGAGGGCCTGGGAAATATTGATGCCAGTTTTCAGGCTGTTTATGTTTATGATCAAACCGATTATAAAGTGATCGGTAAAGCCGGTTTTTATCCTTCCCAGGAGACCGCCCTTGAACAGAATCTGGTACAGGCCGGACAAGCCTTTTTCGTCAAGGCTGCTTACCAGGACGCAAACCTTGTTTTTAAGCGCGAAATGCAGGCACATGGCCCGGCGGTTGCATTGAAATCAGGACATAAATCCTGGCCGGGTGTGCAATTGAATGTCAGCACCGGTGATTCACACCATTATACCATGGTCACTTATCAGGGAGATATGACCCCATAGCCGTCAGTCTACTGTGATGTAACATTCAGTTATTCAAAGGAATATGTTGCAATTTTCATTTTTTACCCCATTTCTTTGGGAAACAGGGCTTGATTTCGTAACTTTCACCATTTCAAATAACTTTTTAGTTAA
>JAUWAB010000022.1 GCA_030602265.1 Prolixibacteraceae bacterium | reverse complement strand
TTGAACCCGTTCCAGGGAATCTGGCGTACCAACAGCCTTGATGATGTCGCCTTTCTGTAACACCGTGGATGGGGTGGGAGCGAAGGCCGTTTCTTCACGCATCACCCTGGAAATCACGGCCTGGGTCATATGCCTGATTTTCAGCTCGCCAATGCTCTTTCCGGTAACATTGTCGTTTTCAACAATGAAGTTTTTCCTGATAATTTCAGGGAAATCCTTATAAATTTCTGATTGGTAACCGGCTTCAGCGTCACTGACTTTTTTACCCAACAATTTGGGCATCAGCCTGACGAATACAATGACCCCGATAACGCCGAAAGGGTAGGCTACTCCATACCCAATGGAGGCCAACGGTGAATTGGTATAATCGATGGCTGCAGCCAGACCCGGTGTGCTGGTTAGCGCCCCGGTCAGCAGACCGATGGCAATATTTTTATCGACCCCGAAGCCCGCTACCACCGCCAGGGTAACTAATCCGGCGGAAACGATAAGCAAGGTGGCAAACAAGGCCAGCATCCGTCCGTCTTTTCTGAAGGATTCAAAGAACCCCGGACCAGCCTGTACGCCAATGGTAAAAATGAACAATACCAATCCCAGGTTCTGGAAGTCTTTCGGTATGATTACCCCGTAATGGCCAAATATCAGGGCAACAAAAATAATGGCCGAAACATCCAATGAAAGGCCTCTGATTTTCAGCCGGCCCACCAGATATCCCAGGGCAATGATAACAAACAGAGCGAAATAGCTGTTCTGGAAAATATCCATAATCCTATATTTTGGCGCAAAGCTAATGGATAATGTGGCATATCAGAACAGGACGTCACCTACTCATAACCATTTGGACACAAACCGGAGTGTCAGACAAGCCTGCTGAGGCCCCGCTTTGTGTTCAGGACCGATTTGATCCGGCCGTTCAGGCAGGGCAGGGGCTGACCGGAAATTTCAGCAGAAAACTGAAGTCATCCTTGTCGGTCAGTTCCACCGGATCCTTTCCTTTCTTGAAAATCCTGGCAGTCCTTGAGCCGATCAGCCTGAGTGACTGTTCTTCCCTCAGGAGCATGGTTCCTTCCCTCAATCCGACCACATAGCAATTCGGATTGATCTCCAGGAACTCCTGAATGCGCTGTTCGCGGGTTTCACCGGCATGACCGTCGGGATTGGCATCCAGGTAATGCGGGTTGATCTGGAAAGGCACCATATTCATGGTATCAAATCCTTTCGGGTCGATAATGGGCATGTCGTTGGTGGTCCGTAAAGTCGGACAGGCCACGTTGGATCCGGCGCTCCAGCCGATGTAAGGTGTCCCGGCAACGACTTTCTCCCGGATGGGGTTCATCAGGTGGTTGTCGTGCATCATGCGCACAAGCTGCCAGGTATTGCCTCCCCCGACTACGATAGCTTCGGCCTGGTGTACTGCCGCAACAGGATCATCGAAGGTATGGATCCCCACCACACTGTGACCGATTTCAGCAAACCGTTCCTGTACTTTTTCAACGTAAAGGTCGAAAGAAAAAGTGACGGCTGCGTAAGGTATAAACAGCGCTTTTACAGGTTTTTCACCTAAAAACTTCTTCATTTCATGCTTCGGGTAATCCAGGTAAGGTTCACCCGGCATGGTGGAATTGCTGATCAGTAATAATCTCATAGCTTTTGAATTATGACTTGTCTTCTGCCTGCCGCAGCCCGGTTAATCAGAAGCGCAAGATGTTAATAATGATGGTTTTATATTGAATTCATATATTAAAAACTAAGCAGGGTGACTCCAAAGGTAAACGGATATACATCCTGAACCCTTGCCTCCTGACTGAACATCGGGACCAGGTCGTAATTTACAAAAACCTGGTATTGCCGGTACCCCAGACGCATCATCACTCCGTACCGGAAATCCTGCAAACCGTAGTCGCCCGGGGTTTTGAGTTTTTCCTTGTTCCGGTCTGAACGGTATTTGATCTTGGTATGGCTGCTCAGCCGGTATGCCCCAACCATACCTCCTGAGATAAATATCCGGTTGGCATAGTGATTTACCGGAATCTGGAACTCAAGCAGCAATGGTGCAGTCAGATATACCGCAGAAAACTTGGATTTCTGGTTGTCGTCAAATACCAGCGTCCTGCCTCTGACCGTCCCGTCGGCATTCTGCTCGATGGTCGTGTTTTTATTGAGCCGGTAGCTTTTAAACTGTAATCCCAGACCAGTCACCAGGCCAATGGTATTCCTGGTTTTCTGAAGTCCGATGCTTTGCTGTATAATATTGGCATACAAGGAATTGGACCTGAAAATGTCATGTTCCAGAAAAGGTGGGATATGGGTTTCAAGGCGTTTGTCCAATAAGGTATTGAAACCAAAATCGAGTCCAGCCCAGTGTCCCGAAAAATCATCATACCAAAAATTAAACCCACCTGTCGTTATGTTCTGTATTCTCAGGTTTTTAAGCAGTTTTTCAGGTTTTTCCCGGATAACCGTAATGGAATCGGGTAGCTGGGCATATGTTGAAAATATCCCCAAATGGAAGAAAAATAAAATGGTCAGATATTTGCGTTTAAGATATGCCACCTGATGGTATATATTCTTCATTTACTGATTCCTGTTGTATTGTTTCATTCAAATTGCAAATTTAACGCATTCCATGGTGATTTTCAGGATAAACATCATAATAATACGTAATTCATTAAATGAAAAGAGGAGCCTTATGAAAAGCTCCTCCGGATTTTGGTGTAAATATATTTTTGGCAATGGTTGCGGAATGTTGTTCCGGCCTGTTAAAAATTGAAGTTCGGAAAAGCAATTCCTACGGTCAGCGGCACGAGTTCCGGCCCTTTTCCATCTTTGAACAAAGGTGTCATTCCGTAGTTGGCAAAGAGGGTAAGCTCGCCCAGGCCGATTCTTCCGGTCAGTTCATATTTCATCGGATTGATGTTAAAGTTCCTGCGGTCCTTGGTTTTGCCGTCGTCGGTCTTGATTTTTGTCCGGGAACCGATGTTTAATCCGCCGATCACCCCTGCTCCGATGGTCAGGCGGTGCTGGTTGAATTTCAAGGGAGTAGCTACCTCAAGTATCATAGGCGCAGTAAGGTAACTTACATTCAGTTTCGATTTATTGAATCCGGCTTCTTCCAGGTAAACCGGGACCAGCATACCGCTTGCCGGATCTTTTGTTACGGTCATGGGCTGGTCGAAGCGGTAATCCATCATGTTCAGTCCCAGTCCGGTAACCAATCCTATGGTATTGCGCTCATTGGAGAAGGCATATTCCGCGAAATTGATATTGACGGTGAGCGACTTGGCATGGTTCAGGTCGAAGAATTCCCCGATGGATGTACCGTTGTAGGCAGAATAGTCGGAGGTGTGAAACATGTTGACGCCCATTTCAAAACCACCCCAGTGACCGTTGAACTTGCCGTAGTTCTTTCTTTTTTCACGGGTCTCTTTGGTAACATGGATTTTGGTTCCTGAATGGTTATCGATCACGTCGAAATTCCGGTTGCCGATGCGGATGCTGGTGGTATCGCCGCGCTGGTTGGTGATGACTTCAACGCCCCGGTTTTCACCCACTTTTACCTGGGTCTTTTCAGAATTTTCGGTAACGGTAACCACATTTTTTTTCATGACTTTGACGGCAGTGGTGTCTTCCTGTGCCCTGGCTGATCCGAAGACCAGCGTGCAGATCAAAATAAGTGCTATGCTCTTCATGTTTTCTGTATTTTTGTTATTCTGACCGTGTGACGGACACTTTTCTTCAAAAGTTACAGCGATTACAAAAAATTATTTCTTTCCGACCGGAATACGCAGTCCGAGCAGTCGCGTATTCAATGACAAGGCTACAATTTCCCCGTCATCGTTGGTGGCATAGGACACCTTTTCGCCCGATAGATTGGAGGCAAGATCGATTCCTGAGCGGACCAGTTTGGTAAATGAAAAATCATCAGCACCGATCCGTTGCCTGATCCTGTCGGTAAGGTACAATTCATCATCGTTTCCTGATTCTTCGGGAATGGTTATGGAAGCAGGAGTAACCGCAGCCAGTAACGGTTCTGTCGGCGTGCGCTCCAGGGCAGCCTTTCTGACCGGCAAGGCATCGGGAATTTCCATATTCGCCCTGATATGCTCATTTATCCCATTTGTATGGGAATCACGAACCGGGATCTCCCGTGCTCCGGGAGCCTGGTTATCGGCCATCAGGTTTGCCTGACTGCCGGCTTTACCCTGAATCAGATCCGTGCTCCTTGCGGCTCTTGAACCGGGAACGGTCTCTGAAGGCATGGCAGCCTGGGATTTTTCTGTATCGGCCAGGTTTTCAGAACCGGGCAATTGTGCATTTTCTCCTGAAATTTCATTTTCTGCGGGTTTACCGGGTACCGGCATAAGCTCACTGATCACCGGCTGGTTCAGGATTTGCCGGGTATCGTCGGGCCAGATCGACCAGATGGTTACGGCCACCAGGAACACGGCTGCCACCCGCATGGCCATAAAGATCATGGGTCGGATGGAAGGCTGATGGTAGAGCTTATCTTTTTGGGCAAAAACTACCGATTCATCGGGTAACAGCCTGGTTCTTCTGAACCGCTCATATTCCCCGGCAGCAAGGGGTTGGCTGCCAATATATTCCATAAATTCCTCTGCTTCGGCCGGGGTAAGATCGCCTTCCATCATGCCGATTGCGTGGTTTTCAAATATTTCGGGTTGGTCCAGGTTATGACGGTACAAACTTTCCTTTCCCGGAAATGCTGAAAGTTCTTCCGGAAGGGAGATTTTTTCAAAGCCCTGCAGTTCGCTTTTCAGGTCGGGATTCTGCTGAAGAAATTCAAGGAATTCATCAATCAGTTGTTCATCCAGATTGCCTTCCAGGTAATCCAGAAAAAACGGTTCGTAATTTTCACGGGTAATCTTCATAACTAAACCAACACCTCAATGTTCCCAATATAATTCTTCAAAAAGACCCTCGCCCGGTAAATGTAAACCTTTACCTGCGATTCGTTCAGTGCGCAGAGTTCTCCTATTTCTTCATAGGAATATCCTTCGAAATCCCTGAGGACCAGTACCATTCTCTGTACTTCGGGCAATTTCTGTACGGCCTCGTCCAGCTTCTCCCGGATATCGTTGAATTGACCGGATGGCCCTTCCTCTCCGACGGGCATCTCATCGGTAGCCACCATCCGTTTTTCTTTCCTGATCCGGTCGATCATGGTATGATAGGCAGTCGTGAAAAGGTATGCCTTAACCTTCTCCCCGTCGACGTTCCGGTAGTTTTTCCACAGCTTTTCATAACTATCCTGAACAATATCCTCTGCAAAATAACGGTCTTTAACGCTTTTCACGACAAACCTGAAAAGTCTGTCGGAATAGTCATCCACCGACCGGTTATACTCCTGTATAGTCATCCTGCTTCTGCTGTTTTAGGGATAGGACGTGTTATGAAAGAATTTGTTACAGGAGATTCAGAAAAAATAAACCATTATTTTCCTTTGCACATTTCGGCTGTCTGCTTACTTTTGCACCCTCACCGGAAATCAGAAATGAAGAAATGAAGAAGACTGTTTTAAGTGGTATCAGACCGACCGGCAACCTGCACCTGGGAAATTATTTCGGAGCGGTTCGCAGTTTTGTGAAAATGCAGCATGATTACAACTGCTTTTTTTTCATTGCCGACATACATTCCCTGACTACCCATCCTACCCCTGAAAACCTTCAGGCGGGGGTGAAGCAGGTTTTAGCCGAATACCTGGCATGCGGAATTGATCCCGATGTAGCCACCATTTATATACAGAGCGATGTGCCCGAAGTAACCGAACTCTATACCTACCTGAATATGAATGCCTATCTGGGTGAGCTGGAACGCACCACCTCATTCAAGGACAAGGCCCGGCAACAGCCCGACAACGTGAATGCCGGACTGCTGACCTATCCGGTGTTGATGGCAGCCGACATCATCATTCACAAGGCCAATTTCGTGCCTGTGGGCAAAGATCAGGAACAGAACCTGGAGATGGCCCGCAAGTTTGCCAAACGATTCAACCATATGTACAATCACCGGGTATTTCCGATGCCCAAGCCATATACCTTCGACGGTAAGGACATGGTTAAGGTTCCGGGGCTTGATGGTTCCGGGAAGATGGGCAAGTCGGAAGGGAACGGCATTTATCTGTACGAAGACCCTGCCGATATCCGTAAGAAGGTGATGCGCGCCGTTACCGATTCAGGCCCGACTCAGCCCAACCAGAAAAAACCCGAACCGATAGAGAATTTGTTCACCCTGATGAAAATTGTTTCTTCTCCTGATGTGGTTGCCTTTTTCGATGAGCAGTACAACAACTGTGCGATCAGGTACGGGGATATGAAAAAGCAATTGGCCGAAGATATCATTTCCTTTACTTCCCCTATCCGCGAAAGGATCCTCGAGATTCGAGACAACGATGCTTACCTGGCCAAAGTCGCCTCGGAAGGAGCAGAACGGGCCAGGGTTTCAGCCCGGAAAACCCTGGATGAGGTAAGAAAGGTGATGGGGATTAAGAGGTTGTTTTGAAAGAAGACTAAAAGACAAAAGACAATAGACATCAGACACCAGACGTCTGACAATTCAACGTAACCGACTACTGGTTTCCCTTGATCAGCGTTTTACCGTTTACCGATTACGGTTTACTGTTTACCATTTTCCGGTCTCCGACTCAACGATCCAGCCGGTAATAAACAGCCATGGATATCACGTTGTTGAACTGACTTGAAATCCAGTAGTAGTTGTCGAGGGGTTTCCCCCTGATGGGCAATACGGAATAAGCCAGCCGCAGGTCGAGTTTCAGGTTATCCAGAAAATCAAACTGAAAACCGAGAAAAGGCTGGACATCTACCTGATTGAATGCCTGCTCACTTTCGGCAGGAAATTTACCATAGTCGTCATACTCAGCGGCATGCAGCAGATAGCCGAACGATACTCCGCCAATCACCGAAATGACCTCACTGGTGCGAAATCCGGCATAGACAGGCAGTTCTGCATAACCCAGCCTCATGATATACTTTTGCATGGAGGGATCGGAAGGATCGGCCAGTACCACCTGCTGATTCGGGTTGTTCTGCATGATTTTCGGCTTGCTGCGGGCCCCTTTCTGGGAGTACTTCAGTTCCATGGCGGCAAACACAGCCGGTGCCAGGTCGGTCTGCACAAAAGCACCGGCTAACAGTCCGGGCTTATGGTAACCTTTATAGCGGTCACCCTCTACCTGGGTTCCGTTAAATCCGGCCAGCAGTCCGCCCTCAAAGCGTTGTGCCCTGCTCAGGATTGTAAATGAGACCAGTATAATCAGGATCAGAATAATTCGTTTCATAGGGATATAATTCTTTAAGATTTTTCATTATTGATGTCAAGGTTTTCCGTAAGGATTTCAATAAGTTGCTGAACCCCTTCGGAGGCTTTCTTAGGGATCAGGGTGACTTTCCGGGAACCCAGCGCAGGTTCACCGGGATCGATTACATACACCGGAGTGCCCGGACGTGCGTAATCTACCAGTCCGGCTGCCGGATAAACCACCATGGAGGTGCCGATCACCACCAGGATATCGGCTTCTTCCACAATGGGTATGGCCAGGTAGAAATTGGGAACGGCCTCACCAAACCAGACGATATGCGGGCGGAGCTGGCTGCCCAGTTCACACCGGTCGCCAAGGTTCAATTCCCAGTGGTCGAGCTCATAGATCAGTTCCGGATCGCGGGTACTCCGGACCTTCATCAGCTCGCCGTGGAGATGGAGCACCTGACTGCTTCCCGCCTGTTCGTGCAGGTTATCCACATTCTGGGTGATGATATAAACATCAAAGTATTTCTCTAACTGGGCCAGACCTGTATGCCCGGAATTCGGCAGGGCTTTCATCAAATCTTTCCGTCTTTCGTTGTAAAAGCGGAGAACCAGCTCCGGATCGGCCCGCCAGGCCTCAGGAGTGGCCACATCTTCCACACGGTAATGCTCCCAGGTCCCCCCGGTGTCCCGGAAAGTCCGGAGGCCGCTCTCCTGGCTCATGCCCGCCCCTGTTAATACCACCAGCTTTTTTTTCATTTCAGGAATGTGTATGAAATTGAATGCCTGCTTTGGGATCTAAAAATAGGATTTATAAACCGTTAATTCAACACAAAGGGACGGTAATTTTTTACTTTTGCAGTATGATTGATCAGGCTACCATTGAAAGGATACTGGATGCCTCACAGATTGTGGAAGTGGTTTCCGATTTTGTGAAGCTGAAGCGCAGGGGAGTTAACTACCTGGGCAATTGTCCGTTTCATAATGAAAAAACGCCATCTTTTACCGTTTCCCCGGCTAAGGGAATCTTCAAATGTTTCGGATGTGGTAAAGGGGGCAATGCCGTAAATTTCATTATGGACCATGAAAGCCTGACCTATCCGGAGGCCCTGAAATTTTTAGCCCGGAAATTCCACATCGAAGTGGTGGAGAAGGAGGAAACCGAGGAGGAAAGGCAACAAAAAGACGATCGGGAAAGCATGATGATCGTGTCTGGTTTTGCACAAAAGTTTTTTACCAGGTTTCTCTGGAATGAAAACGAGGGCAGGGCAGTTGGGCTTAGCTATTTCAGGGAAAGAGGGCTGCGCGATGATATTGTCAAAAAATTTGAGCTGGGGTATTGTCCCGACGGGAAAAGCCTGTTTACCGATGAGGCGCAGAAAGCCGGCTACCGGATGGAATACCTTGAAAAAACCGGGCTTACCATTAAACGCGATGACTGGGTCCGCGACCGCTTCAGCGGCCGGGTGATGTTTCCCATACACAATATGGCCGGCCGGGTTATTGCCTTCGGGGGAAGGATCCTCAAGGAAGACCCCAAGGCTGCAAAATACCTGAATTCCCCGGAATCGGAAATATACCACAAGAGCAACGTCCTTTACGGCATATTCCAGGCAAAAAGGGAAATTTCCAGGGTCGATAAGTGTTATCTGGTCGAGGGCTATACCGATGTCCTGTCGATGCACCAGTCAGGTATAGAGAATGTTGTCGCCTCTTCGGGAACGGCCCTCACACCGGAACAGATCCGGCTGATCAGGCGGTTTACCCCGAATGTGACCATTCTTTACGACGGGGATGAGGCGGGGATTAAAGCCTCGCTCCGGGGGATCGACCTGGTTTTGGAGGAGGGGATGAATGTAAAGGTCCTTCTTCTGCCACAGGGTGAGGACCCCGATTCATTTGCCCGGAAACACAGCGCTACCGAATTGCTGAATTATATTTCGGAAAACGAAACCGATTTTATTCAGTTCAAGACCAAACTGTTGCTGAAGACCACGGAGAAGGACCCGGTGGCCAGGGCACGGCTTATTCAGGATGTAATCCGTTCGGTAGCTGTTATTCCGGAAAGCATTACCCGTGCCGTGTATATCCGTGAGTGCAGCAAATTGCTGAACGTGGAGGAAGCGGTTTTGTATAATGAGGTGCGTAAGATTCTGAGGTCCAGGACTGAAAGACAAGGGGGTCAGCTTCCTCCGGAAACGCCCATAAAGCCCAGGACTCAGCCGGTCATTATCACCGAACAGCCGGGAGAACTGATCAATGAAGAGCTTGAACTGCTTCGGTTTCTGATGAAATACTGCCATTCGCCGTTGTTTGAGGCGGAAACGGAGAATCCGAATGAAACCGAAATTGTTACAGTGGGAGAGTTTATTGTCGGACAATTGCTCGAAGATGAACTGGTTCCGGAGAAACCGCTGTTTCAGATCATTTTTAATGAAACCACAGAGAAGCTGAATGATGAGAACTTTCGTCCGGAGAGACATTTTATTCATCACAGCGATGCCCGGGTCAGCCAGCTCGCGAGCGACCTTTTAGCTGAAAAATGGGTGGAGAGCAAACGATGGAGCAAGGCCGGGTCATTTACCGAGAAGGAGGAGGAAGTGCTTGAATGGCTCGTGCCAAGAATTGTCAATGAGTTTAAACTAAGAAAGATCAAGGAGATGCACCTGGCCCTGGAGCAGCAGCTCGATCAGCTGCATAAAGACAAAAACGATACTGAACTTTTTGAGGTTCTGGCCAAGATCCAGAACCTTAAAAAGGTTGAAAAATATCTCTCCGATAATCTGGGGAGCCGTGCAATTATCTGAGGCCAATCTGTTTGGCAACACACAAAGCTTGATTATATATGCGAACCATTATTGTTGAAAACCGGGACGAGATCAATTCCATTATACGGGAATGCAAGACCTGTTACCTGGCGATGAGCGTGGAGGACCAGCCCTATGTCCTGCCCATGAATTTTGCACTCGACGGAGACTATATCATCCTGCATTCGGCCATGCACGGGCGAATGTGGGAGACCCTTCAGTTGAATCCGAAGGTATGTATCAACTGGACATTGGGCGAAGAGTTAGCCTGGCAGGATATTCAGGTAGGCTGCAGCTACCGGGTAAAATCTGCATCGGTAAATGTGGAAGGAGTTGCTGAAATGGTGGACGATTACGATGAAAAATACCGTTGTATGGAAAAAACCATGGCTCAATACAGTGACCTGGAATTCAGGTTCAATTCTCCGGCTATACGGAATGTGGGGGTAATCAGGGTGAAGATTGCGAAGATTTCAGCCCGTCGGCTGGGCGTTAGTGCCAAGCCGGTCTATAAGGCAGGGTAGGGGCTTTATCCATGGTTTTGAATAATTTGTCTTGTTTCTTAGGGTCAGATAAGGAAACGTTCTTAAAGATACCGGCGCCAACTCCTGTTGGCGCCCCTTCGTAAACGACCATACTGCACTGGCAGGTTGGCGTTTACTTTACATATATCCGGGCCGCTCCTGTACGCAGGGGCGGCTTTTTCATAATGCAGCGCTGCTTAGATTGTGATGGGGTTTCCGTACAGCGTATTATTTCCGGAAAAAATATCAGGAAAAACACTTGCGGATATGCTATTTATTCATTTACTTTGTACTTCAAAGTGCTTTTAATATGGGAAACAGAAACAATCCTGCGGAAGATATTCAGGCCATCCGGAAATTAATGGAAGAATCCTCACGGTTTCTTTCACTCAGCGGCCTGTCAGGCGTAATAGCCGGCCTATCAGCCATCGCCGGCGCTATACTCGTTTATTTTTGGATCCCCGGGACGGGCAGCATCCATCTGGAAGATTATTTCACGGGCCAGGCGGTATCGCGGAACCTGACGATCAGGTGGCAGCTTCTGGCCGTGGCTGCCGTAGTGCTGCTGGTTGCCCTGTCGTGCGCATTCTTTTTGTCAGCCGGAAGAACAAAGAAAGCTGGCAAAAGTTTCTGGTCCCCTGCCTCGAGGCGTATGGTGATCAACCTTTTTATTCCGCTGATTGCGGGAGGGCTTTTTGTGATCGCCCTGCTGATGCAGTATTTCGTATCACTTATTGTACCTGCTTTACTCATTTTTTATGGATTGGCCCTCGTTAACGCCGGAAAGTTTACCCTGGGTGAAATCTTCTACCTGGGAATCCTGCAGATCATTACAGGCCTTCTGGCCGTTTTTGTTCCCGGTTATGACCTCGTATTCTGGGTCGCAGGATTCGGCGTGCTCCATATTGTCTACGGACTGTTGATGTACAGAAAATATGAGGCATGAAGGATATTATTGCGAACATAAGCAAAGTATTTGAGAACCGGGTCAGGCTGGGGATCATGTCGGTGCTGATGGTGAACGAATCGTACGATTTCAACAGCCTGAAGGAGACGCTCGACGTGACCGACGGTAACCTGGCCAGTCATTTGAAAGCCTTAGAGGAGAAGGGAATGATCACGGTCAATAAGCAGTTTATCGACCGGAAACCCAATACCAGCTATTCGGTAACCGACAAGGGCATTATTGAATTCAGGCAACATCTGAAGGCACTGGAGGACCTGATCAGGGAGCAATAATTTTTTTCAATAAATACTTTGAAAAGCAAAGTACTTTATAAATTTATAAGTTTAAATATTGATGTCATGAAAGAGCAAATCAGAGAAAATATTAACGATCCGGAGAAACTTGAGCAGTTGTACCGGGATAATAAAAATGCCTTTGAATCCAGTTTCCCCGATATCTATCCTGAAGTTATGGAATTTGAACTGGCCAGGTTTTGGAAAGTGCGTCTGGATTTCGGCAAAACAGCTGCCTTGCCTGGAAAAATGGCCTTGACCGATATTTTTGTCCTGTTGGCTGCCTGTCTGTTTGCTGGATTTCTCATCAAGATTCCTGATTTTTTTACCTTGAACATGGCTCCGGAATTCTTCTACGCGAAGAATGCCGGACTGATCGTATTTTCAGGGCTGGTCATTTTTATGGTTGGAACCAACAGGATAAATGATCGCAGATGGCTTTTACTGACCAGTGGTTTTTTTCTTCTGACCACCCTGTATGTTAACCTGGCACTTCCAGCCTCAGAAAGCGACTCCGTAATACTGGCCTATATGCATTTACCCCTCCTCTTGTGGTTTGTTTACGGAATGGTTTATATCGGTTTTGACCTGAAAGATCCGGTAAAAAGAATAGATTTTATCCGGTATAATGGCGACCTGGCGATTTTAATGGCTGTTCTGGTTATATCCGGGGGTATTCTGACCGGATTAACCATAGGCTTGTTTGGGGCCATTGGCCTCAGCATTGAAGAGTTTTATATGAAGAATATTGTGGTAGTCGGGGCAGTCTCGGTGCCGGTTGTGGCTACGTTTATCACCCGGAGTTATCCTGCCATGACCAACAAAATTGCCCCGGTGATCGCATCCATATTCAGCCCGCTGGTATTGCTTTCGGCCGTCGTTTACCTGGCCGCCATGGCATTTTCAGGAAAAAATCCTTATCAGGACCGTGAGTTTCTGCTGATTTTTAACCTGATGCTGGTTGGGGTAATGGCCGTTATTGTCTTTTCCATTGCAGAATCTTCCGGTTCAGGAAAAAGAAAATTCAACGATGCTGTGCTCTTTGCACTGTCCGTCGTAACCGTAATCATTGACCTGATTGCCCTTTCGGCCATCTTTTACCGCCTCGGGACCTTCGGAATAACCCCTAACCGGCTGGCCGTCCTGGGGACCAATCTGCTGATTCTGGGAAATCTGATCCTGATTATCAAAGATCTTTATCAAGTGAATTTCCGGAATACCCGGATCAGTGCGGTTGAGATGACCATTGCCAGATTCCTGCCGGTTTATATGGCCTGGATATTCTTCGTGGTATTTTTCTTTCCGCTGATATTCGGAATGCAATAGGGATGCAGGTTATTGCCTGTTGACCGGAAAAGCCCTGTTCGCCGCATCTCCGGAAGCAAAATCCGGAGATTTTTTATTTATTATTGGAGGTGTTTTTATCAGAATTTGCTGACGTATGTGTTGATAGTTGGTAATAATGAAATCAATGCGTATTTTAGGACCCTTAAATCTTAAATATGATATTGGTTTATGAGTAACACAAAAGAGACAACTGTAGAATACAACTCAGTAATGAATATGGATACTGTTCCTTTCGGCGATTTTCTGGAACGCTTCAGGGCAGTAATGAAGAGTGTTTACCACGAACGTGCCGACATCAACCGGATGGCTATACACCGTGGTATGCCCCCTTTTGTGTTGCGTGAGATCATGAGCGTTAATCCGCTTTCGGTGGCTATTCCTGAAGAATTTGGTGGCAGGGGAGGGAAAATTGAGGAGAATCTGGCGTTGTTGGCGGCGGCCTCTTACGAATCGCTGGCGCTTTCGCTAACGTTGGGCATTAACTCTGCTCTTTTTATCCAGCCGGTCGCCAAGTATGGCCTATCTGAAATTAAGCAGCCGGTATTCGACCGCTTTCTTCATCAGCAGAACATGGGCGGGTTGATGATTACCGAACCCGGTTATGGCAGTGATGCCCTTAACATGCAGACATCATACCGCCGCTTGGGTGACAGCTATCACGTTCAGGGGACGAAGCATTGGGCCGGGCTGACCGGCTGGGCTGAATTCTGGCTGCTCACCGCGCGCGAAATGAGTGACTCGGGTGACCTGAAGCGGGACATTGATTTTTTTATCTGCGACGTAACCCGGGAAGGACAACAGATTGTCGTGGAGGAGTTTTACGAAAACCTGGGGCTTTATCAGATTCCCTATGGCCGCAACCGGCTGGATGTTACCATTCCTGAGGCACACCGTTTGGTACCTGAAACCACCGGGGTGAAAATGATGCTTGACCTGCTGCACCGCAGCCGGATGCAGTTCCCGGGAATGGCCATGGGATTTATCCAGCGCATGTTAGATGAGTCCATTGCGCATGCCACACAGCGTAATATCGGCGGAAGGAGCCTGCTTACCTATGATCAGGTTCAGCAGCGCCTTGCCCGTCTGCAGGCTTCCTACACCGTATGTTCGGCCATGTGCCTGCACAGCAGCGGAGTTGCCGGTATCGGAAACGACCTGGCCATGTCGGGCCTCGAGGCCAACTCCATCAAAACCGTTATAACCGACCACATGCAGGAGGCAGCCCAGTCGGCCACCCAGCTGGTGGGTGCCCAGGCCTATAAGCTGAACCACATCGCCGGGAGGGGAATCACCGACTCCAGACCGTTCCAGATCTTTGAAGGATCGAACGATATCCTTTATGCCCAGATTTCGGAACAGCTGATCAAGATGATGAAGAAAGTAAAGGAATCCAATCTGTACGGTTTCCTGAGCCAATTTGACCTGACAAGGAAATCAGCAGAAAGACTACGGAAGCTGTTCGACTTTGAACTTAACCTGAACATGCCCCAGAGAAAATTAGTAGAACTGGGCCAGGTAGTTAGCCGGGTAGTCAGTACCGACATGGTACTCAGCCTGGGCGAAAAGGGTTTCCGATACGATCTGATCAACCAGGCGATAGAGATGATGCACCAGGAAATTACCGCCCTGATGGGGAGTTTCGGGTTCGAGAATAACAGTCGGGTGGTAGAAGCCTATCAGGAGGAGAGCAGCTGGTTACATCTGGTACAGCGGTAATGAGATTGCATCCGCGGCTGCGCGATTTCATCGCGTGGCACCTGAGTTAAATAGAAGCTACGCGATGCAATCGCGCGGCAGCGAGGGTTAAATAGAGCCGGAATGGAGAAAGCTACGCGATGAAATCAGCCACGCGATGAAACCGCGCGGCAGCGAAAGCAGCGAAGTCGAAGCAATTGCATCGCCGCGGAATCAATCGCGCTGGAGTCCAGGCTACTGCTAAGACTTAGTAAGAGTTTATATTACAATCTCTCAGTATGGAAATGTTCAGGTCCGATACCGGAAATTCCACATAGAAAGTAGTACCTTTATTAACTTCCGACTTCACCCAAATGTTGCCGTTCAGAAGTTTTACGTATTCTCTGGTGATACTTAATCCCAGTCCGGTTCCTTCGTATATCCGGCTTTTATTTGTTTTACCCTGAACAAACCGTTCAAAAATTTTATCTAACTCTTCCTCAACGATGCCAATTCCGGTATCGCTGACATATACCAATATTTTGCTGCCGGTATGTTCCAAAATTACATTGATTTCACCGGCATGGGTAAATTTAATGGCGTTTTTGATCAGGTTGGTAAATATCGATTCGAACTTTGCCTTGTCTGATTCTATTTCCCCAAAATGTTCAGGTAACCGTGCCTCCAAAATTATACCCTTTGATATGGCTTCCGGGCGGAAAAAGTCGGTAAGCTCCGTTAGCAGGCTGGCAATACAAAACCTTGTTTTGCAAACCCTTACCAGTCGTGCATCGATTTTTGAGATTTCGATAATATCGTTAATTGTATTCATTAACCGCTTGCCGCTTTTATGCACGATGTCGATGTATTCGATTTTGGTTTCTTCCGTCAAATCGGGTTCTTTTAACAGATCCAGAAATCCGAATAAACCATTCATGGGTGTACGGATTTCATGGCTCAGGTTGGCCAGGAATGCCGATTTAAGGCGGTCGTTTTCTTCGGCTTTTTCTTTGGCCAGCACCAAATCGTTATACAGTGTTTTTTGTTCTGTAATATCCTGATTAATAACCTGGAAGTGTTTTTCCCTGTTCCAGATTACCTCTTTCCGCCATACTTTTACATGTCTGATTTTTCCATTTTTCCGTCGGATACTGATTTCGTAGTTGGAAACATTTCCGCCTTCTATCCTGATTTTTTTCCGCTTCAGATGTTCCCGATAGCTCTCCTCGGTGTATCGTTCGATGGCCGGCGTATTGATATACTCATCAAGAGATGGGAAATCGTAAATATCCAGAAATGCCTGGTTGGCATAGATGGTTATTCCTCCGAGGTCTACAATTCTGATGCCTAATGGAGATTGGTCAAGGGAATGCCGGAAGTTAGCCTCAGCCTGTTTCAGTTCAGTAATATCCTCTTTTATCGCGAGATAATTTAATATTTCGCTGTTCTCGTTTTTTATAGGCGATATCAGGGCAGATTCCCAATACAATTCACCGCTTTTCTTTTTGTTGAGTAATTCTCCCTTCCAGACACTGCCCGAAGATATTGTTTTCCATAGGTCAGCGTAAAACTCCTGCTTATGTTCCCCCGAATGCAATATCTGCAAGGCTCTGCCAATGGTTTCTTCCGGTGTGTACCCGGTTGTTTCCGTGAACCTGGGATTTGCATACTCAATTATTCCGTCTGTGTTGGTAATAATCACACTGGCAGGGCTTTGTTCAACCGCTTCAGAGAGTTTACGGATCTGGATTTCGGCTTGCCGCTGATCTTCCAGGATACTGAGCAGCGCCATCCGGTCGCGTTCAACCTGTCTCAGGAGCCTTTGTTGTTCGGTTTCCGCTACTTTGCGCTGGGTGATGTCTTCATTTACCCCACGGTACCCTATAAAATTGCCGTTATCATCAAAAACAGGGCTTCCGCTTGTTGACAGGATAACCAGTTGTCCATTCTTATGCAGTGTGGCGTTTTCAAAATGCATGAAAACCTCTTTTTTTGAGAAGATCTCAAAGGCAATGTTTTTTAGCTTTTCTTTTTCCTCCGGAACAAAGAAGTCGTAGAAATATTTTTTAGAGACCACTTCACCGGGAGTGTATCCCAGCAGCGTTTCTACCATCGGACTTGCATAGATGTATAGTCCTTCCTTATTTACTTCCCAAATCCATTCCTGGGCTGTTTCGGCAACCTGCCTGAACCGGGCCTCACTTTCCAAAAGTTCCCGTTCTGCCTGAACCCGGGCTTCTTTTTCCTTTACCTCTTCAAGCGCACGCCTGATAGCGTGTGGCAGCCTTTCTGGCCTGTCTTTCAGTACATAATCGACAGCGCCTTTTTTTAGCAGTTCGATGGCCTTTTCTTCACCTATAGAACCTGAAACGCAAATAAAAGGCACCTCCGGACACCTTTCCCGGCAAATTTCTAATGCACCAAACGCATCAAACCCCGGTAGCTTAAAGTCTGAGACGATTATATCGTACCTCCTTTTGCTGAGGGCTTCAATAAATGTCTGCTCATTTTCCGAATGGGTAACATTCAGCTGATAACCGGCGTCAGTTAATTGTTCAATGATAAGCTCCTTGTCTGGTAAAGAATCTTCAAGAATGAGAATATCAAGCAGTGCGTTTGTTGATTTAGATACGGCCATAATCAGTTCTTTGCTGGAGGTTCGTTCAGTACTGCCCAAAAAATACCAATATGTTTTACCGCTTCCATAAATTCCCTGAAATGGACCGGTTTTACCACGTAGGCATTTGCGCCTAATGTGTAGCATTTTTTGAGATCGGGGTCTTCCCTCGAAGAGGTGAGCATGACTACCGGAATATGTTTTAATTTTTTGTTTTTTCGGATGGCCTCCAGTGTTTCTATCCCGTCCATAAAAGGCATTTTGATATCGAGCAGTATTACGGCCGGATTGCCGGTGTTACGGCCTTCAAATTCACCTTCACAGCATAAATACGCCATGGCTTGTACTCCGTTGCTCACGGAAACAAGATTGTTCGCCAGGTTATATTCTGTCAAAGCTTCCAAAGTAAGCTCAACATCATGAGGGTTGTCCTCGACTAAAAGAATGGTTTTTAATTCAATCATACTCTTTCCTCCCATATTTTTGGCAGACTAAAATAGAATGATGCCCCTCTGTCTTTTTCGGCTTCAGCCCATACACGGCCCGAATGTTTATGAATTATTCGCTGTACATTAGCCAGTCCGATACCGGTTCCTTCAAATTCAGACTGAGAGTGAAGCCGCTGAAATACGCCAAACAACTTATTCGCATATTTCATATCGAATCCCACCCCATTGTCACTGATGCAAAATACAAAATTTTCCATTTCCGTTTTATATCCCACCGATATTTTGGCAACCGGCTGATTGCGTGTGTATTTAATGGCGTTGTCGATCAGGTTGGTCCATACCAGTTTCATCAAGGTATAATCGCCTGAAACTTTTGGCAGCTCCTGAATGTCCCATTTTATTTTTCTCGCATTTATAACAGGCTCCAGCTCTTTCAATACTTCCTTAACCAGAATATTAAGATCCAGTTCTGTGAAAGATATTTCCTTCCTTCCGGTTCTTGAAAACTGCAGCAGATCGTCAATAAGTGTCCCCATTTTTGTGGCAGCGCCTGAAATGGTATCCAGGTAGTGGCGGGCTTTTTCATCCAGTTTGTCATAGTATTTCCGGTTTAACATATCAACGTATCCGTTGATATGCCGCAGGGGTGCCCTTAAATCATGTGAAACCGAATAGCTGAATGCCTCCAGTTCTTTGTTGGCTTCTTCGAGGAGGGCAGTGCGTTGTCGCACTTTCTGCTCCAGTTGGGCGTTCAACGTTTCAAGCTTTTCCTGAAATTGTTTTCGCTCAGTGATATCCATTAATGTACCGCGCACTTTTATGCCCTGTCCGGTTTCATTTCGCTCTATTACCCGGCCATTCACCAACAACCAACGGATGGTATGGTCGGGAAAAATGACCCTGAAATCATATGAATAATTATCTGGCCCGTTGGCACATACAACATTTCTGATTAAATTATTGGAATATTCCCGGTCATCGGGGTGTATTGCATTGAGAAAAGTATCATTATCCCATTTTTGCTGCCACCCTATGCCATATAACCGATCATGGTTAGGAGACCTGGATAATGAATAGGTGTTAAGGTCATATTCCCAAACTGCCACATTCGATTGTTCTGTAGCCAGTCGTAACCGCTCCTCGCTTTCTCTTAACTTCTCCTCTGCTTTTATTCTTTCCGTGATGTCATTGGAAAGGATTAATTCCGCTTTTCTCCCTTCGAATCCGATAACGTAAGAGGTTATTTCGACAAAAATAAGACTGCCATCCTTTTTACAATGTCTCCACACTCCGGATTCATAAAGACCTGAAGTACTTAATTGAACATTCTCCAGAAGTTTTAATACATCCTCTGCCGGACGGATATCTTTTATGGTCATTCGTAAAAATTCTTCCCTTGAGTAGCCATACTTTACAACAGCAGCATCGTTTACGGATAGAAAAGCGAGTGTTTCCATATCATAAACCCACATAGGCAAAGGATTACTTTCAAACAAAAGACGATATTTCTTTTCACTTTCCCTTATGGCATGGGAGGCGTTTTCGCGTTGTAAACGATTTGCCAGCAGCCATCCCAGGGCAATGGTAGCTATAGGATAAACCACCATCACCGGCAGTCCGATACCTTCAATTACACGCTGTGCTGCTTCCCTCGGCAGGGTCATCAGAATGGACAACATGATGATATGCACTACCACGCCGAACAGATAGAGCTCCCTGAATGAGATATTTTCCAGTCTGCCCCTCCGGTAATGGCGCCAGAGGATGCCAATGGTTCCTGTCGCCAGGATTACCCCGGTGCCCGGCAATGCGGCGATACCCCCCATCAACAGACGATAGGCAGACGCAATGACCATGGCCAGAATGGTCGGGAGGGGCCCGAGGAACAATCCCGACAAGGAGAGCAGCACGGAGCGTGTATCAAAGATGATACCCGATTCCAGCTGGAATGATGCAATCATAAGGCCTATGCAGAGCCCGCCAACGATCAGACCTGCCACAGCCTGACGGCCCCACTGGCCATACACTGTCTTCCTGCTGGTGACCAGATCGAAAACCACCATCATGGCCAGCAGAAGGGCGGTATTCTGAATCAGGGTAACCAGTACGGTAATCATAATTGGATATTATTTAAGGGTTTGTTGATTGAAGCAGTGCTGTGCTTCCCTTTATCAACACTATGGTACCGTGGATGCTGTCCATAATGTGCCAGCAACTCATTAACCTCTCTCTTCAACTCCATGACCCGCTCTTCCCGGTTGAGAATAAGCTGGTGCCAGCGCTGCAGCTCATGCAGTTGCCAGGCCAATTTTTCTCCGGCACTCCTGCGCTCGGTAATGTCTTGTATAACGGCCAGATACACTCGCTCTTTATTAAATAATTGAAGCCGTATTTTCGACTCTTCAATTTTTCGCATGGTTTATGGCTTTAGGCTTATTCAATTATCCGGCTCCTTGTTGGTATTATCGGTTTTTTACCTGAGAAATCTTTACCCGGATAGCGTCGAAGCCAAAAATAACAAAAATCTTTTACCATTCCCGGATCAGCCAGTCATAATGAATATATATTCATATGGTTCTTTCATTGACCTTTTGTACAGGTACTATTCCTGTTAGCGTCAAATTTTTATTTATCTATTGTCACGCAACCCTGGCCGTTTGCACTGCGTCCTCTGTTTAACAGCCCTGTTTAAAAATTAAAACTGATGAGACAACTTTTCTATCTTTTTCTGATTTTGTTTCTGGCCGGATGTGAAGATTACGTCGAAGATACGCACCGGTATGCCAAACGCATAACACAGTCAAAGGAGTATCCGGTATATCTGGATATGAGCGAAATCGGAAATATCCGGGTAATCGCAGAGCATCCGATTGAAAACCCGTTCAAGATCCTGTCAAACGACAACCATTATTTCGTGGGCGATATGCTGAAAGGTGTGCATGTCTATGAAAAAACAGCCGCCGGTGTAAGCTATCTCTGTTTTATTGAATGCAGGTATATCAAAGAGTTTGAGCTTCATGAAAGCCAGCTGTTTTGTAATAACCTGGCGGATATGGTGGTTATTGATGTGGACAATCCGAAGGAAATAAACATTTTGCACCGTCAGAAGAATCATTTTAACCGGTTTTCAAGCTATGCAGAACACTGGAACATACCTTATGCGGAAGGAAAGGGGCTGATTATCGGTAGTGAGACACATGAACTTACCGGTATGATAAGCGAAAAACAGCCGAATCTGGATTTCAGTGAGTATGACGAACTATATGGCCATCTGACTACTAAAGAATTACCTGGTAACTGGTTCAGCAATCATCCTGTATATAGCCAGCCATACGTCGGGATGGTCAAAATACGCACTGATGAAATATACACTTTCGGCAGATACAACAGTTGGGCCATCTGCACATACCGTGGGGGATCGTTCAACGTAAAGGAGGAAGATTTGTGGGCATCACCCAGGGGGAAATACGCTCCTCCCTATTATTACAGCAATGCCTATCCGGTGCGTATGGCTTTCAAGGATGAGATGATTTATATTTTTGGAACATTGAATAACCAGTCTGCTGGTTATTGCGATTGCATTGTATATGATGAACAGTATCCGGTAACCTATGCTTTATATTTTCCAACCTTTACACCTTTGGATATTTGTTATATGCCTCAGAGAAATACATTTTTTGTTCTTTCGGGCACATCGGTGTGGGCCGTTTTGATAAGTGTTGATCCGGTATCCGGAATACAAAGGACGTATAAGGATTTGGGGATTTCGACGGATGCCTTGAAAATATTCGGGGCCGGGGACAAGCTGGTTACCCTGGGTAATGAGCTTTCAGTCTATTCTGTATCAGAAGACCAGATCAGTCTGGTAAAGAAATATCCCGGAATTTCAGGGAAGTGTTATAACAAACACGGAGAAGTGCTGACCATAGCCAACACTCAGGGTCTGTTCTTGTATGATGTATCAGATCCGGAAAATATTCAACTTATCCCATAAACCGTAATGATGAGAAAAATGACCTTAATTTTTGTATCGCTGTTGTTAACTGTTGGCGGTTTCGCTCAGTTAAACCAACAGAACCTGTCCGGATTGGAGAAAAATGACCTTCAGTACCGTTTCGGAGAAAGAAAGGAGAAAGGATACTACAGCATCATGCAGGTCAACCTGCTGATGGGTAACCAACAGAACACCAGGAGATATATTGGTTACTATCCCTATCCTGCTTCATCCCTGACTGCGCCTTTTCCATCCATACCCTATACTGAGACCAGGCTGAGCGCATCGCCTTCGGTTACCCTGTCCAACGGATATATGTTCAACGAACATTGGGCAGCCGGGGCAGGTGTGGGATTTGAAATCTTCAACCACCATCTTTTCCCGCTTTTTGCTGAATTGCGTTACACCTTCTGGGACAACAGGATCTCCCCGTTTGTAACGATGAAGGGGGGGTATGCATTTGGTAATTTCAGTGCCAGGAAGCATGAAGATCTCTACCTGGACTGGTCGCCTTACTATTTGAATGATGCCTCCCTCCGGCATTACGGGGGAATGATGCATCATCCCGAAATAGGGGTTAAAGTACCGTTAAATGGAAATGCCGATTTGATGTTTACGGCCGCATACCGGAATCAGAAAACCAGATCGGTTGCCAGGAAGGATTACGAATCCGGTCAGTTTGATGAATGGGAACGCAAAGAGGATCTCCACCGGATCTCGTTTGGAGTGGCCGTCATGTTCCGGTAATGGAAAATGGTTATTAAAAAAAAAGCTTTCTGAATCAACAGAAAGCTTTTTTTGTAGCGGGGACACGACTCGAACGTGCGACCTTTGGGTTATGAGCCCAACGAGCTACCAACTGCTCCACCCCGCAATATATTTTTAAACAAGTGTTGTCAGAACGTAAATGCGGTGCAAATATAATGAAAAAATCTATCCGGAATAAAAAATATGCAGGAAATTACCAATATACCCAGATAACTTAACTAACTGTTCATTTTTCAAATTTGAAATATCGGGTAAAAGAGACAAGAATTCCAGAATTCCATAACCTTTCGTTTTATGTATTTTTGCTGATAATGAGGTTTATAGTCTTTTTTGAACTATTGCGCAAAATGAATGGTTCAGCAATCTATCTTATTAAAACATAGAGGTAATTCGTTTTTTCAAACCCATTTCATTTATTTTTTGTAATTTTAATTAACCAATGAATTAACCGACAATACTGACTTTATGAAGAATACTATCGGGTTGCTCTTTCTGGTTTTTTGGCTTTTTCACGGAAACGGTTATGCGCAGGATCTCATTTTCAAAAAAAGCGGTGAAGTTTTAAAGGTCATTAATCTTTCAACCTCCGGAAGGAGCCGGTCCTATCAGCTTCAGAGTGATGGTCCCGGCATTACCAGACACATCAGTGTCAATATAATCGACAGTATAGTATATGAAAATGGTACCCGGGATGTATTTTCACATGCTCTTCCTGTGGAGAATTTTTCAGAGCCGCCGGAAATCCGGTCATTCAAACGTAATCTTATAGCTGTTGATGCTTCAGCCCTTCTTTTTTATCAGAACTTCCAGTTAACTTTCGAGCATCTGCCAGGTAAGGGAAAGGTGGGTTATTTTGCCACCCTGGCACTCAATTCCAATCCGCTTATGATGATTGAAAATATTGACCAAAATTATTATTACGACAATACAGACTATATTTCAACGCTGAGGTTCCTGAAATCGAGTTTCAGGGCCGGGGCCAATTTGTATTTGTTTCCCCCCGGATTTTTCAGGCTTTCGGCCGGATTGTCCTATATCCGGGGAAGTTATGACCTGGAAAGAACTGAGCATTTTACCGAGGAGCCATATATGCTGACTAAAAAGGAAAAAAGTCAGAAAATGAATGGTTTACTATTTTCTCCTGCCTTGAATGTTCAACCCCTGGATAACATCTATGTGAAGTTGGGAATTGATTATTTATTCTATACCGATACCAAATTCAATCAAGGGATGTTCCGTCTGGATATCGCATATAACCTGTAAAATCAACGATCATGAAAACCAAGACGATCCATTTTATTAAGTCTAAGACTGAAAGTACGCGGTTACTTATCCAGCCGTGGCACAGAAGTACCCGGCTGTTCGCCATATTTTTAGCCCTGGCCACACTGAACCTTACGCAGGGCTGTTATTATTTCAAGGTAAATACCCGGAACCAGCCGTCAACGGCCATGATCGCGGGCCTTAATCAGGAGAGCAAGGATTTTATTCTCCACTTCAACGAAAAAACCTTCAGGCTGACGGATCTGGAGATCAGCAACCATATATTATCCGGGAACATCAGGAACCTGGATTACAGCCAATATAGCTATCGCGTTAAAACCGACAAACCCAACCGGTATCTGAAAAAGGCTTCCCTGAATCAGTCCTATCTGCTCAATGAAGTCCATCTGTATGTGGATGAATATGATGACCTGGGGGATAACCGGATTTCTGTACCGGTGAGTTCAGTAAACAAGGTGGAGATATACGACAAGGATATTGCCACTACCACCGGATCCTGGATTTTGAGTACCCTGGGAGTTATTTCCGGGGTATATCTGGTTATAATCATATTGTTATTGATTTTCAAGGAATCCTGTCCGTTTATTTATACCTGGGACGGCGATTCCTACCATTTTGAAGGGGAAATATTCAGTGGGGCTATTCAGCCCGGGCTCGAACGATTTGATTATATGCGGCTTAAAAATATACAGCCTGATGAGGGACTGTATACCTTGAAGATTACCAATGAAATCAAGGAAATTCAGCATATAAACCTGGCACAGCTGAAGATAGTAGACCACCCGGAAGGTACAGAGGTCCTTATGGACAAGTATGGTACCATCCATACCACAACAGAACCGGTTTCGCCCCTCAGTGCAGTGACCCTTACCGGCATGCCTGTTGATGAGTTTACCGGTAAAGCCGACGGGGTTGCCTATCCTTTTAACGGGGTTGCCATGACTGAGGCATCCATAGACGGGGTTATTCTCGAATTTGAAAACCCTGGAAACACGACCGAAGGCAAGCTCCTGATCAGGGCAAAGAACTCACTCTGGTTAGAAAACGTATTTTCAGAATTCCATTCCCTTTTGGGCGGCCAGTATCACACTTTCAGTAAAAGAGAGGCCAGGCGTCCTGCCGGGGAAATGCGCGAGCTGATGTACAATCAGGGTTTTCCCCTTTCGGTATATGTGGAAAGAAACGGAGAATGGGAGCTCAGCGATTTTTATGAAATTGCCGGGCCGATGGCTTTCAGGGACGATATACTTGCCATTAAACTCCCGGAAACCAGGGATAAAAATGTACGCATCAAGCTGGAGACCGGGTTTATGTTCTGGGAACTGGATTATGTAGCCATGGATTTTTCGCAGAACCTGGCTTTGCAGGCAACCACCCTGTCGGCTATTGATGCCATAGATGAAAATGGAAAGAATGTTGCAGGGGAGATTCTGTATGATGACAGCTCCTGGTATGTGCAGCCCGAAATCGGCAACCAGGCGGTAGTTACCTTCCCGGTACCGGAATTCACCGGAGAATCCCGGACTGTTTTTTTAGAGAGTAAGGGATATTATAAGATTTTGCGGGACCAGAAGGGCCCGGCTGCCATGAAGAAATTGCGCTCCTTCAAAGATCCCGGCAGAATGGCCGAATTCTCCAAAGAGTTGTTTGACCGGTATATGGCGCTTGCCGGGGATCAGGATACCGGATTATGACGGGAAACTTCAGTTCAACTGCGCCCTTTAAAATGGTCAGCGGCTTCAGGGCCGACCTGATCAGTCTTCGCTTGATCCTGAACATGTATTTCTTGTCATTAAAACACGCAAAGAATCCGGTAAAGGCAGCAGACGATCTCCGGAAGTTTTCGGTTAAACGGAAAACCATTCAGGGTTACAGTCGTATTCCCCGTTTTATCGGGCACGAGGGGAAATACTATTTTGCCGAGCATATACCAGGATATCCTTCCCGAAACTTCGACTCATTTATGGAGGGGGAACTCCTCCGGATTAATGGCAATCCAACGGGAAGACCTTTGCTGAATACAATCATATACTCTATTACCAGCAAATGCTCACTTCGATGTTCTCACTGCTTTGATTGGGACAATATCGGACCGGAGGAGCATCTTGGTTCTGGCGATCTGATGTTGATTCTTGAAAAGCTGAAAACCACCGGATTGACGCATATCCAGTTTGGAGGCGGAGAGCCCCTGCTCCGTAAAGGTGATCTGATAAAACTAATCCAGGAGGCAAGGAAGACGATGGATTGCTGGTTGCTGACTTCAGGGTTCGGACTAACGGCAGATGTAGCAATGGAACTAAAGAATGCCGGACTTACCGGTGCGAGTATCAGTCTGGATCATTGGGACGGGGATGAGCACAACCGTTTCAGGCACCATCCGGAATCCTTCAGTTGGGTGAGGGATGCCGTAAAAAACTGCCGTGAGGCCGGTATCCTTGTAACCCTGGCATTTTGCGCCACCAGGCAGTTTGTTACCCGTGAAAATGTTATGCAGTACCTTGAGCTGGCCAAAGAATGGGGCGCCGGATTTGTGAAAATCCTGGAAGCCCGCCAGACAGGCAGGTTCAGGGGGCAGGACATAATGCTGTTGCCTTCGCAGGTTGATCTTTTAACCTCTGTCTATCTGGATTCCTGCCTCAATCCTGCGTTCAGGGATTACCCGATTGTGATGTATCCCGGTTTTGACCAGCGGCAGACCGGCTGTCTGGGTGCAGGTAACCGTTACATGTACATTGATTCGAAGGGCGAAATCCATTCCTGCCCATTCTGTCACGGATCGGTGGGCAACGCAGTAAGCGATCCGCTAACTGAATCCATTAATAAGCTAAGGATTCAGGGATGCCGGATTATCCACACCAGCGATTATTAATTGGCATACCTGTTCTTAATTGTCTGTCATATTTTTACTTTATTGGACGAGTCCCGGACCGCAAGGTTCAGGCTGTAAAAAATTTGTTGTAATTTCGGAGCCATATTTTTTTTTGATAATATGTGGATTAGAATATCGGGCATCATCCTCCGTAATAAAATCACTATACTAACCCTGGTGTTGGTGCTTACGCTTTTTTTTGGCTATCATGCCCGGAAAGTTGAAATGTCTTATGAGTATGCCTCTTTGCTTCCTCAAAAGGACCAGGCATTCAAGGATTACCAGAAATTTACCGAAATATTCGGGGAAGAAGGAAATCTGATCATGATCGGGATAACAGATCCTGATTTTTTCCGGATTGAACATTTCCGGCGATGGAATGAATTTTCAGATCAGCTTGCCAGCGTTGAGGGGGTTGAGGACCTGCTTTCCGTTAACAAGGCCTATGATCTCGTTCGTGATCAGGAACTAAAGCGGTTTCAGGTAATACCGGTTTTCCCCTCTGAAATTGAATCGCAGGAACAACTCGATTCCCTGGCCGGAGTGTTTTTCAGTCTGCCGTTTTACAGGGATGTTCTGTATAACAGTCAGAATCATACCTATCTCCTGGTGATTACGGTGAACAAGGACAAGATGCACAGTCGTGACCGCGAAAACATGATTCAGTCTATACAGCGGATCAGCCATAACTTTGAGGAAAAAAACGATGTACAGTTACATTATTCAGGACTTCCTTATATCAGGGTAGTCAATTCCATCCAGATCAAAAAAGAGATCTATCTGTTCAGTGCCTTGGCTCTTGGTATGTGTATTATTGTCCTGTTTCTGTTCTTCAGATCATTCAAGGCTGTTTTCTACCCGGTCCTGATCGTGCTTACAGGAGTAGTCTGGTCGATGGGTTTTCTCTCCTTGTTTGGCTTTAAGATCACCATTCTGTCGGGAATGATCCCACCATTGCTGATAGTGATCGGGATCCCCAACAGCATTTATATGCTCAACAAGTTTCACCATGAATTTGTGCAACACGGTAACCGGGTAAAAGCACTTCAGCGGGTAATTATCAAAATAGGGAATGCCACTCTTCTTACCAATCTTACCACGGCAGCCGGTTTTGCCACTTTCGTCATTACCCAGAGCGAAATTCTGATCCATTTCGGGATTGTTGCCTCCCTGAGTATTATGAGCCTCTTTCTCCTGTCGCTGGTCTTGATCCCGATCATTTTCAGCTTTGTACAACCTCCCGGCGACAGGCATGTGAAGCACCTCGAATACCGCTCTGTTGTCAGGATTATCGATTACCTGATCATTATCACCAGAAGATACCGCAGGCGGGTGTATGTCGTTGCGGTTGTTATTGTAGCTGTTGGAATTTACGGCATTACCCTGGTAAAAAGTTCAGGATTTATGGTCGATGATATCCCTGAACATGATCCGATATATAAGGACCTCAGGTTTTTTGAGGAGAATTTCCACGGGCTGATGCCGGTAGAGATCATGGTTGACACCAAAAAACCAAACGGCGTCCTGCAGATGTCCACTTTCACCCGTATGGACCAGTTGGAAAACAAGTTAGCTGAATATCCTGAACTTTCTCCTTCATTGTCGTTACTGAATCTGATCAAATTTGCCAAGCAGGCTTTTTACAACGGGAGCGAAGATTACTATTCGGTTCCCAACAATTATGAAAGGAATTTTATTTTGTCGTATGCTATGCAGGGTGAGGAGAATGCTGCCCTGCTGCATTCATTCCTGGACAGTTCCAGGCAGCTGACCCGTATCAGTATCCGCGCAAAGGATGTAGGGACCAAAAGGATGGAAGAACTTTATTCCAATTTCAGGAATGATGTGGATTCCATTTTCGAAAAGGAGGAATATGATACCATCGTAACAGGTTCGAGCATCACTTTTTTCAAGGGAACACAATATCTGCAGAAGAACCTGTTCATGAGTCTTGGTCTGGCCATCTTCCTGATTTCCATGTTTATGGCCCTGATGTTCTCTTCCTGGAGAATGGTGGCCATGTCGTTGGTTCCCAATATCATACCGTTGATATTCACAGCGGCTACGATGGGTTTCGGCGGAATTCCGATAAAGGCTTCCACCATTCTGGTTTTCAGTATTGCTTTTGGTATTTCAGTTGATAACACCATTCATTTTTTAGCCAAATACCGTCAGGAACTGAAGGTCACCGGTTGGAATATCAGCCGGTCGGTGGTCCTCGCGCTGAGGGAGACAGGTGTCAGTATGCTGTATACCTCCGTGGTCCTGTTTTTTGGTTTCGGGATTTTCAGCCTGTCCGGTTTTGGCGGTACCGTTGCCCTTGGGGTCCTGGTTTCCCTGACCCTACTGGTTGCGCTGACTTCCAACCTGATATTGCTTCCCTCGCTGCTTTCAGGACTCGACAAGCTTACTACAACAGATAATTTCCGGGAACCCATTTTAGACATGTACACCGATGATTCGGAAATCAACGGAATGGATGAATTAAAAAAGAACTAACTTAATCAATCCTGCTATGCAAACGGTTAACCAGCTAATGGAAAAAATTGAGTATGCGATAAGATCGCATAACCTGGTATGGAACAGCCAGCCGCCCGTTAATCTTTATGAACCGGTCGCCTATGCCATGTCTGCCGGTGGCAAGAGAATACGCCCTTTGCTCGTTCTTCTGGGCTGCCAGCTTTTTTCCGACGAGGTGGACAATGCCTTGCCTGCTGCATTAGCCATAGAGGTTTTCCATAATTTCACCCTCCTTCATGATGATATCATGGACCATGCCGATATGCGGAGAGGCCGGCCAACCGTTCACCGGCAGTTTTCAGACAATGCAGCCATTCTTTCGGGTGATGCCATGGCTTTTCTGGCCTATAAACTGCTTCTTGAGAGCAGGACAGGGGAAATGCAGCAATTGACCGGTCTGTTTACCAGGACGGCATTGGAGGTTTGTGAAGGTCAGCAGTATGATATGGATTTTGAAACCAGGATGGAGGTCAGCACCTCGGAATATATAGAAATGATCAGGCTCAAAACGGCTGTTCTGCTGGGCTGTGCCCTTAAGGCAGGCGCCATCTGCGGAAATGCCGGCGATGATTCCGCTGACGGGGTTTACCGGATCGGGATCAATTTAGGCATCGCATTTCAACTTCAGGACGACCTTCTGGATACCTATGGAAGTGAGGTTGAATTCGGGAAAAAAATCGGGGGGGATATCACGGCCAACAAAAAGACCTATCTCCTGATCAATGCCCTTGAAATGGCTCCTCCGGCAGTCAGGGCGGAACTTACCGGCTGGATCAGCAGGAAAGAATTTTCCCGTGACGAAAAGGTCAGGGCGGTCAGGGACATTTATGACCTCCTTAACATCAGGGAGAAAACCGAACAGCTTATTCGTGCTTACACAGGGGATGCCATGGAGCTACTTGATAATCTTCCAGTTGACGAAATCAGAAAAGAAAAACTCAGGGAAATTTGCCTGAAACTCTTAAACCGGAATTCCTGATTTTTATACGAATCGCTCCCGGTTTTGAAGGTTAAACAGACCATAAAGCAGGAAAACAATCATTCCAACACCAAGGAAAATTCTGTTCTTGGTGATGATACCTTCCCAAATAACCAGATTGAAATTGTCGGGCAGTTCCAGCGGATTAAGGAATATATTCCACTGAGACCTGGCCAGCGGCTCGGCAAGGATCAAAAGGGCCACCCCGATCAGGATCATGATCACTGCCGTCCCGTTTCCATTTTTGATCAGTGTGGAGAACATAAAGGCCATTGCTCCCATAAAACCAACGGGAAACATCAGCTGGACAGCCATTTCCAGGGGATTAACCCGATAGATCAGGATGGAAGATACATAACCATAAATGATCAGAATAAGGAATACCTGAACAAAGATCATAACCAGCCTGACCAGCCACACTTTATAGCGATAGTTGGGAATTCCGAAAAGAATTTCCAGGATTCTGGCGTCTTCATCATTCTGGATGCCGAAAACAGAGGGGTAAAAAACCAGAAGGATCCCGGGGAATAGCATAAGGTTATACACCATTCCTTCGCTGAGCACGCTTCCCTGGTAGATGCTCATTATCGAAAAGAAGAGATAAAAGGCAAACGATGCCAGCAGAAACCAGATAAATCGTCCGGCAAATATAATCTTCAGGTTATACCGGATTGACCGCCAGAAAATGATGAAATTATTTTTACTCAGCAATTGCATTTCAGTTGGTATTAATGGATAAAAATCAGGTAATATCTCTCAACAGGCATAAATAGGCATCCTCAAGGTGTGGGGTGACATTGACCGCATGTGGCACCGGTTTTTCTTTTGCCACGGCCCTGACCTTGATTTTGTCGCCATCGCGCATATGATTGGTAATCATCTGCTTGTTGGAGAACTGATCAAATTCGGCGGTGGTCAGGCTGAACTGCCAGACATAACCTTCGCCTAACTGGACCATGTTGGTTGGTACGCCGAAATATTTCAGGCGGCCGCGGTTGATGACGGCAACCTGGTTACACGAGCTGGAAATATCCTCAATAATGTGGGTCGAGAAAATGACAATCCTGTCGCGGCTGAGTTCAACCAGCAGGTTCCTGAAACGGATCCTTTCCCGGGGATCAAGTCCGGCGGTAGGTTCATCCACTACCAGTATCCTCGGCAGGTTCAGCAGAATCTGTGCAATACCGATCCGTTGTTTCATACCTCCGGAGAATGACCCGATATTATCGTCCTTCCGTTCAAACATATGGACAGCCTTCAGAACATACTCAATACGTTCGCTCCTGACCTTCGCATCGGCGATTCCTTTCAGGATAGCCTGATAGTCCAGGAATTCCCATGCTGACATATTTTCATAAGTCCCGAATTCCTGGGGGAGGTAACCGATCAGGCCCTGTAACTCTTCGCGGTGTTTCTGGGTATCGAGCCCGTTGATATAAATCTTGCCGTAGCTCTGTTCAAAAATACCGCAGATGATGCGCATCATGGTTGATTTGCCGGCTCCGTTGGGCCCCAGAAGTCCGATCATACCGGTGGTAATTTCCATGGACACACCGGCAAGTGCCTTGAACGGTTTTCTGCGTTTTCCGATTACCGGAATGGTTTTGACCATCCTGAAGTATTTTCTGCGAAGCGTTCCGAAACGACCGGTGATCCTGTCAATATTTACGTTCTTATTGTGTACATATTCCGAAGAGGCATAAATAGCAAGCAAAAGGTACCAGAGAATTCCCACCAGGATGACCATGCTGACATTGTCCCATCTTTTATAGAAAATAAAGAGGAAAACGAGGGGCAATACCCACAGGATCAGGTTAAAACCGATCCTGTCTGTCTTTAAAGGCCATGGTTTTCCTGATTTCTGATGTATATTGCGCAGTACTGCCCTGACAGGTGTCCAAAGCATAATCAGGAAGAAATAAGTTGACACGGTTAAAAGCAGCATCCAAAAATTGGCTGTCAGATACATGAAGGTAAACCATATCATGAAGCCCAGTAAGGGAAATTGCCATACGAGGTCATAAAAATCCCGTATATGCTTATAATCTTTGGTAAGGCCTGCCCTTTCCCTGATCTTCAGCCCGGAATTCCACTCTCTTTCAAACCGGGGTGCACGGTCATAGATTTTGACCAGCTTCCTGACCGTAATTTTCAGCGGAGCATTTTCATCGATGACTTTTTCACTGGCCATCCGGAGGCTCGACTGGATAAACCAGGTAAGGCCCGGAATCAGGATGATTACCAGCATCAGGGTTAGTAACTGCCAGATAAAACTGTCGATCCGGTAGTAGATATACCAGACGGAAGCGGCGAATAAAACCAGATGCAGCAGTTTGATCTTCCAGGTAAGGCTTTTCATCCAGTCGAGGGTGTTTTCAAGTCCGGCATAGAGTGTTGGCACAAAGATCAGGGTCAGTAAGGTGCTCAGTGCCAATCCACCAATAACCGTAATGGCAAACGGAGCCCCGATGGCGCCGACATATTCGGCCTGACCTAAGGCAAGGGGGAACATGGCAACAATGGTGGTAATTGCGGTGATGAGGATTGGCCTTACCCTGGAAAGCCCGGCTTCGAGGAGTGCCCTGGATTTGCGGTGGCCTCTTTTTCGAAGGATATTGGTGAAATCGATCAGGATTATGCCGTTGTTGACCACAATACCCAGCAGGATAAGAAATCCGGTCAGGGTGTTGGCATTAAACAGGCTGTTACCGGTGAAAATCAGTGCGAGGAATGATCCTATAGCCGCCAATGGAACCGAGAACATCAGGACAAACGGGGTACTGAGGGATTCAAATACGGAAGCCAGGATCATCAGGATAAGGATAAAGGCTGCTGCAATCAGGAAATAAAATTCACTGAACTGGTCTTCTTCATGAACGACCTGTACGGCAATCCCTGCAGGCAGGTTGTAGGCGCCCACAATTTCGTCGATTTCCAGGCGGTAAGCGTTTAGTAAATCCTTAGACTGTTCAGCCTCGGTGGCGAAGCGGTAATTCAGTACGATCTGTTTTTCCTGGTTAACCCGGGTGATATTGGCCATTCCACTGGCATATATGATATCAGCCAGATCATTCAGGTCGAAAACTGCTCCCTGGTTATTGGTAATACTTAAGCGGCGAAGGTCATCAATGGTTTTGTCGCGGATCTCCTCGGCGCCCTTTTCCTTCAGGATAATGTCATACTCTTCGGTACCCTGTTTAAATGTAGCGCCGGAGCTCATTTCCCTGCTGAATGATCCCAGTTCGCCGGAGATATTGTTAAGGGTGACCTCATTCTGGGTCATAAGCATTTGGTTAAAAAGCAGATGCACCTCGGGGCGGTTGGAGCCAACACTCACACTGGCACTTCTCACTGATTCCAGGTTTTCAATAAAATAGCGGAGGTCTTCGGCAACGCCTCTCATTAACTGAAAATCCTGGCCCTTGATGATTACCTGTTCCTGATTGGAGCCGATACCGAGGAACCGGCTGAACTGGTTCATCCCGCCGGCCATTCCGCCACCGCCACCCCTGAAACTTTGGCTTGACGTGGGCTGAGTAAGGCTGATTTCTGCATTCCGGATGCCCCTGGTGCGGCTTTCCACATCCGATTTAACCTCTGCTACTTTCCGTTTGGCGATCTTCTCAAAATCTTCCTTTAGCAATATATTGATGATGGCCTCTTCTGTCTGAATATTAGAAACCACATCTTTGATTTCTTCCACTTCGATAAGCCTTGATTCCAGTTCCTGGACCACCAGGTCAGTGGCATCAAGGGTAGATCCGGTTGGCATGGTTACATAGACCGAAAACCGGTTCTGTTCCACCTCGCGCAGATTGTTTACGCTGACAGCCAATACGATAAATACCGTAACGAAGAATACTACCAATGCTCCAATAACCGTTCTGGCCGGTTTACGCATACTGGCTTTCAGCAGTACAAGGTAAATCTGGATGATCCGGTTGTTCGTGGTTACCTTTTCGTAAAAGATATTATGCGATGCCCTTCCCCTGAGCAGGATATGGGCAGCCATGGGAATAAGCAGCATGGCCACCAAAAGAGAGACCAGGAGCGTTGAGATAATGGAGGTTCCGATGTGGTTTCCCATCAGCTTGACCATGTATTCAGACGAGAAAATAAACGGAACAAAGACGGTGATGGTGGTCAGGGTGGCGGCAACAACAGACCGCCAGACTTCCGTCGTACCCTGAACAACTGCCTTATCCGGGGAATAGTGTTTTCCGGCTAAACGGTAAATGTTTTCAAGTACCACTACACTGTTGTCCAGCAGCATTCCTATGGCTAGTGCCATCCCTACCAGCGTAAGGCTGTTAATGGAGATACCTGCTGCATAGAAAAAGTTGAAAGCCGTAAATACCGAAACCGGAATGGCGAGGGCGATTATGGAGACAATAAGGAAATTCTTCAGGAAAATCCAGAGAACGAATACGGCAAGCAATCCGCCCACCAGAGCCAGAGAAACAATCTGGTCGATGTTTTTCTCCATGGTTTCGGCCGTATTCGACTGAATGACAATCTCTACATCCCGTTGAGCCAGTTTCTGGTTGAGCCGTTTTATTACATCCTGTGTCCGGTGTGACAAGTCAATAAGGTTTGCCTGTGAGTCGTTTACCAGCAGGACAGAAATGGCATCCAAACCGTTCACACGGCTGATGGTGGTTTCTTCCTTGACCCCAAAATAGACATCAGCAACATCTTTCAGGAAAATGGGACCTTCAGCCAGGACGATGTTTTCTATGTCGGTAACATCCTGATATTCTGCAGTTACATGGACGAAATATTTCTTGTTCGATTCATGAAGGTATCCGGCAAAGGTACGGTTCTGGGAATTGGAACTCATGGCGCTCCTGATCCTGGCGGTAGTAATACCATAGGCTTCGCAGGCCGCCATATCGATGGTAACCTCGATGGACCTCTCCTTTCCCCCGAAAACATTGGCAGAGGCAATTCCGTCAATATTCTCCAGTTCATTTTTAACCTCCTGATCCACGATATTCCGGATACGGTCGGTACCGCCGCTTCCGCGCACCTGAAGTTCCATAAACTGGTTGGAAAGCTGCTGGATATCCACCCTGTTCACCATCACGGTAAACCCTTCGGGCAGGTTGTCTCTTACCTGGTCAATTTTTTCCTGAAGCTTCAGGAATGTATATTTAAAATTGACATTACTGTTGAAGCTGACCTGGATGGATGCCTGACGGTTGTTGAGCCAGGACTCCATGCTTTCCACCCCCTCGAGGGAGGCGATGGCACCTTCAACCGGAATAACTCCCTGATTTTCCATATAGACAGGATCAACTTCCTGTCTGGAAGTCACCTGCACAAACAGCATGGGGAGGTCGGCATTGGGCATCAGCTCAACGGGCAGTTGCTTGTAGGAAACATATCCCAGCAGGGAGAGCCCTATAAACAGCATGCTGATTAAAACCTTTCTTTGGATGACAAAATTCATCTGTATACCATTTTTATGATGGATGGATTGCCTGTTGTCCGGAATCCGTTCTCATTTCGTTATTAACTGTTGCTGGCAGCCTGTTCTGACGGACGCACAAACAGGGTCCTTAAACGGTCCAGTACATCATATACACACGGAATGACCACCAGGGTCAGCAGGGTGGAGGTTATTAACCCTCCGATCACTGCCAGGGCCATGGGTGACCTTAGTGCGGCGCTCTCCCCAAAACCGATGGTCAGGGGCAAAAGGGCCAGGATGGTGGTAAGCGTGGTCATGATAATAGGGCGGATACGCTGCTGGCCGGCCTGAATAATGGCCGACCTCCTGTCGTAACCTTCCCTGATCAACTGGTTGATGCGGTCGACAAGGATAATGGAGTTGTTTACCGCTATCCCTGCCAGCATAATGATTCCGATTACCGCCATGATATTCAGTGTGCGTCCCATTATGAAGAAAGTAAGGATACTTCCCACAACCGCAAACGGAATTGTCAGCAGAATGGTGAATGGATGCACAAGCGACTCAAACTGTGATGCCATTACCATATATACCAGGATAATGGAAAGGATCAGAGCAAATCCGAGGCTTGACATGGTTTCCTGCCTTTTTTCCTCGTCCCCGGTTATCTGGATGGAGTAGTCGGGCTGCAGTGAAACGTCTGCAGTGGCCGAACGGATCTGACCTGCCACATGCTGGAGTGCCATTCCGGGCTCCATCTGCGCGGTGACCTTTCCGATCCGGCTCTGGTTCCGGCGGTAAAGTTCACGCGGCGAAATCCCGTGTTTTAGTTCGGCAATCTCCGTGATCCGGTATACCTGTGTCCCCGAACGGATGGTCATATTGCCGATGTCCGACAGTGGAGTATCGGGAAGTTTTATGGTTATGTCGCGCATTTCACCTCCTTTTTCCAACTGACCGGCATTTTTACCCTGCAACTGGTCCTGTAACTGCGAAACGACGGTATTGATATCCAGGCCGTATAAACCGGCCCTGATCCGGTCAATGACCAGTTCAACCTCAGGTGCCCCGTCTTCGATCGAAGTCTGAATGTTGTACAACCCGGGAATGCCCTCAAGCCGTTCTTTGACCTCCATGGCAAGCCGTTCGATTTCATCCATCTCAAGACCTTTAACCTCAACGACCACTGGTGCTTCATCGGTTCCCAGAATCGACTGAAGGGCAGTTTCCTCCTTGGAGAAAGAGACCTCCAGGTTGGAAATTCCTGCGGTAAGGCGGTCGATGGTGGCAATGACATGGTCGGCAGTCATACTGGAATTCTCATTCAGGATTACCTTTATCTCGGCAGTATTTTCCCCCTGGAAAACGGCGGTCTGACTGTTGCTGAACCCAGTCGACGGTCCGGCATGGGAATACATCTTGTCGAGATTTTCACCCAGATAATCAGAAAGAATGGATTCGATATTCATGACGGTCGCCTCTGTGCGTTCAAGCTTTGTACCTTCGGCAAGCTTCAGGTTGATGACGAATTCCCTTGACTGTGTCTGCGGCATAAACTCACTCCCGATCATGGGGATGAGAAGGAAGGATAAACCGGCGAGGGTAAAGGTAACCAGGATGATCAACCATTTTGCGTTCAGGATTTTCCCTAAGATTCTTCCGTAAAGGGTTGTGGATGTTGCATGTCTTTTAACCGGGGCAATCTTACTTTTGTAGAAACGATGGTATAACATCGGGATGAAGAAGATGGCTACAAATAGTGATGAGAGCAGCGAGAAGGCCACAGTCCATGCCTGGTCTTTGAACAATTCGCCAGAGGCACCGTGCAGGTATACAATGGGAAGGAATACCACGATGGTGGTCAGGGTGGAGGCGGTAATGGCCCCTCCGACCTGTGCCGTTCCGTGTATGGCTGCGTCTTTAGCGCTCATGCCCTTTTCATGGTGTCTGAAAATATTTTCAATGACGACAATAGCGTTGTCGACCAGCATCCCGGCACCCAGGGCGAGGCCGCCCAAGGTCATGATGTTGATGGTCAGGTTGTTGAAATACATCAGGTTGAAAGTGGCAATAATGGAAATCGGGATCGCGAGGCTCACGATCAGTGTGGTGCCGACACGGCGGAGGAATATAAACAGGATAAAAACCGCCAGGATGATTCCCAGCAGGGCGGTATCCTGAACCTCCCCGATGGCACTGCTGATGAAGGTACCCTGATTGGTCACCGTGGTCAGCTGATATCCGGGAAGTGCCCGGTTTATCTGCTCCAGCGCTTTGTTGATCTGTTCAACGGCCTTGACGGTATTGAACCGGGTTTCCTTATAAATGGCTAATCCGATACAGCGTTGCCCGTTCAGATGGACGATATTGGCAGGTTCCTTGTTTGTAAAGGTTACGGTGGCCACATCCTTGAGGAAAATCGGTGCCCTTTCCGTGGTGGTTCCGGTGGCCGATGCAGCAGCAACCGCTTTGTAACCTACTATCAGGTTTTCAAAATCGCTTACATCGCTGAGCAGTCCAACCCCTTTCACAATATATTGCAGCCCCATCTCAGAGATTCTTCCTCCGGAAACACTCCGGTTGAAATTCTGAATCCGGGAACTGAGCTCATCAAGCGAAATATTCTGTGATTCCAGCCGGTAGAGGTCGGTTGCGATGACCACTTCGTTCTCTTCCTGTCCCGATAGTTCCACTTCCGCAACCCCTTCAAGGCGAACCAACTCATTGCGGATATAGTTTTCTGCTACTTTCCTGATCTCATTCATGTCGGTGATCTCATTGTGGGTCAGGGCTACCAGCATTACCGGGGCTGTATTCGGATCATGCTGAGTGATCCGGAGTTCGTCGATGTTCTGGTTCTGCGCATAGGAATTAAGTGCTTTCTGAAGATCGAGAAAAGCCTCATCCATATCCTTGTTCCAGGTGTACTCAACGGTTATCTGGGAGGTACCCACCTTGGTGAGCGAGGATACCTGTATAACATCCGACTGCCTGATGGCTAATGCTTCTATGTTTTCCACAAACTGTTTTTCCATCTCCTCGGGTGGCCTTTCCCCTGAAGTGATCTCGATAAAGATACGAGGTGATTTCAGGTCGGGAAACAGGTCCATGCCCAGTTTGTCGAACGAAATATAACCCAGCAGGATGACTGCCAGTACCACCATCAGTATGGTTACCGGATAATTGACCGAAAACTGTGTTAATTTTTTCACGGTTATCTCTTTAAATTTCTATGATATTCTGAAACGGGAGCATAACTCCGGGATGCCGGAAGTCTACCGGATTACTTTTACTTTCGAGTTGTTCCGAAGGGTTTCAAAACCCTTGATTACCAGCCGGTCATTTTCCTTTAGTCCGGAAATTACCTCAGCATATTCCTGGTTTTCAATGCCTGTGGTTATTCTGCGTTCCATGGCAGTACTCTGGTCGACCACAAAAATCACTTTACCCCGCCCGCTTGACAACATGATATTTTTGGGAATCACTACGGCACTGTCTTTCTGGGCAACAACAATGTCGGCTTTTACAAACATCCCGGGCCTCAGTTTAAGATCTGGATTGTCGATGGTCAGTTTTCCCTTGAAAGTCCGCGTTTCGGTACTGATGGCCGGAGAAAGTTCAGTAACCAGTCCTTTTAATGTATCGGTGGACAGGGTATAACTGGTGATGATCACATTTTGGCCAAGGGCTACCTCAGAGATTGATTTCTCGGGCAGGTTTATTTCGAGGAACATCCTGTCATAGCTCATCAGGGAGAACATGGGAGAACCTGAATTCACCCTTGTTCCAGGAGTATAGAAAGGCATATCGACAATTACCCCGGAAAATGGGGCAATGATGTTCATTTTGGAGAGCCGGACCTGTGCATTTTCATAATCATATTTAGCGTTGGTAGCCGAAACTTCAGCATTCCTAAGCTCCCTGAGCGTCACACCGCCTTTTTCATAAAGTGACTTTTGCTTTTCATACTCCTGTTCGGATATCTCCAGGTTAAGTTTTTTGGCGCTGAGTGCAATGTTGTTCACATATTCCTCGTCTTCAAGCCTGATGACTACCTGGCCTTCTCTTACCCTGTCGCCTAATTTGAACGGTCTGAGGGTGGCAGGATTGTTCAGGATTTTGTATATGCCGGCCATCTCCGAGGAGAGGGTTACCTCCTGTGTTGCCTTTGCCGTTCCGGTGGTATTGACATATTGCTGAATGGTTTTTAATTTAACATCCTCAATGGAGACAGGAATCGCCAGGTCGGTCGTTTCAGACTCCTGCCGGCCGGAGCAGCCAACGATTGCCACAAATGCGGCAAACAGTACGAGATACTTAATATTTTTCATTTTCGATGGATTTACTTATTGGTTGTTTAAATATAATTCAGCAGGAATGACGGGTTGGTTTTTCTCAAAATCGTAAAGTGTCTGGATCTTGAGGTTGAGCAGTTCGATTTTATAATTCAGCAGGGCCTGAGCATACGACATTTTCCTGGTCGATAACTGGTTCTGGTAGAGGCTGAGGTCCATACCGGTAAGGTCCCCGTTCTGGTACCTTTCCAGGTTGATCTCATAAGTCAGTTGTGCATTTCGTTCACTCTGTTTGGCGATCTCAATCTGGTTCAGCTGATTCTGGAGGTTACGGAAAACCTGCCTGATATCAATGATGATCTGTTTTTTCTGTTCATCCAGATTTAATTCTGAACTTTTAATGGCAGCTTCCTGCGCCTGTATACGTGCTTTTCTTTCTCCCCAGTCAAAAAGCGGGATATTGAATGAGATTTGAACCTGCGGGTTTTTGGTTGGCTGATCAAAGATCTGGGGCAATTTTTCATTGTCGCCGATAATCCCGAAAGCCAGGTTCATGGACCCGCTGAATTCATTAAGGGATTTTGTGCGGATCATGTCAAATTGAGCCGATTCAACCTCTATTTCACGTTGTCTGAGTTCCATTCTGCTTTGCAGTCCGTTCTGGATGGCCTTGTCGAGGTCTACCGGTACGGGAACTGCTTCCACATCGGCATATACCAGGATATCTTCGAACAGGTTCATGCCCAGGTACATTTTCAGTTGGTCCTTAGCATTTTCGAAGTTAACCTGGCTGTTTTGCATATTGGAGTTGGCATTGGCCAGGTTGAGTTCTGCCTGGTATAGTTCTTCCCTGGCTGCAAGACCGGCATCGACCTTGTTTTTAATGATTTCATAGCTTTTTTCGGTATTGGCCAGTTCTTCCCTGGCGATACTCAGGTTCATCTGCGACAGATAAACGTTATAAAAAAACTGGGTGACATTTCTTTCCAGGTTAAGGCGTTGCATGGCGTAACTGATATTTGCGTTCTCATAGCTGAGTTCCAGTTCTTTCAGTTGGAGCCTGAGCCGGTTATAGGTAAAAAGTGGCTGGTTGTAGTTCAGGTAGAGGTTATTGGTGAACCGTTCGCTGGTTGTAGGATCCTGACCCTGAAATACTGCCGTACTGCTCTGCCAGCCAAATCTGTTGATCAGGGACAAGGTACCGTCGGTGACCAGTATGGGCTGTTCCACCCTGAAGGTGGCATTCGAGGCAAAAGATTCATTGGTATACCATTCCGAAAACCTGGTGTCGAAACGCCTGGTATTGGTGTAATCTATGGGTGCCACACTCAGCGAGAATTTGGACTTCAGAGCTGCACGCTGCGCTTCCAGGTTTTTCTGATAGCGTTCGAGGTTGAGCAAAGATTGTTTGATGGATGGACTGTTTACCTCTGCTTCCTTTAAAGCGCGCTCAAGCGTCAGGGCCTGCTGGCCGGGAGAGTCGAAGCCTGCAAGGCCAATGATGGCCGTCAGACAGAAAATTCTGATGAACAGATATTTAAAAGCTGAATTCATAAGTTAATATGTTATTGAAATTCAAAGTTTTACAATTTTTATTGCATCGGCAACAACCGTCTGCAGGGTAGATTTGTTGGTTAGCACCACTTTAGAGTTTTCGGGCGACAGATAAAATGAGCCTAACAGGTTCCAGCCGGCAACTGATCCGTTGATCTGGAGGGATTGCTCAGTCTGTCCGTCATCATGGTAGATGAAATACTGGTATTCCCCTTTTTCTTCGGTTCCTCCCCTTCGCGGACCTCGATTGCCCATTGGGGTGATGTGCGTGTAGATATCGTAATTTCCCGGCTCCCTGACTGGCAGGTTCCAGGTTGCGGTCTGGTCACCCGTTCCTGCTTTGATGTAATATGCGGAGCGGACATATAAACCGTAAAATCCTGAATTGGTGGTTAGTGTCCAGTTTAAAGGAGCGCGCCAGCTGTTGAACCCGGAATATTTCAGGCCGGTTTCATCTTCCTTTACAATCAGCTTATGGAGCAGGCTGGTATTATCTGATTCAGACCGGCTGAATTCCGGATCTTCATTGTCGACGACAATCTCATTTGGTTGAAGAACTGCCACCTGTTGGCTTTCTATAAATTCACCTTCTATGGGTTTTACTTTCAGGTCTTCTTCAATCCGACCGAAGAACTGCATGATGGACTGCGGTAAATTCTTTGAAGTTAATGTATTGATGGTCAGTCCTCTGGGTTCCGAGTCGAACAGGTAATGGACCCGCTTTGTTTCCCCGGCTTTGAGGGTGAGAATCTTATTCTGGGTATTGTCCATTCCCGGTCCGCCACGCATCATTCCCCTTCCCGGTCCTCCGCCTCCCGGTCCTCCCATACGGAATGTCAGCTTTACAACACCGTCGACATGGCTTGTGTTGCTTGCGCTGAAAGATACCATAGTCCTGATCTGGTCTCCGGCTTTGGTGTTGACAGCGGTAATTGGTGTAAACAGATAGCCGGGAAGGTCCTTCTCGCGGAACCAGTTATCCATCATGGGCGTGAGGGCAATCTCAAATGTTTCATTTAACTGGCGGTCAAAATCATCAAACATGATCACTTTGAACTGGTTGTCGCGCAGGAGCCCCCGCAGATACTGGGTAAACTCTGCCTCACCGGCAGATGCCTGTATGTTGGTAAACAATACGTCCCCTTTAAGCTTAATCAGGTTATCTATCAGCTTTCTCTGTTTGTCATCCTGGAGCAATTCTTCAAACGACCTGTCCTGAAGGGCAATACTGGCCATTTCATCTTCACTGAGGCCGGTCATGTCACGCATCCACATAGACCTCATATCGCTGGACTGACTTTTCAGGTAGGCTTCCATGATCAGGTTGGTAACCGGCCACCGGTACGATCGGATATGGTTGCTGTAGTAATAAAGATGAGGAAAAATAAAGTATGGGTTGACTGTTTCTGTAGCCTGCATGGCACCGCCCGCCTGCATATTGAAGTTCGGCCGCCCCCCTTCGCGGGTAAAATTACCGGTAAGGTTTGTAAATACCCTGATCTGAAGGTCTTTATCGGTCAGGCTTTCACCATTTCTGGAACTCCATCTCTTAATTTGTTTTATCTGGTTCTGAAAGTCAAAATCCCTCAGCAAATAACCTTTCTCCTGGATAAAGACCTGCTCAGGCTGGACGGTCTCCTGGGCGGAACTCCATGTCCGCTCATAGGGTTTAAATTGTGAAGGAACCTCCACCAGGTTGAATCTTTTAAATGGATATCTGAGGTTGTAGGTTCTCAGAAAATCCCTGAGCCTTTCTTCCAGTAAAGCCGGAATGGTATCCTGGATTTCGGGGAATGCGCCGGAATAAAAATCGTGTCCTTTGATATTATAGACGCCAAATTCTATTCCACTGATATCTATTTTTTTAAACTCGTATTTGCCTATGGCTAAAGAAATCTGGGTCAATGGATTATCGTTTTTGAAGCGATAAACGCCGGGTTCAGCGACTTCAGGAACGCCTTGGGAAACAGCCCTTAACGTGGTGTCGGTCTTTACTTCCAGTGAAAATTCCGTGAAATACATCCGGTTCCATCCAAAATTCCGGGCACTGAATGTAACACCGGTCTCTGGATACCAGGAGGCCTCACGGGTGAGCAGGAGATATTCTGGAGTTATGAAGGCATGTCGCTTGTCTACGTTAAGGATAAACTCCCCGAATTTTTCGCTTCGCTGTTCCCTGGGAATGTCCAGATAACAAAATGCCTCGTTGATATTTCCCTGATAGGTGATTTCAAGGCTCATCCGGTCTCCTGAATTCATTGCGGTCTGAAGGGGAACAATGATCAGGTGGCTCCTTCGGTGTGGGGCTACCTCCTGACCGTTCAGGGTGGTTTTAATTACCGACAGTCCCGGATTAAGATTAAGTACCAATGAATCAATGCTAACTCGATTGTTGTTGATCAAATCCATGGCCGATATTGCCCTGATGGTGTTTCCTGTGTGTTCAAGACGGATCTGGTGGCCTGCCACATCGGCAACCGGAACAGCGGCATAGCGGTCGTTCAGCTGGATCGCTTCGATACGCTGCCTGTCGAGTGATACGAATTTTTTCACATGCTCATAACCCAGGTATCCACCCGCTGCAATGAATACAATGCCGAAAAGCAATGAAAACCAGGTAAGGATTTCTGACTGTGGCAACCTTTTCAGCAGAAAAATGGTCAGGAAAATAAAACCAATTCCCAGGCTGAAATAGATTCCTCGGTGTCCTAAAATGGTTTCAAAGTTTCCGAAGCCGGTAATTTCTGATTTCAGCATGGGGATATTATAGGACATATAATCAAAAAGATAGTAGTAGTTGTCCTTCACCAGAAACAGAGTAATGCCGATATATCCCAGGATAACCACAAAGGTAACCGCCTGGTTGCGTATCAGGCTCATCAGCAGAAAGGACAGTCCCATGATATAAACCAATGTAGGGATACTGATCAAAACGAGATAAATCAGGTAAGAGAGCCATGGCACATGGGTGTTTTGCGCTATGAGGTTAAAAATCAGTGCAATTCCAAGTACAGCAAAGTTAAGGACCATAAAGACCTGCATATTGCCCAGGGTTTTGCCGATTACATATTCACCGTTGGTCATCGACCGCATGTAAATTACTTCCGTAGTATCCAGCTTTTTATCCCTTTTCAGGAAGTCGGATGCTAAAAATACGGCAATTATGGCCTGTGCAACATTGAGGATCAACAGATTGAAGTATGGGATCGATGAGGGTATTGCCCTGAATATCCATTGTGATGAACCACCCTCCGAAACCATCCCGAAATTCAGGAGAAACAGGACAAGGATGGAGAGGACCCCGAAAATTCTGAAGAACCAGCTTCTGAACAGCGTTTTGCGCTCGTATTTGGCTATGGACTGAATATTGTGAAATGATATCATAATGGATTTTTTTTAATCAGGCCTGGGACCACTGGTTGAGATTCTTTTCCATAAAATAAACATAGGCATGCTCCAGGTTGGGTTCGATCTGGCGGCCGTAATAGCCGTTGATACTGTCGGTTACCACCTGAAGTTCCCAGCCATGGTCGGTGGGAATGGTTGAAATTACCGGATATTTGTCATTAATTTCAAGATACTCTTTTTCAGTTGCTTCTATCAGCCACACGTGTCCTTCGGCCTGTTTGACCAGACCTTCGGGTGAGCCGGAATAGGCCAGTTTTCCTTTGTTCAACAGGGCTATGTTGTCGCATGTGCTGGAGATATCCCCTACAATGTGGGTTGAAAGAATAATGATGACGTCCCTTGTGCTGATATGGGAAAGCAGGTTCCTGAACCGGATCCTTTCCTCGGGATCAAGGCCGGTAGTAGGCTCATCAACGACAATAATCTTGGGATCATTGATCAGTGCCTGTGCAATTCCAAGCCGGCGTTTCATCCCACCGGAGAGCCTGTTGGCATTCCTGTCGCGTGCTTCAAAAAGTCCGACTTCTTCAAGCATCCGGTCAACGGCATCGTTTCGTTTCGCCTTATTCTTCATTCCGGCAAGTCTTGCCGTATAATCAAGAAATTCCCAGGTTTTCAATTTGGCAAAGAACCTGAAATCCTGTGGCAGGTAGCCGAGCATTGCCCTGACTTCCCTGCGGTTTTTCATCAGGTCGAGTCCGTCTATCGTGACTTTGCCGCTCGACGGTTTCATCAGGGTAACCAGAATTCTCATCAATGAAGATTTACCGGCTCCGTTGGGACCAAGCAGACCGAACATACCATTAGGTATATCCAGGTTAATGTCCTTGAGTGCCCAGTTACCGTTAGGATAGATTTTGTTAAGGTTTTCAATTTTTATTTCCACTTTGCTGCCCGTTTTACTCAGATGTCTGATTTCGACTCTGTTTAATGAATAAAGTTTAATGAGTCACGCTCATATAGTTTGCCAGCCAAACCCCGTAAGGTTTTCATTCTGTAATATACGGAAAATTCCTGCCATACAAATCTGTATGAAACTGGCCTGTTTTGTTACGGATTATCAGCATTCCCTTCGGCAACCAGATCAGTCAGGCAACCTTCACGGGAATCATATACGGGTGAGTATTTCCGGTGCTTGGGTTCAAAAAAAAAAAGCCCCGGTAAACCTACCGGAGCTTTTCCAACTACTTCTTTCTGACTAGATTATTTCTCGATTGTGTAATAAAAGTCATTTGATCCGTCGGCAAGGACGACCTGATAATTTCCTCTTTCCAGTTTGGAAAGGTCAAATCCGCGAACCGTGTTGAATTCACGACCCAGGGTGGTTGAGTAAACCACTTCTCTGTCCTTAATAAACACAAGGCTCAGATTGTTCTGGTCAAAGTTGAGGTAAGAGAGTTTCAGAACATCTCCTTCCTGTCTGAAAAAAGGATCATAACGAAATTCAGTTTCACCTACCTTTAAAGTACCTTTTTCAATCTGAATGTCCCTTTTAACCAGGTAATTGTCTACCTTGAAGGACAACTCGTACTTTCCGTTTTCCAGTGCGGAAAAATCGAAAATTTTCCGGTAGTCTCCATCGTTTTTCAGCGTTTGCTTGTAATAGACAATTTTGCCACTCTCTGACTTTACAGTGACCTCATGTTTGCTTGAAGGAGTGTTGATCAGGGCTACTACTGCCCGCTCTTCCGAAATGGGATAGATATCCAGTCTCGGCTTTTCCGCTGCCGTGGCTACCATGGCGGCCAAAGCAATAATGATTGTTGCAATTGTTTTCATTTTCTGTTTTCTAAAATTGTTTAACAGGGGCAAAGGTATGTACAAATCATAATATACCACCCGGTTTCTACCTCCGGGCCGACTAAAAACATGTTTTATAACATACAATTAACATTGTTTGAGGTGTTGTAAAATTCAAAAAAAATGTTATTGAGTTGTATTTCAAATGTTTGGGGTCGGTTTTTGGTTTTTGCTGAATTCGTTACTGAAAAAGGAATAACGGTAGTGTCCATCACAAGATTCATGCCGGGATATTTTGGGCCCCGGGGTTGGCTGACAGTATCATTTGTTTCCGGCATTAGGTAATTTAGTAGTTATTGTGGCTGTAATGTTATCCGGCATCATTTTTTTTAAGTTCAGATAAAGCCTATTTTTGGCGGATGAGAAACAATCCGGACAAACCTGAAGGTTGTTTCGGACCATTAATTGATTAGCCGGATGAATATTGAAATCTTGCATTTGTTGGAGGGAGCCCGTCAGGCGAAGGGGTTGACGGTAATTATTGATGTTTTCAGGGCATTTTCAACTGCTTGTTATGCTGTATCAAAAGGGGCTGGACCGGTTTATCCTGTGGGGACCGTTGAAGAGGCATTCATGCTGGGGAAAAGTCTCGGAAATGCCCTGCTGGTGGGGGAAAGAAATGAGAGACCACCCGAGGGTTTTGATTACGGGAATTCGCCCTGGTTTCTTATGCACGCCGACATAGCGGGAAAGGCTGTCGTCCATACGACCAGTTCAGGAACTCAGGGTATTGTCAATGCCCTGAGTGCTGATGAAATCATAACCGGAAGCTTTGTCAACGCATCAGCAATAGTCAGGTATATAAAGGAAAGGAATTCCTCAGACGTGTCACTGGTATGCATGGGTTATGCCTGCCTTTACCCCACCGATGAAGATACCTTATGCGCGGAGTATATCCGGAATGAGCTTACCGGCACGCCTTCAGACTGGCAGGAAATGACATCCCGGATCAGAAAAGGTTCGGGAGCACGTTTTTTTGAGAAGGAGAGTCAGACCTGGGCTCCGAAGGAGGATTTTGATCTTTGCCTTGATCGCGACCGTTTTGGATTCGTGCTGAAGGTCATCCGGGACGATGAGCGGATCGTTCTTGAAAGAATCGATATAGAAACAAGAGTATGAGATACCATTTTGATGAGATCGTAGACCGTCGGGGTACGGACTGTATCAAGTATGATGCATTACCGCAGTTTTTCGGCAGTGATGATGTACTTCCGCTATGGGTGGCAGATATGGACTTCAGGACGCCCGACTTTATCATGGACGCCATCCGGAAGAGGATGGAGCATGAAATTTTAGGTTATACCTACAGAGGAGATGATTTTTCCGGATCGATTACCGGCTGGGTTGGCCGCAGGTTTAACTGGAATGTGAAAAAGGAGTGGATTTCGTTCAGTCCGGGGGTGGTTTCTGCAATTACCGTTTCGGTTATGGCATATACAAAGCCCGGCGATAAGGTTATTGTACAAACTCCGGTATATTTTCCCTTTTTTGAAAGTGTAAGGGGTATGGGGCGGCGCCTGGTCGAAAATCCCCTGAGGCTGGCTGATGGCCGGTACCATTTTGATTTTGATGACCTGGAGTCAAAAATTGATGAAAAGACCAAGATGCTGATCCTGTGCAGTCCGCACAATCCCGGAGGTATGGTCTGGAAGAGGGAGGAACTCGGGCGCCTTGCCGGGATTTGTAACCGGCATAACCTGATTGTGGTATCCGATGAGATCCATTCAGACCTGTTGTTTGACGACCAGGTGCATACACCCTATGCCATGATTTCTGAGGAATGTGCGATGAATTCGGTTGTCTGTATGGCTCCCAGCAAAACCTTCAATGTGGCAGGACTCTCCACGTCATTTGTGGTGATACCCGATCCGGAGAAAATGAAGGCTTATGAAAAACTGATGCGTACCCTGCATGTCCATATGGGTAATATTGCCGGAACGGTTGCACTTATGGCAGCTTATCAGCACGGTGAACAGTGGTTGGGGGAAATGATGAGATATGTGCAGGATAACTACGATTATCTTGAGAAGGTATTGTCAGACCGCCTGCCTGATGTCGGGGTGATGAAACCTGAAGCAACCTATCTGGTCTGGCTTGATTTCAGGCATTACGGAATGAATGACAGACAGCTTAGCCGTTTTCTGGTTGAAAAAGCGAAGGTCGGATTAAATAACGGTGGCCGTTTTGGAAAACCGGGAGATGGTTTTATGCGGATTAATATTGGCTGCCCGAGGGAAATTCTGTCGGAGGCACTGGAAAGGATTTGTGTGGCATTCGGTGAGATTTAAAAGTGTTCCCTGACCCATTTTACGGCAAACGACGTATCTATGTCGTTCATGCATTTGAAATGGCCTTTCGGACATTTATTATACCCAAGTTTTGAACACGGTCGGCATTTAAGCCCGTTCACTTCGAGCCGGAACGATGCGGGGTGGGGCATATAGGGGTACATACCCAGGCTCGCTACGGTATTACCCCAGAAGGAGAGTATTTTCTTTCCGAACGCTGATGCAATATGCATCATCCCGGTATCATTGGTCAGCACAACCGCTGCCTGTCTGATCAGGGAGGCTGATTCATGGAGGCCCGGCTTACCGCAGAGATTGAGCACATTACCTTTGACCGCCTCAGTAACCCGTTTCCCGGTGGCAATTTCCCGCTTTCCGCCCAACAGGACAACCGGGTGGTTTATCTGGCGGCAAATCTCTATGATTTTATTCTCCGGAAGCCGTTTGGTAAAATAGGTACCTCCGATGACAAATGCGATGTACCCATTCCGGTATACCTCCGGCAGGGTGGCGAGATCATATTCCGATTCCGGGGGTATATGGTAATCGAGACCTTCATGGTCATTCCCCATAATGAATCCGGAAATGGTCCCGAGATACCGGTCAACTATATGAATGTTGGGCATACAATTGATCTTCAGGTTCGTCAGGAGCCATTTTTTCAGGTTAAGCTTATCAAATGTAAAAGATCTGGTATTCAGGCTGAGTTTGATTTGCGTGCTGCGGATGTTGTTATGCAGGTCGATGATGTAGTCAAATTTTTCAGCTTTAAGTGCTGAAAGGAGTTCCGACATATTCCGGTTGAGGGTGTGAATTTTGTCAATATTCGGATTTGGGGCCAGAATATGGGCAAAATGGGCTTTTGTGACAAAATGAACCTCGGAATGGGGCACCTGTTTTTTGAGCATTCTGGATACTGGAGAAGTCAATACAATATCTCCGATCGAACTGAATCTGATTATCAGGAATTTAATCCTCATTTTATTCTTGTTTCCGGAGTTCTACCAGGGCAACCATTTTGTTTTGGATATTTTCGATTATGCCACCTCTTATTTCAAAGCTTCTTTCGCGGCCGCTCTCTTCAATAATCCTCAGGGTACCCTTTTCGAGCAGCGATAATATGGGTGCATGGTTCTTAAGCATGACAAAAGGACTTTCTGCTCCGGGAACATCAACCAGTATTACCTCTCCGCTGAAGAGCATCGCTTCAGGTGTTACGATTTCAATATACATACGCTAATCTGGTTTTATATTCATGTGAATAATTGTTTTCTTTTTTAATGGTCACATGGCCCCGATAGCTATCGGGGTTCCATCCGCAAGGTTTTTCATAACGGTTTGTGTTTATGCAATCATGGAAATTTCATCCGTGTAAGTGTATGGCCTGAAACTATTCGCTGTCCGGTCTTTATAAACCATTCAGCAGAACAGCCAAACCGGTAATTACTGTCCTGAAGAGTCTTGCTAATGATCAGCCATCATTCGTTCACCTTTTTCGATAGCCTGTTCAATGGTACCAACGAAATTGAATGCCCCTTCAGGGTATTTATCCACTTTGCCGTCGAGGATCATGTTAAAACCTTTGATAATATCTTCGATGGCCACCAGTTCACCTGCCAGCCCGGTAAACTGCTCGGCAACGAAAAAGGGCTGTGAAAGGAAACGCTGTACCCGGCGGGCCCTGTGAACCACCAGTTTGTCTTCTTCCGAAAGTTCTTCCATGCCCAGAATGGCAATGATATCCTGTAATTCTTTATATCTCTGAAGGATCTGGATAACCCTTTGGGCACAGGTGTAATGTTCTTCACCGACAATGTCAGGTGAAAGAATTCTGGAGGTAGAATCGAGCGGATCAATGGCGGGGTAAATCCCCAGTTCTGCAATTTTCCTGCTCAGAACGGTAGTTGCATCGAGATGGCTGAAGGTAGTAGCCGGTGCCGGATCGGTGAGGTCGTCGGCGGGAACATATACTGCCTGTACCGATGTGATGGATCCGTTTTTGGTGGAAGTAATCCTCTCCTGCATGATACCCATTTCAGTGGCCAGTGTGGGCTGGTAACCCACTGCGGAAGGCATCCTTCCGAGGAGGGCTGACACTTCCGATCCTGCCTGGGTAAAACGGAAAACATTATCAACGAAGAACAGGATGTCGCGTCCTCCGGTGGTTCCATCACCGTCGCGAAGGCTTTCTGCTATGGTAAGTCCCGAGAGGGCAACTCTGGCCCTTGCTCCGGGTGGTTCGTTCATCTGACCGAATACAAGCGCAAGTTTTGAATTTTTGACCGATTCCATATCAACTTTTGAAAGATCCCAGCTGCCTTGCTCCATTGATTTTTTGAACTCCTCACCATAATTAACGATATTCGCTTCGATCATTTCCCTCAGCAGGTCGTTTCCTTCACGGGTGCGTTCTCCTACGCCGGCAAAAACGGAAAGGCCACTGTGGGCAAGGGCGATATTATTGATAAGTTCTTGTATGATAACGGTTTTGCCAACACCCGCTCCGCCAAACAGGCCGATTTTCCCTCCTTTGGCATAGGGTTCAATCAGGTCGATAACCTTAATGCCGGTATAGAGTACCTCAGTTTCTGTAGAAAGGTTTTCATACTTTGGCGGATCATTGTGAATTTTCAGGCCATCCCTTGGGAGTGGATCCAATCCGTCGACGGGATTTCCCGTGACATTAAGCAACCGACCCAGGGAGGCCTCTCCTTTGGGCATACGGATAGGACTACCGGTTGAAATCACGTCCATCCCCCTTCGGATTCCGTCTGTGGCATCCATGGCAATACACCGGATCGTATTTTCCCCGATATGTTGCTGGCATTCAATGGTGAGATTTCCGGATTCACGGATAATCTCCAGAGCATCGTAAATAGTGGGAATTTCTTCTCCTGCATGTTCAAAACTGACGTCCACAACCGGGCCGATCACCTGTACCACTTTCCCTTTAAGCTGAGCCATTATGTATCAAAGTTTTATTTGCAACTTATTTTGACAAACAAAATTAAAATTGTTTTGATAGTTTATCCAATTTAAAGAGAATTTTGTTAGCAGTCAATATTTTCACTGAATTATGCTGTTTGAGTCTTTCATAGGGATTTTTACAATGGCCTTTATACAAACGTTTATGGCCAGGACTATATAAGACATACGTGTAGTACATGACTGCAGGGGTTTAACATTTCTGGTAGCCTCACCGCGACTCGAACGCGGATTTGAAGTTTAGGAAACTTCCGTTCTATCCCTTGAACTATGAGGCCATAATTGGACTGCAAAAGTAAAAAATAACTGTAAACCGCCAAACTGCAGAGTAAAAATGAATTTTGGGATTTGAAGTTTGATAATTGTCCAAATCTCCGGAAGAACGCTGGTGGTTAATAAATGTTAAGACATTGGGTATATGTAACCTGCACGAATACCTGTCCGTAATCAAATTATGCGGTCTTTAATGACCCTGATTGGTTGATTGGTTGAAGTGAAAGCGAAGGATCTCAATCATTTGTCTTTTCATGCAAAAAGCGGCGGAACTTTCAGATCCGCCGCTTTTTTTCACAAACATCATCGGGAAGTATTATTCCAGATAGGTATATCCGTAGAGGCCGGAACGGTAGTTGGACAGGAACTCCTTTCCTTCTTCGGCTGTAATCTTTCCTGCCTTTACCGATGTGGTTACCCAGGTCTCCACCGTCCTTACCAGTTTTTTAGCATTATATTGCACATAGTCAAGAACTTCAGCAACAGTCTCACCATCAATAACCTGGTCGATTTCATACCCTTTACTGTTGACTGATACATGAACGGCATTGGTATCGCCGAACAAGTTGTGCAAGTCACCCAGGATTTCCTGGTATGCTCCTACCAGAAATACACCTATATAGTAAGATTCCTTCGACTTCAGTGCATGTACCGGCAGGTAATAGGAAAGGTTCCTGGTGGAAATGAAGTTGTCGATTTTCCCATCGGAATCGCAGGTAATATCCTGAATTGTTGCCGACCGGTCGGGTTTCTCATCCAGCCGTTGAATCGGAATAATCGGGAAGATCTGGTCAATGGCCCATGAATCGGGCAGAGACTGGAACAGCGAAAAATTACAGAAGAATTTGTCGGACAGCAATTTTGGCAAAGTCACCAGCTCTTCGGGAATATGCTTCAGCTTGGAAGTCATCTGGTGAATCTCCCTGGCGATAGACCAGAACAGTCTTTCGATTTGTGCCCTGGTTTTCAGGTCGAGCATGCCCAGGCTGAACAGGTCAAGCGCTTCCTCCCTGATCTGTTGTGCATCATGCCAGGTTTCATACATCCTGGGCTGGTTCAGCTGTTCCCATGCGTCGTAAAGCTCCCTGACCAGTTCATGGTCATTCTCCGATATCTCCATATCTTCATCCCAACGTGGTAACGAAGTCGATTCGAGTACCTCAAAAATCAATACGGAATGGTGTGCCGTGAGCGACCGCCCGGATTCCGTAATAATATTGGGATGCGGAATGCCATTTTTATCAGAAGCATCCACCATCGTGGCCGTGGCATCGTTTACATATTCCTGGATACTGTAATTCACGCTGCTTTCACTGTTCGAAGAACGTGTCCCGTCGTAGTCGACTCCCAATCCGCCGCCAATATCCACAAATTCAACCTTGAAGCCGGCCAGGTGCATCTGCACATAGAACTGGGCCGCCTCACGCAGGGCAATCTTAATCCTTCGGATTTTATTTACCTGACTGCCAATGTGGAAATGAAGCAGTCGCAGGCATTTCTTCATATTACTGCGCTCCAGATAATCCATGGCCTCAAGCAGTTCACTGGAGGTAAGCCCAAATTTGCTCACGTCACCGCCGGAATCTTCCCACTTACCACTTCCCGAACTGGCCAGCTTGACACGTATACCAATGTTCGGGCTGATCTTCAGCCTCCGGGCAACCTTGGCAATCAACTTCAGTTCATTGAGCTTCTCGACAACGATAAATATATGGCGACCCATTTTCTGGGCGAGCAAAGCCAGTTCAATATAGCTTTCATCCTTGTACCCGTTGCAGATAATCAGTGAATCGCTGTCTGTATTGATGGCAATTACCGCATGAAGTTCCGGTTTGGAACCTGCTTCAAGACCGATGTTGAATTTTTTCCCGTGGCCTACGATCTCTTCAACCACCTGGCGCATCTGGTTTACCTTAATAGGATAAATGATAAAGTTCTGGGCTTTGTACTCGTATTCTTCTGCCGCAATTTTAAAACAGCTGTTCATTTTTTCGATACGGCTGTCAAGAATATCCGGAAAGCGCACAAGCAGCGGGGTTGCAACATCCCGCAATTGCAGTTCATCGACCAATTCCCTCAGGTCTACCTCAACCCCATCCTTGCGGGGGGTTACCACAACGTTGCCTTTCTCGTTGATCGAGAAGTAGTTGATTCCCCAGCCATTGATGTTGTATAGTTCGGCCGAATCTTCAATACGCCATTTTCTCATGTCAGAAATCTCATTTACCGGTTAATAATGTAATATTGTTCTGAGTCACTTACCGCTCAGAGCGCAAAAGTATATAAAAAAGTTATTGAAACCTTTTTTTGAGGACTTTAGGCCAGGTTTACCAACTTGCTGAATGAAAAGAAGTTTATACAGACCGCAGGATGCAAATCCGTCTGTGCCGATTTTTGAGTAATTTCACGGCTGTTTTTATAGAGTAAAATATGCCTGAAATTCGGATTACCAAGAAATTTCATTTTGAAATGGCCCACGTTCTGCATGGCTACGACGGGCTTTGTCAAAATATTCACGGCCATTCTTATGGTCTTGAAATTACCCTCTCCGGAAAACCCATTAATAGTCCGGGGCACCCGAAAGACGGGATGATCATGGATTTTCATGAACTGAAGATGCTGGTAAACAAACACATCATTCAGGTGTTCGACCATTCCCTGCTGATCAGCAACCGGTTTAATGAAGAGCAGCAAAAAGCGTTCAGGGAAGTTACCAGCCGTTTGTTTGTGGTCGAATTTCAGCCAACTACCGAGAATATTCTGGTGTATATTGCTTCCATCCTCTTGCCGCTGTTGCCTGAAAATGTTTCGCTGTACAGCATACGGCTTTATGAAACCGCCACTTCTTATGCCGAATGGTTTGCCACAGATAATCCGTAAAAATTGATTCATTATGACCGATACAAGCAAAAAACTGTTTTTGATAGACGCATATGCCCTTATTTACAGAAGTTATTTTGCATTTATCCGGAATCCCCGGTTTAACAGCAAAGGAGTGAATACCTCAGCTGCCCTGGGCTTTGCCAATACCCTCGTGCAATTGTTAGAGACCGAAAAGCCTGAATATTTGGGGGTGGTTTTCGATGTGTCGAAACCTACTTTCAGACACGAAATGTTTCCTGAATACAAGGCGAACCGACAGGAAATGCCAGAGGACCTTCGGGCATCCATTCCCTATATCCGGAAAATGATCCAGGCTTTCAGAATACCGATCATTGAAATGGAGGGCTTTGAGGCGGATGATGTAATCGGTACGCTGGCCCTCAAAGCCTCCGGGGAGGGTTACACTACGTATATGATGACTCCCGACAAGGATTATGCCCAGCTGGTCACCGACAGGGTTTTTATGTACAAACCCGGAAAATCGGGAAATGATAATGAGATCTGGGGTATTGAGGAGGTCAAAAAAAACTTTGAGATAGATTCCCCGCTTCAGGTCATCGACCTGTTGGGCCTGATGGGCGACTCCGCCGACAACATACCCGGTTGCCCGGGGATCGGACCTAAAAATGCCCAGAAACTGATCAGTGAATTTGGCAGTATCGATGGGATTTATCAGAACCTCGAAAAACTGAAGGGAAAACAGAAGGAAAACCTGGAAGCATATGAAGACCAGGTCCGTAAATCCAGGGTGCTGGCTACCATTATTCTGGATGTGCCTATTGAATTTAATCCGGATGCCCTTAAAATGGAAATCCCGGATCTGCCTGCCCTTAAAGCCCTTTTCGAAGACCTTGAGTTCCGACAACTTATCGACAGGCTCGGACTGAACCTGAAACCCGGACCGGAAGTAAAGCCAGATCCTGTACAGGGAAGCCTTTTTGCATTTGCCGAAGAACAAAAACCGGTTGTTGCAGCTTCAGAGAAGGATAATATTCATACAACTCCCCATCAGTATTACCTGGTTGATAATGAGATGCAAAGGGCGAGCCTCAGGGCTGAACTCTCCATTCAGCCGGAATTTTGTTTTGATACGGAAACCACCGGACTGGACCCTCACTCCTCAGAGCTGGTCTGTCTTTCGTTTTCTTTCAGGAAGCATGAGGCTTTTTGTGTTACCCTGCCGCAGGGACGGGAAGAAACTACCAGGGTCGTGAATGAGTTCAGGGAAATATTTGAGGACGAACGGATAATGAAAATCGGCCAGAACCTTAAGTTTGACCTGCTCATGCTCAGACAGTACGGTGTGGAAGTAAGAGGCAAAATGTTCGATACCATGCTGGCTCATTACCTGATTCAGCCTGAATTGAAGCATAACCTCGATTACCTGTGTGAATCCTGGCTGAATTATGTCAAAATACCGACCGAAAACCTGATCGGTCCCAAAGGGCGAAGCCAGATATCCATGCGTTCTGTCCCAAAGGAAAAGTTGCGGGATTATGCGTGCGAAGATGCTGACCTGACCTACCGGTTGAAAGATGTCCTCTCAGATGAGCTGGAAAAGAATGCGCTGACCACATTGTTCGAGGAGTTGGAAATGCCGCTTGTTGGGGTGCTGACCGACATGGAGATGGCAGGGGTCAGGCTCGACACCGGGTCACTGGCTGTTTATGCGGAAGAACTCCGGCAGCAGATTATTGTCCTGGAACAGGAAATTATCCGCCTGGCCGGCCAGGATTTTAACGTTTCCTCTCCCAAGCAATTAGGTGAAATACTTTTTGAAAAACTCCGGATAGATCCCAATGCCAGGCTAACCAAAACCAAGCAGTACTCTACCAGCGAAGAAGTGCTGGTGCAGCTGTCAGACAGGCATCCGATCATTGGAAAGGTGCTGGAATTCAGAGGTCTGAAAAAACTGCTGAATACCTATGTGGAAACTTTGCCCGAATTGATAAACTCCAAAACCGGGAAATTACATACTTCATATAATCAGGCGGTTACGGCTACCGGCAGATTAAGTTCAAATAACCCGAACCTTCAGAACATTCCGATACGTGACGAAAACGGAAGGGAAATCCGGAGGGCCTTCATTCCTTCAGATGACGAACATTTGTTTCTTTCAGCAGACTATTCACAGATAGAGTTACGGATTATGGCCGCATTAAGCGGGGATCCGCAGATGCTCGATGCTTTTGCAATGGACCAGGATATCCATGCCATCACGGCCTCGAAGATCTATAAAGTTCCGGTCGGTGAGGTAACTTCCGACATGCGCAGAAAGGCCAAGACAGCCAATTTCGGGATTATTTACGGCATATCGGCCTTCGGGCTTTCCCAGCGGCTAAACATCTCCAGATCTGAAGCCAAAGAGCTAATCGACGGTTATTTTGAGAATTTCCCCAAAGTAAAGGAATACATGGATAAATCGATCGAAATGGCCAGAAATGCAGGATATGTGCAAACAATTATGGGTCGCCGGCGTTATCTAAGTGACATTAATTCAAGCAATGCTGTAGTGCGGGGTATGGCCGAAAGGAATGCCATAAACACACCGGTTCAGGGGTCAGCAGCCGATATCATTAAGATGGCCATGATCAGGATTCATGATGAGTTCAGGATTCGCGGGCTGAAGTCACAGATGGTACTTCAGGTGCATGACGAACTTAATTTTGATGTGCTGGATGCCGAACTGGAGCAGGTTGAACGAATTGTCAGGGAAAATATGGAGCAAGCCGTTAAACTGGATGTTCCCTTGACCGTCGGTATAAAGTCGGCCCGGAATTGGCTGGATGCACATTAAAAAATGGATAAAAAGTTAACAACAGAGGAAGAATACAGGGAGGCCCTGCAAAGATTTCTGGAGATTCTCGAAAAGGAAGACGGGGATTATGACGTACTGGAGCTGTTCGGATTAATGAAACAGCTTGAGTTGTACGAACAGGAAAATTGTCTGTAATATTGATTTTGATATCGGGTATGTTTTAATTGTATCTTTGCACCCTCATTCAACAGTCATGGTAAACGGAAATACAGATTCCAATACTTATTCTGCCTTTGAATCATTCATCGGAACCGGGGTTTACCCCGGAGAAGAGGGTCAGACTGTCCAGGATATGACGCTCACAGATGGAACCGGTTATTCCATGCCCGATACCCTTACTTCCAATGCCGTCAGGCCGGTACCTACACCTGAACAGATCCGCTACTGGAGAATAAGGGAAGTAAACCGCATGTTCCATGGCGATAACAGGGAGATTTCACTGCATCCGGCCGCTTCTGTTGAGCACATCTCCGTTTCTCCACCCGACCTGGTGCTTCCTTCCAGGGTGGTCAATGAGATCAGCCAGGACTGGTTTATTCTGATAATCTTTACAACTCTCGGATTATTTGCATCAGTCAGACATATTTTTGCAGGTTATATCAGTAACCTGATCCAGAGCCTGTTTAACTATTCCACCGCTTCGAGGATGTTCAGGGAAAGGAATGTGTCCCTTGGCCAGGGTGAAATCAGGCTTGAAATTTTCAGTTATCTCGTTTTCGGACTTTTACTATACCAGGCAGCTTACTATTTTAACCTGAATATTCCATTAAGCGGTTTCCTGAGTTTTCTGATATCGGTAGGTGTTGTCCTGGTATTTTTCATGCTTAAGAAATTGATGTATCTGGCAGTCGGCTTTGTTACCGGGAAAACAGCTGAGACCGGCGAGTTTTTATATAATTTCAGTAATCATATCCGGGTAATGGGAATCTTGTCTTTGCCTATTGTGGCTTTTATCGCCTGGTCACCCGTCCCGGGTCCATACCCTTTGTTTCTTGCCGGGCTGACACTTGTTTTCATTTTATATCTGATTCTGTTATGGAGAGGCGCCAAAATTTTCTTAAAAAAACAATTTTCTATTTTTTATCTCTTTTTATACCTTTGTACCCTCGAAATTTTACCATTGCTTTTGATGTTGAAATGGATAACTGAATAATTTCAGAACAAGAAACTTTAAATTTTTGAGCATTGAAAATCAAGACTATTCTCATATCACAGCCTGATCCGGGAACGGCAAAGTCACCTTATTCGGATCTTGTGGATACTTTAAATGTAAAGATTGACTTTCGTCCGTTTACTGAGATTGAAGGTGTAACTGCCAAGGAATTCAGGCAAACCAGAATCCATATTCTTGATTATACTGCCGTTATTTTCAACAGCCGTACTTCAATTGACCATTTTTTCAGGCTTGCCCAGGAACTTAGGGTTGCCATTCCCGATACCATGAAGTACTTCTGTATATCTGAAGCTGCTGCATTTTATCTTCAGAAGTACATAGTGTACCGAAAACGTAAGATTTTCTATGCCAATGGGACCATGCCCGATCTGCTGGATATCATGAAGAAACACAAAAACGAAAAATATCTGTTACCGTTATCCGATATTCATTCGCAGGAAATACCCAAATTGCTTGATAAAGCCGGGTTTAAATACACTTCGGCGGTTTTTTACAGGACCGTCAGCAGCGACCTTTCCGACCTTAAGGATGTTAATTACGACATCATCGTATTTTTCAGTCCTTCAGGAATCAAGTCGTTGTTTCAGAATTTCCCTGAATTTAAACAGAACGACACCAGGATTGCTTCTTTCGGCTCCAGTACGGCCCAGGCGGTAAAAGAAGCGGGACTGACCGTAAACATTGAGGCTCCCACTCCGGAAGC
>JAUWAB010000029.1 GCA_030602265.1 Prolixibacteraceae bacterium | reverse complement strand
TCAGAGGCGATGTTGACCCAGGCTAAACGGGGCTGCAGAACGTCTACAACCGTCGGGTTTGACATATATTCACAGGTGAGATTTGCAGGGGTCAGTTTGGCCTGCGAAATCAGGAATGTAAGCAGAAATAAGGCCATCAGGCCTGAAAGTCGTAACTTCATATACGTATCAGTTTGTATGTGTTGAATTGTATTTTTAATGGTAAACTGGAATTGACTGAACAGTATATTCTTTGGTACTGCAGCAGATTATTCTTCTTTCTTTTTGACTTCATCTACCGTGTTATAAGAATCCTGGTTAATCAATATTCTTTTGGTACTTACTGTAGACAAACAGCACTGTTCCCAGTTTGTCGTATCCCTTAAACAACTCCTCCTTGTAGTGTCTGACCATCTCCTCACGGATTCCGATAAGCGTCAGTCCTGCATCCTGGGACCGTTCGTTGATCAGTGCCTTCGACGATTGGTCGGGCTCCTGAATGATAATCTCAATGTTGTTCATGGTGATCGGAAGCCTTGCCGTTTGCACCAGTTCTTCCGTTTTTCTCAGAGTCTCCTCAAACTCTTCCGGTCTGCACTTTTCAAAAATCCGGATATGGCCTTTTTTCCAGTCGGAATGACCCAGCAAAATAAAACTTAGCAGGATCATCAGATTGGCATTATAGGTATCCAGGGAATCAATCCACACATGGATCCCGTTCTTGAAGTGCATCGGCTTCGAACTGCTGCCCAGTAAACAGATATCGAAATCGCCCGAATCGACTAAAGCAAAATTATCGATGATATCGTCCAGGTTGCTGTAATTCTCTTTGTCAAATTCAAAAATGACCATATTATTCTCCATTCCTGCAATCCCCGGAATCTGTATCGCCTGTGCAATGGCCGATGTATAGGATGGTGAGATCAGGGTATCTATATATACATGGTTGTCCTCGCCATACTGCCGCAATAATTTGGCTAACTGTTCACGCGCCTGGTTTGCTGTTGTTCTTGAATAGTAACCGGTAATCTGGTGAAGATAAGTACCGAAGCCATATCTGTGAGACAACCAGCCTAAAAGCCTGAAAGCCTTGTCGCGCACAAATGAGTCACGCGAAATGCAGATGGCACTTGGGCGCCATTCACTGCTCTCCTGCTGACTGCTTTTCTTCTGGATCAGTACCTGCAGGTTCCGGTTCAGCTGAAAAAGTGTGTTGGCAAAAATGGAGGTAAATCCCTTCAGGTGCTTCCGGTAATTACCGATATAGATAAAGAGAACCGTTATCACTGCAAATGCCAGCACTGCATAGGTAGTACTGATTTTGAACATCACCCATACCGACACCACAAACCCGGTAAGGGAAATATACCATCTCGATTTGAATGAGGGCCGGTATGACGGAGATGATCCAAAGTGGTTGAGAAAGGAGATCAGGCATAGGGAACCGTAGGTGACCATAAAAAACATGGAGATGATGGATGCTACCGCGTTAACGTCGCCCAAGGCAACAAAGACCAGGGCAATCAGGGTGGTAACGAGCGATGCATTTCTGGGCTCATTATCTCTCCCTGCTGTTGCAGAAAGCCAGCTGTTCATCTTTTCCGAAGGAAAGGTTTTATCCATTGCAAGCGCCTGAAGCGTCCGCGGTGCCACCATCACCGAACCTAATGCCGATGAAAAAGTGGAGGCTGCCAGTCCGAGGGGAATAACGATCATTCCGCCAATGGCAATCCTGGACATGATCAGCTGGTGCTCCAGCATATCTTCCGGTGATACTGAACCTGCCAGCTTATACACCACAAAGAAGTAGATGATCATTCCAGAAATCGTGGCCAGTATAGTTCCTATCGGGATGGAACGGGAGGGCTTTCTCAGGTCTCCTGATAATCCCACTCCGGCAGTCATACCGGTAAAAGCCGGGAATATTATGGCAAAAACCACAAAAAACTGTTCGGAATTTCGCAGTTCTGCCGTAGCCAGACTGAAATTCAGTGTATTGGAGTATTCTGTTTTACCCAGAAAGAAAAGAAGGAGCGACACGAGAAGGATACCCACCACATAATACAATGCTTTGACCCCCAGATTGGCACCTTTACGGATGATCATGACTCCGAGCCCGATCATCACCGGGATACTAACGATCTGCCGGGGAAGCATCAGGCCAAGTTTTTCGGCGGCCAGCTGAAAAAGATATTCAAAAGCCTCTGTAAAGGCAATCACATAAAACGCTACGCTGATGGCCTGGGAAAGAAAAAGTGCAATTCCGATCGTTCCTCCGATATTCAATCCGAAAGAACGGGAAATGATAAAATACTCCCCGCCTCCTTCTACCCTTTTGTTGGTGGCAATTTCAGAAATGGCCAGGGCAGTGGGTATGGTTACCAGATGCCCAAGGAGGATTATCAGGATTACACCCCAGAAACCCAGTGTCCCCACTGCAAATCCGAATCTCAGGAAAAGAATGGCGCCCAGAATAGTGGATATGGCCGTAAAAAAGACCGGTGCGGTCCCGAATTTTCGCTGATCTGACTGCATTTCGATTTATTTAAGGACTACAATTTCCAAAGATAAAAAAATGGGGGAAAATTGCCATTAACTTTTCCACAAACGAATTTAACCATCCTTTAACTAAATATTCCAGGGCAGGGAATTAGATTTGCAGGGAAATAAAACTGAATTTCAATACATGAAAGCCTCACCATTAAGGAGTTCTGATTTAAGGATAAGTGACAAAAGGATATGAATAATAGCGATTACGATTCAGTAAATGCGGGATGGATTGACAGGCACAGGGTGAATGCATGTTATGAGCCCCGCAGGGGGTGACATGTGGGAAGCAAAGAGGTAACAACAATTGGTTTGACCCCAGCCGGGGTCATCTGTTCTTCTCTCATCGCTTTTGCTACCCACATGCAATCCCTCCGGGATTGAACGCATCGCAGTAACGATCTGATAATAAACAATTAAGATAAATTATATTCGAATGAAAAAGAGTATTCTTTTAACAACAGCTGCCTTCCTTGTCTTACAGCTTCAGGCACAGGAAATTACCAAAGGTAAAATAACCTTCGAACAGGTGGTTAAACTGGAAATCAAGTTGGAGGGCGAAATGGCAGCCCAGCTGGCAGGCATGATTCCTTCGGAACGGAAATCAGAAAAAACACTCTGGTTTAACCAGAACGCTACTTTATTTGAAAACAGCGCAGCGGCTAAAAACGAGGATATCGCCATGCAGCACGGCGGAGCCAACGTGATGTTCCGTATGGCGGAGCCGGAAAACAAGGTTTACCGGGATCTGGAGGCCGGAACAGTCACTGAACAGCGTGACTTTATGACCCGATTGTTCCTTATAGAGGATACTCCTTCCCCGTCCTGGAAAATTACCGGAAACCAGAAGGTCATACTGGACTATCCCTGCATGGAAGCCACTTCCGGGGAAGGGGAAAAGAAGATTACGGCCTGGTTTACCCCGGTAATTCCGGTACCGGGCGGACCGGGTAATCACGGCGGACTGCCCGGTATGATCCTTGCGTTAGAGGCCAATGAAGGGAAACAAGTAACCACAGCTGTAAAGATAGAAGCTGACCTTCCGGAAGCCGGCCAAATAGCTAAACCGGATAAAGGCAGGAAAGTCACCCGGGAGGAATTCGACAAAATTGTGGAGGAAAAGATGAAGGAGATGGGCGCCCAACCCGGTGCCGGAGGGCAGCATATGATGATCCGCATCCAGCGTTAGGGTGGAATAACACAAACCCGCGTTTGGTTTCGGCTCACCTGAGGAGTTATCACAACCTCCTGATTATAAAATGAGGATGCCAGCGATATAATGATCCATGTTGGATGCAGAGAAGGAGATCCGCTTAATATATCCGTAGAAAAGTGATGTCCACAACGGATACAATGTCAGCCACGGCCGGATTTTTTCGCTACTCTGTTTATACTGCACTCACACAATTCCTTAGGATTGGGATAAAAAAAAAGTAAAATCCTGTATTTGAACAACTAAGATAAAAATCATCTAAATGAGAAGATACTTTCTGACTATCATTTTCAGCTTTCTGATTTCGTTAGGCTTTGCCCAGACCTGGCCTCTCACAGGGGAGGTCATCACTGACGACCAGTCACCATTGGTTTATGCGACGGTTGTCCTGCTGAATCCGGCCGACTCGACCATGCAGGCATACGGAATCACCAACCGTGACGGCAAATTTGACATAAAAAACATCAGAAAAGGGGATTACCTGCTCCAGGTTGCCTTTTTAGGCTATGAAACGTTTTACCGTCCGGTAAGCATCCCTTCAGAAGGGAATCAGGCCGGCAGGATTACCATGAAACCCAGACTGGTGGATGTTGGTGAGGTTCAGGTTACAGGGGAATACGTCCCCATGGCATTCAGGGGCGATACTACCGAATACAAGGCAGCTGCCTTTCAGCTGAAGCCGGGGGCGATGACCGAAGAACTGCTGAAAAAACTTCCCGGAGTGGAGGTAGACCGTTCTGGGAACATCAAGGCTATGGGCGAGGATGTGCGCAGGGTCATGGTCAACGGAAAGGAGTTTTTTGGAAACGACCCGAAGGTAGCCACCAGAAACCTGCCTGCTGAGGCGATTGATAAGGTACAGATATACGACCGCACCTCCGAGGAATCGATGTTCACGGGGATCCGCGATGGCAGCCGTGAAAAGACCATCAACCTGAACCTGAAGGAAGACCGCAAGAACGGCGTATTCGGGAATGTGACCGGCGGAGCAGGAACTTCAGAAAGATGGGCCGGCAGCGGAAGGGTCTACCGCTTCTCCGACAAGACCCAGGTAGCTGCGTTGGGAATGGGCAACAACATCAACCAGGCTGGTTTTTCGTTCGAAGATTACATCAATTTCAGTGGCGGACTGGGCGGCATGGTTCACGGAGGAGGATCAGCCCAGATCCGGATAACGAGCGACGGCAGTTTTCCCATCAACTTCGGGCAGCCGGTTTCAGGACTGAACACCACCGGAGCCGGCGGGGCCAACTTCTCCTACAGTAAAAGCCAGCATGACCGGGTTTTTCTCAGTTATCTGGGTTCAGGCTCTGAAAAGAACCTGGAACAAACCACCGTCAGCCGCAATTATACCGCCAACAGCTCATTCCTTCAGAATGAAGAGGTGGAGGAAAGAGACCGTAACCAGTCACACCGTTTCAACTTCGGATGGAGAAACCGGATCGATTCCACCCAGAACCTGGTCATTGATGGTAATTTTGCCCTGTCCAACGGTAACAACCGCCGGTTTTCAGAAATGGTTAGTCTGCGGGAGGATATCCGGGTAAATTCACTGGACTACCGGACAACCAACACTTCCGATCGCATCAACGGAACGGCAGGGGGTTCCTGGCTGAAAAAGCTGGATCACGGAAACTCGGTTTTCAAAATCACAGGAAACCTGGCGTTTTCACAGGCACTTACCGAAAACCAGATCAACTCAGCAACCGGCTTTCCTGACAATGATGCATGGAAGATTACCCAAAGCAACAGATTCCAGAACAATGACACCGGATCACTGAACGGATCATTGGGAACGGCCTTCACCCGGAAAATTGGAAATTTCCTATATCTGGAACCGGAAATCCGCGCCGGCAGCAACCTGGAAGATCTTGTCCGCACGCAGGGAAACCTTGCCTCCAGCGACTTGCCTGATGAAAACAGCCATCCGGAGTTTTCAAAAAACTATAGCTGGATAAGACCCAGAATCAGCCTGATGCGCAACCTCGCAAAAACCAGGATGACCCTGGCGCTTCAGGTAGAAAACGGAAGAATGTCGACCACCCTGAACGGCCAGCAATCAGGGGAAAGGGTGTTTACGAGCCTCCTGCCCTCTTTTATGTATGAAAATGAGTACAAAACCGGACGGCGCCTGATGGCCAATTATTCATCGCAGGTCAATACACCTGGTGTAACACAACTCCTTCCGGTCGTTAACGATATAAATCCACTGGCTGTATACTATGGCAATCCGGAGCTGGATCCGGAGAAGTCGCACCGGTTGAGTATGCACTGGCTCATATTCGACCAGTTTTCCTTCACTTCACTGATGACCACCCTGTCGGGAACCTACACCCGCGATAAGATTAACTGGGACCGCACCATAAAAGATAATCTCAGCTTTGAAAACACCATGACCAATGTGGATTCGGATTATGATGCCCGGGGCAATATAGATTTCTCAACCCCCATCCGGGCCATAGGCATGAAGGTGAGGCTCAACCTGGAAGAGCGCTGGAACCGTGGGATCAACCTGATCAACCAGGCTGAAAACGTTTATACGAACAACACCCACAGGGTGTCGCTCAGCATCGACAACCGCAAGAAGGATAAGTGGGATGTGAACACCGGTGTTGAAGCGACACTGACCGAGGCCAGGTATACCGTACAGAAAAACCTGAACAACAATTACTTCAGTATGTCGTGGTTCGGAGAAGCACGGTTTACCCCCAACCAGAACTGGAATTTCATCGTAAATGCCGATGTAACCAACTATACCGACCAGTCCTTTGGCGAAGAGATCAGCGTTCCGCTTTTCAATGCCGAGATCAACCGCTATTTCCTTAAAAACAAAAGGGGAACACTTACCCTTCGCGGATTTGACCTTCTGGACCGGAACAACATTATCCAACGGATGAGTGAACTGAATTATCTGCGGGAAGTCAGATCAAACAGCATGGGCCGCTATGTCATGCTGTCATTTACCTACCGGCTGAACCAGTTTGCCGGCGAATCGAAAGGAATGGAAATCAGGCTGCGAAGATAATTCCGCAGCCTGAAATGCCCGTTACTTATTTTTTGGGCCGTTTAACCGGATCTGTCCGCGGATTTCACCGGCAGGATACTGGGAGGTGTGCACATTTACATAAGTTTTACCTTCCAGCATAAGATCAATAAGATCCGACATGGCCATACCAGCCAGCGGCCCGACAAAATTCGCTGAAGTACTGGTTCCCTGGGCAAGAATTCCTCCAAACAAACCCGGAATGAGCTGTGGAGATCCGGAAGTTGTATGCAACCATACTACAACCGGACCGTTCTCACCGGCAGAAGCCGTATGAATATGAGCCGCGGTGATGTTTTCAAGCCCATCCACGATGACTTTAAAGCTCAGTTCCTCACCATCTTTACTCAGCTGGAACAGAGCCTGGCCGTTTGCCTCCGTAATTACCGGATTAGCCGCTACTTCCTGATCACCCGTAAGGGTAGCAGAAAAGGTGAGTACTTTCCGACCGCTTTTCAATTCAGAAATGCCGTCAGAACCCATGCTGGCATCTTCCTTGTCACATGACCATGCAACAACCAACAGAGCCGAAATCAGATAAAATGAACCCTTTTTCATAGTTTTGTAGTATTAGTGTACAATTTGGAAACAGACTAAATAAATATAAGTTCATCTAATCGCACAATATTACATCCTGCTTATCAATACATTAGTCATTTTACTAAACCACCAAAACTTAAAAAAAGATATAACAAAGGGCTGTCCGGAGTCGGACAGCCCCTTCTATTTATTTTAACCAGTTAAATACAAACCCATAAGGGCTGTCCGGAATCAGACAGCCCTTATGAAAATCAAAATTATCCTCAAAAATCGCTACCGTATTTCCAGCTCAGCTAATACCGGAAGATGATCGGATGGATAAAACAAACCAAATGAATCAGATAGATGGCCATGCCGCAGTACCCTGACCTTTTCATTAATAAAGATAAAATCGATGATACGGCTCTTCTCTTTAACCTCAAACCCCCCGCTGGTGCCTTCCGGGCCATAAGGTGGGATTACAGAGACCGATCTGGAATCCTTCAGTTCAGCAAGAATGGTTTGAATGGGTTCAGAATCAGGCGTTGCGTTAAAGTCGCCCGTAAGAATAAAAGGAAGATTATCCTGGTTGATTTCCTTCATAAATCGGAGGATCAGCCGGGCGGACTGCTCCCGGGCTTCCCTTCCCCGGTGGTCGAAATGGGTGTTGAAAACCAGAACCGTCTTTTGGGTATTTTTGTCTTTCAGCTTCACCCAGGTACACGTACGGTTACACACAGCATCCCAGCCAAAGCCAGGCTTATCAGTAGCCTCGTTAAGCCAGAAAGTGCCTCCATCCAGCATATCAAACCGCGACTTCAGGTAAAATACCGACATGTGCTCACCGGATGAAACGCCGTCGTCGCGCCCCACCCCGATATGGCCATATTCAGGAAAGGCCTTTACCAGATCTTCGACCTGTTCAGGCAAGGCCTCCTGAACACCGAAAATTTCAGCCTGGTGGAAGCGAAGCAATCCGGTGACTTTGCCGATCCGGTTTGGCCAGGCATTCACCCCGTCGGAAGGGGTGTTCATCCGGATGTTATAAGAAATAACATTTATTGAATTCTCCCGGCCTGAATTAGCTGGTCCCTTTCCGTCTGCCTGTTTGGTGAGTGGAAAAAACAGGCTGACCAGGATAAAAAACAGAAATTTCTTTTTCATATCACTGTTTACATTTAAAATAAGTTTCCGGGGATATCTCCCCGGAAACTTTCTATGGTTAATTCCATTTTTATGATTTCCGGAGAATATTTCCGGAAACAGAAGTTAAATCTCCTTACCAGCCCGGATTTTGTCCGAGGTTTGGATTGGCAAGCCGGTCTGGTTCGGGAATCGGATAGTAATAATTTTTCTCCTCCCATTTCCTGACAATGGTATTAAGCCAGGTAATCTCTCCGGAAGTTCCGTTTTTCAGCAGCTGGGTATTGGTTTTTCCGGCGACAGTCGGAGAAACGTCGACATAGGTAACTCCGGCAACGGCAGGAGACGGCCTGGTCCCCTGGTAAAAGGCGACATCCAGGATACCATCTTCGTTCAGGTCAAGAGGGGTAACCAGCTGAGGTACATAAAACCCGTTCCATTCCATTTGCATCAGTTCACCTCTTCTCCACCTTACGATATCATCAAAACGGAAACCTTCGAGGCACAGCTCAATACCGCGTTCCCTGCGGACTTCCAGAATCACCGGATCGGAGATATTAGGGAAGTAGGTGGATTGCAGGTACGGGTCAACCACTGTAGGTTTGGCAGTAAGTCCGCCGGTTATCCCGGCACGCTTGCGCAGGGCACCTACGGTCAGGGCCCAGTCGGCATCGGTAAGGGTACCCAGTTCTGCCCTGGCTTCAGCATAGATCAGTAACACCTCGGCATACCTGAACATGGAAATGGCGTTGATATTAAGGTCACGCGTATCATAGTACATATCATCCAGGGTCCATTTTATGGGCTGATAACCGGTAAAGGTATAAGAAAACAAAGGCGGCGCAGGAACCAGAACCCCTCCGCTGATACGTTTGTAATCACCCAGCCGGATGGTCTGCTTCAGTCGTTTGTCCCTGTTCTTGACCTCATCCATGAAGGTCATGGTCTGGTAACCGGGATTACTTGTGAATGGCGTTCCGTCAATATTCAGGTAGGTATTGATGAAGGTCCTGATAAAGCTGGCCTTGTCACCATAGGTACCGCTGGTCCAGTACCAGTTGGCATCATTGAGGATACTGAGCGACAGATCACTGATGGCAGCCATCATAATTTCGCTGGCATTGGGCGTCTGCGAAATAAACAGGGAACGGTAGGACTTGTCAGTACCTTCGCCATCATGCAACTTAAACCCCGACTGGTCCATAACAATTTTGGCAGCTTCGGCGGCCTGAGTAAGCCATGTATTGGCGGTGGCTGTCAGTCCCAGCTGAGTGTGGTATTTCCGGAATGTGCCTTCATGCAGGCAAATTCTGGCTTTCAGGGCGTATGCCACATATTTGGTAACCTGGCTTCTTGTAGGATCACTGGTTGTAGAAATATTGGCGCAGGCATAATTGATGTCTGCCAACACCGAGTCCATCACCAATGCCCTTGGATCCCTGCCCTTGTAAAGATCAGGATCACTGACATCCAAAGGCTTGTTAATCCAGGGTACATCACCGAATCTTTTAACTCTCTGGAAATAGAGATAGGCACGGAAAAACCGGGCAATACCCTGATAATGCTTTCTGGTAGCCTCCGGAACTGCAGGATTGTTATTGTTTACAATGAAATAATTGATGTTCCGGAGATCGCCCCAGCTCCAGCCGCTGCTGACCAGCGCACTATAGGCATTCTGGGTGATAAAAGACGGGGCATCCCTTCTGGCCAGATAGTCCGACATATCATCAGAACGGTGTGTACTGCGGTTAGGCAATATACCATAAAATGAGTTCGTGTAGAGTTTCAATCCGTTTTCACTCCCGAAAACTGCCGATTTGGATGCCGTGGATTCTGGCAATTGCTCCAGGTCGCAGCCTGCAATAAGCGCGATGAGCAGAATAATCAGAAAATATGGTTTCTTCATCTTGAATAGTTTTTGAGTTTAATTAAAAGGTAATGGATAATCCCAGGGTAATACTCTTCAGCATCGGATAGTTATAAGCATCACCTGAATTGCTTGAAGTGAACACCTGGTCTGATGCAACCGCATTTTCGACATCAAAGTTTTTACTGATCTTATACAGAGGGGTATATGTCCAGATATTCTCAGCCGAAATATACAAGCGTGCATTTTCTGCAGATATTTTGGATATTATGTTCCTTGGGATATCATAGCCAAACTGGATATTCTTCATCCTGATATAAGCCACATTCTGGAGGTACTTGGTCTGCGGGGCACGCAGCGGTCCGTCGGAATTGTTTGCGATCCTGGATACATATCTCGGCCAGTAAGCATTTGGATTTTCAGGGCTCCAGATATTGCCTAACTGGGTTTTCGGGATATCACCGTAAGGCCTGGTATATTGGCCCCAGAAAAGGTTAGCTTCGGCACTGGGGTACCAGTCCTGCTTTGCGACGCCCTGAAAGAATACGGAGAAATTAAAGTTGTTCCAGTCGGCCCCCAGGTTGATCCCGTACATGTACCGGGGAGAGCTGTTACCGATGATTTTCCGGTCACCCGGGTTATCGACACGGTTGGTACCGGCATTAATGACATTGTCATCATTCAGGTTTTTAAACTTCAGGTCACCTGGGAACCAGGTACCGTTGGCTGTTGTCCTGAATGTTGGGCTTTGATTTGGGCTGCTGGCAATTTCTTCTAATGAAGTAAAATATCCGTCGGTTACATAACCCCAGATTTCTCCCAATACCATACCTTCATAGTAGTCGGAAAGCAGTTTCTCCGGATTGTTATATTTGGTAATGACCGATTTATTATCTGCGAGGGTAAGCCTCACATCATAATTCAAGGGTTTTGACTTCAGGTTAAGTTTGTCGCGCCAGGTCAGCACGGCTTCCCATCCCGTTGTTTCCAGGTCAGCATAGTTTCCTTTGGGAGCGGTAGCCCCGAAAATGGCCGGCAGGGTCATACCGATGGTAAACATGTCGGTGGTCTTACGCATATAGGCATCAGCGACAAAATAGAGCCTGCGGTTGAGCATCGACATGTCGAGCCCGATATTCTGGGTGGTGGATGTTTCCCAGGTCAGACCGTCCGGTAAAACACTGGGATTCCTGGTCTGCTGGGGCCTGGTACCACCTAAAATAATCCCTGATTGTGAGATACTGAATTGCTCCTGGTATACATAGGACCCAATATTACCGTTTCCGAGTGAACCATAAGAGGCCCTGATTTTTAAGTCAGAGATCAGATTCTCAGGCACATTCCAGAAAGATTCATTGGATAACCTCCAGCCTGCTGAATAGGAAGGGAAAAATCCGTAACGCTCATTCTCCGGAAATTTGGAAGATCCGTCATAACGGGCATTGATCTCCACCAGATAACGGTCTTTAAATGAATAATTCAGCCTGGAAAATCCTCCCATGATCGCCCATTTTTCATATCCTCCCTGAACAGTTATGGATTGACCCAATGCCAGGTTCATATCCCTGGCATCCTCAAAGATAAGCCCGTTACGCTGAGCCATATACCTCTGCCAGGTAGACTCTTCATAGTTGTATCCAACCAACAGCTTCACATAATGACTTTCCCTGAAAGTCTCTTCAAAGTCGGCATAAAGGTTACCGGCAATGTACTGTGTTTCAGTATTAATATCGCGCAAATCATTGGTGGTTGTCCCTACATAGGCAATCACACCCGGCTTGTTACTATAGGGAACAGGAACCTGGCGTCTTTTCTCATTGAAATTGGTATTCTGAACAGTGAAATCACCCTTTACATTGAGCCTGCTTTTCAAAAAATCGGCATTAAATCCGGTAGTATTTTTAAATACTTTCCTTCTGGAATCTATCCCGTTTTTGCCATACCAGAAATCGCCCACCGTATAAACCGCCGACATGGTCAGGGTTCCGTCGGGATTAAACATAGGTGCGAGCGGGTGACCTTCATCGGCAATATTCCTCCAGATACCACCACCTTCTCCCACATTGGAAGGGTTATGATAGAACATATCCGAAAAATCGGCGTTATTGTCGATTCTCAACCATGGAAAAAGCTGGATGGATCCTTTCGACCGGATATTCTTCACATTAAAATCGTCGGAATTATAACGGAACAATCCATCCTGGGCGTAGTACCGACCGGTAATCAGCAAACTGGTTTTATCGGTACTTCCGGAAATGGTAATATTGTGTTCCTGTGAATTGGTTTTATCCTTGTAAAGCTCCTTGTACCAGTCGGTACTGGCGTAATAGACATACTCGCCCGTGGTAGGGTGTATTTCGACTTCGGGAAGTCCGGTCTGCCCTTTTCTGGCTTCCCAGGCATCGAGGTAAGCCTGTGAGAATTTCAGGGTTTTATTCACATTCTGGGGCATGGAATTTTCTCGTGAGATAAACGACTCGGCAAACATTTTGGCCCAGGTATAACCGTCGGTAACCAGATCTGGCCTTACGATCGGATCTTTCAATGAATAATTGGTCGAATAGGTTACATTCGTTTTCCCCTGGGTTGGGTTCTTGGTGGTAATGAGGACCACCCCGAAGGTTCCCCTGGCTCCATAGATAGCAGCAGAAGCAGCATCCTTCAAAATGGAAATACTGGCAATGTCATTGGGGTTCAACATACTTGGGTTCCCTTCCACCCCATCGATCAGGACCAGTGCGTTTCCGCCCTGTCCGATGGATGTGGCACCACGGATGTTGAATTGGGGGGCCTGCGTAGGTTTACCATCCATCAGCTTGATGTTCAGGTTAGGTACAACCCCTTTCAGTCCCTGGTTAATATTCGGCATCGACCGTCCCTCGAATACCTCACTGGTTACCTGGTCAACAGCTCCGGTCAGGTTTGCTTTTTTCTGCGTACCGTAACCCACTACAACGACTTCATCTACGCCAATTGACTCTTCGACCAGTACGGCATCAAATACGGACCTGCCGGCAGCCGGAACTTCCAGTCTCCTCATCCCCACGAAGGAAAACTCAAGGGATTGGGCGTTTTCCGGGATATTCAGCTGGAAATTACCATTGATATCGGAAACCGTGCCAATGGTGGTTCCTTTTACCAGCACCGTAACACCGGGTAAAGGCAAGCCTTTATTGTCCTTTGTGGTACCAGAAACAGGCCGGGTATTCTGCCCGAACCCGCTTAAAGGTACCAGCACTGCAAGAATCAGGAAGCTGAGAATAAGCCACCTGATTTTCGAAACCATGCTCTGGTAAACCGCAATTTGCGGGAACACTTCGTTTTCAGATTCTTTCATAGTAAGATTTGTTTTAATTAAACATAAAGATATTATAAATAGTCATTAATGGTTTATAGGCATATAGCAGGGGGTACAGCCCACAATTTATCTGGTCTGAAAAAAACTCATTTTTCATAAAATCAGGTTACATAGATTTATTTGCTGTCAGATAATTCAATACCAATTGCTCCTCAAATTACGAAAATTAATTAATCGAAAATGTTAACGGGATTATAATTTTAAAAGAATTATTTGTCTCTAATTGCAACCGTATCTACATTAAATATTTAACCATTAGCAAGGAGTCAAATCTTTTGCACAGCGTATATGATAATTCAAAAATTTGGGGGACTAATCTGAAGCTTCTATTCTTTGCAACATAAACCATTGAAACAATAAACCAATTTCAGGCCAACCCATGCTTATCTCATAATCATCCTTTACGATCTGTCGAGAAAAGCATCAATTTCCTTCCAAAGTTTCCGGATATCTTCCTCAGAAATATCCTCCCGCAAGTCATTTATTAATGGTATAAACTCTTTAACCTTATTGGCAAGGTCTTTAAGCTCTTCATCCTCACTGATCCTTTTCTCCCAATAGCTCTTGTTCTTTCCATGCGTGATAAAACCGATAAAATCAGCATTATCGAGGAGTTTTTTAAATGTAGCTTCCTTATCGTGATTATTCATTTGGCGCTATCTCTAATCATTTACTTCAAAAGTCCTACTGTTTTTGAGAACTCAGAAAAACTACCGGTCAGATTGCTCTGACCGGTGTTTTCCAGTGATCTAACTAAACCTAATCCTATGATTAAAAAAAACGAAAGTGGTCATACCTGGTTAGGAAATTCAGTGCTCTCTTAAAAATATAAAGGTTTATACATTGTACATGTGGACACAAAATTTCCTGAAAATTTTACAAAATTGAAAAGAACGCGTTTAATTATCCAGTTCATATTTTGCCCAGAAGTTACTGTACGATAAATCAACCGCTTTCTTCAGATCTTCACGGGCCTCAGTCATCCTGTCCAGTCCTTTGTAACCGAGTCCCCTGATGGTAAGTAACCTCGAATTTCTGGTGTTTTCAGCTTCCCTTTCACCAAAAATCACCCCGGTCTCTGATGTCCTGGATTCAGCCAGCTGCTGATTAGCATAATTTACCATGTGTTCAAAAACCTTTACCGCTTTGTCCTTATTCCCAAGTTTCAGATTATTCAGGCCCAGATAATAATCCATTACCGAAGAAGTTCGGCCTTCAGCCTTGTCGGCTGATTTCCTGAAGTACTTTGCAGCATCCCGCTTTTTACCCAGGGCTTCATAAGCCAGGCCTATATAATAGTTTACCTGGATATCCCTGTTACCGAATCGGGCGCTGCCGGCCTCTTCATCGGGGATCTGTGCATCCAGAAAATACTTCAGGGCATTCTGATGGTCCTTTTCACGCAAATACTGGTTGCCCAGGCTCAGCTTGGCATCAATGATTACCTCCCTTACCCTGGATGAACCTTCCCGGTAAGCAAACTCTACCCCGTCCAATAATTGGACTGCTCTGGCCGGCTGTCCGGCAAGATTATATACCTCAACCAGACGGATAAAGGCATCGTCCCTGTTCCTGACCACATCATCGCTGCCTTCAAACAGTTTCAAACGTGTGGCCACCGGGGTATTGTTCATTTCATACAGCGCATCGAGCTCAGTGTAAAAGATCGCTTCATTGCGGTTCAGCCCGATGGCTTTCTCGTAATGACCTATGGCCTGCGGCACATCGTTCAGGTGACGGTAATACCCCCAGCCCAGGTTACGGAATGCAACTGCCAGGTCAGGATTTTTTGACGTTGCGTATTTCCATTGCTGGATGGCATAATCGGGCTGCTTCTCAAACAGGATATTTCCGATGTAGTAATTTGCTTTTCCGTCCGCCGGATTGAGCTCCAATACATTTTTCAGCACCTCAACGGTTTCCAGGCGATGAGGAAACACATTTTCAACCGGTTTCCGTGCGGCATTGCGGTAATGTTCCAATGCCTTTTCAAGCTGCCCCTGCCTGCTGCAAATGTAACCCAGGTAGTAGTCAATGATCGGATAACCGCCTTCGTATCTTTGCAGAACTTCTGCCGCCTCACTTAACAAGCCGTCATTCAGGTAGCCGACCGCAACATCCAGATAATTTTCATGAAACCCGCGCATTTCTTTATTCAGGGATGCAAGCACTTCCCCGGCTTCTCCCGTCTTACCCTGGGCTTTCAGGCATAGGTAAACCTCGTTCCTGGCCCTGAAATCCAGTGGATCCCTTTTCAATACAGGTTTTAACACAGACATCGCTTCATCATGATCCCCCTTCAGGCGAAGAAGGGAAGCTTTCAGGGCAATTCCACGGTTATTCCTGACGTTGGTCGCCAGTGATTCCTCGATCTGCCCCATCGCCTTGTCGATATCACCCCTCATGACCGATATCTGGGCAAGCTGGTAATACCCTGCCGAATGCCAGGCATAATCCCAGGTGGACCGGAAAAGCGTATCAACCGCTTCATCCAGAAGACCCAGTGCCTTAAGTGTAAGGCCCTGAAGATATAATGCCTCCCCGCTGGATGGGCGGGTATAGTCTCCTGTTAATCTTTTTATCGCCCGGGCAAGATATTTGCGTGCATTCTCATAATCACCATTCTTAAGGTAGTTATTCCCCACGGCCGTATTCGTACGGATGTCGCCCGGATCACGCCTCAACGCTTCCATATACCAGTCCATCTGATCGTATCTGGGCGCATAGAACTGTTCAACCCTCTGACCGGTCAGGAACAATTCCTCAACCGTTTCCAGCTCAGCCGGCTGCTTATAACCACCCCACGGCTCAGGCAATTCATCCACAGGATCCTGAGCCAACGGCTGATATTCAACCAGTACATTACCTGTACCGGCATCCAGCAATTGGGTATGAAGTTCGGTAAGGTCAAATGTACCGGCAAGCTTAATTTCCCGGGCAAACTCCTTTTCAGGGGATATGCTCATCCGCTCTTCAAACACCACCACATCTCCCTTCTTCAGTACAATTCTGGCATCGGGGACAAGGCTCGTGGAATAATAACCCAGAAAAACAGACTGCTCACCTTTTTTCTCGAGGTTTACTGCCCCGTTCAGGTTGGCATATTTAAAACCGCCGATTCCCCTGATCGGGTACCAGTACTGTTCCCAGGTTTTTACCTCGTACGGCCTGATCCAGCTGTAGTCTGGCTGATTGTCGGAATAGGCCCCGACCATAATCTCCACATAAGGCCCGTCATTCTCAGTCAGCCTTCCTTCGGTTGCCTGTCCGCGCGGACCTGATCCCCATTCCCACAGTTTGGCACCCCGTACGATATTGTGATCACCAATATGGACGGTACCTGCTTTCTTTCCATGATCATAACCTCCCATGAAATCCTCCTGCAACTCATGTACAAAAAATGAATTGGAGGCTGTCACATTTTTCCACCAGCTAATATCCACTCCAGAAGTAAAGTCTGCACCCCGGAACACTTCATGTGATACCGGCCACCGGGCAAAATCGGTCTTCGAGTGGAAAGTCACCACCTGGGCGCTCGGCGGAAAAATCGTCTGATATTGCTCATTCGTGTGAGCCGCAACATTCGCCCAAAATAAAAAGGTATGGGTAAGTGGGGATGCATTGTAAATGCGCCCTTCGGTTCTGAAATAGGATTTCCCCGGAAATACCGTTACCCCGATGGTCCAGCGCATTCCGTGGCGTGGTTCATATTCCCCGACCCAGATCGTCTTGCTGCCATCGGCATTCTCAGTGGTGGTATAATCAACGGGCAGGTAGGTCGAGGCACGGTGGTGATGCAGCACACACCATTCAATACCCCCGGAAACCCATGCCCCGGTCATCCCGATATTCGATGGTTTGACCACATTGTTCTTGTATACAAAATGGTAATTATTCGTTTTATCGGTGGCGTAATATAGTTTCCCACCCAACTCAGGCGTGATCGCCAGTTCAATATATTCATTCTCCAGAACAAGGGTCTGCCAGGCCTGTTCAATCCTTTCACCGGTGTACTGGTCGTTCAGCGCCAGGGGATAATAGTGGCGCGATGCTCCCTGATAGGCTTCATTTTTGAAAAAAATGGGATTCGGGTCCGGATCCGCAACCGGATAAGTCGGCAAAACCCAGTCCTTTTCGGTCAGCTTTACCTGTGCCTTCAAATCTCCGGTGGAGATGAATAATGCCGTCAAAATCAAAATGATCAGCACGCACGAAAATCCTGAAATTTTTAAAAAATGTCGTTCCATATGAATAATTTGTTTTGTTTTCAACTTGATTTCAGTGGGTTATTGCCTCCCTGCTGACCGGGGGAACCTCACCCGACTTGATTTTAAACAGCCTGCCGTGGGTCTCTCTCATAGCCTCGATTAAGCCAGTGTAAGGTCGATCTGTAACATCGACCACACCTATATTGTAGTTCTCACCGTCGAACCGGCCTGTGGGCGGCTGATCACGCCACTGGAACCAGTGTGTGCCCACCATGGAAGGATGTGCGGCAGCATTTTCCACATAGTAACGGTAAGCGGCACCCCTTTCTTCCTGGCTTATGGTCTGCGCCAGACCCGGAGCCATTCCCCGTCCGGGAACCCCGAAGTGGAACTCGCCAATGATAATGGGTAATCCGGTCAGTTCATCAATTTTATTCAGACGGTCGTGGCCGGTGGAATATCCATAAATATTTATACTGAACACATCGAAACCTACCTGAGCCGAAACCTTTGTAATCTCTTCGGGCGGACTTCCTCCGAACCGAAGTCCGAGGTTCAGGTGATTGGGGTCATGCCGTTTGATGGCCTCATTCACCAGCGTAATAAATTTAACATAAGTTGCGTAAACAAATTCCTTTCTTCTTTCCGGTGTATCACCCTGTTCCAGGTGTTTTTTCAGGGCAACCTGCATGGGAGTCTCCTCCATGGAAAGGATGACATTGACCAGTTCCTGTTCCCTCCCTGGCCACGGCGGTTCGTTCCCCACGAAATAACCCAACAGGTACGGATCATTCTTTAAATGTGCACATTGTTCCCTGGCCAGGTTGTCGACCATCGCAGCATATCCGGGATCATATACATCGGGCATCCCCATGGTACGGGGGTCGAAACCCCAGCTCCGCAGCGTGGCTACGTATGGTTTCTTCTGTGCACGGCCCAGGTTCCCGTCCGACCAGTTTGCCACCGTGTTGAGGCCCCAGTCGTCCATTCGCATGAAGGTGTGGTCCATCCATTGGTCATACCAGTTCTCGCCAAACCTCAGATACAGGTTCCAGGTCGAAAAAGAGGCTTCGCCTGTACGGCGGTCAGTTCCCGCATGACTTGCCGGAGGAAACTGCTCAAACAAATATTCGCGGCCTTCTATCCTGGGATAACTTCCTCCCGGAGCAATACCAGTACTTCCCAGAGAAAAAAACAGGTAGCCTTCAGGATCGACAAACCACCAGCGGCCGTCAATCTTTTCCGTACGAAAGAAACCGGTGCCTTTAACCTGCTTATCCATGAATCCGCCAAATTTCGAAAAATTATACCGGTCACTTCTCAATGCATTCGTCTCCTCTTCCCAGGCTTTCCTAAGCTCTTCTTCCGTCCGGGCTTTATCCGGCCAGTCGGCAGGAATCCATTGTCCGAAGCGGTCAACCACCGGCAAGGGGCTCAAAATGGAATCTTCTGGCTCCATGGTCAGCCAGACATTCCGGATTTCAACAACGGGAGAACCAATGGGACGGACCATCTCCAGACCCAGCTGCTCCACGCTCTGAATGGTCCCTACAGCATTTGAAAACCCGATACACATACCAGGGAGAGCGGTTTTTCCGATAGCGGCCATGTCATGTCCGATAACATTTCTGCGCTGGAAATGGACCAGCGGGATCGAAGCCCTTACCCAGGCCCCCTGATACGGGTGGACCTGCAGTCGCCTTACACCCTCCGTATCAAATAATTTCAGGTTAAACCGCTGAGTGGAAGTAGCGTTAATTTCAAAGGTCATAAAATGATAACCCGACCAGTCGGCCGGCAATTCAGGGTTGATTTCACTGATTGGCCATACAAATTCAGTCATTTCGGGTTGAAACGAGGCAATGATCTTCTCTTCCTTTGCTGTACAGGAAAACAACAACCATATCGACACGATGGCTGTCAGTTTGATTAATCTCATGTTCATGATAGTTATTATTTAGTTTTCTTTCTGATATACCCTTACATAATCTACCTCATATTTGATCGGGAACGGGGAATCGGAAGGGTCTCCGCCTGCAGCACCGATTGCCAGGTTTAACAGCAGGTAATGGGGCTGAAGAAAGGGATTCGTACCGTCGGGATTTAGCGATTCACTCAGAATCTGAGTGTTAAGCAGGACATTGTCGAGGTACAGCTTAATGGAGGTGCTGTCCCAGTCCATCCGCCACACATGGAACTTGTTCACCCAGTCGGGATCGAAGGCAGTAAAATGCTCCAATACCCTGATCTGCTCATTCCACTGTGTTCCGCCTCGACGTGCCCATGCCACATTGGCCAGTATAATGGGGACATCCCTGCGCCGGTAAAACTCCATAATGTCGATCTCTCCGCCCGCGGGCCATCTTCCCGAGGTCCCCAGCGTCCAAATCGCCGGCCATGATCCCCTGGTGGTATCAATTCGTGCACGGATCTCAAACCGGCCAAACTTCCACTCCTTTTTTCCCCTGGTCTGAATACTCGATGATGTGTACTCTGCATATTCACGGGCCGACCGGTAATTATCGCTTCCTGGTTCGTAGCCCGGATTTTTCATACGCTCCCGGCGGCCTTCTATCAACAGAACGCCGTCACCCACTGAAGCATTTTCCGTGGTATACCACTGCAACTCCTGGTTGCGTACAAATCCGGTCTCATAGCGCCAGAAGGTGGAATCCGGTTTTCCCGAGTAATTGAACTCATCGTTCCATACCAGTTTATATCCCGGAATCTCCGGAGGATTTCCAAAATCAGGTTTGTGCGGATCGGCAGATTGTGCGTTCAGAAACAGCCAACAGCCGGACAAATAAACAGAAAGAAAAATTTTAATACACCTCATGTCTTATGGTATTTCTATTGATATTACAGACACACTTTCAAATAGAAAGACCGGGATATTAAAACTGTGGACAGAAAAAATTCAAATTAATTGAAATACCATCTTTCCGGGTTTCCCGGAAGAATGAAAGACTTTTTATCCACTGGATCAAATATTCAAAACCATTTTCGCAACGATAAGCGGAGAGGGTTTTTATTGGTTTTCTGCTTGTTACTTATCAATAAATACAGAATCATCGACCATTCTACGTAATGATTCAATGGCCCTGAACGCCAGTTTTCGGGCAGAATCATATTTGAGCGACATCAGCTCACAGATTTGTTCATAACTAAAGTTACAGGTATACCGGTAAAAAAGTATTTCTCTTTGTCTGGGATTCAGTTCTTTAAGACCATTATGAATGAACCGGTACCTTTCCGCCATAAATTCCTGACCGATCAGGTTATCCTCCATGGAATAATCAATCAAAGGTTGTGTTTCATAAAACTCCCTCCTAAACCGGGACTCACTCTTTTTCATGTTAACGGCAAGTCGCCTTCGGAAAGATCTCATGAGATAAAAACAGATATTGTCGGTATCCCCTAAATTCCCGCGCGTTCTGATCAGATCAAAAAAAAGATCCTGAATGGTATCCTTAACAAGATCGCTATCAGAGGTGAATTTCTTACCATACCTGAATAGCAATTTAACATGCGCGTGGTAAATGTACGAAAGCGCACTTTTATCACCTGAGCGAAATTGAGTCCATATGTGAAGATCAGATTCCAATCAGAATGCGGTTTACTGGTGTAGTTTGGAACAATATTAATGAATAATTAACAAATAATACTAAAATAAAATAAAAAAAGCTGCCCCGAATGAACGGGACAGCTTTTGAATCTATACCTGAAAGATTGAGTTCTGTCGGGAATCTGCCTGATCAGTTCTTTGAGAACCGGATGTTCGCGAAATAATAGATCAGGGGCACAGGTGGAGTAAATGGATTTACCGAGGGTTCACCACCGATATTCAGCACAATTACCCGGTTATGGCGGTTTACTGCTGCATTCAGGTCTATGGTGATATCTGTCCACTTATTCAGGTCAGCATCAGCAATCCAGATATGGTCCATATTCCAGAGCTCCTGACCGAATGCACTGTTGTCGGCAAATGACCACATCCGGTTCATCACCCTGGGCCACAGACGTTGGTAAGGAGCATAGGCACCTTCAAAGGCATTCTTTGCAGGGGTATATATCTTAAATTTGAGATATCTGTACTCCTTCAGGTTAAACTGATATTCCTTGGGAAGTGCGAAAACAAATGAACCGTTACGGGCTTTCAGTTCTACCTTGTATACATTCTCCAGATTCTCCCCGGCAGGATAACCTACTGCAGGGAAAGTATATTCGAGCCGCCAGTTATTGTCCTGGACTACGCCATCGAGATGGAACTGATTGTCGATCAGTACAGACTCCGGACCATGTACCAGTTCGACCACACCAGAAGCAACATAGGGAGCCAGCAGGTTATCCAATCCCATGGAATTGGGCCGGTAATAAACCTTCCGGATAATTCCTGATTCCAACAAATCTTTAAGCGCCTGCTGATTGCCTGCAGAAATATCACCTGCCCTGCGCATAAAGGGTGAATAGGCGCCACCGCCCACGACATCGCGGACATTATTCCTGTCGTATACCAGCTCAGGAAGGTTAAACATATCGCCACCCGTCAGATCCAGGGTCTTCAGGTTGGGGAAGTAGAAGATATCCTGCAGTGAAGTGGCATGAATCGGATAAACCAGTTTTTCGAACCCGGATACGCCATCCGCGGTAAAAGTTGTTACACCGTTGGCAAGGAGGATATTTCTTTCTGATGCCGGGAATACACTTGAGCTGGTTGGCATATTGACATTCAGTTTGGCAACCAGGTTTACGGTATCCAGAATAGGCACCCGATTGATTTTGGGGACAATACGGTAGGTCATGTTTAACTCTACCGGCTGGCCGGCCGTAACGTTTCCAATAAAGAACCGTGAATCGGCACCACGCTGTCCGCTTCTCTTCACCCCATCTTTGTCGGTGTATTCGAAGCTCAGTCCCACATAATTCATCAACACCGAAGTAATTCCATTTGGCCAGTCGATAACGGCTGCAGAAGGTGAAGCCATTACCCTGGGCGGCGATACGGCGAAAGAGGCCAGGTCGCTGCGGGTAAACGGAATGAGGGCAATCTCCTGAGGTACGGATTTGTTTCCGAACTCATCAATGGTATACACCTTGAAACGGTATAATTTGGACTGGTCCAGCCCGGTGATGTTTACCCACGATGCCAGTGAGTCAATGACCACCTCTTCATTGTCATACTCAACCACGGTCTTTTTTGCTTTACCCATCTTAATCTGGCTGGCCGGAATGCGACCAGCCTTCAGGAGGTCTATCTCTACCCTTTCATAGCCGATTCTTCCGACTATCGTATCGAACTTGGCCGGATAAACGATTTCACCTTCAAAATCCTTCTGTTTATCGTACATGCCATCGCATGACCAAAGCAGAGCGGTTGAAGCGATTACAATAAACATTAATATATTTCTCATAAATTCTTTTTCTTTTAACTGATTAATTCATTGGTTTATTTAACCGCCTTTCGTCCGTACAGGGTAATTTCTGACAAACAGTTGGCATTATCCAGCGTATAGTTACCACCAAAGCCTTTCATTGCCCGGTACCTGAACCAGCGGGCAGGCTTGGTATATCCGGGATTGTCGGGATACATATAAGCCATGTCGCCGGCCTCCCCTTTCTTAACAAACTCGAGTTCGCTCAGTCCTACCGGCACTTCAATTTTATGCTGGGTTACATACTCCCACTCATTGGTTTCTTCATTGAGTATGTACAATTCGTAGATTCCCACGTTTTCACCGCCATAGTACTGTCCCCGGTTGATATTGGCCAGACCTCCTGAATGACGCTGTACGGTCACAATACGGCTGAGCTCATAATAGTCACCCATATCAATGATCACATTCCAGGGCATATTTCCGTCCTGGGTACGCCCGGTTTTACCCCGGCTGTGGGTATGCATGAAGTTGAGGTTATCCCCGCGGTCAATGATATCATCGATCACATAACGGAGGCGGCCTTCCAGACCATCGCCGAAACACTGCGGAACCCCGGCTATCGAATCATTGGCAGCCGGCAGGAACCAGTTATTCTTGGGAATTTTGATGTCTTCCAAAAGTGAAATCTGACCCAGGTCGACCGGTTCTGATTTGTTACCGTATATATCGGTAACGCGGACTTTCACGCTTACCAGTTCCTGGGGGGTCAGGTACAGGTTTTCCACAAACCGGCGGTCTGACGGAAGGTTCGATGAAAATACCGCAGTATGCTGATGGGTTGTCCCACCCTTGCTGTAACTGAAATCGATGTAAACGTTGATGCTCTGTTCCAGTTCATTTATCCAATCAAGAAAGAACGAGCTGAATCCCGGTTTCAGATCAAGTGATTTGACAACCCTGGTAATAGCAGGTTCCAGTGGTTTCACGGTTACATTGACCGGGTTGGAACGGTTCCCTGCACGGTCAACGGCATAAAGATCAATCTTATAGTCGATGGTATCTCCAAAACCATAAACATCCAGAGAATCGACAAAATAAGAAGATGAGAAAGTAAAGGTTTTCTTATCTGCATTCGTATAAGTAGCCTCAATACTGAGAAGATCCTCATCGGCCGGCAGGTCATAATAGAACCGGGCACCGCCAAACAGCGGCTTATAGGTAACATTTGTGGGTGGCTGAGGCGGGACTTTGTCATCGGATGAGGCCCTGTGCCTCAATTCTTCCTCGCAGGCCGTCAGAATAAGCAATGCTGCGAATATCAGGAGAATATATCTTTTTAATGTGTTCATATATTTACTTTTTATAGATGTTAACTTATCCTACTTCCATGTACTTACCAACCCGGATTCTGGATCAGGTTAGAGTTGGTGTTCATTTCGTTCAGATCAATCGGCCAAAGACAATCGGTGATGGTGAATTTCCTGATTTGTTTTACTTCCAGGTTAAAGAACTGAGCACCGGTGGTACCTGTGTAAGTCCAGCCCCAAATCGGCGTGGAGAATTCCATTACTGCCCTCTTGGTCCTGATCATGTCCCAGAAACGGTTTCCTTCAAAGGCGAATTCGATGCCTCTTTCCTGAAGGATAATGTCGCGCATGCCTTCCTTGGTTTTGTGCTTATTGACCGATCTTACGATCATCGGATCAGACCAAACGGTTTCCACATCGGGAATTCCGGCGCGCTGACGAACACGGTTGATCGCTTCATACACCTGAGGCCCGGGAGTATCGTAATACTCGTTGTAGGCTTCAGCTTTCATCAGGTAGAGGTCGGCCAGACGAATAATCGGATAAGGATACTTGATGGTCCTCTGCCATGCTCCTGATTTGGATTCCGGATGGACCAGCTTTTTGATGGCAATTCCTGATTCGTAGTAGTCGGTGCTATGCTGTGAAGAGTTGTAACCCCCGTCGCGGCCGGCATACATCATGGTACGGATACGCACTCCGTGGGTCCTCCAGTAACCGCCGGTTATCCCCAGGTTAGCATAGAACCTTGGTTCACGGTCGAGATACAGCCTGATGGTTTCGGCACCCGGTTGCATGATTCCGCGCATTTCCTGATATTCAGGGCTGTCGGCATTGGGCGTTACGGTGAGTTCCCACTTTTTGTCAAGGTTGAAAGTCTGGTCCTCTTCAATAGGCACACCATTTTTAGTGTAATACCTTTCCGCCATCCGGTAGGTGGTTCCCATCCACTGCCACGAATATTCCGGAGTGTTGGTCACACCGTCGCCATAACCCAGTGGGAGTCTCATATTGGTTGAATGCGCCAGCTCGCCCTGCCCGTATACGTTGATATTGGAGAAACCCCAGATAAGTTCCTTGTTCCAGGGATCGACAACCAGCATCCTCAGGTCATATAGCTTCTGGAGGTTCTCCTGGTTGGCTGTGTAATCTTCACGATCGAAAAGATAAGGCTGCTTTTCGTATGAATAAAGGGCAACTCCTGCACCTTCCGCTGCGGTAATGGCTGCTTCAATGGCATCGATGGCATCTTTCCATTTTTCCTTGTTATACTCCAGCGGGAAGAATGGTTGCCCATCATGGTCGTTAAAATCGCCGAAATATTCACGGTTTCCGTTAAAGAAAGGGCTGGCTCTGAACAACATGACCCTGGCTTTAATGGCTTTGGCGCCTACCTGGTCGATCTGGCCTAACAGTGTTGAAGGAGCCCTCTCGGTAAGGTCCGGTATAGCTTCATCCATCAGTTTGATTACATAGTCGAAACTTTCGTCAACTTTTGCCCTTTTCTGGAAAAGCTGTTCACGGGTTGCATCCGGAGTAATCAGCTGGTCGGCAAGTACAATCGGTCCATACTGCTGGATCAGCAAAAAGCTGTAATATCCTTTGAGGAATTTCACCTGGGCTTTCCAGTTCTTCTTTTCCTGTTCTGTCATGTCCGGAACACGGTCAATCAGTTCGAGGAAAACATTGGCCTGGCGGATGGCACGGTACAGGTGTTTGCCTGCATTGGTTCCCGACCAGGTTCCCAATATCGGGCTGGAAGCACTTTGCAATCCTCGCATCAACCTGATTCCCCTGAGGTTACCCGTGTTTTCATTTAAATCGAGTCGTCCAAGCCATTCATCACCTGCTGTCCACATACTTTCGTGGGTCAGGTCGATCCTTGGCATAAAACTGTACACCTTGGCTAATGCATTCCAGGCTTCTTCCTGGGTCTTAAAAAGATCCTCCAGGGTTAACGTATTGTCAGGCACCACATTCAGATAATCCGAACAAGCCGGGGCAAGTGAAAGGGTGAATATGAGTATAAGTATTTTACTTAACAGTTTCATTTTCTAATTATTTATTGGTTTTAAAATGACAATTGAACGCCCACGTTAAATCTCTTGTTAGGCGGATAACCTAATCCACCGCGACCCATTTCCGGATCCCACAGTTTGAACGCACTCAATACAAAGAGGTTTTCACCACTGAAGTATACACGGCTGCTTTTCATGCCGATTTTAGAGAAGGTTCTGTCCGGCAGGTTATAACCCATTTCAACAGTTTTCAGCCTGAGGAAAGCCCCGTTCCTGAGCCACCAGGTCGAAGTCTGGGTATTGTTTGGCAGCGGGTCTACCGAAAGGCGCGGCCAGAATGCGTGTACATTCGGATTGGTTTCGCTCCAGTAATCTTCTGCAATGATGGTCAGGGCATTTCTTCTGTTGGCAAAAGGGGCGATACCGTTATCGCTGGTTCCCGGGTTGATAAAGAGAGAAACCCTGGCGTTACCCTGGAAGAAGAAGGAAAGGTCAAAATTCTTGTAACCACCCGACATACCAAATCCATACTGGATTTCAGGCACTGTGGGCAGACCGATCGGCACGCGGTCATTATCATTGACCACGCCATCACCGTTAACGTCCTTGTATTTAATGTCACCTGCCTGGTACCGTCCAAAATCCTGTTTCGGTGAGTTGAAAATTTCAGCTTCATCCACAAAGAGACGTTCGGCGATCAGTCCCCACCACTGATTGATGGAATGACCCTTTCTTTTCAGATATTCATCGGCAAAATCCTTTTCGTCCAACTCCACATATTTGTTCGTGGCAAACGTAAAGTTGGCACGGCTCGTCAGCCACCAGTTCTTGGGTGCAATATACTGGTAATCAATAGAACCTTCATAACCCCATGAATCCACCTTACCAACGTTACCGCTGATGGCGGCTTCCATACCCGCTGTAGCCGGGAAGTTCTGACGCTCCAGATAGATCTGGTCCCTGACATCCTTAAACAGGTCAGCCTGTACTTTAAGGGCTTCATTCAGGAAGGCCAGTTCAATACCCAAATTCATTTTGGTAGATACCTCCCATGTAATATCCGGGTTGGCATATCTTCTGATGGTATAACCGTCGTATGCGTTCATGAAGGTTGAACCCCACCGGTAGCCGGCGCCACCTTTGGAAATATCTGACAGATAAAAGAAACGGCCTGCTCTTCCGGCAATGGCATCATTACCCACTTTGCCGTAGGTTGCTTTTAGTTTGAACAAATTGACCGTATTTTTTAATCCGCTCCAGAACTCTTCATTCGATACAATCCAGCCGGTTCCGATGGATGGGAAATAACCAAACCTCTTCTCTCCGCTGAATTTTTCAGAACCGTTGTAGCCATAAGTAAACTCCATGAAATAACGGCTGTCGTAATTGTAGGCCAGACGACCCGAGTTCCCCATATTCCTTTCAGGGAGAGTTTCATAGATGGAATAACTGTTACCACCGGTCAGGAGGTATTCCTCCCACATCGCAACGGTCATAATCCCAAAGGTATGTTTTCCATACTGACGGTCCCAGTTCAGACGACCTTCATAATAATAGTGTGCGCTGGCGTCCCTGCCCGGTACCACATCCCCAAGATACGACTGTCCGGTAGTCGGATTAAGTGCAAAAAGGGTATAGTCGCCGGTAATCTGGTTGTAGGTCTCGAGGTCATAATAGTATGGGTTATAGCTGCGTACGCTGGAATATCTGCTCCAGGTATTTACCGATGCCTTAGCCTGAAATTTCAGGCCTTCGGTGATAAATTCAAGATCCTGCGACAGGGTAGCCATAGCAGTGATGGTGCTCTCATTACGGTCTTCGTAACCACGGACCATCTCCGCATATGGATTATTCTTCAGTGATCCAGCTACAAAGGTATTTCCGAAGAGAATATGGTCTTTGAACTGATTGGCCGGGTCTGGTTCAAATACGGCAGGAAAGTCAACCGGGTTGGAGTTCATTACCATGCCGAAAATACTGCTGGCAGACGAGCGAGGTCCGTTGTAACGTTCAAAACGGCCCTGCAGACGGGTATCCAGGTTGGTGGTGGGTGTAAGCCTGAAAACGACGTTATTCCTGAGCAGTACCCTGTTGATGTCAATATTGTTATTGAAATTATTGCGGCTGTCGACCTTCAGAAGACCGGTTTCATTCTCCAGACCACCGGCTACATAATAGGTAGCCACGCGACCACCACCTGAAATGTTGAAGTTGGCCTTTTTATTAATGGTAGAGGATTTGAAAAGCTCATCATACCAGTCGATATTCGGATAAATCATCGGATTGATCCCGTCTATTGTCGACTGGATCTTCTGTTCGCTGTAAAAAGTCCCTAACAAGGGATTCCTCGAAACACGGGCTTCGTTGTAAAGTCTCATATAATCCACACCATCCAGCAGTTTGTTCATCTGGGTCGGTGTGGCCACATGAGATTCCAGCCTGACGTTCACCTTGGTCGGGCCTTCACGACCAGCTTTGGTGACAACGATGATGATCCCGTTGGCACCCCTGGCACCATATAAAACGGTAGCGGAAGCATCTTTCAGGATAGAAAAGCTTTCAATATCGTCGGGCTCGAGACGGGCCAGGTCACTGGAGGAAGCCTCGAATCCGTCGATCAGAATCAGTGGATTGGTTTTATAACCGAATGTGGTTACCCCGCGCACAAAAAACTGAGCGTTATCATTACCCGGTTCACCGGTCGACTGATAGGAAATAATTCCAGGGATTTTCCCTGCCAGGGCCGCAGTCAGGTTGGAAGCCGGCTGCTTAAGATCTCCCGGGCGTACGGTCTCGATGGAGGCAATTACACTCTCTTTCTTCTGAACACCAAAAGCTACCACCTGAACTTCTTCAATCTCAGTGGCATCATCAAACAATTCCACATCGATGATATTACGCTGTCCGACGGCCACCTCAACAGGGGTCTTACCAACAAAAGAAAAGACAAGCACTTCGCCTACCGCAGCCTGAAGGGTAAATTCACCATTCACATCGGTTACCGTTCCGGTCATGGTGCCCTTTATTATAATGGAAACACCGGGCAATCCAATACCCAGGTTATCCTTCACAATACCGGAAATGGATTTCCTTTCGGGTTGGCTAATGGTTTCCGGGACTCTTGGTGCCGGAGCAGGCGACTCTTCTTCACGGTTAACCAGCACGATCTGCCGGTCATACACTTTCCAGTCGTTTGCCGTTCCCTTGAAGACCTGGTCCAGAATCGACTCAACAGTCTCATCTTTAACCCTTACCGTAACCTTTCTGCTCAGATCAACATCTTCTTCACTATATAAAAAAACGAACTCGCTCCTCTCCTCAATTTCCTGGATAACATCCTTTACGGTCACGTTATTCAACCGAAAGTTGAATTTTGTGCCCTGAGAGTAGCTTTCTGAAGAGGTTGCAGTAAAGGCAACCATCAAAAAAATCGCAAGCAATTTCATTTTTAACAAAAATTTACAGATACCCGACCGGGCCGGGTATCTCCCATCTAGTTTTTTCTTCATACTTTTGACTAGTTTTTTAATTGAAACTCAATTTATTTAATGAACGGGAGCCGGAAGTTGGCAGACTTTCGGTTCCTTCTTTTTTATTTTACTCTTTTCTTTGGTTTATTAATGAATACTTTTCTTCCTTCCAAACGGTAATCAAAGCCGGCAATATCAGAAATTGCCCTGATAACTTGCTCAGGAGAATCCTTGAGGTCAAGTTTTCCTGAGATCAGCTGGGCAAAATTCATTTCTTTACCCATCTCAACTTCCACATTATAATACCGCTCTATGCTGCGTAATACCTCCGCAACGCTTTGCTGCCTGAAATGGAACAAACCGGAAACCCATGCGGTATAAAGCTCCGGAGCAGGTACATTTTGTATGCTGATTCGCTTTTCGGACTTATCGTAAGAAGCCATCTGGCTTATCCCTAAAGGAATTTCCCTGGGGTTCTGGTTACCGGTATTTCTTTCCATCAGCGATACCTTTCCTTCTAACAGAACGGTTGCAATGATATTATCAGCAGGATACGCCGAAATATTAAATCTGGTCCCCAAAACCTTAACCGACAGTTCTCTGACATTAACCACGAATGGTTGGTTTTCTTTTCTGACTACTTCAAAGTAGGCCTCCCCTTCAACATGTACTTCACGCGTTTTATCCATAAACCCGGAAGGAAAGGCCAGCTTGCTGCCCGCATTCAGCCAGACCACCGTACCATCGGGCAATTCGAGCCTCGACCGCCGGCCGTAAGGTACCACCACCTCATTCATGGCTAATGATTGCGAGGGTTTATGCTCCTGCAGGTCAACAACCTGCTGTTCGTTAATCTCAATTTTTCCGGCATCCGTCACCCTTATGGAAGAGTTCTCAGATTCAAGCGCAATTTCCTTTCCACTGTGCAGGATAAGCCGCGTATTCCCCCCCTGTTCAGGTTCAGTTGTATCAGCAAACTTAAATTCAGGTACCTCTTCTTTTTGAAAATAGTACCATAAAGTTGTGCCTGCAGAAACCATCAGGAAAAATAACGCGGCATACCGAAAAAACCGGAACATGTTGCGATGTGAGCTCTTTCGCCTCTCCTCTGCATCAAAATGCTCAACGGTCATCCAGATACGCTTCTTTTCTTCCGGTGTTAACGACAGGTCAGAAACCTGTATTAAGGCAACCAGTCGCCTTGCCTGCCGTACTTTCTCAGAAAATTCAGGGGAAGCTTCCTGAAGTTCCTCCCATAATTCCTTATCTTCTCCATGGACCAGATATCTCCTGAATGACCGATCATCCAGAAGTTCCTCCACCGTATATATCAGATATTTATTCTTCATCCTATCCAATGAATGTTTTCAGTTCTCCGGAAATAATGCCAGAAGGCATTTAGCACCGGAGCTGTATAACGAACCGGTGCTAAAGCATCTGACGATACCTGATCTTTGAAAACCAAAAGTGTATGAACTATATATGATTAAAACTTCATGCAGTTTAAAGTTCCTAAAGAGAAAAAAAAGGATTTTGTGGACAGCCGGACGGAAGAATTTAACAGAAAAATGAAAAAAAAGCTGCACATGGCAGGATCGGGTCAGCGACGAAGGAAGGTTATAAATAACAACTGAAGGATATTGGTTTCGCTAAGGATACATTTCAGGGATTCCAACGCCCTGAAAACCAGCTTTCTTGCTGAATCATATTTCAGGGACATGATTTCACATATTTCGGGATATTCAAGATTGCATGAAAAACGGTAATACAGGATTTCGCGCTGCCTCGGATTAAGTTCGTTCAGGCTCCGGTAAAGGAGCTTATCCCGTTCGCTCCTGCTCTCACGACCGATAAGTTCTTCTTCGCACGAGAATACTATAACCGGTTCAAACGAAAGCATTCCACCATTTTCTACAGCATTTTTCTGTTTCAGGTTTTGTACCAGTTTGCGCCGGAATGATCTCATCAGGTAAAAACGTATATTATTTGTTGGTCCCAGATTGGCCCGGGTATGAATCAGATCAATAAAAAGATCCTGAATGGTGTCTTTAATGAGGTCCCTGTCTGTCGAAAACTTCATACCATAACCAAACAGCAAATCGGCATGATGATTATAAATCTGCGATAACGCCAATTTATCACCCTGCCGGAAGTTGTCCCATATTTTGCTTTCAGGTTTCAATCCGCTCATTTTTTTCGGTCGACTACCTGCAATGATAATGAAAAATATCCTTTTACAGATTGAAAAAAACCAGGGACCGAAATAAATTTAACATTTAACTATATCTTGCAATAATTCAATTAAACGGTATGAAATTCAGTGTTTTCATTGTCATACTGCCTCTGTCAGAAGGTGATCCCGGATAATTCTTTTCTGTACTCCTCCAGCAGGTTTTCATTTTTATCTCCGTTACTCACAAACCTGCCCCTGATTTGTTCAAAAAGACCATTGTAGTAATCGATACCTTTCAGAAGGTTTTCCCTGAAGGTTGTCAGCTGAGCCCTGGCCCGGTTGTTCAATGGACGTCCGGCTTCATCCACTTTGGTCTTGAGATAATCCACATACATTTTTAGCTCATTGACAAACATATGCGGCCGGTCGGTCCGGCTGATCACTTGGTTCCGGCCATAGATATGCCCGGCCATTTCCCTTAATGTAACGATCTTGTCGAACCAGGCAAGATTAGGCCCCGGACATACGGCGACCGCATCTCCGTCGGCACCGTTACTGATCCCGTGCGCCTTTTTCGTAGATGTGGCCAACCCGACACAAAGACAAACCTTGTCCAGGATATTCTGTCTTGTCTTCGCCAGCAATACCGTATCCTCTATGGACTCTTCCGCCTCGGCAAGTGCCTGCCTCTGGTATTCTTTTGAAGCTGTGCAAATGGGACTGCCATCCTTGTCCCTGAAAAGCTTCAGGTGTTGAAGAGTACAGGGACTCCCCGGCTTCCCCTCCCTGATCCGCGCTTCCTTTTCCAGGTCTTTGGTATTGTTCCTCACATTGTTAAAGGGCACACCGATTGGAGAAACATTGCTCAGGTAAAGATCCTCCTCACGGGCATTCACCAATAACTGCAGGGTGTCCTCATCGGTGGTGGTCGCTTCGGGAACCAGCAGAAAAGGAGTACCCCAACCGACCGAATCCACCTGGTAATGTTCCAGAAGCAAGCGGTGCTCGTCGTCAGTTCCGACGCCACCCTGGGCTGTCACCAGCATCGGGAATGGTTTGTCGGGTGCAATACGGCCTTTTTCCGTAAGTGCCTGGACATATATCTCATTTAACGTATCACGCAGGGTATCCCGCAGGGTCTTGAATTCCTCCAGGACCGGCCCCATCAGGTAACCATCGGTGGCAAACGCATGTCCCCCGCAATTCAGTCCAGACTCCACCCTGAACTCCGAAACCCACAAACCCTTCTTAGCCAACATCTTGCCCTGAATCAGGGCCGACCGGTAATCACTCACCTTCAGGATAATCTTTTTCTTCATCTGACCGTCGACGCCCGGGTAAAAATCTTCAAACTGTTCCATATAACTGAACAGATAGGGATTCATCCCGGCAGAAAGGACAACCGATGAATTCAGGTTACTGGTGGCAAAACCCCTGATAGCCGCATGGGCATCATTGTATTCCTGGGGAAGCTGCTCTCCGCGGAAAAAATTTACCTTGTCCAGTTTAGTCATAATGTTCACGTCGATACTTCCGGGGACCAGATTCTCCCTGGCCCACTGCCATACTTTGTGCATATCGTACTGACCCTGGGTAATTCTCCGGAAATTTTTTCTGATTTCCGACATTTCCGGAAGCATATCGATGTATTTCTCGAGTTCAGCCCCTTTCTCATGAATGGAGTGTATAACTTCTTCAAACTTCCTCCGGACGATGATATCGAGCGTATTCAGATATTCCCTGATACGGTCACTGCGGTAGTCCTTATCCCTCCTGGGAATAGCCCTGTAGGGCAAATTAAACTGAGTGCAGTAAAACTCACGCATTTTTTCAATCAGCGAATCATTGGCCAGTGCGACCACCGAAGAGATTCCATAAGGTGCCACCTTTACGGGAGAATCAATGGTATATCCCAGTCCCATAACCGGAATGTGAAATGTATGACCTTGTATCATATGGTGTCTTTACTTATTATTTAATTATCCATACCGCGGCTAAAGATAATCCTGATCGGGCGGAATACCGTTTTCAGGTGAAAAGTTAACATCTTTTTTACCTTCCGGAATTGCGCTAATTACGCTATCCATCTGTATGTCAACACATAAATATCTGTCGAACATATTCAATCCAGATTCCAAAAAACCAATGCTGCGAAAGGTCTAAATGTTGCCGGGGATTTGACGGTAACATCTCCTGACGGGGATCTCATTCAGTGAAATGATCGTGTTTCAGGCTTAATGAAATGACCAATCTGGTAATAATTTTCAAAACCGGCCTTAACAATTCTATTTATTTATATATTTAGAATCGATTTTTAAACCGTGATTTTGTTCAACAATTCAGCATAAATAAGTGTTGTTAAATTACAGAATTTAAGTAAAACATCTAAAAAAAAACTAATTGTCATGTTTGATTCAGACCTCATTCAAAAGGTATATTTCAGTTTCCCTGACAGGGTTTCAAAGGCACGGAAGGCATTAAACCGGCCCATGAGTTACGCGGAGAAGATTCTATACGCACATTTGTATGATCCGGAGAACATTCAGCCGTATGAGCGGGGCAAATCGTATGTTGATTTCGCTCCCGACCGGGTTGCCATGCAGGATGCGACTGCACAGATGGCACTGCTTCAGTTTATGAATGCCGGGAAACGGACCACGGCGGTCCCTTCGACTGTTCACTGCGACCACCTGATCCTGGCACATACCAACGGGAAAGCCGACCTGGCTGCCTCGCTGAACAGTAACAAGGAGGTTTTCGACTTCCTGGAATCGGTCAGTAATAAATATGGTATCGGTTTCTGGAAGCCGGGCGCCGGGATCATTCATCAGGTAGTATTGGAAAATTACGCTTTCCCGGGCGGTATGATGATAGGCACCGACTCGCATACGCCCAATGCGGGTGGACTGGGCATGGTTGCCATCGGGGTTGGTGGCGCCGATGCCGTGGATGTGATGGCCGGCATGGCCTGGGAACTGAAAATGCCCAAACTGATCGGGGTAAAGCTTACCGGGAAGCTCAGTGGCTGGGCCGCCCCAAAGGATATAATCCTGAAAGTGGCCGGCATCCTTACCGTTAAAGGCGGGACCGGTTATATCATTGAATATTTCGGGGAAGGCGCCCGTTCGCTGTCGGCCACCGGTAAAGGTACCATCTGTAATATGGGAGCTGAAGTGGGCGCAACCACTTCGCTATTTGCCTATGATGAAGCCATGGAGCGTTACCTTTCGGCCACCGGACGGAGTCAGGTGGTTGAAGCCGCTGCGGCCATTAAGCACGAACTGACCGGAGATGAGGAGGTCTATGCCAATCCGGAGAAATACTTCGACCAGGTAATCGAAATTAACCTGTCGGAATTAGAGCCGCATGTTAATGGACCGTTCACCCCCGACCGGGCTACTCCCATTTCCAGACTAGGCGAAGAGGCAAGGTCTAACGGATGGCCGCTTGAAATCTCCGTCGGGCTTATCGGAAGCTGCACCAACTCTTCATACGAAGATATTTCCAGGGCGGCCTCCATCGCCAGGCAGGCTCTTCTAAAAGGTTTGAAAACCAAGTCGGAATTCACCATTACCCCGGGTTCGGAACAAGTACGCTATACTATTGAACGCGACGGGTTTATCGATATTTTTGAAAACATCGGCGGGAATGTATTTGCCAATGCCTGCGGGCCGTGTATCGGCCAATGGTCGAGGCCGGGTGCCGAAAAGGGCGAGAAGAATACCATCGTCCACTCGTTTAACCGCAATTTCTCGAAGCGGGCCGACGGGAACCCGAATACCCATGCCTTCGTGACCTCGCCAGAGCTGGTAACCGCCCTGGCAATCGCCGGTACACTCGATTTTAACCCGGTTACCGATACCCTGGTTAATGAACAGGGTGAGGCCGTCAAACTGGATCCCCCTTCCGGATTTGAACTGCCACCCAAGGGATTTGACGTGAAAGACGCCGGATACCAGGCACCCGCTGAGGATGCTACAGGGATCGAAGTCATAATCGATCCGGGCTCCAACCGGTTGGAAAAACTAAGCCCGTTTGAACCATGGGATGGTCAGAATATCACCGGGGCAAAACTACTGATCAAAGCTTTGGGCAAATGTACCACCGACCATATCTCCATGGCCGGGCCGTGGCTCAGGTTCCGCGGCCATCTCGACAATATTTCGAATAACATGCTGATCGGTGCGGTGAATGCTTTCAACGAAGCCACCAACAAGGTGAAAAACCAGCTTACCGGAGAATACGGCGAAGTACCCGCCGTCCAGAGGGCCTACAAGGCCGCCGGTGTTCCGACGATTGTTGTGGGTGACCATAATTACGGTGAAGGTTCCTCCAGGGAACACGCCGCCATGGAACCCCGTCACCTGGGCGTTAAGGCGGTTCTGGTCAAATCGTTTGCCCGTATCCACGAGACCAATCTCAAAAAGCAGGGTATGTTAGCGCTGACCTTTGCCAATGAGGCCGACTACGACAAGATCCGTGAAGACGACACCTTCAACTTCACAGACCTGGCCGCAATCGCCCCCGGAAAGCCGATTACCATTGAAGTGGTGCACAGCGATGGTTCCACCGACGTGATCGTGGCCAATCATACCTACAATGAACAGCAGATTGACTGGTTCAGGGCCGGATCTGCCCTCAACCTGATCAGTAAAAACAACGCTTAAAATTTTATATCCATGCAAAAAATAAAAGTACTCAACCCCGTTGTTGAACTCGACGGAGACGAAATGACGCGCGTCATCTGGAAATTTATCAAGGAGAAACTTATCTTGCCATACCTGGACATAGACCTGAAATATTATGACCTGGGCATAGAATACCGTGATGCCACCGACGACCAGGTAACCATCGACGCAGCACATGCCATTAAAAAATACGGGGTCGGGGTTAAATGCGCCACCATCACCCCGGATGAGGCCCGCGTGGAAGAGTTCGGGCTCAAGAAAATGTGGAAATCGCCCAACGGCACCATCCGGAATATTTTAGACGGAACCGTTTTCCGCGAGCCCATCATGATTAACAACGTGCCCAGGCTGGTTCCGGGCTGGAAACATCCCATCTGTATCGGCCGCCATGCCTTCGGTGACCAGTACCGGGCTACCGACTTTGTCACCAAAGGCCCCGGCAAACTGACCATTACCTTTACCCCGGACAATGGCGGGGAGCCCATCTCACATGAGGTTTACCACTTTCAGGGCGATGGCGTTGCATTGGCCATGTACAACCACGACGAATCGATCCGCGGATTTGCCCGCGCCTGTATGAACCAGGCCCTGGATAAAAAATGGCCGCTCTACATGTCTACCAAAAATACCATCCTGAAGAAATATGACGGACGGTTCAAGGATATCTTTCAGGAAACTTTCGAAACCGAATTCAAGGAACAGTTTGCCGAAGCCGGCATTACCTATGAACACCGGCTGATCGACGACATGGTTGCTGCAGCCCTGAAATGGGAAGGCGGTTTTGTGTGGGCCTGCAAAAATTATGACGGCGACGTGCAGAGCGATACCGTTGCCCAGGGTTTCGGATCCCTCGGACTGATGACCTCCACCCTGGTGACCCCCGACGGCCATACCATGGAAGCTGAGGCTGCCCACGGTACCGTTACGCGCCACTACAGGATGCACCAGCAGGGCAAACCCACTTCCACCAACCCTATCGCCTCCATATTTGCATGGACCCGCGGTCTGGCATTTCGCGGAAAACTGGACAATACCCCGGAATTGGTGCACTTTGCCGAAACCCTGGAACAGGTTTGCATCGAAACCGTGGAAAGCGGTAAAATGACCAAGGACCTTGCCCTGATCGTTCACGGCGACAATCTGAAAACGGAACATTACCTGACCACAGAGGATTTTCTGGAAGCCCTTAACCAGAACTTACAGGCCAAACTGTCGTAAGATTAAATAAGGCAATGAACGCTGCACGCCCCGGTAAAGCGGGGCTGCATACCGTAATATTGAACAAAGTAACAAACGATATCAATGAACGAAAAAGTACGGAAGACCGGTCATCAGCTGGAAGTCCCTGATTTTCCGGTTATTCCTTTTATTGAGGGCGACGGGATCGGGAAGGACATCATGGGGCCGTCGCAGCGTGTCATCGATGCTGCCGTGGCCAAATCCTACGGCGACTCCAGAAAAATCAGCTGGCTGGAGGTGTTGGCCGGGGAAAAGGCCTACCTGCAAACCGGAGAATGGCTGCCAGAGGCAACCCTCAACGCCTTCCGCGAATACCTGGTCGGGATCAAAGGCCCGCTTACCACACCGGTTGGCGGTGGGATCAGGTCATTGAATGTTGCACTAAGACAGACGCTTGACCTCTTTGTCTGCCTACGCCCGGTCAGATGGTTCAAGGGGGTCCCCTCTCCGGTACGCTACCCGCACCTGGTCGATATGCACATTTTCAGGGAAAATACCGAAGATATCTATGCCGGGATCGAATTTATGGCAGGTACCGCAGAAGCTGGCAAACTGATGCGGTTTCTTACTGAAGAGATGGGCGTCACCGATCAGGTCAGGTTTCCGGAAAATTCATCCTTCGGGGTAAAACCCATTTCGAAGGATGGTTCGGAAAGGTTGATCCGGGCGGCTTTAGAATATGCTATCGAGCGCGAATTACCTTCAGTTACCCTGGTCCATAAGGGGAACATCATGAAATTTACCGAAGGGGCTTTTAAAAATTTTGGCTATGATCTGGCAGAATCTGAATTTGGCGACCAGGTTTTCACCTGGAGAATATATGAGAAACTGAAATCGGAAAGAGGAAAAATTGACGCGGACAAGGCCCTTGAAGAGGCGAAAAAATCAGGCAAGGTCATTGTCAAGGATGTCATTACAGACGCCTTCCTTCAGGAATCCCTGCTGAGGCCGTTCGATTATTCGGTGATTGCCACCATGAACCTGAACGGGGACTATATCTCCGACCAGCTTGCAGCCATGGTCGGCGGGATCGGGATCTCCCCGGGCGCCAACATCAATTACCACACCGGTTATGCCATCTTCGAGGCTACCCACGGAACCGCACCGGCCATCGCCGGCACCGGAAAGGCCAATCCGGGGTCACTGATCCTGTCCGGGGTCATGATGCTCGAATACCTGGGATGGACCAAAGCCGCCGAGCATGTGTACGATGCCATGGACCATACCTTTGCCAAAAGAAGGGTCACCTCCGACCTGCACGCACAGATGGAAGGGGCCACCCTGCTGTCGACCAGTGAATTTGCCGATGAGGTGATCAGGAATATGCATTAACAGGAACAAAATCAGAATCTTAATAAATTGAATTACTATGGAATACATTAAAAACCGCTTTTTTCAACGAGCCAGCAAATGTGTCAGTGAGTACCAGAGAATCAGAAAGGAACATGGGGACAAGGTGATTGCCCAGGTGACGATCGACCAGGTACTTTCCGGACAAAAGGGAATTCCGGCACTGGTATGCGATACCTCCAACCTGGATGCCAACGAGGGGATCCGTTTCAGGGGATACTCCCTGCCGGAGCTGCGCCAGAAGCTTCCCAAGCTTACCCCGGAAGGCGAACCGCTTCCCGAAGGATTGTTTTACCTGATGCTGATCGGTGAAGTGCCGGAGAAGGATGATGTGATGAACATCTCCCGCGACTGGGCCACCCGCGCGCATGTGCCACAGCACGTATTCGACGTGATCGACGCCATCCCGAAAACCGCCCGCCCGATGACCATGTTCAGCGCCGCCATCCTTTCCATGGCCACCGAATCGGTATTCCAGAAAGCATACCGCGCCGGTGTACACAAAAAATTCTACTGGGATTTCATGTACGAGGATGTCATGAACCTCATCGCCCGTCTGCCCAGAATTGCTGCATACATTTATCGCCGTCTATACCACAACGGAAATCATATCGAACCCAATCCGAACCTCGACTGGGCCGGTAACCTGGCCTATATGATGGGATTTGATTCCCTGGAGGTCAAGCGCCTGCTCAGACTGTACATGGTAATCCATGCCGACCATGAAGGCGGCAATGTTTCAGCCCATACCGTACACCTGGTCGGCTCAGCACTTAGTAATGCCTATTATTCATTTTCTGCCGGGATGAACGGACTGGCAGGCCCCCTTCACGGCTTTGCCAATCAGGAGGTGATCAACTGGATGCTTGAAATGATCGAAACACTTGGGACTGATGAACCTTCCGATGAACAGATCGCTGCCTATGTGGAAAAAACCCTGCAGGAAGGCCGTGTGGTTCCCGGATACGGTCATGCCGTGCTCCGGATTACTGACCCAAGGTTTACCGTTCAGCAGGAATTTGCCGACAAATATGTCAAGAGCGATAAACTGATCAACCTGGCCAACGCCATGTACCGGGTGGCTCCTCCGATTCTGGAAGCCACCGGCAAGATCAAGAACCCATGGCCGAATGTGGATGCCTACAGCGGGGCACTGCTCCACCACTACGGAATTACCGAGCACAATTTCTATACAGTGCTGTTCGGGGTGTCCCGTTCACTCGGTGTATTGGCCCAGCTGGTCCTCGACCGTCTTTACGGTATGCCGATCGAAAGGCCCAGCTCCCATCCGCTTTCCTGGTATAAACTTCAGGCTGAAGGAAATACCGACGGATGCTGATCCGGTTGGAAAAGATATCAAAAAGCAGTTCTGTTTTCAGGACTGCTTTTTTTATGACTAATTCGATTTTCTGTCAGTCTTAACTGACAATCTTCCTTATCTCAGCGCTTCAATCTGATAAGATTTACTTAATACGGATAAACAACAGACAGTCAAAATATAAGGACATAAACACCCTTATTTCCTGCAAAAAGACAATATAAAACTTTGTGATGACCATTAAATTTCCATAATTTTGAATGATTTTAAATAATCAGACATTATGGAAGTAGAAATATTAGCACGGATCCAGTTTGCCTTTACCATCGCATTCCATTACATCTACCCTCCTCTGAGTATCGGACTTGGCCTGATTATGGTAATCATGGAAGGTATGTATATCCGTACCCGGAACAAGGAGTATGAGACCCTTGCCCGGTTCTGGACCAAAATATTTGCCCTGACATTCGGACTGGGTGTAGCTACGGGCATAGTGATGGAATTTGAGTTTGGCACCAACTGGGCAACCTATTCCCGGTTTGTCGGGGATGTTTTCGGCAGCGCACTGGCTGCTGAAGGGATCTTTGCCTTTGCCCTGGAAAGCGGGTTTTTAGGGGTGCTCATTTTCGGTTGGAACCGGGTGAAACCCTGGGTTCATATGGTGTCAACGGTCGGTGTATTCCTTGGCTCCATGTTTTCGGCCGTCTGGATTGTAGTGGCCAACAGCTGGCAACAGACCCCTACCGGTTATCATATTGTAGGAGAAGGACTTAATGCCCGTGCCGAAATTACCGATTTCTGGGAGATGGTGTTCAATCCCTCGAGCGTCGACCGGATCATCCATGTCTGGCAGGGAGCTTTCCTGGCCGGTGCATTTCTGGTGCTGAGCGTGCATGCCTACTATCTGATCCGCGGACGATATGTGGAAATCTCCACGAAAGCTTTCAAAATTGCCCTTGGTGTCGCCACGGTGTTTTCGCTTACACAACTGGTATCCGGGCACCGTTCGGCCGTCGTGGTGGCTGAGCACCAGCCGGCAAAACTGGCCGCCATGGAAGGTCACTTCGATGCCTCCGCGCCGGCCGACATGTATGTCTTCGGATGGGTCGACAAGGAAAAGCAAAAGGTAATCGGACTGAGAATCCCGCGTGGGCTTTCGTTCCTGCTTCATTATGATTTTGAGGCACCGGTGACCGGACTGAATGCTTTTCCGTTGGAGGACCGGCCCGGACAGGTCAACGCTGTCTTTCAGTTCTACCATATCATGGTCGCTATCGGGATGTTCCTTATAGCCCTGACATTGTTCGCCAGTTTTCAGTGGTGGCGCGGCAGGCTGTTCACCTACCGGTGGCTGCTGTGGATCTTTGTTTTCTCCGTACTGCTCCCGCAGATTGCCAACCAGGCCGGCTGGTTTGCCGCCGAAATGGGCCGTCAGCCCTGGGTGGTCTACGGACTGCTCCGCACCAGCGACGCGCTTTCGAAAAGCGTTACCGCTAACCAGGTGCTCTTTTCCCTGATTTTATTCACCCTGATATATACGCTGCTTCTTGCACTGTTCCTCTACCTGCTGAACAAAAAGATCAAGCACGGGCCTTATGATGAAGCAAAAGAAGACGGTCGGCCCCTGCAGGAAGAGATCGCAGACGCAGTAATCGGTAAATCATAACATTATGGCAACAATATTTGGATTGGATTATCCCACTTTGTGGTTTTTGGTGGTTGGCGGACTCTTTTCAGGTTATGCCATTTTAGACGGATTTGATTTCGGTGCAGGCGCATGGCACCTTTTCTTCAGGAAGGAGGAAAGCCGAAGGATCGCCCTGAATGCAGTCGGGCCGGTCTGGGACGGCAATGAAGTCTGGCTGGTCATTGGCGGAGGTGCCCTTTTCGCCGGCTTCCCGGTGATGTATGCAACGCTCTTCTCGGCCATGTACGTACCTTTCATGCTGTTCCTGGTGTTCATCATCTTCCGTGCGGTATCCATTGAATTCCGGAGCAAGGAACCGATGAAGTGGTGGCGCGCCACCTGGGATGTAGCCTACAGCATTTCCAGCATCATGCTGGCTTTTCTGTTAGGGGTGGTCCTGGGCAACGTTTTGCAGGGAATGCCCATCGACCATGAGTATGAATATGCCGGAGGCCCATTCTTCGAATTCCTGAATCCTTACGCCCTGATGGTAGGGGTGACCACCTTAGCCCTGATGATGACCCACGGAGCGATCTATCTCCTGCTGAAAACCGAGGGAAGACTCTATACGAAACTCACCCTGCTGTTAAGAAGCGGCATAATTTTCTTCGTGGTAAGTTTCTCCATTACCACCCTCTACACCCTGATTTATATACCCCATCTCTCCGACAATTTCCAGGAAGACCCTGCCCTTTTCATCGTTCCGGTACTGGTGTTTCTCAGCATCGCCAATATTCCCAGGCTTGCCCATAAACGGAAATATAGTCAGGCTTTCCTGTTTTCGTCCATTACCATCAGCCTTCTGCTGATCCTGGTGGCGATTGAGCTGTATCCCAACCTGCTGCTGTCAACTCTCGATCCGCAGAACACGATAACCATCTACAACGCAGCATCCTCCGAGAAATCGCTGGGCATCATGCTCACCATCACCGCCATCGGCGGCCCGATGATCCTGGTGTATATGTTCTTTGTATACAGAACGTTCAAGGGGAAGGTAAAACTGGATGACACCAGCTATTAACGGTGATTATCAAAAGGTAATCGGTAATCAGTAACCGGTGACCGGTGCTGAGCATTGTTAAGCTCCGTCAGGAGCGGCATATGGGTAGCAAAGCGAGCAATCACCACCAACCTTGTACGCTGATTAGTGGATTCGCCAATATTACTATTTTTGCCCCTGAAAAATCCGCCTGATGGCGATGACCATCTGCGGAAAGCGAATTCAGGCCATGTACCCGTCGATGAGAAATATTCCACTGCTCTACATCATCAGGATTGCCAAATGGTTCAACCTGGTGATGCCCATCGTGGTACTCTTTTACACCGACACCGGCATGAACATGCAGGAAATCTTCATCCTGAAATCGATCTATTCTATCGGCATTGTGGCCATGGAAATTCCGTCGGGCTGGATGGCCGATGTCTGGGGCCGCAGAAAAACATTGATTTTAGGCAGTATTCTGGGCACCATCGGGTTTGTGGTCTACTCGGTGACCCACTCCTTCATGTGGTTTGTACTGGCCGAGGTCATCCTGGGCGTCGGCTACAGTTTTGTATCCGGAGCCGATTCAGCCATCCTTTACGACACCCTGAAGGAGAACGACCGTGAAAAACAATATGTAAAACAGGAAGGCAGGATCACCTCTGCAGGAAATTTTGCCGAAGCAATTGCCGGAATTGTGGGCGGATTACTCGCGGCCATCACCATCCGCACACCCTTCTACTTCCAGATATTGGTGGCCGCAATGGCCATTCCTGCCTCCCTGCAGCTCATTGAACCGAAACTGCACAGAAAACATGTCATCCTGAAACCACTGGAATTCCTGAAGGCTGCCCGGAAAAACCTGACCGGCAACCGCAACCTGCTGACCGCCATCCTCTTTTCGTCGGTTACCGGAACTGCAACCCTTACCTTCGCCTGGTTCGTGCAGCCCTGGCTTCTGGAAATCAACCTGCCGGTGGAATGGTTCGGGGTAATGTGGGCCTTGCTCAACATCTCCGTAGCGGTTTCCTCCGTATTGGCCTATAAAATGGAAAACCTGGTGACCAGAAAATCCGGGACCCTGCTGATCCTCATTGCACTGACCGCCGGGTTCTGGCTTTCCGGGTGGTTCATCGCCCCATGGGGAATCGCGTTCCTGTTCTTCTTCTATCTCGCCCGGGGCATGGCCACCATCATCCTGAAGAATTATGTCAATGAATTTACCGATTCGGAAGTACGGGCTACCCTCCTATCCGTCAGAAATTTCCTGATCCGGATCAATTTTGCGGTTACAGGTCCTTTTCTGGGCTGGATTACCGACAAAATCAGCCTCAGCTGGGCGTTGTTTACAGCTGGCGCACTTTATCTGCTACTGGCTTTGATTTCCGTAATACCTTGGTTAAGAACAAAATAACAGCAAAAGAAATAATAGTACTGAAAGCAATCGTCCGGGGAATATGTCTACCCGATTCATTATACCTGATGGATAAACCTGCGGCCAGTACCCCGGAAGCCGGCAAACCCTGCCCACGCCCGCCAGGGTAAACGTAATCCCAGACGGATGATATGACGGATTCATAAGACGCCTGCCCTCACACCTCAAAACTCAGCCCGTCCCAGGCCAGATGAACATTTTCAGGAAGAATTTTCTCCACCTCGCTGTAAGTCCCCATACTGTGACTGACATGCGTTATCCAGGTCTTCTCCGGACCGATCCGTGAGGCCAGTTCCATAGCCTCTTCCAGATTGAAATGCGACAGGTGCTTCTCCATCCGCAGGGCATTGATGACCAGCACGCGGGTGCCCCAAAGCTTCTCAATCTCTTGCTCAGGAATGGAGTTGGCATCCGTGATATAGGTGAAATCGCCAACCCGGTAACCCAGGACCGGCAACTTATGGTGGTACACCCTGACCGGCAAAAATTCTATGCCGTCGATGGTAAAAGTATTCTCTGTGATCTCATGTAATTGCATCTGAGGAATTCCGGGGTATTTATCGCGGGCAAAAACGTAATGAAAGATTCTGCGGATGGCCTCCTGCACCCTCGGTTCGGCATATATGTCGGTTGGCCGCCGCTGAATCCAGTTGTACGAGCGGATATCATCGAGACCGAAGATATGGTCTACATGCTCATGGGTCAGCAAAATGGCCCGCAGGCTGTCGACCCGGTGGGCCAGCATCTGCTGTCTGAAATCAGGACCTGCATCAATTACGAAATTCCTGCCGTCGATCTGAAGCAGGGCCGAAGACCGTAAGCGCTTATCGCGGGGATCAACTGAACTGCATACGTCACAATGGCAACCGATCAGGGGCACTCCCTGCGAAGTCCCGGTGCCGGTAAGGGTAACCTTAATTTTCAACTGCTGGCTCATACAATGAAATAGGCCGGTAAAATTACAAAATCAATCTAAATTTTTAGTTTTACACAAAATTCCGGTTATGGCAAAATTATATCTTCTTCCGAACCTGCTGAGCGAATCACCCTGGCAGAACGTACTTCCTTCCTATAATGCCGAGGTAATCAATCAGATCCGCCATTTCATCGTGGAAGACATCCGTAACGCCCGGCGTTTTCTGAAAAAGGTAAACCGTGAAACCGACATCGACAGTCTGACCTTCATGGAGCTGAACAAGCATACCCCGGAAATGCAGAAAAACGGGTACCTGGACTATATTCAGCAGGGCTTTGACGTTGGGATCATATCGGAAGCCGGTTGTCCGGGTGTAGCAGACCCGGGGGCCGAGATGGTCAAAATTGCCTATCGAAGAGGGATGACGGTGGTACCGCTTGTCGGCCCGTCGTCAATTTTGCTGGCCCTGATGGCCTCGGGGATGAACGGCCAGAGCTTTGCCTTTACCGGTTATCTGCCCGTCAAGAAGCCCGACCGGCTGAAACGGATTCAACAACTCGAACGGCAGGCGGTTCAGCAGAAACAATCCCAGATATTCATGGAAACCCCCTACCGGAACAACCATCTGTTAAACGACCTGTTAGCCACCTGCCAGCCCGGAACATCCCTGTGTATTGCCGCCGATATTACCAGTGAAAATCAGATGATCAGGACCCGCACCATTGCCGATTGGAAAAAACAGAAACCCGACCTGGAAAAAAAGCCGGTCATTTTTATTTTGGGGAGCTGAGAACGGGTTTACGATTTATTATTTATAATTTATTATTTAATTCAAGTTGCTATTAAATAAATTTCTCATTCAGAGTAAATACGAAAATAAACAGAACCAGTTTAAGGATAAATCCATTAGATGTCACAGCATGAATGCGTTTTGGGAACATAGAAGAAATCTGACTAAACATTATCT
>JAUWAB010000140.1 GCA_030602265.1 Prolixibacteraceae bacterium | reverse complement strand
GATTCGAAAAGCGAGGGCAGGTAGGCCTGCATCACCAGCTCAACGATGGTCACAAAGGTAGCGATGATCACGATAAACGCCGGAATGCGCACCTTATCGGGGATCTGGCTTTTCACCAGAGAAACCACGATATTCGCCATCACCAGCACAAAAGTGGTTGCCAGTCCCATGCCCAGCCCGTTGATGGCTGAAGAGGTGACCCCCAGGGTCGGGCACATCCCTAACAGAAGGACAAACACAGGGTTTTCCTTTATAAATCCTTTGGTAAAATTTTGCAGTTGATTCATAGCCATTCAGATTAATTGGTTTGGGCCGAGGGTTGTCCGGCATTTGAAAATTTATCAGCAAAGCCGGCATGAGCCCGGTTTACGGCCTCCAGGAAAGCACGGGAAGTGATGGTCGACGCCGTGATCGCATCGATCTGTCCGCCGTCCTTGGTGACCTCCAGTTTACCATTGGCAGGGTTCCGTCCGATGATATTCTGGTTCGGCCTTTCGGAATTATTGAACCAGACGCCCATTTTGGATCCCAATCCGGGAGTTTCCTTATGTTCCAGTACCTGGTAACCGGTAATATTGCCGTTAACATCCAGTCCGACCATCACACCGATATGACCGGAGAAACCGTTCTTCGTATAAGATTTCACGGCTATACCGACCAGATTTCCGCCGCTGTAGGCAGGGAAAAGTTCCAGGCTTTCGGGGCCATTATCAGGGTTCACGGTTACTGTCTCTTTCAGCTCATCAAAAGCAGGCAAAACCTTGCTGATGGCTTCATTCTGCGCTTTCAGCTTAGCTTCGGCGATGGCATCTTTGGTGAGGGAGTAAACAAAACCCAGCGATCCGGCGGCTACCAGGGTGACCAGCGTCAGGGCCACCAGCATATTGATAAAAGTTGATTCGCGTTTAGCCATTATTTCTTTCCTCCGAAACGTTTAGGTTTAACCGTATTGTTAATCAGCGGGGTAAATGCGTTCATAATCAGGATGGCGAAGGATATCCCTTCGGGGTATGCCCCGAACAGGCGGATACTCATCGTGATTACGCCGATCCCGACCCCGTAAATAATCTGTCCCTTGCCGGTCATGGGCGAAGTAACCATATCGGTAGCCATAAAGATGGCCCCTAACATGGCGCCCCCGGTCAGCAGGTGATACGCAGGTTCCATATACATTTCAGGATTCACCAGCCAGAATGCGCCTGCCATGACAAACATGGATCCGAGGACAGCAACAGGCGTATGCCAGGTAATGACTTTCCGGAGCAGCATATACAGACCGCCGATGATCAGCATCAGAGCGGAGATTTCACCTAATGAACCGCCCATGTTTCCGATAAGCAGGTCAGTAGCCGTTGGCAGCTGGCCTAACAGTTCGCTGACCGGCTGACCGTTCATCAGGCCTTCTTTCAAAAGACCCAGGGGTGTGGCTGCAGTCACGGCATCCACATCACTCATGCGGGGTACAGGGTATGACGTCATCTGCACCGGAAAGGAGATCAGCAGGAATACACGGCCGACCAGGGCGGGGTTAAAGATGTTGGTCCCGAGGCCTCCGAACGACAGTTTACCGATTCCGACCGCAGCAAGGGCGCCCAGGATGATTATCCACCAGGGCAGGTTGGCCGGTACGTTAAAGGCTAACAAGAGTCCCGTGATCAAGGCAGATCCGTCGGTCACAGACGGCCTCACTTTCATGATATACTTCTGGGCCAGGTACTCGAACCCTACGCTGGCAATTACTGCGATCAGGGTGACCCGCAGGGCGTCCCAGCCGAAAACCACCACCGACCAGATCAGGGCCGGAATCAGGGCGATAATCACCCTGTACATGATTTTCTGCACCGTATCACTGGCATGGACGTGCGGTGACGGAGAAACAGTTAATAGATTACTCATTATCTGGTTTAATAAGATGTGCTTATCTGTTAATTTTTTCTTGCGCGGATGATGGCACCGACATTGGCCTTGCCGAACCGGATATAGTCGAGCAGCGGACGGTTGCTCGGACAGGTATAGCTGCAACTTCCGCATTCGATACAATCCATGACCCGTTCAGTCTCCAGACGGTCGAAGATTTTTTTCTCGGCCAAGGTCATCAGCAGGTATGGTTCAAGGCCCATCGGACAAACCGACACACATCTGGAGCAGCGGATGCATACCAGGTGTTCGCCCCGTCCGGCTTCCTTTTCCGGCATAATCAGCACTCCGGAAGTTCCTTTGGTAACGGGTACCTCCAGGGATGCCACGGCCTTGCCCATCATCGGTCCGCCACTGATTACCTTACCCGTGTCTTCGGGGAGCCCGCCGGCAAAAGCTACAAGCTCCGCTACCTGGGTACCAATGCGGGCTTTAAGGTTGCAAGGCTTTTCCAGCGATTTTCCGGTAACGGTGACCACACGCTCGAAGAGAGGTTTGTTCTTCTGAACCGCTTCATAAACGGCGAAGGCGCTGCCCACGTTACTGACCACACAACCTACGGAAATCGGCAGGGCACCCGAAGGCACCTCGCGGCCGGTAGCAGCGTTGATCAGCTGTTTTTCACCCCCCTGCGGGTATTTCCCCTTCAGCGGGACTACCTCAATACCTTTATATCCTCTGGCCTTTTCTTTCATAAGGCTGATGGCATCGGGCTTGTTATTCTCGATGCCTATCAGTGCTTTCTCCACTCCCATGGCCCTCATGAGCAAGGTGGTTCCAACCAGTACCTCCTCCGTCTTTTCCAGCATAAGCCGGTGGTCGGAAGTCAGATAGGGTTCGCACTCCGAGCCGTTGATCAGGAGCATTTCAGCTTTCATGCCCCGCGGGGGTACCAGCTTGACATGTGTCGGGAAAGTGGCGCCCCCCATGCCGACAATTCCGGCATCCTGAATCTTCTGGACGATTTCCGGCCCGGTAAGGCTGCATTCACGGACAAGATCGGGCGACCGGTCAATGGTCTCCTCCCACTCATCCCCTTCAACGTTAATAACAATACCCTGCTTCGGATAACCAAAAGAGTCGGGAATGGTATCCACCTTGGCCACCGTCCCCGATACCGAAGAGTGGATATTGGCGGAAACAAATCCGGAGCTTTTGGAAATCAGCTGTCCGGCCTTAACCTTGTCGCCCTTCTTCACCAATGGCGTGGAAGGAGCCCCAATATGCTGGGAAACAGGAATATACACCACCTTGGGAAGCTCCATCTCCTGGATTGGATTTCCGGCGGATAATTTATTTTCCGGGGGATGTATACCCCCTTTTTTGAAAGTCTTTAACACGATATTCGGGTTTTATGCGTTGACAACAGGTTTTTCTTGGGTCGATTCCTCCTCTTTTACCCGGCGTGGCGGGAAACCGGTTTCGATGATCGCGTTGGTCGGGCATACAGGCACGCACTTGCGGCAGAATTTGCACTTGTCGGAGTCGATAAAGGCCAGGTTATTACCCATGGTGATGGCATCGTATTCACACACCTTGAAACATTTGCTGCAACCGATGCATGCCACAGCACACGCTTTTTTGTTGACCGGTCCTTTATCTTCGTTACGACAGGCCACATAGATCTTGCGGTGCTTCGGCAGTTTTTTCCGGAGTTCAAAAAGATCCTTGGGACATTCGCGGACGCAAGCACCACAGGCGGTACATTTATCCTCGTCGACTACAGGCAGTCCGGTGACCGGATCCATATGGAGGGCATCAAAATCGCATACCTTGCAGCAGTCGCCGCAGCCCAGACAGCCGTACTGGCATCCGGTATCGCCGCTGTAGGTGGCATGGATGATGTGGCAGGTGGTGGCACCGTCGTATTTATTCACCTTGGGCCTGAACTCGCAGGTGCCGTTGCAGCGCAGGACAGCCACACGGGGATCCTTTTTTACCGCATCCAAACCTAAGATTTTGGCCACTCCCGACATACAGTCGTTTCCGCCCACCGGACAATAAAGCTCACTGAGGTCGCCCTCTTTGACGCAGGCATCGGCAAATGCCCGGCAGCCAGCGAAGCCACAGCCACCGCAATTGGCACCGGGAAGCGCCTGTTCCACCTCGTCGATGCGCGGGTCTTCATAAACCTTAAACTTCTGCGCGACAAAATAGAGAATCACCGCTGCCGACGAACCAATCGCACCCAGGGTGATGACCGTATAAAGAATTGTCATGTTCATAATCAGATGGTTTCTTCCAGTTCGAACGTAAATGCTTTTTTAAGTTTATCCTTCGATAAGAAAAGTACAATATAATATGGGACGAGCATCCCCAGGGCAATGAATGCACCCTGGAATTCGTTCCCCGTAACCTCGATGGCCACAATAAGGGTAAGCAGTAAAATCAGAAAGGGCAGGATGTACCCTAAAAAAAGGGCTTTCAGTCCGGAGGATTCACGAAAAATGACGGTAACCATGTTGCCTGGTTTGTATTCCTTCCGGAACCGGGTAACTTCAATATCCTTCTCCTGCATGTCGGCGACATTGCAGGCGCCTTTGGCATGACAACCAGAACATGCTGATTGATTGACAATTGACACAATCAGCGAAGTTGGGGTTACTGCCTTTACAATACCGGTATGCCTCAACAACTCCATATTAGAACCAGCAAAGCGGCAAATCTACATATTTCGATGTTTATATTTAAGGGAGATAATCATTTTTTAGAAAGAGTGCGCTTATTTAAACGTATTCTACTTAACAGGGGCCACAGATTTCAGTCCACAGATTACACAGATAAATATATTGTCCAGTAGAGTAGAGCGGGAAGGATAAAACACCTTCCCTGCCCCCTCATCAAACCGTACGTGCAGTTTTCCCGCATACGGCTTTCCTACAAACTTCTTCATATGCTTTCACAAGCGAGCCGGCTGACATGCATATTTTG
>JAUWAB010000112.1 GCA_030602265.1 Prolixibacteraceae bacterium | reverse complement strand
TACCTGGGCACCGGTATATAGCCTCAGTAAAACAACGATGAATGCCATCACTTTACAACTGGCCGCAGCACTTCAACCGGGAGGTATCGCTGTAAATGCCATGTGTCCGGGTTGGGTGAAGACAGACATGGGCGGGAGCGGAGCAAGCCGTTCAGTAGCCAAGGGTGTAGAAACAGCAGTCTGGTTAGCTACCGAAGCTGCCCAAAACCTTACCGGCAAATTTTTCAGGGATAAAAAGGAAATCAGCTGGTAAATTATTTAGTCACACCTGGTCCGAAGGTAAAAAAGGGGATCATAACTCCTATGTTATTAACGGATTACTTCCGGATAAACTTAAAAAATCCCCATGCTGAAAAGATCGTAATCAAGGCCCCGATGGAATATGAAAACGCTTTGGATAAGCTCAGACCTTCGGGAGCCAGCATCAGATAAACGCTAACCACCATGGTCATAAAAAGTGCAGGCAACAGGGTGATCCAGTAATTTTTCTTTTCGGTAGCGAGGTAAACGGTGATGGTCCAAAGGACTACGGTGGCCAATGTCTGGTTCGACCAGGCAAAATAGCGCCAGATGATGTCAAAATTTACCTGGGTAAGCAGTAAGCCAACAGCGAAAAGCGGGATACTCACCATCAGTCGGTTCTTCACTGGCCCCTGTTTCAGTTTCAGAAAGTCGGCCACAATCAGGCGGGCACTGCGAAAAGCGGTATCGCCCGATGTGATGGGGGCAGCCACCACGCCCAACAGCGCAAGCACGGCACCAAATTTCCCTAACAGTGAGTTGGCCACTTCGTTAACCACCCAGGCGGCATTCCCTTTATGTTCCACCATTACGCTGTTGAGTTCGCCGATACCACCGAAGAAACTCATGGCGATGGTTGCCCATATCAAAGCCACCACCGCTTCGGTAATCATGGCTCCGTAAAACACCTTGCGGCCCTGTTTTTCATTGGTCAGGCAGCGGGCCATAAGCGGCGACTGTGTGGCATGGAAACCCGAAATGGCCCCACAGGCAATGGTTATGAACAGCATCGGGAAAATGGGGAATTTTTCAGCGTTGTTATGAATGTTTTTAAAGTTTTCAAGGTTTAGTTCAGGAATATGGAAACCTTTGGCAAACAGGGCAAGCACCAGGCTTATGGCCATAAACATCAGGGCAAAACCGAATACCGGGTAAAAGCGCCCGATAATTTTATCGATGGGCAGCATGGTGGCCAGCACATAATAACAGAAAACTACCCATACCCAAAACGACATGGTCGCAAATCCGGGCGTAATGCCAGCCAGTATTTTGGCAGGCCCCATAATAAAGACGGTTCCCACCATGACCATCAACAGCACGGTGAAAGCCCGCATGAACTGTTTGGTAAATTGGCCCATATAAATCCCCACGATTTCGGTGATGCTCAACCCTTTGTGTTTAATGGAAAGCATTCCGGAGAAATAGTCGTGGGTGGCGCCGGCAAACAGAGCGCCCAATACTATCCAGAGATAAGCAACCGGTCCCCACATGGCACCGGCAATGGCCCCAAAAATGGGACCCAACCCTGCAATATTCAGGAACTGGATCAGAAAAGCCTTCCACCAGGGTAAGGGCAGGTAATCCACGCCGTCGGGCATCGAAATGGCCGGGGTCTGGCGCTTACCATCGGCCCCGAAAACACGCTCAAGATAGCGTGAATAGAGAAAATACCCGAGAAGGAGGACAATTACAGATATAATTAAGGTAACCATAGACTAAACAGTTTAAAAAGACAAAAGCCTCTCATTATAAAGAACATAACCTTAAAACAACCGACAGAGGAGGGCATTTTGGCCACATGCAGGTATCAGTATCAGGTATCAAGACACAAGACATAAGACACAAGACAAATTGGTGAAAACCCGCAGCAGCAGCTGAACCAAATATCTCTGAAATTCTTGATACCCCGGAATTCCGGATTAATGCCGGTTTCCCAATAACCTGGCTGTAAGATTGCGAATATACGGATTTTCATGAACAGAAAACCTGTCTAAAATGCTCTTCATTTCCTGGTTCCTGTCCATAAATTCAGGCTGTATTAACCTGTATACCAGATTTAACGACCCTATTCCGAGTTCGCCGCCTTCAGAATACCTGAGCATCTGCAGAACAACCGTTTCGTGGACATTCCCGGTTTCCTGAAGTTTCCAGATAATCCCGTACTTTTTCTGAGCATCTGCATGGGGTATCAGGGAACACAACAACTGTTGCTCCTCCTCTGAAACCATCCTTGAAGGAACAAAATAGTCAAGTGCCTGCCCTGCAAGTGAGTGGTTTTCCGATAAAACCTCCCCTGCTATCCGGGGATAAAACTCAGAATGATATTCAGGGTTCTTTCTGACGGCTTCCATTGCAAACGATGTTAATGCAGGATCCTTACTTTTAAAAAGCAAGTTCAGATACCCGCTGTTGATTCTCGACTCCAGCGTTTCCATCAGATAACTCCGAACCGGACCATACACGGTATGCCACAGCGTATAACAGGTATAAACGGCATCTTTTACCACCACCTGATCCAGTCCGGGCCTGGTTGCAGCCGTGTAACCATCAACCTCATAGGGATTTATTGTGTCGGGGACCATCACCAGTTCCTCCTGCTTCAAATCCTTCAACAGAGAAGATGTGTCGCGCAGAATATCTTCCAGCTTCGCATAATCCGCATGGTCAAATTCCGTGTGATCCGATTTGGTAAGCGGCTCTCCTTTTGGAAGTTCCATGCCAAGGTAATTTCCGGCACCATCCCAGAACAACCACAGACGGATCATCTTACATTCTCCCGAAATACATACATCTTTAAAAATGTACCTGCCAAACCAGATGGTCAGCCCTTCAGCATCCTTCAATTCATAAATTTCAGGCCCAGAAAGGGAATCAGTCTTTTCTTCGAAATAATGCATATACAGCGTCCCATCGGTCTTCCAGAACGAAGGCCGGTGGGACTCATGGTGTACATCAGAAAAACCAGCACAGAACAATATTCCCGGCACCATCCAGGTTAAAAGATTCCGCTTAATATTATTCAACATGTTTTTAATCAAACGTTTTCCATCCTGAAAAAGAGAATACTGTATTCTTTCTAAGACACCTTCCTGTAATATGTTATTTCCTGGGGCCTAAAGTGCCACCCAGGTTATAGTTCTGAATATCTTCAGCATCGTATTTGCCGACACCCTTGTTCATCAGGGTTTTTAATTCCTCCAGATGGTTCTGGTAAACTCCGCGTGGTGTGGTGGAATGTTTTGCAGCAAGCGAAGCCGCCATACCGACCACTTCGCCCATTATTCCGGTGGTACGCATTACCCGGACAGTCCCCAGGGCCACATGGGTTACACTGATGTTTCTTCCGGCCATAAACAGGTTATCTATGTTCCGCGAATAGAAACAGCGGTAAGGAATCGGATAGGGATGGATATTTTTATGGACAGCAATCGACTTGAATTCGTTCCCCGGAAAATGTTCCGTGTTTTTAGGATCGGGATAATGCAGGTCTATGCTCCAGGTAGTCGGAGCCGAAGCATCCGGATAAATTACAAAGTTGGTTATATCCATTTCGGTCAGGATATGGTCACCCAGCAAACGTCTCGACTCGCGCTTTCCGGCCACATAGGCTACCCATTCCAGCCGGCGGTTTTTGTAATTCTCTTTCACGGAAGAGTGGTTTTTCAGAAACGACCAGTTGGAGTAGACTACCAGCAATCCGTAATCGCGGATGCGTTCAAAGTCATAAATCTGATCAAGGAACATACCGGTTTCCCAGGTCCACTCGCCCATGGTTACTTTCTGGGCATTCACTTCATTAAAGTCGACGCCATATTTGAATTCCGGGAAAGAACTGGCCTGATTTTCCTCGATTGAATACCACTGGACAGAAGAGCCCATGGTCATCTTGTCGGCTTTCTCAGGAGCAGTGGGTTCGCCAAATTCATCAATCCCCTCGCGGCCCATTGCGAAATCGGCACCAGCCAGAAAGCCTATAGTGCCATCGCCGGTACAATCGGCAAAAAGAGGAGCCTTAAAAGCGAGTTCTTCAGCAGTTTCGATATGTCGGGCATGAACTTCAGTAATCCGTGAGCCGCTGGTTTTTACGGCATACGCACGGAAGTTGGCAAACAGCGTAATGTTTTCTTCGGCCAAGACCATCTCCATCTTCTTTTCGTCTTCGTAATAGTCGGCAGGTTGCGCATTTCCGCCGCGCGTGGGTCCGATTTCGTTTACCACGGCACCCAATGCCGGGAACGGATCAACATGGATCCTGCCTCCCAGATGCACACGAACTTCGGAGCTGTTGTTGCCGCCAAGCACCGGGCGGTCCTGTATTAAGGCCACCTTGATCCCGAGCCGGGCAGCCGCAATGGCCGCGGCAGTTCCGGCTACCCCGCCACCAACCACGACCAGGTCAAATGACCCTGCATTTGCAGGTGTCTCAGGGATTTTCAGCATTTGCTTCCTGAATTTTTCCAGCGCCTCCGGTTCAGGGGGCGGAGCTGTTGTTCCCATTGTAAAATAGATGGCATCGACCCGGCCATTGAAACCGGTCAGGTCGTGCAAACCAACCCTTACTTTCTTATCGGATATTTTCACTTTGCCGGCATTTTGCCAAAACCACTGTGCATCTGCGGCACCCAATACCGGTCCCGTTTTTACCCCGTTCACGGATAACCTGAATTTCCCGGGGCCTTCGCCCTTATACCAGGGAGCAGTCCAGTTGAAAGTCCTGACGAAAACGTTATATTCTCCCGATGAAGGAAACTCAACCATGGTTTCAGCATCGGCGACGGGAATGCCCATTCCGTGGGCCAACAGGTAGGACGAACCCATCAGGTCCATAAACTGCTGATCGACCACCCAGCCACCTTTGTTTCCAAAGCTTTCCGCTTCCAGAAAGACAGAGCCGGAAGGCTGACAAATTCCTAACAGTGAAAACAATACAAATGTAAAAATTGCAAATACCTTTCTCATATTATTCTTGTATTAAGCAGAATCCTAAAATTAACTTATTTATAATTCAGAAATGCAGTTGCCCTGCAATTTCTGTCCGCCGTAAACCTGATCCACCGGGCCTGAAAACCAGAAGGAAAATCATGTTTAAACGTTTCGCCCGGATTTACTTTAATTTCCTGATAGAGCATCCAGGGTCCGTGACCGATGGGCTCTACTTCAATCCTGAAAGTTACAGCTTGGGTGGCCTCATGTGAGATTTCCAGGGAGCGTTTGTCGTAAAATCCAATCAGGAACGGGTCGGATGGTTCGCCGGCTGTCACCTCTGAATTTTTCCAGGGCCCTCCAAAACCGGCAGGTTTGCCCATTTCCCATAAATCGTCGATGGCGCCAACCCACACAGCGGCCTTTCCGTCGGCTGAACGCACAATGTGGTTACCAGCCTTGGCGGCAGGATCAATCCCGGTCATTACCAGCAGACCCCTGTAGGAAGCGTAATCGTGTATCCTGAAATGGTGCGATGCAACGGGCCTGATTTTGGCAAACCCATCGGCGTTTTCGGCCGGAAGTTCGTAGAAAGTCCCGGCGGCATTGAACAGGTCGCGTTCAGTGGCCACTTCACGGCAAATCCTTAACTGGCCGTCATCGGTCAGCTGCCTGAAATCACCGCTCCCCAAAGGCAATCTCCACCGGCGGTTCCTGTCGTCGACAATCAGGACAGAACTCTCCTCAATATCAATGACATGGTGGGGGATGGCAAATTTCTCTTTGATGAAGGTTTGGGTTTCCGGATCTTCTTTCCTGATCAGGTTAAGTTTTTCATCGAGTTCGTAATACCCGGCATCGGCTTCCTGTCCGTTGTCGAACTGAATGGCCGAAATTCCGAGAGCGCGGCGGTTATTGCCCAATCCGTAGAGCAGTCCGCCAACAGATTTATTTGAGGATACATCAGCAAGTCCCTCGAAGATAGAGGACGGTGAAGCCTGCCGGTTTTCGGTGGCTGAATAGTTGAAGCTTACGGTGGCAGTAGTGGCTTTATTTACTGAAACCCTGATCCATTCGCCTGCTTCTTCCGTCCTGAAAGAAACCATTTCAGAACTTTCAGGGGCTACCGATACCGTTTTCAGAAGGCTATATGCACCATTGCCAGTTTTATCCACCTCTAAAACGAAGTCTACAATACTTTTTCCGTGGTTATGGATCCATGCGGTCCGGTCGGGCCATCCGGCGAACAGGAAAGGTTCGGAATACCCTCCGGCTTCAACAGTTTCGTTAATCCAAACCGAACCTGCGGCAGTGGGGGTACCCAGCTGGTCTGGTTTTTCAGTTGATGTGAACCAGAGGTTGGAGTTGGATTGGCCGGGCCCTTCGATGCCGCCCTTATGTTTTCTTTTGTTCAGAAATTCACGGTGGGCCGAATCGTCGCAGCCAAATACCAGTTGGTTATTCCAGCGGGTATAGTCGCCAATTACTTTCAGGTAAGCCGACCGCGGACGGATTCCGGCCGAATTAGCGGCGGTAAACATTTCGGGGAAGCGCCAGAACATGCCGTGCATGGTCATCAGATAGTCGGGATTTCCTTCAGTGCCTACATCCCGGATACGGGGCCATTCGGTATTCCAGCCGTGGGCGCCGTCGTATGTGTGACTGGCCTTGGGCAACCGGTAAAAATCCCATCCCGTTGCGGGATTGCGGACTCCGAGCAGGACTGATTTGTGGTCCCAGCCGGTTGCCCAGACCGGATCGGTTTCAGGATTTTTATTTCCATAAATTCCTCCAGGCCCGGTGACTTCAACGAACTGGTTTCGACGGACCAGCGTCCAGTCTTTGCCATCCCATTCATACAATGCACCGGCCTCAACGTCAAAACGTTCGAGGGCAGCCTGGCCTGTTTCGCCGTTATTGGAATACACCATGACGCCTTGTCCGGAATAGAGACCCTTTCCATGTGCGCCAAGAAGCATCAGGTTCTCCTGGGCCATCTGGCCCTCTCTCCGGATAATGTTACCATCCTTATGAATGGTAGTCACCTCGAGTGAATTGACATCCACCTCATAGAATCCTTCTTCCATGGTCCCGAAATATATCTTTCCGGCGGGATCGAAAAGGTGACGGGCGTTGCCTGTATGGCGTCCCGGCATATCTTCGTAGGAAATGACCCTGACATTCCGGTTGGCATCGATAGCATACGGGCCAATAAACAGCTGGTTGCTTTCGTTATGGATCATACGGTTGGCTGGAGTTCCACCGATACTCCCCTCAAAGGTCACAAGCTGAAGGTCTGGTGTGACTTCATACAGCTTATCAGAAGATCCCAAAGGGAAGTGTGGTCCGTAAGTAATAATCCAGAGCCTGTCGGCCCAGGGAACCACAGCACCGGTGCCACATTCACCCTCGTTGTTGTAATAGGCCAGGTGCGGATAGATACCGCTGATTTGCAGCGGCACTTCGGGCGCAGGCCTGTCTTTACAGTTTACCAACAACAGGGTAAGCAAAAGAATGAACAATGGGTTTCTCATATGATGGACATTAATTTCTCTGTTAACTGTTAGATATTCATTTGCCGGCAACAACCGGCCTTCAATTAAAATT
>JAUWAB010000063.1 GCA_030602265.1 Prolixibacteraceae bacterium | reverse complement strand
TGTCTATTGTCTAATGTCTATTGTCTATTGTCTATTGTCTTTCAGTCTATTGTCTTTCAGTCTTTCTCTCAAGGAAACTTAGGAAATTGCTGAAAATCAGGCTTTCGCTTCTCCAGAAATGCCCGTTTTCCTTCCTGGGCTTCCTCGGTGAGGTAATAAAGCAGGGTGGCATTTCCGGCTAACTCCTGAAGGCCTGCCTGACCATCGAGCTCGGCGTTCAGGCACATTTTCAGCATCCTCAGGGCCAGCGGACTCCTTTCCATCATGGTTTTGCACCAGTCGACCACCTCATCTTCAAGCTGATCGAAAGGAACTACCTTGTTGACAAGCCCCATTTCAAGAGCCTCCTGCGCTGAATACTGACGGCAGAGGAACCAGATCTCGCGGGCTTTCTTCTGCCCGACGATCCTTGCAAGGTAGGAAGAGCCAAACCCGCCGTCGAAGCTGCCCACCTTGGGTCCGGTCTGGCCGAAAATGGCATTTTCCGAAGCGATGGACAAGTCGCAGACTACGTGTAGCACATGGCCACCACCGATAGCATAGCCATTCACCATGGCCACCACCGGCTTGGGCAGTGACCGGATCATTTTCTGGAGATCGAGGACATTGAGTCTTGGCACGCCGTCTTTTCCGACATAACCGCCATGGCCCTTTACATTCTGGTCACCGCCGCTGCAAAAAGCCTTATCGCCTTCCCCGGTAATCACCACCACACCGATCTCGTCATTCTCACGGCAATGATGCATGGCATCGATCATCTCCTTGATGGTATCCGGAGTAAAAGCATTCCGGTACCTTGGCCGGTTTATGGTTATCCTGGCGATCCCTTCAAAAAAGTCAAACCGGATCTGCTCGTAGTTTTTAATGGTAGTCCAAATGCGTTTCGTGTTCATTGTATCATGTATTTAAAGTAATTGCGGACTGCCCCGGCACTCTGTTCAGCCGGGGTAATAATCTCGAGCAGGGATGGCTTCTGGTTCTGACTGAAAAAATCGGACAACTGCGATTTCAGGGCGACAGGATTAGCTGCCTGGTAGTATGCAAGCCCGAATCCTGATGCAATTCCCTCTGCACGAAATGAATGGGCCGTCTCGAGATAAGGTTCCAGCTCACCATACCGGGAAGGTCCCGGCAAAATCCTGAAGATATTTCCGCCACCGTTATTGATCAATATAATTTTCAAATTAGGTGGCAGGGAATTGTTCCACAAGCCATTGCTATCATAAAAGAAACCAATGTCACCGGTAATCAGGACAGTACTTTCCCCGGAAACAAAAGCATGGCCCGCGGCGGTTGAAACCGATCCGTCGATACCGCTGGTTCCGCGGTTCGACCAGAACCTGAAATTTTTACGGTGTTCGAAGAGTTGGGCATACCTGACCGGCGTGCTGTTCGCCAGGTGAATATGGGTACCCTCCGGGATAGCATCAAATAGGAGTTCATATACCTTCAGGTCACTGTAATCCGTCTTCAGAAGAAAGTCACTATGCATTTGTTTTCGCTGAACGTTCCTGTTGTTCCATACTGCCCGGTAACTGCTGTCCACAGGCCTCACCAGGGGCAGGAAGTCATTCAGAAAAACGTCGGGAGCCGAAGTGATGGTCAAGGTTAACGACTGGTAGGTATCCAGATGGAACTCCGTGGTATCCGGGTTGATATGCCAGTGAAAACCGGGCCTCATCTTCCTGAGGAGGGCCTTGATTTTCTTGGAAACCACTGCACCGCCGAAAGTCAGGAGAATTTCCGGTCTGAATTCCGGCTGATCCGGGCTCAATCCTTCGATTACCCTGTCGATGCACTCCACATAACCTTCACCGCAAATATTGGAAGTAGTTTCCGTAAGTACCACCACCGAAGGATCATTGGCCAGCCGGGCAACCTGACTGTTGAGACCGTTATCAGGAGGCAACTGGCCTGCAAGGATCATCTTTTGGCCCGACCCATTCCATAAAGTAGCCATTTCCCGGATGGCATCATCGTGCAAACGGCTGATTACCGGGGCAATGCCGGTGATCCTTACTTCCGGCGAAGCATTGGTGTCATCCAGATCATACAGGGGTTCGGCCAGGGGGAGGTTCAGGTGAACAGGTCCGGCAGCCGGGAACAGGGCATAATCAACCGCCTCGTTCACCAGCCGGTCGAAATGCCATGCATCATCACCGGAAATCAGTTTTTCGGGTAATTGAAAACTCTTCCTGATGAAATTTCTGAACAGGCCTTCCTGCCTGATGGTCTGGCCATCACCCTGGTCAACCCAGGCGGCCGGACGGTCTGCCGTAATCACGATCAGCGGAATTTTCTGGTAAAACGCCTCTGAAACGGCCGGACCGTAATTAACGGCTGCAGATCCGGAGGTACAAACCACCGCAACCGGTTTCCCAAGTTTCTGGGCCATTCCCAATGCAAAAAAACCGGCACTGCGCTCATCAGCGATGCTGGTCAGTTTCAGTTTTCCATTTCTGGCAAACAGGATTATTACGGGAGCATTTCTCGACCCTGGAGAGACCACCACATGATCCACCCCTTTCCGGGCTAAAATTTCGGCCATCCGGCCTATATGTTCTTTTCCTGAACTCATTATTTCAGTATTAGCCTGTAAAATTGGCCAATTTTTCGATAGGCGACAACATCGTCCGGCTTTTAAGTACGGTTTCTTCCCATTCCCGGTGAGGATCTGAGTCGGCAGTTATCCCTCCGCCGGCATAAATTACTGTCTGGCGACCATTTATTTGCATACATCGGAGATTCACAAAGAGGGAAAAATCGGCAGGACCCGTTACAGGTCCCAGAAAACCGGTGTAAAATGAACGATCATATGGTTCAAGCTCACGGATAATCGCACGGGCCACAGGGGTTGGCCAGCCGCAGACGGCCGGGGTTGGGTGAAGGGCTTCAATCAGACCAGGCAGTTTGTCGTGACTGCATTGACCCGAGAAATTCGTCCTCAGATGTTCCATTTCACCAGCCACTGCGCTATGCATGGGGGTGGTCACCACACCGGTACAGCCTGTATCCTTCAGACTCTCCTCAATAAAGCGGGTGACCCAGCGATGTTCGCCGATCTCCTTGCTTCCCCAGGCCTCATCCGGATTGCCCTTTTTTCGTGTTCCAGAAAGCGACATCGTACTGAATTGGCCATTCCGGCTGGTCAGTAGAATTTCAGGCGAAGCACCTGCCCAGAGTCCCATCCCGGGAATATGGGCAAGGTAAACAAAAGCCCTGGGATAGCTTGAACAGAGCAGTGCAAATAATTCACCTGCCTTTCCGGCAGCATCCGGCCATTCATGGACCATCGGCCGTGAAAGGACAACTTTACCCGCCTTTCCTTCCCTGATGTAAGCAATGGCACGGGCAACACTTAATTCATATTCAGCCTGATCGGGAATATGCAGGTCAGGCACCCCTGGTTCATCAATATCATGATCAGGGATATCAGGCATGGGAAAGACTGCCCGGAAACCTTCGGCCAGGTTTTCCGCCTGAAGCCACAACAATGGTTTCCCTGGTTCATAGTGAGCCAGCACAAAACCCGGGGGCTGCTGCAGTACGTCCGAAATATGATCAAATCTTTTAAAATCAGAAGAACCGAAAATAGTAAAGGGTAAATGCTCCCCAGGCAGCCGGTAACTTACGAAAGGCTTTTCTGCCCTGACCATTCCCGACTGAAAAAGCGATAAATCCGTTTTCAGGTCATCAGCCATGTCAGTTGCGTCTTTCAAGAATCATTACGGTAAGTCTGGAGATACAGACCAGTTCATGTTCCTCATTCGAGATTCTGATATCCCAGACGTGCAGTTTCCGGGAACGCATCAGCAGGGACGCCTTGCCGTAGACATATCCGGAGGTAGCTTTCTTCAGATGGTTGGCATTTATCTCGACCCCAACTACTGTGTGGGTTTCAGGGTTGACCAGCATCAAAGACCCGACGCTTCCCAGGGTTTCGGCGAAAGCGGCAGAAGCTCCGCCATGAAGAAGCCCCATAGGTTGTTTTGTCCTGAAATCGACGGGCATTTTACCGCAGATGAAATCATCACCGGCTTCAGTCAGCTCAATCCCTAAATGTTCACCCATGTTTCCCACTGACAAGGCATTCAGTTCAGCCAATGTCATTTTCCTGTGCATGACCGCGATCAGATATGAATCACCTCACCGTAGGCAGCTGCGGCAGCTTCCATAATCGCCTCACTCATAGTTGGGTGCGGGTGGATCGACTTGATCAGTTCCTGTCCGGTGATTTCCAGTTTTCTGGCCACAACCAGTTCTGCAATCATCTCGGTAACATTACCACCGATCATATGGGCACCTAACAATTCGCCGTATTTGGCATCAAATAACAGCTTGACAAATCCTTCCTTTTGCCCGGCAGCACTTGCTTTTCCGCTGGCAGAGAACGGGAATTTGCCCACCTTGACCTCATAACCCGCCTCCTTGGCTTTGGCTTCGGTCATTCCAACCGACGAAACTTCAGGATTGGTATAAGTACATCCGGGGATATTGTTGTAGTTTATCGGCTCCGGATGATGACCGGCAATCTTTTCGACGCAGGTGATGCCTTCGGCCGAGGCAACGTGCGCAAGAGCAGGTGTGGCAATGATATCGCCGATGGCGTATACACCCTCAATATTGGTACGGTAGTATTCATCGACCTTTATGCGGCCATTTTCCATCTGAATACCCAGCTCCTCCAGTCCGATGCCCTCGGTATTCGGGGTAATGCCAACAGCAGACAGAACAGCTTCAGCCTCCACGACTTCCACTCCTTTTTTTGTTTTGATGCTCACTTTACAAAGATCGCCGGAAGTGTCTACCGATTCGACCGACGACGAGGTCATAACCTTCATGCCCATTTTCTTAAAGGAGCGTTCAAGTTGTTTCGATACCTCCTCATCTTCAAGCGGAACAACATTCGGAAGAAATTCGACGAGGGTTACCTGTGTCCCGACCGACTGGTAGAAATAGGCAAATTCACTGCCAATAGCTCCGGAACCCACTACCACCATCGACGCCGGCTGTTTAGGCAGGGTCATCGCCGTACGGTATCCGAAAATCTTCTTACCGTCAAGGGGAAGATTGGGCAATTGACGGGATCGTGCACCGGTTGCCAGGATGATATGTTTAGCCGTTACTTCGCTTTTGCTGCCGTCTCCGGCGGTAACCTCTACCTTGTTTTTACCGGTCAGTTTGCCAAGACCATTGATCACCTCAATTTTATTCTTTTTAAACAGGAACTGGATACCCTTGCTCATACCATCGGCAACGCCGCGGCTGCGTTTTACCATAGCCTCAAAATCAGGTTTTACCTCACCGGATATGGTTACACCGTAGTCAGCAGCATGCACCGCATACTCGTATGCCTGGGCACTCTTCAGGAGCGACTTGGTTGGGATACAGCCCCAATTGAGGCAGATTCCGCCAAGACTTTCCTTCTCCACTACTGCAGTCTTCAAACCAAGCTGCGCTGCCCTGATGGCGGCAACATATCCTCCGGGACCGCTTCCGATCACCAATACATCATAATTCATATTATTCTGTTTTTAATTTTCTCCAATTCTTTGGTTTTTCAATACCATTAACACTATTACCGATAAAAGGTTTGTGCAAATATATCCAATTTTAACAAAGGGTCTGGCAATTAGGCCGGTACTATTTACAGATGCTTTTTTATTTTTATAATATATTTATATATTTATATCTTTTTATCATTTTTATTTCGTATATTTGGTTGGAATAATGACCGTTCAGCCGGATCACCACCGGCAATCAACAAAGACTAAATACTGTATTGATATTTAACCAAAAACGAATGCAAAATGAAAAAGCTTAACATTCTTCCGTTGCTACTGGCCTTATTGCTGCCTGTATCTGCTGCCACTGCAGCCATTATCTCTCCTGAAGGTGCACCGGGAACAACGGTGCAATCAGAATTATCCGGTATGGCTCCCGAAATGGACTTAATCACGGCTATTCCGGTTCAATGCCTGGAATATTCTGATCCGGATCCGACAGAGCTGACCGGCAATGCGGCCCTGGCTTTATATGATAAAGGGGTCCATGATGCCAGGGAACGCTACACGGAGCATAAAACTGCCGGAGTTTCCACCCTGGTAAGTTCATCCCTGATGCTCCCCATCGGGATCGTTGCTGCTGTAGATCAGTCTGCAGAAAAAGACAAGGGTCAGCTTTCGGAGATTGCTGATCCTAAGTTCAGGTCAGATCCAGCCTATATGAAAGGCCTTACAACTGAAGCCCAGAAGATGAAGCGGAAGTCGATCCGTAAAAACCTGCTGATTGGGATTGCCGTGCAGGCTGTGGTTGCCACCGCGGTAGGTACCACCATTGCAAGATCGGATAATGCCCGGATTGGAATGAGCGGATTCTGATCACGCCGGAATATAATAAAATCCCGGACGGTTCCGGAACCCAGTTGTTCCCGCCGTCCGGGATTTTATTTTACTGCCCTGTTCAGGCTGTCGTAAAATCTATCCAATAGTTTCCGGGCAGCTTCATAAGAGGTAAGTTTTGCGTTCACCACCTGGTTTTCGAAAGCAGCCAACTGGGGTTTAATATCCGGATGGTTATAGAAACCGGCCTTAAGCTGTTCTTCAATGGTTTCGTACATCCAGTACCTTGCCTGTGCGTTACGGTTTGACAGGAAATAGCCATTTGTTTCAACCAGATTCCGAAATTTCAAAATGGTATCCCATATTTCTGAAATGCCGGTTTTTTCCCATGCCGAACAGGCAAGAACCTGTGGGTCCCATCCTGAATCCTTGGCCGGAAAAAGATGTAGGGCATTTTTATATTGAATCCTGGCCATTTTGGCCTTTTCGACATTATTACCATCTGCTTTGTTTATGGCCACCAGATCGGCCATTTCCATGATACCCCTTTTAATTCCCTGCAATTCATCACCTGCTCCGGCTAACATCAGAAGGAGAAAAAAATCGGTCATGCTATGAACCGCAGTTTCACTTTGTCCAACCCCTACCGTTTCGATAAAAATGGTATCGAAACCTGCAGCCTCACAGAGTACCACTGTTTCGCGTGTCTTTCTGGCCACTCCGCCCAGGGATCCGGCCGACGGACTGGGGCGGATGTATGCATTCGGGTCGCCGGAAAGCTCTTCCATCCTTGTTTTATCACCCAGAATGCTGCCCCGGCTCCTTTCGCTGCTCGGATCAATGGCCAAAACGGCCAGTTTATGACCTTGTCCTGTCAGCAACCTGCCAAGGGCTTCAATAAATGTACTCTTACCGGCCCCGGGGACCCCGGTTATCCCTATCCTCAATGATTTTCCGGAATAGGGCAGACACCTGCTGATGATCTCTCCTGCAATCAGCCTGTGGTCCGGTCTTGCACTTTCCACAAGGGTAACCGCTTTGCTGAGCAGGGTAATATCGCCTTTCAGGATACCTTCCACATACTCATCGGCCGAAAGATGCTTTTTCCTTTTTTGCAGAAAACGCTTCAAGGACTCCTCACTGACGGGAGCCGGCTGTTCGATGCCCTCATTGACCTTCAGTCCTTTATATTCAGGGTGGTTCTCTATATGAGATGATTGTTGCTTCATACCATGTGATTTAATGTTACAAAAGTACGGTTAATAACGTAATGAAAAACCGAAGCGCCGGTGAGAATCCCACCGGCGCCTGTTAATATCCGTACTGGCCTGAGGCCTCTAAGTAATATTGGTTGAAATCCGTAGTGTGGTGGTTGAGTTTTTGGGATCGTTGGTGATCACGGTAACCGTTTTGCTCTGACGGCCCTTTTTCCCCGTGGAGTCAAAAACAACCTTGATCGGGGCAGTTTCACCCGGGGCAATCACTTTTTTGGAAGGAGAAACCGCCGTACATCCGCAGGATGACCTGATATTCCGTATAATCAGGTCGCGTTTACCATTATTGACCAGTTCGAAGGTATATTCTTTTTTATCGCCCTGCTTCATCTCTCCGAAATCGTAAGAAGTGGTACTGAATCTGGCAACCGGTGCGTTGGCCAATTCAGCAGGAGAGAGAACAGAAAAATCTTCTTCTATGGTGGCACTTACGCCGATTGAACTTTTATAATCATTGCTCCCGTTGAGGCTCAAATAAATACGGTGGGATGCAAATCCAAACATATTCGCGGCCTTCGCATCGTATACCACGCTGAGCATTCCTTTACCCTTAGCAGGTATGGTTTGCGGCTGCACAGAGGCTTTAATATGCGGAGGCAACTGACGGAAGCCTACGGAAATCGGTTTATCGGTATCGTTTACCAGTTCAAGTTGCTCGGTCCTGGTTTCCGTTTGCCTGATGGTAGGAAACGAAATGTGGTTGCGTTCGGCACGCAGTTCCCCTATCTCACGCGGATACAGCTCGGCGATTGTCCGGACGCGTTCTTCCACACGACCGCTGATGGTCAGGACGACCATGGGTGTTTCGGCATTGCTTTGCACGGTTGCTGTTTTACTGAAGGCCCCTGGACGACCGGCTGGATTATAGGCCAGCTTGATAATGCCCTTACCACCTGGAGGAACAGGTTGCCTGGTCCACTCCGGAGCAGTACATCCGCACGATGCACTGACATTATTCAGGATAAGAGGAACCGTCCCCTGATTGGTAAACTCAAACGAAGCCGTCTGTATCCCGTCACTTTCCTTGAATGAACCATAATTGTGTTCTGTTTTCGTAAATACAATTTTGGGTTTGGCCTGCCCGAAAAGGGCAGTCAGAGACCCGGAAAGCAGGACTGCAAGGATCAGTGTAAAAAACTTTTTCATAGCCGTGAAATTATTATAAAGTATTATTTTCAATTATCTTTACAAATTTAGAGGGTTACACTGCAGGATTTGTTAACTGATCGCAATTATTTGTTAATGAATTGTTAAACGGGGAATAGTTACCTTCTTGACCTTCTGAGAATGGGGAGCCAATGAAAAGAAATGCACTTAAATATGTAATTATTTTAGCGGTTTTTTCAGTAGCAGGGATATTTTATATCCAACTGTCTATCCTGAAAAACACCTATGACATCAATGAACAACAGTTTCATGAAACGGCAACGGTTGCGCTTCGCGAGGTGGCATGGCAGCTTCTCGAGATAGCGGGACAGACACCCCGTTTCGACAACATTGAGCCTGTGGAAAGGTATTCGCGCAACTTCTATCTCGTTAATGTCAATTATTTCATCGACCCCGAAGTGTTAAAGATCCAGCTCAGGGAGCAGTTTAAGCGGCATGCCCTTCATATGGCCTTTGAGTATGCGGTTTATGATCCCGATACGGAAACCATGCGTTATATGGAGTATGTATGCGCAGGGGAGGATTCGTGCCGGCACACGCCTACGAACTATTTCCCTGAATCAGATAAACACAGGTACTATTTTGTAGTCAACTTTCCTACTTTGAAGCCTTATATGAAAGAGAGGATCAAAGGCTGGTATTTTATGACCAGCCTTCTGGTTGTCGTTCTGACCTTTTTCGGATACTCCATATGGGTAATTATCCGGCAAAGGCAACTTTCCGAAGTTCAGAAGACCTTTATTAATAATCTTACGCATGAATTAAAAACGCCGATATCTTCTATTGGTTTGGCAACCCATGTAATTAGTGACAAAAAGATCCTGGAAACACCCGACCGGCTCTTCAGCTATGTGAAAATCATCCATGAGCAAAGCAACCGGCTCTCGAAAAATGTGGAAAAAGTCCTGAACCTGACTACACTGGAGAAGAACAAGATCCAGCTGGTCAAAGAAGAAATCTCGCTGGGTGTATTTGTAAAATCAACGGTTTCTCGCTTCAGGCAGTCTGAAGCGGGCGACAGGGCAATAATCTCCGAGAATCTTCCCAAGGAGGAGGTTATCGTTTGGGCAGATCCATTCCATCTGGGCAATATTCTTCAAAACATTCTGGAGAATGCAGTCAAATACTGCAAGTACCAGCCTCAACCGGAGGTCATCCTGGAAATTCGGCACAAAAAGGCCCATTTGATGGTAAAGGACAACGGTATAGGAATTCCCAGGGAATACAAAAAGAAAATATTCAACAAATTTTTCAGAGTTCCGACCGGCAACGTACATGATGTCAAGGGATTTGGATTAGGTCTCGACTATGTGTATAAAATGGTCAGGGCACATCAATGGAAGATAACCGTAACAGACAATCCGGAAGGAGGAACCATATTTACACTGATAATACCATTAAGCCATGAATGAGATCCGGTTTCCGATTTTGCTTGTTGAAGACGACCCCGCGCTCAGTTTTATCATCAGGGACAATCTCGAGCAGAACAATTATTCTGTAGCAGTGGCCGAAGACGGGGAGAAAGCGCTGAAACTGTTCAGCAGTGGTAATTTTGCACTGGTCTTGCTGGACGTTATGCTACCCCGGATCGATGGGTTCACCGTTGCGAGGCAAATCAGAAAAACAGATGAGCAGACTCCGATCATTTTCCTCACGGCCAGATCCATGACCGAAGACAAAATATCCGGACTATCCCTTGGTGGTGACGATTACATCACAAAACCCTTCAGTATGGAGGAGTTGCTGCTGAAAATCAAAATCTTCCTTAAGCGCAGCAATACCGGGAACACCAATCATTTCAAAAGTGAGCTGACCATTGGAAAATACCACTTTAACGAAGAGGAACTGATGCTGAAATGTCCGGGATATGAAAAACGGCTTACCCTTAAAGAAGCAGAACTGATCAGCCTGTTCGCCACAAACCTCAACACCGTACTTACCAGGGATGAAATCCTGGTCAAAGTATGGGGAAGTAACGACTATTTCCTGGGGAGAAGCCTTGATGTATTCATTTCAAGACTGAGGAAGTATTTCAGTCATGATCCCGCGATTAAAATCGTCAACCTGCACAGCATCGGGTTCCGGTTTACCGTAAAACAGGAAGAATGACAAAAATCTTTAATCCACCTTTGGTAGTATTGAAAATTAACCTATTTTTGCAGTCCGAAATTAATAAGCAATAATCAATCAGGTAAATATATAGCGATGAAAAGAACATTTCAACCATCGAACAGAAAAAGAAAGAACAAGCACGGCTTCAGGGAAAGAATGTCGACTGCCAATGGCCGCAAGGTATTGAAAGCCCGTCGTGCAAAAGGCAGGAAAAAACTGACTGTCTCTGACGAGCCACGGCATAAAAGATAATTTTACTGCTGATGTATTCGCACACCGGGAAGGTAAGGAGCAATAATTCCTTACCTTTCTGTGTTTATACATAACCGTTTGAAGTGCATAACAAATAATTAACGCATGAGTATCAGAAATTTCCTTACCAGCAAAACCTTTCTTAAACACCTGCTGTTAGCGGTAGTGATATCCCTGGTTGCGGTTTATCTGGTGCTGACATCGCTCAAACTCTATACCCGTCACGGAGAGGCCATTGAAGTCCCAAACCTTTACGGGCTGACCGAAAATGAGTTTTCCAGGATACTCGACAGGCTCGACCTTAAATATGAAATTACCGACAGCACATATGTTGAAGAGGTGATTGCCGGAGGGGTTATTGACCAGGTTCCTGACGCCGGGCACAAAGTAAAAAGCAACCGGACCCTCTTTCTTACCCTGAATGCCATAGCACCAGAGCAGGTCGCCCTGCCGAGGCTTACCGATATTTCCCTGCGCCAGAGTCTGGCCCAGCTCGAAACGGCCGGATTGATTCCCGGAGACATTATTTACAAACCTTCAGAATTCAGGAACCTTGTTCTGGAAGCCAAAATCGGAGGCCGTGAGGTATTTCCTGGCGAAATGGTTGCCAAAGGCACCAGGGTGGACCTGACAGTTGGTTCCGGGGATGGTTCGGAGATGGTGACATTACCCGACCTGAAGGGGCTGACCCTGGGTACGGCCCGTGCAATACTTTCAGAAGCCATGCTGGCTCCGGGTGCAATTATTTACGACAATACAGTTGTTAGCCGTTATGATAGTCTGAACGCCGTCGTATGGCGGCAGCATCCCGACTTCAGGCAGACAAATACTGTTCCGGCCGGATCATCGGTGGATATCTGGGTTACCACCGACGAAAACCTGCTGAACAGCATACCCGGGGAGGAAGACACAGACCTGCCGGGGGATGATGAATTTTAATCCCGCATGATCAGAGACTTCGACGATACAGAGGAACAGGAAGAAGGCGGACTGTACGAACATTTCCGTTTTATATCCGACCCCGGCCAATCTATGGTCCGGGTAGACAAGTTTTTATCCACACGGATAGACAAAGCTTCACGCAGCAGGATCCAGGCCGCAGCCGAGGCGGGCAACATCCTGGTAAACGGAGTGGCGGTAAAGGCTAACTACAAGGTAAAACCTGGAGATGCCGTTGTGGTTGTAATGGATTACCCGAAAAGAGAACTGAAAATTATTCCGGAGGACATACCCCTGGACATAGTATATGAGGACCAGGAACTGATGGTCATCAATAAGCCCCCCGGACTGGTTGTACATCCCGGGCATGGCAACTACAGCGGGACACTGGTGAATGCTCTGGCCCATTACCTCAGGGACCTGCCGATGTTCAGTTCGGGCGACACCCGTCCCGGGCTGGTACACCGCATCGACAAGGACACCTCCGGTTTGCTGGTCATCGCCAAAACAGAGATTGCCAAAAACAGTCTGGGCCTCCAGTTTTTCGAAAAGACTTCCTACCGGAAATATGTCGCCCTCGTGTGGGGAAACCTCAAAGAGGAAAAAGGCACCATAACCGGGAATATCGGCCGGAGCCTCAGCAACAGGCAGGTTTTTACGGTTTTTCCCGAAGGAGAACACGGGAAACCAGCCGTAACTCACTATAAGGTGATCGAACGTTTAGGGTACGTAAACCTCATTGAATGCCAGCTTGAAACCGGCCGCACCCATCAGATCAGGGTGCACATGAAACATATCGGGCACCCCCTGTTCAATGATTCCACCTATGGAGGGGACCAGATCCTGAGAGGCACTACTTTTTCAAAATACAGGCAGTTCGTGCAAAACTGCTTCCAGGTAATTCCCCGGCAGGCACTACATGCCAAAGCATTAGGTTTCCTGCATCCGTTAACCGGGAAAGCCCTTATGTTTGATTCGGAACTTCCCGCCGATATGCAGGCGGTTATCGAAAAATGGCGGAACTATATCGCCAACCGTGAATTGTCCTGATTAACCATCGTTTGTGACCATAAATCAAAAAAATAAACATGAAACCCAACATTGCCATAGTCGCAGGAGGCGATTCCTCCGAGTTTCAGGTATCAGTCAAAAGCGGAAAGAACATTTTCGAAGCTATTGACAGGGAGCTTTTTACCCCGTGGCTGTTCCATCTCAGGGGCAAGGAGTGGCAGGTAATAGAGAACGATATGCCTTTGGCTGAAATCGATAAGTCGGATTTCAGTTTTACCTTCAACGGAAAGAAGATCAGACCCGATTTTGCCTATATAACCATTCACGGTACTCCGGGCGAAGATGGCATCCTTCAGGGTTATCTGGAACTGGCGGGTATCCCCTACTCTTCCTGTAATGTACAGGTCTCATCGCTTACTTTCAATAAATGGCACTGCAGCAATTTTCTCCGCAGTTTCGGGGTTAAAATGGCCCGGTCGGTAAGGCTACTCCAGGGAGAAAAAGCAGATGCAAATGCTCTGTCCGGCCAGCTGGGACTTCCCCTGTTTGTGAAACCCAATGCCGGTGGTTCGAGTTTCGGGGTAACCAAGGTAAAAAATGCAGCCGACCTGGAAATGGCCGTTGAACATGCCTGGACCGAAAGCAGGGAAGCCCTTGTGGAAGAATTTATCCCCGGCACGGAATTTACCTGTGGCCTTGTACGTCTTGAAGGCAAGCTGGTTATTTTTCCGGTAACCGAGGTATTGCCCAAAAATGAGTTTTTTGATTTCGAAGCCAAATATACCCCCGGTGCGACCGACGAAATCACCCCGGCACGGTTGCCCGAAAAACTCTTCCGGGAATGTCAGGAACTCAGTGCCCGGATATATGAATGGTGTGGCTGCGAAGGAATAGTCAGGATCGATTATATTCTGAATAACGGTGAATTCTATTTTCTTGAAGTAAATACCACACCCGGCATGACGGCAACCAGTTTTATCCCCCAGCAGATTGCTGCCACGGGTAAAACCCTTAAGGATGTAATTACTGCGGTTATCCGGGAGAAACTTGGCCGACCGGTCTGACAGAAATGAACGGGAACCAAAGTTCGGATCATTAATTCCTGACCAGATGAGAATTAATTCAGGCAGCTGAGATTTCAACATTATGGAAAAACTCCCGTTAATTAGAGGTTAATAACCATTTAAAAAATAATGCCACCTCCCCGACTTTTATCACTAATTTTACGCCCCTGAATAACCGGGAACCGTAGAAATCCGATACCCGACTGATTCAATCTGTGCCAGCAATTAATTATCTTTCAGAACAATACATCCGCCGGATGATGAAAATGCATTGTGCCCAGACAGAAAATAATCCCTGGTTATCAGCAAATTGAATTTATTCCTGAAAAGAAATGGCAAAGAAAAACGAGAAGAGTACGACACAGGTTACGATCGACCAGATCAATGCACAATACGGGAAACTGCCACCACAAGCCATTGAGGTGGAAGAGGCTGTACTGGGTGCCCTGATGCTGGAGAGGGATGCGTATGTAACCGTTGCAGACGTCATTGATACACAGAGCTTTTACAAAGAAGAGCACCAGAAGATATTTGAAGCCATCAAGGCTTTGTCGATGAACGAGAAACCAGTCGACCTGCTGATGGTAACCCAGGAGCTGAAAGACCGTCACCAGTTGGATGCTGTTGGTGGACCGGCCTTTATTGCACAGCTCACCCGCAGAGTAGCTTCAGCGGCGCATATTGAGTTCCATGCCCGGATTATCGCCCAGAAATATATTCAGCGTGAACTGATCCGGGTATCGTCTGAGATCCAGGGGAAAGCCTACGACGACACCATGGACGTCGACGACCTGATCGACTTCTCCGAATCGGCACTGTTCAAGGTGGCCGAGGGTAATATCAAGAAAGAAACCGTGCCGATTAAGCCGGTACTAAAGGAAGCTCTTGACCTGATCGAAGAGGCACGTAACCGTGAAGACGGGCTGCACGGTGTGCCTTCAGGGTTTACCGGACTCGACCGCATCACTTTAGGCTGGCAAAAGACCGATCTCATCATTGTGGCCGCCCGACCGTCGATGGGTAAAACCGCATTCGTACTGTCGATGGCCCGGAACATGGCCGTTGACCACAACCGTCCGGTAGCGGTATTTTCCCTTGAGATGTCGAGTCTTCAGCTGGTGAACCGCCTTATTGCCTCCGAAACGGAACTGGGGTCGCATAAAATTAAAAACGGAAAACTGGAAGAATGGGAATGGGCTCTCCTGCACACCAAGATCGCACGCTTGTCCAATTCCCCGCTGTTTATCGACGATACTCCGGCCCTGTCTATATTCGAATTCAGGGCAAAATGCCGGCGACTGAAGATGCAACACAATATTCAGGCGGTCATTGTCGACTACCTTCAGCTGATGACCGCCGGAACCGACAACCGGGGCAGCCGTGAACAGGAGGTAAGTACCATTTCACGTTCGCTGAAAGCGATTGCCAAGGAACTTGACATCCCCATCTTAGCGCTTTCGCAGCTGAACCGTTCTGTAGAATCACGCGAAGGGAAAAGGCCCCAGCTTTCCGACCTCCGTGAATCAGGAGCCATTGAGCAGGACGCCGATATCGTGCTGTTTATCCACCGTCCCGAATATTACGGAATTACCGACGATGAGAACGGAAACTCACTCCGGGGTGTTGCCGAAATCATCATCGCCAAGCACCGTAACGGGGCCACCGGGGATGTCCACCTCTCCTTCCGTAAGGAACTGGCCAAATTCGCCGATCTCGAGACCCATATTTCCAACAGTGCCGGAGCCCCGGGGTACGTTTATTCCTCCAAAATGAATGAAGACCAGGATTTTGCAGAAGCAGGAAGCATGCCCAGGAACGAATCGTTCGACAGACTTTACAAAGATCAATCGGACGCACCTTTCTGATCATCCCGCAATTTTGAAGGATCCTGCACGTTTTATAAAATTGTGAAACGGTTATTTGGCTGCGATTCACTATTTTTGTCCTAAACAGTCGGGGTATACCTGAGGGTGTGCCTGCGTTCAGAAAATTGAGGAATGAGGAAAACCATAATATTTGTATTGTTCGTGATGATGACCGGCTGGGCCCAGGCGGCCTGGGTGCTTATCCCCATGGATGATACCCAGAAAAACCACCTGAAATCATACGGCATTGCCTACTGGGTTCTTAAGAAGGATATTGAGGTCAAATGGCTGCTCAATTACCGGGGAGGCAGTTTTATGATGCAACATTATCCCGATATAGCAGCAGAATGCGTGATCAGGGGAGTTTCTTTTGAAACACTGAGTGACGCTGCCGGCAATGCTATCCTGAATGAAATCTCCTCGCCCGATGTAAACCAGGACGCGGTCAGCATGTTCAAGGCTCCCAAAATTGCCGTTTATTCACCCGCCAACAAACTGCCCTGGGATGATGCCGTTACCCTGGTGCTTACCTATGCCGAAATCGAGTACGATGTGATCTACGACGAAGAAATCATGAACGGCAAACTGCCCGAATATGACTGGCTGCACCTCCACCATGAAGATTTCACCGGCCAGCATGGAAAGTTCTGGAGAACCTATCAGCATATGCCCTGGTACCAGGAAGACGTCAGGATCAACCGTCAGCTTGCCGAAAAACTGGGCTTCCTGAAAGTCTCCGAAATGAAACTGGCGGTAGCCCGCGAAATGAAGAAATACGTTTCCAACGGAGGGTTTCTTTTTGCGATGTGCGCCGCAACCGACACCTACGACATAGCCCTTTCAGCCGCAGGTATCGACATCGTGGAATCCATGTTCGACGGCGATCCGGCCGATCCAGACATGAACGAACGGTTGGATTATACGAGAACCTTCGCTTTCAGGAATTTCAGGCTGGTGACCGATCCAAACATCTATGAATTTTCAGATATCGATGTAACCGATACCCGGACAGTCCTCCGTGAGAATGATTTTTTCACCCTTTTTGAGTTTTCGGCCAAGTGGGATCCGATTCCCACGATGCTTTGCCAGAACCATAACAATGTAATCAAGGGGTTCATGGGACAAACCACGGCTTTCAGGAAAGACCTCATCAAGCCTGAAGTGGTCATCCTGGGAGAAAACAGGTCACTGAACGAGGCCAGGTATATACATGGCGTGCAGGGCGAGGGTTTCTGGACTTTCTACGGGGGGCACGATCCCGAGGATTACCGTCACCTGGTGGGAGATCCCGCCACCGACCTGAACCTGTACCCGAATTCCCCCGGATACAGGCTGATACTAAACAATGTACTCTTTCCATCTGCCAAAAAGAAGAAACAGAAGACATAAACAACTGAAGCAACCGATTATTTTTAAACCATGAAGAGAAACTTAACCACCATCGTATTTATCCTCCTGGCAAGCCTGACCTTTGCCCAGGAAGTAAAATGGGAAGGTCCTTCGGCAAATCTCAGCAACGGTAAACTGAGGGTTTCCCAAAACAGCCGATACCTGATCTTCGAAAACGGTAATCCTTTTTTCTATTTAGGCGATACAGCCTGGGAACTCTTTCACCGGCTTTCGAAAAAGGAGACTGAAAAATACCTGGAGAACCGCAGGGAAAAGGGTTTCACTGTGATACAAGCAGTAATTCTGGCAGAACTCGACGGATTGAACACCCCGAACGCCGAGGGCGAGAAGCCGCTGATCAACAACGACCCGACCCGGCCAAACGAAAAATACTTTGCCCATGTAGACTGGGTCATCAAAAAAGCAGAGGAGAAAGGTATGTTTATAGGCCTGCTCCCGACCTGGGGTGACAAGGTTGACAAGCAGTGGGGAGTCGGGCCGGTTATCTTTAATGAGTCCAACGCATTTGCATATGGTCAATGGCTTGGTGATCGCTATCGCAATTTCCCCAACATCATATGGATAAACGGAGGTGACCGCCAGGGAGGGGGACAAAACTTTCCCATTTGGGATGCCCTGGGCCGTGGTATTAAATCAAAAGATCCGAACCACCTGATGACGTTTCATCCCTGGGGCGAAAGCAGCTCCTCGCAATGGTTCAGGCATAGTGACTGGCTGGACTTCAACATGGTGCAGACAGGCCACAGCCAGCGGTCTTATTCCATCTATAAAAGGTTACTGACTCCGGATTACGAGACGATTCCGGAGAAGCCTGTCCTCGACGGCGAACCCAGGTATGAAGACCACCCTGTAGCCTGGAATCCCGGGACATTCGGATGGTTCGACGATGCAGACGTACGTCAGGCCATGTACTGGAGCCTTTTTTCGGGAAGTTTCGGACATACCTATGGCAACCATGCCATCTGGCAGATGCTTGCCCCAGGAAGGGAACCGGTAGGCCAGGCCCGTAATTCATGGGAAAAGAACCTGGATATGCCCGGGGCCTGGGACCTAATTCATGCACGACGGCTGATTGAGTCCAGACCATTTACCGAACGCATTCCCTATCAGGCTATTATCCAAAACAATTATGTCCCTGAAACCGATTATCTGGTAGCTACCCGGGGTAAAAACTTCGTGTTTGTCTATATCCCCACAGGCTGGAATGCAGAAATCAACCTGCTCCGCTGCGGATGGGTAAGAGCAAAAGCATGGTGGTATAATCCCCGGAATGGTGAAGTAACCGAGATCGGAACGTTTCAGGGCCGGGATATAAGAACCTTTACCCCCCCGACCAAGGGAAGAGGAAACGACTGGATTCTGGTACTGGATAATGCAAAGTCTAATTTCCCGCCTCCGGGAAAACGCTGATAAGGGCAGTGATCCTCAAAAATGAGGAATGAGAGCCGACCTCCACCAGCTGAAATATTCATTTTCAAGTCTTTCGACCGATGGGAAAGGATAGAATTTCATCCTTTCCTGTTCCCCGATAAAAAATCCGTCCCTGATGGTTCGGTATGCCAGTTCCCTGCGCATCGACCGGAGTACCGTCTTGGTGGTCCTTTCCTTCGACTCGGTGAGTTTAATCAGACAGTCACGCAGGTGGTCAGGATTGGCGTAAGGAAGATTGTTAAGCGGAGCGTAGGGATTTGAGGCCAGCTCATTCAGAAGCAATTCAGCAAAAAACACCTTGGGTGCCGATACAGGATGAGAGGTATCGGTAAGGAATTTAACGAACTCCGGAGGGCTCAGCTTACTGGCCACCCGGGTAGTTCCCGGAACAAACTGCTGATAGAGGTGAGTCTCCGGAGAATCTCCGGACTCATACTTCCCTTCCGGAATTTCAAGAACCAGTCCTTCGTCAGAAACCAGATACAGGCTTTTCAGGGCTTCCAGTGGAACACTTTCCAATGCACGGTAAATCGACAGGTAAACCGACCTTTTGGGCTGTCCGTTTTCATAAGGAACCAGCTTCCGGTGGATATGGTTCCAGGGCAAGCCGGGCACCAGCGAGGAGTCCACTTCAAAAAAGATAACCTGTCCGCGGGTCTGTTTTTTAGTACCTACCGCCAAATAATTACCGAATTCAAAGGGAGGAAGGTGGGATGCGAGGAGTGATTCGGGAGTGGCTACCAGATAAAAGAAATTATCCATAACTTTTTACATTGGTGATGATTAAAGTTATGAATAATTTCCCGGATAAGCAATGAGAAATCCGAATACCAAAAACAAATACTTTATTCCGAAACACTGTTGTCCGGTAAAACTTTTTTAAAAAATACCGGGCCAGCTTGTGAAAGCTAACCCAGTATGGTTACCTTTAGGTTTCGAGACAAAAAAGGAACCATGAGTAAAAGTACAAATTTTAGCGGACAGCCACTGTTCAATCAGATAATAAAGTTCTTTGACAAGAGTGAGATCAAGAAAATTGCCAGGAAACACGATGCAGAACGGTATGTTAAGAAGTTTTCTACCTACCATCATCTTATT
>JAUWAB010000106.1 GCA_030602265.1 Prolixibacteraceae bacterium | reverse complement strand
TCGTACGAATATTTGTGGTAAACCACAAAAGGCACGAATAAGGCATGCAGGACATGAAGGTTTTTTCCAGGTGAAAAAGTATTTGCCACGAAGGACTCGAAGGAAACACGGAGTACCACCAAGTTTTTGTATAATGCCGTGGGGTAAATGTGGCAAAAAACCGGCTCCGCCCATCAAATTGATTTTATCTTTGCAAAAAACGTCAACGCATGGCACAGAAGAACGATACCCCATGGCTGTTCCCGGATTCGCCGGATTGTTTCCGGGAGTTGTATCCCGAAGAACTGAAGCTGATCGATGAGAAACGCACCCAGCTGGTGTACCGGAAGGGTGAAAACCTGCTGAAACAGGGGGCGTTCGCCACGCATGTAATCTATGTGATCGACGGACTGGTCAAGTTGTACCTGCAGACCGGCGCCAACAAACAGATCAACATCCGCCTGGCCAGGCGGGGTGATTTCCTGGCTTTTCCGGCGATGTTCGGCGAAAATGTTTACAGTTACTCTGCTGTGGCGGTAAAAAATTCTACGGTAAGCATGATCGACAAAGAGGCGCTCATGGCCCTGCTGCGCGAAAACGTCAATTTTGCCATGCGGATCACCACCAAGAACCTCAGGCATGAAGCTTACCTGCTGGAGATTATCAAAAATCTGTCATACAAGCAGATGAGAGGGAAACTGGCCTCTGCCCTGCTTTACCTGTCCCAGCCTGAATTCCTTGAAGAGGAGGTATTTTCACATCTGACCCGTCAGGATGTCGGTGATTTTGCAGCCATCTCGGCCGAAAGCACCATCAAGTTCCTGAAGGAGTTTGAGAAAGAAGGGATCCTGAAGCTTTCCGGGAAGGATGTGACTGTTGTTAATCAAAAAGTACTGGAGGAGATCAGTGTAAAGGGGTAAGTCGGGAAAGTTTTGCCACGAAGGCCCGAAGGCACAAAAAAAGTATCAGGTATCAAGAATAAAGACACAAGACTAAAAGACATCAGACAACAGACAACAGATATCAGACAACAGATATCAGACAACAGACATATCTGACCCCATATCCTTTGATCAACGTTTTTACTGATTGCTGTTTACCGGTAACCGGTTACCGTGGTTACCGGTTACCGGTTTAAGGGGCAGGGCAACCGCAAGGGTTGCCCCTACGGCGTTTTCCATGGCCAGGTCCGGTTTCCGGTCTCCGGTCTCCGGTCACCGGGGTGTTACCCCGGGTTATGGTAAGGTCGCCCTTACAGGTCGTTGGTCCTCAGGGAGGTTGCCTTGGCAGGAAGGTCCGGTCTCCGGTCTCCGTTTACTGATTACTGATTACCGTTTACCTTTTTCTCCCCCGCCCAGCAGCTCCACGGCAGCCTTTCTGGCAGCTTCGCTTGGATTTGCGCCACCCAACATCATGGCCAGTTCATCCACACGTTCTTCCGGAGTAAGTTTCCGGATGGAAGTGACTGTTGCCGTTGTGGTTTCATATTTGTAGACCTTATAATGCTGATCCCCCCGGCCAGCGATCTGCGGCAGGTGGGTAATGTTGATTACCTGCATCCCATGGGACAGCTTCTTCAGGATTTTGGCCATCTGCAGGGCAATTTCCCCGGAAATTCCGGAATCTATTTCATCGAAAATAATAGTAGGCAGCATCCGTGACCCGGATATCAAGGTCTTCAGCGCCAGCATCACGCGGGAGATTTCCCCTCCCGAGGCGATCCTGGATATTTCGTCGGGCACCCCGTTTTTATTGGCGGAGAAGAGAAACTGCACCTGGTCGGCCCCCGCGGAGGTGTAAGGTTCCGTGTATTGATGCCCGATCCTGAAGAGTGCATGCGGTATGCCCAATTCCTTCAGCACGGACACGATCTGTTTTTCCATCTCCGGAAATACAGCAGTACGTTGCTTGCTGAGTTTCAGGGCAGCTTTGCTGAGATCTGCGTTACTCAGGTCAAGGGCTTGTTCCATCCTTGTGATTTCCTCTTCGGAATCGGTCACCTCGGCAATCTTCACGGCCAGCGAATCACGGAGGCTGATCAGCTCTTCCACGGTTTCCAGCTGATGTTTCTGCTGGAGGGTATAGATCAGATCGAGCCGTTCGGAAACCTGCTGCAGCCGTTGAGGATTAAATTCCGTATCTCCGGCCAGATAGCTTATTTCATGGGCAAGATCCTGAAGTTCAATATAGACAGACTCTATCCGCTGGTGAAATTCACCGGCCTCCTTCAGATAATTTCTGATGCGGTCGAGACGGTGCAGGGCTTCTTTCAGTTGTCCCAACACCGGATAGTGCTCGCCGTCCAGCAGATCACCGGCATAAGCCAGTGCATCACGGATTTCCCCGGCATGCCCGAGCTTCTGGCGCTCGCCTTCCAGTACCTCCTGCTCTCCGGCTATCAGCCGGGCTTCTTCCAGCTGACTGAACTGAAACTCATGGTAATCGAGCTCAGCCCTGGCACGCGCAGCACTATCCCGGAGGGCTTTCAGCTGCTGCCGCAACTGCTGGTTCTTCAGAAATTCCCTGCGGTATTCCATCAGCAATCCTGCTGTACCGGCGGCCACATCGACTACCTGCAACTGGAACTGCTGATTTCCCAACTCAAGGTTCTGGTGCTGTGAATGAATATCCACCAGCCGCAGAGTCAGCGCCCGCAGTTGTTGCAAATTGACCGGCGTATCGTTGATAAAGGCACGTGACTTTCCAGAGGGGGTAATTTCACGGCGCAGGATGGTAACCGGATCATAATCCAGGTCATTCTCCGAAAAAAAATCACGGAGGGGCAGGTCTTCGAGCGCGAAAGCCCCTTCCACCACGGTCTTTTTCGAAGCATCCCTGATGGAAGAAGTATCTGCACGGGCCCCCAGAATCAGGGCGAGGGCTCCCAGAAGGATCGATTTTCCGGCACCGGTCTCTCCGGTAATGATGTTGAGTCCCGGTTCAAAGTGAACCGTCAATTCGTCAATAAGGGCAAAGTTGTTAATGGTTAGTCTGGTTAGCATATGTTTGGGGTTAAAAACTTTCCGATTCCATAATCCGCTGGTATTTGCTGCCGTTCGACGGATCCACCTCATTGAGGATGGCCACTACCCGGTTACGTTCATCCGGATAGGATTTTGAGAAAATATTCACCAGCTCGTCCGACTTGGCATCAAAGAAAATCCGGAGGATATAGGTGGAAGGACGGCGGCGGAAGACCTGCTGCACCCCGCGGAGGGATTCGGCAATCGCAGCCCTCCCCTCTTCGGTCTTGTCGGCCATCTGGTCGAGGCCATTCCGGTGGTAGCTGTAATAGGTCTCGCGCATGGCAGAGTACGAGCGGTTCATGATGTTCTCGATCAGCCAGTACCGGTTGCTTTCACTTTCAAACGCCTTCCACCCTTTTTCGCGGGCATTCTGCGAATTGTTTACAATCGCCTGTGCCTTCTCGAAGTAGGGCGAACCGCCTTCACGCGAAAAACTGTCGTAGTCGAAACCCAAAATTATATAAGCATAATACGCCAGAATGTTGGTCAGGTTATCCCGGTTGCTGGTCTCGTTAAATTCCAGGGGCTGAAACTCCACATACTTACAGTGGAAATCGTTATCCTTGATATTCAGGATGGTCGTCTCATAAGAAGAGTTATATACCGGCCGTTTGGCCTGAATCTGTATCGATCCGCGGAACTCATCCACGGAAATCTGCTCATCGAGGCGGATGAAAATATTGCATTCAATCCGTTCCTCCTGGGTATACTGGTGGTCGGTCCACCGCCGGTTGTTCATAAATTCGTACAGGTCGGTCTGCATGGTACGGAACAGGTTGCGGTTAGCCCCCTGGATCCGTTCGGAGGAGACGCTGATGTTGCAACGGAGCTCCTGTGCCGCAGACTGCAGCGCCAATGAAGTAAGCAGTATCGAAATTGCCAGTAATTTTCTTGCCATAATTCCTGAATAAGTTAACCCTCTGCGGCGGATGTAAAATTAACCAATTTATCCACGATATCCGCGGCAACAAGTGCTTTACTTTTTAACCCGAAATTCTGGATATTATTGTATTGGTCTAATATCGAAATTTTGTTGGTATCCACTCCGAAGCCCGCCCCTGCATCGTTAAGAGAATTCAGGACAATAAAATCGAGGTTCTTTTTCAGCAGTTTCTGACGGGCGTTTTCCAGTTCGTCGTGCGTTTCGAGGGCAAAACCCACCAGTAGCTGCCCCTTTTTTTTCTGTCGGCCCAGTTCTTCAGCAATATCCCTTGTGGGCATCAGCCTGAGGTCCCAGGGTTCCTTTCCCCGCTTGGTTTTCCGTCGGACGGGTTCTTCAGGAGTGAAATCCGCAACAGCCGCGCTGAGCACAGCGCCATCACATTCCACGAAAACCCGGGTCGCTGCAGTATACATTTCAGAAGCCGATTCAACGGAGATAAGCTCGACCATTGGATGGTCCATTTTCAGGGAAACCGGACCACTGACCAGTATTACCCGGGCACCGCGGTCGGCCAGCTCCCGTGCGACAGCATAGCCCATTTTTCCGGAGGAGTAATTGCCGATAAAACGTACAGGGTCGATTTTCTCGAAGGTGGGGCCGGCGGTAACCAGAAAGGTTTTATTCAGCAGTTTTTTTTTTGAACCGAAATAACCGGTTAATATTTCGACAATTTTTTCTGGCTCTTCCATCCGGCCTTTTCCGTGCAGGCCGCTTGCCAGGACGCCCTCGCCCGGTTCGATAATGTGATTACCGAAGCCAGCCAGAATTCTGAGGCTGTTTTGTGTTGATGGATGGCCAAACATATCAAGGTCCATCGCCGGGGCGATAAACACCGGGCACCTGACCGACATATAGGTCGTTATCAGCATATTATCGGCGATGCCATGCGCCATTTTGCCCAGCGTGGCGGCTGTAGCCGGGGCTATAAGCATAGCGTCGGCCCACAGGCCCAGGTCGACATGGCTGTGCCAGGAACCGTCGGCATGTTCAAAAAATTCGCTGATTACCGGCTTTCCGGAAAGTGCCGAAAGGGTTACCGGCGTGATGAACTGCTTTCCGGCGGGGGTAATAACCACCTGCACCTCAGCACCTTCCTTCACTAATAAACGCAAAAGTATAGCTGCCTTGTAAGCAGCTATACTTCCGGTAATACCTAATATTATTTTCTTTCCGTCGAGCCTCATAGGCCGCGATTATCAGATCCTTTTCCTGTTTTCCCTGGCTGGGTTACGGTGGTAAATCTCGTCATCCTTCCACTCCTCGAAAGCGATCAGGGTAGGTTTCGGGAGACGTTCATAGAACTTGGAAATCTCAATCTGTTCACGGTTTTCAAACACCTCTTCGAGATTATCTGAAAAAGAGGCAAACTCCTGAAGTTTTCCATTGAGTTCTTCCTTGATTTCAGAAGAAATCTGGTTGGCCCTTTTGGCTAAGATCATGACCGATTCGTAAACATTTCCGGTTTCCCTTTCCAGAATATCGAGGTCACGCGGAATGGTAGTCATGGCAGCTTTTGTCTTTTTATAATCCATATTCTGTATTAATTGCTTGTTGTTTCTTCGTTGTAATTGAGCATTCGGGTGATAGTATCGTGGAATCGGTCAACTTCACGCCGGTATTTTGATTCCGGAAATTCATCCACGAAGGCAAAATATTCATCAAGGGCTACGGAAAGCCGTTCCTGCTTTTTATCTTCCACGCTGTTGACCGCCAGCAGATATCGGGATTTCACCAGCATATAGAGCAACTCTTCGCGGAAACGGCTGTCGGGGTATTCCTTGAGTGAATTTTCGAGACTGACCACAGCAGCTTTGTAATTTTCGAAGTCGAAATAGAGCCTTGCGTTAAGATAGGATTTTTCCACCAGCTTGTCGCGCAGTTCGTCGATCAGTCGCTGGGCCTCATCCACCTTGGTGTTAAACGGATAAAGGTTGATATAAAGCTGGAGCGCATCGATGGCGGTAACGGTTACCTCCTGGTCGAGGCGTACCTTTGGGGATTGCAGGTAAGCGGCATAGCCCACCATAAACTGAGCTTCCTCTGCAAAAGAGCTGGTTGGGGTCTCGCGCAGGAGTGTCCTGAAATACTGGGTGGCCATCAGGTAATCCCGCTGGCCCATCATGCTCTTGGCATAATAGTAGTAAATCTGGTCGGCACGGCTTGTACCGCGGTAAATCGTCAGAAGCTCCTGAAACAGGGTTCCGGACCTGACAAATTCGCCGGCTTCGTAGTATTCAATGGCTTTCTTGAACTTATATTCGTAGTCGGTACTCTTCAGCACCTTGTTGAAATCACTGCACGATGCCAGAAGCATCAGGGTGAACACGACCAGTAAACCGATATTTCTCATTTTCATAAACATCGCGCAAAGATATAGTTTTTGTGAATATCAGAAACGATATCTTACGGGAATTGTTTTGAGATAACAAATGGTTAGGAATTTTTAACAAGAATCGGAGGTGTTTGCAAAAAAGTTTACATTTGCACGGTTTAAAACGCATAAACAATATATTATGGCAGATATTTTTGCAAAATTCCAGGAGAATCAGGGAGATCTGGGACAATATATGAAGCAGGCCCATGGCTATTTTGCCTTCCCGAAGCTTGAGGGGGAGATTGCTCCTTACATGAATTTCCGCGGAAAAAGAATGTTGGTTTGGAGTCTGAATAACTACCTGGGGCTTGCCAACCATCCCGAAGTGCGTAAGGCAGATGCTGAAGCTGCCGCCAAATGGGGAATGGGATACCCGATGGGTGCCCGTATGATGTCGGGACAAACGGTAAAACATGAGGAACTGGAGCGCAACCTCGCTGATTTTGTAGGCAAGGAAGATGCTTTCCTGCTCAACTACGGCTACCAGGGAATGGTTTCGATCATTGATGCCATTTGCGGCCGCAACGACGTGATCGTATACGATTCGGAATCGCATGCCTGTATTCTGGACGGGGTAAGGCTGCACATGGGTAAACGCTTTGTATTCCAGCACAACAATATCGACAGTCTGCGGAAGCAGTTGTCACATGCCACCCGACTGACGGAAAAGCAGAACGGTGGTATTCTGGTCATTACCGAAGGGGTTTTTGGAATGGCCGGGGATTTGGGCAAGCTCGATGAGATCGCTGCCCTTAAGAAGGAGTTCCAGTTCAGGCTGCTGGTCGATGATGCCCACGGATTCGGTACCATGGGAAAAACCGGTGCCGGGGCGCCCGAGCATTTCGGGGTTACTGATGAGGTGGACCTGCTTTTCGGAACGTTTGCCAAGTCTATGGCCGGAATCGGTGCATTCATTGCCGGTCAGAACGACGTTTGCAATTATCTGCGTTACAATATGCGGTCGCAGACTTTTGCCAAGTCACTGCCCATGACTATGGTGGAAGGAGCCCTGAAGAGGCTGGAGATGCTCAGGACCATGCCCGAGCTGAAAGATAAACTCTGGACCATCGTCGATGCCATCCAGGGAGGGCTCCGCGAAGCCGGTTTTGACCTGGGGCGGACCAATTCACCGGTTACCCCGATTTACCTGCAGGGAGGTCCGGCCGAAGCTACCCGTCTGATCTATGACCTGCGTGAGAATTACCGGATATTCTGTTCGATTGTGGCTTACCCGGTTATTCCGAAGGGAGAGATCATGATCCGGATTATTCCTACGGCCATGCACTCACTCGAAGATGTGAAATACACCGTTGAGTCTTTCAAGGCCATCAAGAAGAAACTGGAAGCCGGCGCCTACAAGGCAGAAGAGCTGGCGAAGGTAGAGACGGATAAACTGTAGATGTCAGATAACAGACAACAGACATCAGACATCAGACTGAAGACATTGGACAGGGGGGCATCAGTATAAATTAGAAAAGTCTGTAAACAAACGACAGGCTAATACTAATCAGAAATACAGGTGAATCAGGTATCAAGAATCAAGATAAAATCTTTGCGATACATTGCGTCTTCTCAGCGTCCATTGCGGTTAACAAAAAAATCAGTTACACAAGAGATAGTTTATGATGGGATGTTGATTGACGATAGAAATAAAAAATAAATCCCCCGGGAAGAACCCGGGGGATTTATTTTTCCAAAAGTCTTTTAATCTATTGTCTAATGTCTTAAAGTCTTATCATGAATGCTTTTCAGAGAGGTACCGTTCGGCGTCGATGGCGGCCATACAGCCTGAGCCGGCGGCAGTGACAGCCTGTCTGTAAATGGAATCCTGGACGTCGCCGCAGGCAAACACTCCGGGCACTTTGGTTTTTGAGGTTCCCGGAGTAGTCTTTATGTATCCGACGTTATCCAGGTCAAGGTATTCCGCGAATATGTCGGAATTTGGCTTATGACCGATGGCCAGGAAGAAACCGTCGATTTTGATATCCACTTCTTCTTCACCCGGTTCGCCTAAATTTTTCACCAGTTTTGCCCCTTCGACCACGCCATCTCCGTAGAGTCCTTTCGTTTGATGTTTCCAGAGAATTTCGACATTGGGGGTTCTTTGCACCCGGTCGGCCATCACCTTTGAGGCGCGCAGTTCATCGCGGCGCACGATCAGGTAAACCTTGCGGCACAATCCGGCTAAGTACATGGCCTCTTCGGCGGCCGTATCGCCACCGCCCACAACAGCCACGTCCTTGCCACGGTAGAAGAAGCCGTCGCAGGTGGCACAGGCAGAAACTCCGCCGCCGGCATATTTCTTCTCATCCTCGAGACCGAGATACTTGGCGGTGGCTCCAGTGGCAATGATCACCGTCTCGGCTTCAATCAGTTTTGAGTCGTCTATCCAGACTTTGTGGATCTCGCCGGTGAAATCCACTTTGGTGGCCATGCCCCAGCGGACGTCGGTACCAAAGCGTTCGGCCTGTTTCTTGAAATCCTCCATCATTACCGGTCCGGTAACGCCTTCAGGATAACCGGGATAATTCTCCACCTCAGTGGTGGTGGTAAGCTGTCCGCCGGGCTGTAAGCCCTCGTACATCACCGGGCTGAGGTTTGCACGGGCAGCGTATATGGCTGCAGTATATCCGGCAGGTCCGGAACCGATGATCAGGCATTTAATCCTTTCAGCGGCAACATTTTCCGGCGCTGCGGCCGGTTTATCGTCAAGTTGCAGTGATTTGAACATATTCTTATGGTTTTTAATTTCCGGGTGCAAAGTTAACAAAGATAAAAGATTCTGCGGAATGCCATTCGTTCAATAATATTTAAGGGTTAATAGAATGGATTGATCGGAGATTCGCAGAACAACATTACCTGTCGGATATGCTCCGCAGTATCAATATATGGGTAGACGGATGGTGGCATTATATGGTTTTACACAAATCAACAAAAAAAATTTTGGCAGTATCGATTCAAATACTACTTTTGCAGCTCGAAACCGGGAGCAATTCCGGACCAGGAATCGGGGCGTAGCGCAGCCTGGTAGCGCACACGTCTGGGGGGCGTGGGGTCGCTGGTTCAAATCCAGTCGCCCCGACTGATTGAAAGACATCTGTAGGAACAGGGCATATCGTAAAAACAGGGCATGCCCTGTTTCAACAACCCCAAACATGACGACCCTGTACCAAAATAAATATCGTATACCATCTGTCCGCCTGCAGAAATGGGATTACCGTTGGTCTGGTGCATATTTCATCACCATTTGTACCCGGAACCGCAAGCATTATTTCGGCGA
>JAUWAB010000107.1 GCA_030602265.1 Prolixibacteraceae bacterium | reverse complement strand
ACATACCGCTTCCGGTCTGCCGATGGGATCGGGAAAATCATGACCGCATCCTCCTGAAACGGACGCCAGGTTAAATTCTTGTCCTGAAGCAGGCTGTTCATAACCTGCACAAAGGGTGTCCCGTCGAAATCACGGTGTACCTTAATGGTATCAACCCATTCCTTTTCATAAAAAAAACGAATGTGATACGTTCCGGAAAGATATTGGAAAAATGCCGGTAGCGGTTCTCCCCGGAATCTTCCACTGATCCGGAGTTCTGAAATGTCCTGTGCCTCAGAAGCGTTGAGCAATGCCATGAAAAATATGGCTGCAATTACAAATCTGAAAAGTTTATTATTTGGTTTAAACGGCAAAATCTACAAAATATGATAACAGTCTTATTGGACTGCCATTGGGTTGAAAAGTTACATATGTTTTGAAATTTTATTTCGTAACATATTTGGTAATTTGCCGTCTTATATCAATATCTGGATCATAACTTTAATAAATAATTAAGCTGTATGAAAAAGTTCTTTTCAGCAATGCTGGTAATCACTGCGTTTATGCTTGTAAGCCAAACGGCTTTCACGGTGAATACCACGGACACCCGGCTGATGCACCAGCCTGCCATAAGTGCAACCCACATCGCCTTTATCTATGCCAACGACCTCTGGGTCGCTGATATCAACGGCTCCCAGGTGCGCCGGCTGACTTCCGATCCCGGAATCGAATCACTGCCGCACTTTTCACCCGATGGAAAGCATATTGCCTTCAGCGCAGAGTATGATGGTAATACCGATGTGTTCATCATCCCGGTGGAGGGTGGCATGCCACGGCGGCTTACTTACCATCCGTCTGCCGACTTTGTCAGGGGATTCACCCCGGATGGCCGTTCCGTTCTGTTTGCCTCGGCCCGTGAGGCTTTCTCCAACCGGTACATGAATCTCTTCACGGTTTCGCCCGAAGGAGGTTTTCCTGTTAAGCTTCCTGTTCCCAACGCCCATCAGGCCGTTTTCTCGCCCGACGGCAGCAGGATGGCCTATACGCCGCTCTCACCCTCTTTTCAGCAATGGAAAAATTATCGCGGGGGTACCGTTTCCAATATCTGGGTGACCGACCTGGCAAGCCTGGAAACGGTTAAGGTGCCACAGCCTGAGGGACGCAGTAACGACTGGAACCCGATGTGGGGTGGCGAATTGGTCTACTTCCTCTCTGACCGGAACGGGGAATTCAATCTTTTTTCATTCCATCCGGTCTCCGGAGCCATCAGTCAGCTGACCCGCTACAACTATTTTCCGGTAATTTCGGCCAGCCTCGCAGGGAATAATATTATTTTTGAGCAGGCGGGAAAACTACACATTTACAGCATTGGAAACGGGAATACCCGTACCCTGCAGGTTGGCATTGCAGCAGAATTAACTGAGCTGCGCCCCAGATATGCAAAAGGTGCCCAGAATATCCGGAGTGCCGATATTTCACCTACAGGATCGAGGGCTGTTTTCGGATTCCGGGGTGAGATTATTACGGTTCCTGCCGAAAAAGGTGACCCGCGAAATATTACGGAAACACCAGGGGCTCACGAGAAATACCCGGCATGGTCGCCCGACGGAAAATACATCGCCTACTTTTCTGACCAGTCGGGCGAATATCAGCTGGTTATCCAGCCACAGGACGGAAAGGGAGAGCCCAGGACGTTCTCTCCCGGCGGAACTGGTTTCTATGCCTGGCCGAACTGGTCACCCGACAGCAAATTCATCACTTTTTCCGATAACGGACGGAATTTTTATCTTCTCGAAGTTTCTTCCGGAGTGATAAAGAAAATCGATGCAGACGAACTTTATGTACCCGGGCCTTTCAGGGACCATTTCGGTGACTGGTCTTCTGATTCCAGGTGGATAGTCTATACCAAAGTGTCCGGAACGCACTTCAGGCGGATATACCTCTATTCGCTGGACCTGGCTGAATCTTTCCCCGTTACGGATGGAATGAGCGATGCAAACGCCCCGATATTTGATCCTGATGGGAAATACCTGATATTCACGGCATCGACCGACGCTGGCCCGGTGATCAACTGGTTTGACCAGTCGAGCCACGATATGCGCATGACCAATACGCTGTATCTGGCTACCCTCAGAAGTGATATCACCAATCCCTTTGCCAGGGAGAGCGACGAGGAATCTGTAAAGTCAGATACCAAAGAGGGTGCTGAAACCCCCGGAAAACCCGAAAAGGATAGTAAGTCCAGGACTGCTCCTGCTCAGGATGAGGCTGTAAAGAAATGGTCTGTTGAAATTCAGGGTATCGACAGCAGGATTGTCAGTGTACCCTTGAGAGCAGGAAATTATTCCCGGCTGAGTATGGCGAAGGCCGGAGAAATACTCTTTATGGTTTCATCATCAGATTATTCCCAGCCTTCCCGTCTGTTCAGGTATGACATGAAAGAACGCAAGGAGAGTGAAGTGATGGAGGTAGATTATTACAAGCTTTCCGGCGACAGGAAGAAAATGATTTATGCCAAGGGGGCTACATGGGGAATTTCTGATGCCGGGAAGAAACCTGAACCTGGCAAAGGTGTGCTTGGCACCGGAGTTATCGAAATCCGGATTGATCCTGTATCTGAATGGGCTCAGATTTTAGATGAGGCCTGGCGGATTAACCGGGACTATTTCTACGATCCGGGCATGCATGGGGCCGACTGGAATGCCATGAAGCAGAAATATGCCGGATTCCTGCCGGATGTACCCAGTCGGAATGACCTTAACCGCCTGATTATGTGGATGTGTAGCGAGTTGGCTGTAGGCCACCACCGGGTTGGAGGCGGTGACCAGAGGTTTTCCACAGAGCGGATTGAGGGTGGTCTTTTGGGCGCAGATTACGAAATCTCCGGAAACCGTTACCGCCTTAAAAAGATTTACGGCGGACTGAACTGGAACCCGGGATTGCGTTCACCGCTTACAGAGCCCGGGATTAACGTAAAAGAGGGTGAGTACCTCCTGGCCGTCAATGGCAAAAATGTAACTGCTGATCAGAATCTGTTCAGCTTCTTCGAGAAAACCGCCGGTAAGATTACCGAACTGACCGTCGGGCCAAATGCTGACGGTACCGGTTCGAGGATGGTCCGGGTTGAGCCGGTTGCCAACGAGTTTGCCCTGAGGAACAGGGATTGGGTTGAGGGTAACCTACGCAAGGTTCACGAAGCTACGAACGGCAGGGTGGCTTATGTGTATGTCCCGAACACCACCACCCAGGGACATGAGTATTTCAAAAGATATTTCTTCCCGCAGGCAGACAAGGATGCCATTATTGTTGACGAGCGTTTCAATGGCGGCGGACTGATTGCCGATTATTACATCGACCTGCTTACGAGGCCTTACCAGTCGCACTGGAACATGCGGTACGGAATGGACCTTAAAACGCCCAGCGCATCCATTCAGGGCCCCAAAGTGATGCTGATTGACGAAACGGCTGGCTCAGGAGGCGATATGCTGCCCTGGATGTTCCGTAAGTTCAATGTGGGCACGCTGGTAGGGAAGGCTACCTGGGGAGGACTTGTCGGTACCCTCGGATTCCCCGAACTGATGGACGGAGGGGGTGTAACGGCTCCAAACCTTGCCATCTGGACAAAGGACGGGTTTATTGTCGAAAACGTTGGGGTTCCGCCGGATGTGGAGGTGGAAATGTGGCCGAAAGAGGTCATGCAGGGCAGGGATCCGCAGCTGGAAAAAGCCATCGAAATTATTTTAGATGAACTGAAGAAAAATCCGCCGGTTAAGGTGGAAAGACCGGCCTATCCCATAAGGGTCAGAAAGTAAGCGCGAATAATATATGCTTGCAGGATAGTTGGCTGATGCGTTTGTTTCTTAACATGCGTTCAGCCAACTTTTTAATTTAATTCTGACACAGCAGCAGTTTAATTCAGAATAGGCGTTTTCTTTACAGAGGAATCTTCAGGAGTCTTAAAATAACTATTTTTGCTTGAAACAATCCAACATGAACCTGAGTATTATCATTCCTGTTTACAATGAGGAAAACGACATCCTGATTTTGCTTGGCCAGCTGACCCGGGTCGAATACCCTCCCTTTATCGGGAAGGTGGAGTATGTCCTGGTGGATGACTGTTCAGCAGACCAGTCGGTTAGCAAAATTAAATCATTCATTGAGGGCAAAGACCAGTTCAGGTTATTTCACCACGAAGTAAACAGAGGCAAAGGGGCTGCCGTTAAAACCGGAATCAAATTCGCCACCGGAGATCTTTTCCTGATTCAGGATTCAGACCTCGAGCTGAGCCCGTCGGATATACCTGCCATGCTCCAGGGATATATGGAAACGAATGTGCAGTTCATAAACGGGTCGCGCTACCTGCCCGGAGTGGTCAGGCCCCTCGCCTCTTACAGAAGGTACTGGGGAAATAAGTTCTTTACCAACCTGACTTCGATACTGATCAATGTGAGGCTGACCGATATGGCCTGCGGTTATAAGCTGATCCACCGGGACCTGTATAAGCAGATTAATCTGAAGGAGGACCGGTTTGGCTTTGAGGCGGAATTAATCATTAAGGCCCTCCGCATTAAAAGGAACAATGTGGCTGAAGTCCCGGTAAGGTATTTCCCAAGAAATGCCGGTGAAGGGAAAAAATTGAATAATATGGACGCACTGAAAATATTGTGGACTATCGTCAAATATGGTGTTTTAAGATTAGACTGATAAAGTATGATGAACATTAAGCAGAACCTTTCCCGATACAGTATCCTATTTTGTTTGCTGGTGGTGGCCGTTATGATGCTGGTGGCAAGGGACTGGAAAGAGGAAAGAAAAGTTATTGTGGCCGATGTGGTGAGTTATTATGCCTATCTGCCGGCGGCTTTTATCTTCCACGACATTAAACTTGAAAACAGGGAGTCTTTTGACAAAGGTCTGTTCTGGCCTGAAGAATTACCCGACGGAAAAGCGGTGATCAAGACCAGTATGGGCATGTCGATACTCTATTCTCCGTTCTTTTTTATGTCGCACGGTATTGCCCGCCTTTTTGGCATGGAAGCCTACGGATTCTCGCCCGTTTATAAGATCGGATTGCTGGTAAGCGCTTTCTTCTATCTGGTTATCGGCCTGATTTTTCTCCGCCGAATACTGAAGGCGTATTTCCCGGATTATATGGTGGCACTGACCATTATTACCATCGTCCTTGGTACCAACCTGCTGAACTATGCCACCTATGATGCACCCATGACGCATGTCTACAACTTTGCCATGATCAATGTCTTCATCTGGTATACCATGCAATGGTACAAAAATCCGCGCATGTGGACGCTGCTTCCGTTGGGGTTGCTTGCCGGACTGATCACCCTCGTGCGCCCGAGTAACATCCTCATCCTGATATTCTTCTTTGCTTACGGGGTTTATACCTGGGATTCCCTGAAACAGAGATTCCTTTTGGTCTTGAATAAGTTTCACTGGTTTCTGTTCATGGCCCTGGCTTTTGTCCTGGTTTGGGTGCCTCAATTCATTTACTGGTATGTGGTTACCGGAAGTTTTCTGGTAGATTCCTATCCCGATGAGCAATTTTTCTGGCTGAATCCGCATTTTATTGACGGCCTGTTCAGTTACCGGAAAGGCTGGCTGGTCTACACGCCTGTAATGGCATTTGCTCTGGTCGGGATGGTCCTGTTATTCAAAAAGATGAAGGAGTTTTCCTGGGCGATTATGGTTTTCATGGTTATCTCCACCTACATCATTGTATCCTGGTGGTGCTGGTGGTATGGAGGATCATTTGGCATGAGGTCATTTGTGGATTATTATGGTCTGCTGGCAATACCAATGGCTCTGATATTCCGGGAAATATGGGATTTTAGAAAATATTCGAAATGGATCGTGGTGTTTGTCGTTGTGTTCTCCCTGGCACAAAACAACTATTTCCTGGAAAAGTACAGACGGGCTTCCATACACTATGATTCCACTTCCAAAGCCGCGTTCTGGCACTCATTCTGGCATCTCCGGCCTCAGGAGGGGTACTGGGAGTTGCTCGAAGTCCCCGATTACGCCAAGGCTCTCGAAGGTATCGATGCCATTAAGGAACAATAAAATCGCCCGGAAACCGGATGATACGCAAAATTCACCATTCATCGGTTTTTACCCATACATAGGGTAAATCCGTCGGAAGCGTGAAATACTTCGGGTTGAGGCTGTGTATTGACCACTCCAGCCAGAAATCGGCCCCTAAAAATACATCTGTGGCGCCTTCCAGATATTTCCCAAGCTGATCTGGATGGTTGGCCGGAAAAATGGTCTGTGTGGGTGTTGCGGCCGTTATGGTGCTTAAAATCAATGTCTCAAATGAATGTGACCAGAAAATCAGCTGGTGCTTTTGTAATTCGCTGCTTTCAACGATGATTTTTCTGCCAGGGTATTCTGAGGTCTTCAGGAGCATTTGCTGATTAAACCATGTTCTTCCCTTGAAAGCCATTCCCTGGTCATATATCCGGTCCATACTAAACACCATGACGAAGGCCAGAAAGATGAATATTAGCGTCTGGAATTTCTTCTTTTTTCCGGAGATCTCTTTCAGAAATGGAATGGAAACAAAAAGCGCCAGGGGCATAAATGCCCTTTCCATCATCAGGTCCGAATCACCTTTGTTATAGGTTAACAGGGTGATCAGCATGAAAAATAAAAGGGTGGCGGCCTGCCACGTTAGTTTCAGGTAATCCTTTTTATAGATCAGATAAACAATCAGAATGGCCTGCATGACCAAAAGCCACAGGTAAAGCTGTGGTATCCTGGAAAAGAAAAATTTTGTACTGTACAGGTCGGGTAAGGCCCACAGCGCAGATAATGAGTTTAAAAGCTCTGAAAAGAACCTGCCCTCGTAAGTGTCACCGCGGGTAAGCAGGACTTTCGCCACAGCCAGGCCACCGGCAATCAGCAGTAAAGCATAAGGTAGGGGCGAACGCAGCTTTTGTCTGTCAATGGCGGAGTAGCCAATGATGAAAATTATTGGGTATACTGCCACCGGATGGGCCAGGAATGCAATGATGATGACAAACGCAGCCAGTATAAATGACGATGCCGGGTGGCGGAATGAAGGATATTGCAGGATAGCGAACAGTAACACTGAATATACCAGGCTCTGATGGGTTTCTGTTACCGGATGAAAAAATGACTGGCTGATGCAGAGGATAAGCGTCAACACCACAGCCAATCCGGCCTTTGGATTTTTTAGCCAATGAACACAGAGGATATAGACCAGATAATAAAGTCCGATAAATGAAACAGAATAGATAATGGTCAGCATCTTCAGGTTCAATCCCAGTTTTACGGCCATCAGCAGGGGGATTTCGGGCAGTACCGATCCGTATCGGGCAGCCTCCACATTGAACTTCTCAAAGTTGATGATTTTGAAAAACTGAAATGCTGAATCCGCAAACAGTATCCGTTCCTTATAAAAATATACGGAAGCCAGAAAGAGGGCCATAAATGACAAATGGCCTAAAATTATCCATCCGGTTCCCTGCTTTTTCAATTGAGTCGTACGTTTCATCTCGTCTGATTTAAGTGGCTGGTATACAGTATTGACCGTTTTCTAATATTTTATCCGGATGATCCGGAAATCATCAAACCAAACCGGTTCATTTCCTGCATTCCACAGGTAAATGATGGTCGAAGGGAGTTTCTGCTGGGGTGTAAGCGAAATGGTATGTGATATCCTTTTCCATCCGGCACTGTCAATGCTGTCTGTTTTATTGCTGTTCGTGTAAAGGTTCGTTCCATTGTCAACCACAATAAATGCCTGGTCATTCTTTCCCAGATACCATACACTGATTTCCAGCTGATCCAGGCTTTCCATCCTGCCCGGGTGAACTCCGTGGGTGTAGGGATTGGAGGGCGTAAGTCGGACCGAAGAGCTGCCGCTTCTGAAATGTTCATGGGCCAGATTGAGAATGGTATCGGCCTTTTGAAGGTTTGAAAATAATACGTGATTTTTTACACTGTCGACCATCTCAAAATCACAAAACAGTGTATCTGTCTGAAATTCATTTATTTGTCCCGGATAAAAATCAGCTTCACCCGGTATGACCTTTTTCAGGAGAAAGACCGGGTATTCCCTGCCGATTACCTTCCACTCCGGACTGTTCAGGTAGTTGTTCCGGTGCCGGTTATTTTCCTCTTCCGACATGAGATAGTTGTTGTCGAACAGGGAAAATACGACGTATTCGGCATCGTTGACTGTCGGGAAAAAGTAGATGTGCTGCCGTTGGGCAAGATGGGGCGTGATCACGTTCGAAGCGCTGACTTTCGCATTTTTGGGGATGGTTCTGAGCAGCCTGTTTACATTCCTGACGTTAAACGGGGTTTTGTAGAATTCCTTACTGTAAAATTTGATTTTGTGCTCATAGAATGTCCACGGAACCTGATGATTACTGCTGTCCATCTTGTGTATGGTCATGTCCAGGGTCAGGACGCAGGTAAGGATGGCCATGACGGTCTGCCATTTCTGCCGCTTTAAGGAACTTAGCGCCAGAAATACTGAGAGCGGCAGCAGGGTTACCACTTCTACTGAATAATACGTAGCCAGGCCCCAGCGGAAAAAGTCGTCGTTCAGGACTTTCTGTGCAACAACCGGAATGAACCAGACAAGGTATTGCGGCCGGGTTAACAGCACAAAACCCCCGGAGACCAGGTATACCATGTAAAATTCGAGTTTGACCCTGTCGTAATCCGGATTGTCCAGATGGTTCACAAAAAACATGCGGACCGACTCAACCGGATTACGCAAAATAAAGGAAATCGCCTCCCCGGGTGTTTCGCCTAACGCAGAATAATTGAATAGGGCGTATTCGACGCCAGGGGTCTCAATTGCAGGGATAAAAACTTTAAATAGAAGTATAAAGTAGACCACCGAAACAACTATTCCTGCAACCGAGTTGATCACCACTTTTTTATCTTTTGGCCGGTTGAGTATCAGGACAATATAGATAAAAATAAACCAGAGCGGCATATTTTCCCTCGACAGCAGGGACAAAATCAGGATAATAAAGCTGATCGCATATTTCCTGATTTCGAAGTAATACAGGAATATGGGAACAAAACATGCCGACATGATAGCCAGATTTACGTCGGTCCCGTAAGAGGAATACCTGCCGAACAACAGAAAATAGTAAAGAATAACCCCAGATGTCAGCCAGATGTTCCCGGTTTTCAGTTTTATCAGTTTATGGCTGTACCAGGCTCCAGCCAGGATTAACGCATTTTGTATGATGATCAGCGTATAACTCCCGGTAAGCCAGTTGAGCAGCCAGTAAACAGGTATGAAGTACATTAGGGTGAATGAAAAATGGTCCTGCAGGAAGGTTCCCCTGAAGGTGGGCAGCTGGCTTATCCTGAAATGGGAATAATCCCAGAATGCGAAGTTGTAATTGGCGTAATCGTAGGTGAAGGTTTTAAATAAATAGTGGTTGGCCAGACCGATGAAAAGGATCAAGAGCCCAAAAAAGGTAAGAAGGATGACCGGAATATGCTTCCTGTTCAGTTTGTATTTCATTATTATAGGTTGTTATTCAATA
>JAUWAB010000152.1 GCA_030602265.1 Prolixibacteraceae bacterium | reverse complement strand
CGCGTGGTTAAACTGAACTTGTGTCATGGTAATAAATTTTAAATTTGTTTAAGCAAATATATAAAACATTAAACAATTATCCATTTATTCCGTGGATAATTTCGACATCAATTTTGCCTATTGCTTATAAAGAAACTTTATATAGCATTTTAGAATATGAATATCAATTACTTATAAAATGAAATGATTTTTTTTCAGACTAAATTATCTTTAAAATTTTCAATAATTATATTTTAATAGTCGACGACAAGTTCATGACATGAATCCGATGTTTCTTCAATCTGAGTTACACAAGGCACTTCCGGTTACCCGACAACAATATTCTTAAAAGATTTATTCCGGTGCCGTATTATGAAAATATACCATATCATAATTGTCAGGAAAATTAAAGTAACCACAGATATTACCACGACGAATTATTTCAGGAGGTTTTGGTGGCCTGGAGAATCATAATCCAGGTAATTAGACGGGTTACCAGATTTCAAAACAGCTGCCCCCGGTAATGAAAGCAAAATTTATTTAAAAAAAGAAAAACCTGAATCTGCTATTGCCCGGGGTGTTCGCCCGGGAAATAAACCGTTCTTGCCACTTTGTTATCGACCGGATCAAGCGACTGCAGATAGCGGTAAATCGCTTTCAGGTCATCATCCGACATCCTGGAATAGCTGCCCCAGGGCATGTGAGAACGCTCATAGGCCCGACCGGCCCTGAACCGGTTGATGAATACCTCCTCTGTCCAGTGTGCCATGATCCCGGAGGTCTCATGCGGAGTAATATTGGGCGAAACGAAAGTATAGCCCTGCGACCATTCGGTGGGATGGAATACAAATCCTCCGGAAAAATCAGGACCAGTCGGATTACCCTGGTTGTCCATACTGGTATGGCAGCTACGGCAATTGGCCACATCGTGTGCCAGATATCTCCCGTAGGCGATGGTTGTATCCGGGGTAATTGATACCGGTGGGGTAACATCCGGTCCTTTGGCCTTAAATAACCCAAAGGCCAGCAGAGCCTTACCCATGAAAGTGTATTCAGTAGGTTTTACCTGATTGCGAACCGGCTCCAGACTTCGCAGATAAGATATGATGGCCGTAAGATCCTCATCACTCATCTCCTGAAATTCCATAAACGGGAACAAAGGCCTTCCGTCACTGCTCACCATATGCCTGAGGCTGCGGGCGATTTCCCCGTCCGTCAGCCTTCCGATTCCCGTTTCTTCATCGGGCGTCAGGTTGGGTGCCCTGATAATGCCAAAACCAGGGATCACTTCCTCAAAGCCCCCGGTCAGGGGTAATTTCAAACCATTGTCGACATCCAGCATTCTGTCCATGGAAACATGACAAACCGCACAATGCGAAGGGCCATACACCAGGTATTCACCCCGGGCAATAACAGCCGGATCAGAGGTGGCCCGTATGTCGGGATATGGAGCGTCGATTGCATTATCCCAGGTGATCTGCACTAAAGTAAAAAAGCCGAAAATCAGCAGCAGGACGGCCAGGCCTGTCCATACCACTATTCTGAACAATTTCTTCATAAGATTTAATTTAGCATTGAACTGAATTAACCACGCATTCAAAGTTATGGAAACTTTTTTATAAATACAATAAGGTCTTTATATCCACACCTTGTGTATCCCATTGGCTGTTAATGCCTGCAGGAAATCAGGAGTAAAAGCTCCGGATCATGGCTGCCAGAGTATTTTTATCGTCAGTACAGCCCTGCGTCGAAAACAGGAATCCGGAATTTAAGGCTCACTGCATATTTTCCAACAGAGAATATCCCAGAACGATTGAAAATATGGTGATGAATTCATAAATTTACCGATATTCTCACATCCATGATAAACCAGGCTAAATCCCGAAAGAAATCGCGATTCCTGATTTCAGGACCCGGAGCCCTCGTGGCAGCGGCATTTATCGGTCCGGGCACCCTGACCACCTGCTCCATGGCAGGCGCACGCTTTGGGTATGCCTTGCTCTGGGGACTGTTGTTCTCGGTTATTGCCACCATTATCCTTCAGGAAATGACCGCGAGGCTGGGCATCATCACCAATCGCGGATTAGGAGAAGCCCTCCGCAAACATTTCAGCAAAGGCTTGCCCCGCATACTGACCTGGGTGCTGGTTATATCCGCGATTGTCATAGGCAATGCAGCCTTCCAGACAGGGAATATCATGGGGGCATCCCTGGGCCTGGAATCTGCCACGGGACTTGGCAGTGAATTTTTCAGGATATGGGTGTTGGTAATAGCACTGATGGCTTTTATTTTTCTGTATATAGGCAGCTACAAACTGATTGAGAGGGTGATGACCGGTCTGGTAGTCCTGATGAGCCTGACGTTTATCCTGACGGCCATCATCATTTCACCGGATTTGCCGGCCATACTGAAAGGATTAACCACGCCTTCGCTGCCCAAAGGTTCCGTTATTACCCTGATCGGGCTGATCGGAACCACCGTAGTGCCTTACAACCTGTTTCTGCACGCCTCAGCGATCCGGGAACGATGGCAGCACCCTGAGCAGATTCCTGAAGCCAGGAAGGATCTGTCGGTATCGGTAATTTTGGGCGGCATCATTTCCATGTCTATCGTGGTAACCTCATCTGTAGCCTTTTCCGGGGGTAACATCCAGATTACCGGAGTAACCGACCTTGGGCTTCAGCTGGAACCTTTGTTAGGGAAATGGGCCAGATATTTTATGGGTACCGGTTTGTTTGCTGCAGGCATATCCTCAGCCATGACCGCCCCCCTGGCCGCAGCCTACGCGACTCAGGGAACACTCGGCTGGGAGCGAAATCTCAGGTCAAGAAAGTTCAGAGCGGTATGGATAAGCATTCTGCTAACGGGCACCCTTTTCTCCCTCCTGGGCTTTAAACCTCTGGAAGCCATCGTTTTCGCCCAGGCAGCCAACGGAATCCTGCTTCCGGTAATTGCCATATATCTTCTGTTTATCATGAACAGCCGACAGGTGATGGGAGAACATGTAAACGGCTGGTTGTCGAACATTGCAGGCATACTGGTGGTACTGATTACCATCGGGTTAGGCACCCGGAGTTTATTAAGCGCATTTGGATTTATCTGATTATCAAATATGTACATAGACCTTAACTGTGATTTAGGTGAAACGGGCATTAACGGGGTTTCTGCGAATGATGCAGCCATTATGCCGTGGATCACTTCTGCCAATATTGCTTGTGGACTGCATGCAGGCGATCCGGAAGGCATTTCGGCAACCATACGACTGGCCTTGCAACATGGCACAGCTATCGGTGCACATCCCGGATATCCCGACCGTGAAGGCTTTGGCAGGATGCCAATGAAGCTCGGTGGTTCAGCACTGGAAGCCACACTGACATACCAGATTGGCGCTGTTAAAACGATGACTGAATTTGCAGGAGGCAGGTTAAACCATGTAAAACCACACGGAGCTTTATATAATGCAGCGGCCATTGACCGCGAAACGGCAGATATCATCGCCGGAACAGTCAGGCGAATCGACCCCGCTCTGATTTTGTACGGCTTATCCGGATCAGCACTCGCGCAGGCCGCTGAAAGCATCGGCTTGTCTTTTGCCTCGGAAGTTTTTGCCGACCGGGCTTACCTCGATGACGGCACACTGGCACCCAGGCATATTCCCGGAGCCGTTCTGCACGACACCGGACAGGTCATCGCCAGGGCCATCCGAATGGTAATCCACCAGGAA
>JAUWAB010000091.1 GCA_030602265.1 Prolixibacteraceae bacterium | reverse complement strand
GACGAACGCCCCGCCGTTCAGACTGAAGGTCAGTCCGGCCGTTGGCGAAGTGACGACAAACGAACCGGTGGCCACCACGCAGGTGGGATCGGTTACCATCACTTGCGGAACATCAGTTGCTCCCGGTGCTGTTCCGATGGTTATGGTAACAGAGTTAGTGCATCCGTCGGCGTTACGGACCTGCAGAGTATGGTTTCCGGAATTAAGTCCGGCGTACCCCGAGGCGGGATAAGCGGCAAAGGCCCCGCCGTTGAGACTGAAGGTCAGTCCGGCCGTTGGCGAAGTGACGACAAACGAACCGGTGGCCACCACGCAGGTGGGATCGGTAACCGTCACCGACGGTATCGCTGGCAGAGGTATTATTGCTACGGTCATTTGCACAGATGAAGCACAAAACTCTGCATCCGGGGTAAAAGTATAGGTTCCTGTATTGGTGTTGTCAATGATGGCAGGAGTCCATTTGCCTGATACAGAATTTTTCGAAACCGTTGGTAGAAGCGGAGGAGTAGCTCCTTCGCAAATTGGACCGATCTGATCAAATGTTGGAGTGGTCTTCGGATTGACAAGCACTGTCTTTTGAACCTGCGTCGCACACTCTCCTGCATCCGGAGTAAAAATATAGGTTAGCGTCCTGGTGTTATCGATGGTTGAGGGATTCCATGTTCCTCTGATGCCGTTAGTTGAAACAAGCGGTAATGAAGGTGGGGTGTCTCCTTCGCACAGTGGGGCAATGGCTTCGAAAACCGGAGTTGTTTTCGGGTTTACCTTTATGGTTATGCTGACCTTTTCAGCACAATAATCTGGATCAGGTGTGAAAACATATGTGGTGGTAGTCTGATTGTTCACAAGCGACGGAAGCCAGCTTCCTCGTATGTTGTTATCAGAAATTAAAGGCAATACAGGGGGTTGATCACCCTGGCACAAATCCGCAAAGGAAGCAAATACCGGAATGGTTTCACCGCTTACCTCGACCTGAATGGTCACCGGTGAGGCACATTGTCCCGCATCCGGGGTGAAAGTATAATTAAAAATTCCAATGGTATTTGTGCTGATGGTTGCAGGTGACCAAGTTCCGGAGAGCGGTGGATTATTTGCGGAGAGCGATGGTAATGCAGGCGGTGTGCTGCCATGGCACAACGGACCTATAGGTTGAAATACCGGAATAATTTCAGTGGTAATTTCAATGGTCATGGTTACCTCAACCGCACATTGTCCGGGATCCGGAGTGAATGTGTAAACGGTTGCTCCGGTTTGAGAAGTATTGATTACTGCCGGGTTCCATTTTCCGGTTATCTGGGGATTATTGTTTGATAAAGCCGGGAGTGCTGGAGGAGTGGTGTTTTGACAGAGTGGGCCGATCTGGATAAAAGAGGGAGTTATCTGATTGGTGATTTCGATGTTCATGGTGGCCTGACTGGCACATTGTCCGGGGTTTGGAGTAAAGGTATATATGGTGTTCCCAACCTGCAAAGTATTAATGACCGCTGGTGACCAGGTGCCCGATATGCCATTGCTTGATGTCGCAGGCAATGCAGGAGCAGCTGTGTTCTGGCAAAATGGGCCTGCCGCGTTAAAAGCAGGTGTGCTCTTCGGATTGACGGTTACGATAATTTGAGTCTGGTTGGCACATTGTCCTGGTGTCGGTGTGAAGGTATAGATTGTTGTTGCTGTATTGTTGATAACGGAAGGTGACCAGGTCCCTGAAATCCCGTTTTTGGATGTGGTTGGCAATGCCGGGGCTGGTTCTCCTTCGCAAACCGGTGCAATCGGATCAAATTCCGGATTAGTCCTTGCCTGAATATTTATGGCAGTAACACAACTGTTTGTGTTACCACATTGGTCTTCCACTATCCAGGTTATGGTACTGATGCCGGGGTTGAAAACACCGCTGGCATCGTTGCCGGTGCCCGAACGGGTAGTGGTTCCGGAGATGGTATATGAAACAGTAACCGGACCGTTGCAGTTGTCTTTGCCTGCATTTGCAGGTGTGATCAGGTAATTTCCGGAAACATCTTCGCAGAAAGTCAGGTTGGGTTGGCAATCTATGGAAGGGGCGGTGTCATCATTGATGGTATAGGTAAATGTCCAGGGCTTGGTGTTTCCTGCACAGTCGGTGTAGGTAAAGGTGTAGACGACTGATCCTGAACAGGTGGGAATTGCAGGGGTTGGGCTCATGGTGGCTGTTACTGGTCTGCCACAATTGTCTGTGACCGCAGGAGGGATTGGTGTGGTAATATTTCCCGGGCATTCAACGGTCTGTGATCCGGATGCAGGAACCTGCCATTCGGGTTCGCGGATGGTGTAAGTGTATACCCAGTTGTAGGTTTTCCCTGCACAGTCGCTGTAGGTAAAGGTGTAGGTCTTGGTTCCCCCGCAGGCTGGATTGGCAGAGGCTACCGGAGCTGAAGGCGTGAGGGTATTGTTGCAGTTGTCGGTAACGACAGGCGGGGTGGGTGCCACGGCTTCCGCAAGGCAATCCACGGTGGAAGCTCCCGGAGCAGGCAGGGTGACCACGGGGTCGCGGATGGTGTAGGTGTAAACCCAGTTGTAGGTTTTCCCGGTGCAATCGGTATAGGTGAAGGTGTAGGTCTTGGTTCCTCCGCAGGCCGGATCGGCAGAAGCCACCGGCGCTGAAGGCGTGAGGGTATTGTTGCAGTTATCGGTAACAACAGGCGGGGTGGGTGCCACGGCTTCCGCAAGGCAATCCACGGTGGAATTACCCGGTGCAGGCAGGGTAACCACAGGTTCGCGGATGGTGTAAGTGTACACCCAGTTGTAGGTTTTTCCTGCACAGTCGGTATAGGTGAAGGTGTAGGTTTTGGTTCCCCCGCAGGCCGGATCGGCAGAAGCTACGGGAGCTGAAGGCGTGAGGGTATTGTTGCAGTTGTCGGTAACGACAGGCGGGGTGGGTGCCACGGCTTCCGCAAGGCAATCCACGGTGGAAGCACCCGGAGCAGGCAGGGTGACCACGGGTTCGCGGATGGTGTAGGTGTATACCCAGTTGTAGGTTTTTCCTGCACAGTCGGTGTAGGTGAAGGTGTAGGTTTTGATTCCCCCGCAGGCCGGATCGGCAGAGGCTACCGGCGCTGAAGGCGTGAGGGTATTGTTGCAGTTGTCGGTAACGGTGGGAGGGGTTGGTGCCACGGCCTCGGTCAGACAGTCGACGGTGGAAGCTCCCGGTGCGGGCAGGGTAACCACAGGTTCGCGGATGGTATAGGTGTATACCCAGTTGTAGGTTTTTCCGGCACAGTCAGTATACGTAAAGTCGTAGACGACTGTCCCGGAGCAGGCTGGTATGGTGGGTGTCTCATTCAGGGTGACGGTAACCGGCCTTCCACAATTATCGGAGATGGTTGGCGGAGTCGGGGTGACCACACCGGCCGGACAATCCACCGTCAATGATCCTGCAGCCGGCGCATTCCAATCGGGCACGCTGATGGTGTAGGTGTATGTCCACGGCTGCGTTTTTCCAGCACAGTCAGTATAAGTATAGTTGTAAACAACATTCCCGGTGCAGGCTGGTATGGTGGGTGTCTCATTCAGGGTGACGGTAACCGGCCTTCCACAGTTATCAGTGATGGTTGGCGGCGTCGGGGTAACCACACCGGCCGGACAATTCACCGTCAATGATCCTGCAGCGGGTGCATTCCAAACGGGATCGCTGATGGTGTAGGTGTATGTCCACGGCTGCGTTTTTCCGGCACAATCGGTATAAGTATAGTGGTAAACAACAGTCCCGGAGCAGGTTGGTATGGTGGGTGTCGCATTCAGGGTAACGTTTATGGTACGCCCGCAGTTGTCGGCAACCGTTGGCGGGATGGGTTGAGTTGCCTCAGTAGGACAGGCTACGGTTTGAGATCCGGCCACAGGTGCCTGCCATACCGGTTCAAGTATCGTATAGATATATGACCATGTATTTTTGTTGCCGGCGCAATCAGTGTAGGTATAGGTATAGATTCGGGTGCCGCCGCAAACCAGTGGATCAGGAGTGTCAACCGTTGACGTAAGTACTGCCGGTACCGGATTTCCGCATGCATCAGTAACCGCTGGCGGTGTGGGAGCAACTGCATTGGCGGGGCAGGCGATAGTTGCGGATCCTGCTGAAGGCACTACCGGTGGTATGGTGTTCACCACCGTAATAACTTGTGTGTAAACAGAACTGATATTATTACAGGCATCCCGTGCAATCCATGTATTGGTGTAAGTTCCGGTCTGTGGACACGCTCCCGGGGAGAAGCTTCCGGAAGTTTTTTCATAGGTGATTATATTGCAAAGATCTGTTGCAACCGGAGCAAGTGTCTGAGCATTGGCAATACCTGCCAAATCCGTACATTCCAGGGTGCGGTTCAATATTCCTGCTGCAGTCGTCCAGACTGGTGCGGTTGTATCGGTGATGTTGTAGGTCTGAGAACAGGTAACACTGCAGCCATTCAGCGTGGTGACCAGTGTCAGGGTATAACTTCCGCAGGTGGGGCCCGCAAGGACAGATACAGTTTGTCCGCTTGTTCCTCCTGATATGGTCGCATTTCCTGATATGGTCCAGTTGTAGGTGTATCCGGCCTGGTTCGGGGCGGAATAGGTGTTTGTACTGGATGGACACACATTGTTATTGCCTGTAATTGAACATATGGGTAAAGGTTTCACAGTAAGTGTTGCAATGGACTGAGCCTGTCCGCATTTCCCGGTAATTGTTACTCTGTAGCGGTAACCGTTCATCGCAGCTGTAACATTGGGAAGTGTATACTGATTGGTTGTTGCTCCAGAAATGATTCTCCAGTTATTTCCTGAAGTATTTTCTTCCCACAGATAAGTCAGGTTTAACCCTGTTGCCTCAATAACCAGGGTCTGGCTGGTTCCAAGGCATAACGATAGATTTTCGAGGTTTGTCGTGATTCTGGTTGTGGGGTCAACAGTAATTGTAAAGGTTTGAGGCGTTCCTATGCAGGTTACTCCGTTGAAAGTATAGGATGGTGTAACGGTTATTGTTGCTGTAACCGGTTCTGTACCTGTATTGACTGCAGTAAAAGTTGGAGTGTTTCCCGTACCCGTTTCAGGCAGTCCTATTGAAGTATTGTTGTTTAACCAGCTATAAATTACTCCGGATGAGGGTGTTCCGCTGAAAATGATACTTGTTATTGAAGTACCATTACAGACTGTTCTGTCTGAAGGTTTTGCTACGGTGGGTATTGGATTGACGGTTACGGTTACGGTTGAAGTATTTGTGCAGCCGTTGGCATCAGTGCCTGTGACAGTGTAGGTTGTTGTTGCGGTAGGGCTGGCTGTAACAGTTCCTCCGGAGGTGGCAGATAGTCCGGTCGCAGGGCTCCATGTGTAGTTTATACCGCCTGAAGCAGTCAGTGTCGTACTTTCTCCATTGCAAATGGTTGATGAAGCTGGTGTAATTAAAATATTTGGTTTTGGGTTTACATTAACCACAACTTGCGCAGTGTTGCTGCACCCTGTAGCGGTGATTGTTCCTATTACTGTGTAGGTTGTCGTGACTGTTGGATTTGCCGTTACCGTTGCACCTGTTGTTGCAGATAATCCGGTGCCAGGACTCCAGATATAACTATTTGCCCCATTGGCAGTAAGGCTGATACTACTGCCATTGCATATGGTTGCCGGGGAAGGGGATATGGTAATATCTGGATTGGGATTAATTGTAAGTATCCTTTCGCACGTGCTTACGCATCCATTGGTATTGGTAATCTGAACGGAATAAGTTCCTGCGATAGAAATATTTCCTGTACTTTGTGTATTTGAGGTGAACCCGTCCGGGCCCGACCAAAGATAACTTAACATTCCTGAAGGGGCCGAGAATGAGGTTGTCTGCCCCACACAAAGGGAGTTATTCCCTGTAATTGAACAGACAGGTAAAGGATTGACGGTAAGTGCAACTGGTGTTGTAGTTATTGTTCCGCAGGTTCCGGTGATGACCACTCTGTAATTTGTAGCGTCAGCAGAAGTTACATTGGATATGGTGAAAGAAGATGAGTTGGCTCCGTCGACCGGTACATAGTTGTTGCCGGTTGTATTTTTTTGCCATTGATATTGTATATCCAATCCTGTTGCCCAAACAGAGAAGGTTATTGAACCTCCAATGCAAACTATTTGGGGGGTTGGAGCATTTACCAGCTGGGTAGATGGATTAACCGTAATTGAGATGGATCCAGTCTGTGCCTGTTCACATCCTCTGCTGTCACGCACTTTTATTAGTGTGTAGGTGAAAGTCCCGGGATTTGCTGTACCCACCGGCAACGTTACCGAATTGCCGGAAGTTGTCTGAATAGTGGTTTCGGCCCCGCCGTTAACCTGATAGGTGAAAGTGAAAGGAGGTTGTCCGACTCCTCCGGTAAAGGTTACCACAGGGGATGCAGCATTCTGGCAGACAGTTGTGCTTCCGCTTATTGTTGCAGTTGGCAGAGGATGCACATTAACAGTAATCGGTATTCTCGGCCCTTCACAGCCAGTACTTCCGTCTGTCTGGCTTACATACCAGGTTGTTGTACCTGCCGTCGAAGTAGGAGGTACAGGTACAATAGTCGATGCTGTTCCTCCTGTAGGTGTGGTATACCAGTAAATTTGTCCTCCCGCTGTAGGTGTCGCAATTAAGGGTGTTGAAGGGGATCCCAGACAGTAATTTACCGGTGTGGTTACAGACGGTTGTAATACACTGGGATGTACCGTTATATCGATATCTACAGGGTCTCCCTGACATCCGTCATGCAGTGGGATTATAGTATATCTGACAATGCCGCTGGTCGTTCCGCTGTTGGTTAGGGGCTGACTGATACTTGAGCCACATGAATTACTGCAATTTGAAAATCCGGTTATTGTTCCACCTGATGGCATACTAATTATTGATGCACTCCACTGATAGGTAGTTGCAGGTAAATTACTGGTAATGGAAATCAATGGCGCCGATCCGGAGCATATAACTTTTGAAGGTGGTGTTACGGTAATAACAGGTTTTGGTTTTGGTTTTACGATTAGGTTGGCCGTAGTTGTCAATGACAAACAGGCAAAATTGTCAAATACCATTCTGAACTCATATCCATCCATTTCAAGTGTTACCGGAAATTGATAGGTTATATCCCAGTTTGGAGCTGTAACCTCCTCTGGTTGTGTAAAGTTTTGCCAATCTCCGTTCGGCGGGACGCGATATTGTAGATAAACGAATAATTTGCCGGAACTTGGAGCGGTAGCTTTTTGATACAGGGTTACCTCCTCAAATTCACATTGCGTATAGTTTGGCATCAGCGAATGTGGTCCGCCTGGATTGAGCGCTATGCCGCTTCCGATTCCAAAAAGGGCAGATTCAGAGATTTCAGAACCGCATCCATTGGTAAAGACCGCTCTGAATTGCTTCCCGATGTCTGCATTTACGTGTGCAAATGAATAGGAATAGTTATTAGCTCCCGGGATATTTGTCCAACCTGATCCGGAGTTAACCTGCCACTGGACAGAAGGCTGCCTGTATCCGCGGGCATAGGCAAAGAAGTTGGCAATCACCCCGACAGCCTGCTGGCATCCAAGGAAATCCTCCGGATGCATTATGATTTCAATTGGATACTCTATATGTACTTCTGTAATGCCTTCCGAAATGTTACCGCATTTATCCGTAACTTTCCAGTTAATGATGGTAAGTCCGGTGTCTAACGGGGTATTGGTCTGGGTTATGGGATATGGACCTGTTACCACTCCGTTATCCATATTTTTCAATGTGTAGTTAATTATTGGAGCCGGATCGCAGTCTGTCACACTGACAGATCCAACGGCTGCAACAGTAAAGAATGGATCACCAGGCCTCCAGCATGCACTAAATGTTGGTGGAACGATGATTACAGGTGGGGTCTGGTCTCTCCCGGAATAGGTAATTGTCGGGCTTGGCGTTACCTTATTACCGCATGGGTCACTGACTTCGTATGTATAGGTGACCGTCCATCCGCAATGGTCTCCTGAGGGTGTTCCCGATTTGGTAACGGTCACCTGACCACCGCATCCATCGGTAAAAAGTGCCCGGATATCTTCCGTGGATGGTCCGGCCGGAATCGCTGAATAGCAGAGATTCAGGTTGCTTTGGTCCGCTGGCCAGATGCCGGTTAGCACAGGCGGTTTTATGTCATTAACCAGTATTGATTTTTCCGCTGAGCTGGTATTTCCGCAGTTGTCTGTTGCAGTGAATTTTACAGTTACAGTCTGATTGCAGTTTGATACCGGATTGGAGTAACTATGGGTTACCGTTACCTCTCCGCCGCATTCACTGGTGGCATAGGCCAAATTTGCCCAGCTTTCAAGCTCCGGCACATTGAAACATTCCATCGTTCTTTCTTCAGGAAGAAATATTTCCGGGAATACCTGAGCTTTAACAGTCCGGATATTTCCGGATGAAACGAATGCCGTCATTAATCCATAAAGAAAGAATGATCTGATCCCAATGCCATATTTCAGTATTCCAGCCATCCATTAAAGGCCGGGAAGTATAATATATGGGGTATCTCCGGTGTGAAAATTACCTCACCCAGTCAGTACATCTCTTTTCATAGCATTTGTTAAATTTCTAATATTGGTCCCCATTACACTTTCCCTTTTTTTTTAAGTCTATTATCCTACTATCAGAACCTTTTTGCATGTTATTCTTTCCTTGTTGTGAAAACCTCTGTTTTATACGCTCAGGTATCTGTTAAAGGCCTGACGTTCTGGATTATCCAAATTTAATCCAATCTGGTCAGTAATGTACTATGGTTTTAAAATAATATCAAATTTATCATGAATATTTTGTCAGAAATTATATTTATTTTTTGACTTTTTGTTCAAAATATACCAGAATGTCAATTGCATTGGAGGAAGAGCAAAATAATGGTTAGCTAAATGTATTATGTACCTGATGACTGCCTTTGGTCAGTTCTGAATCATTTGTTCAGTTTCATGTCTATCAGTTTACAAACTATTGCTACTTCTTCATGATGCTCCATCCGAATTGATATTGGCCTGAACGTCTGATCCCGGGTCACCTGGTAGGCTTCCCTGAGATGTACCGGAAGGTCACTGTTCTCTATCGCATTCTCATATTTTGACGAAAAATAGCAGGTAACCCTAAAGGTGTCTGGTAAAAAACCTATCCAGCAAAGCGTGTCTTTTTTATTTTTTAGTCTGAAAAGCCATTGCTTCACATCATTGTAATATTTCCATATTTCCATTACGCCCTGATCTCTGCTCAAGGCATATCTCCTGATGATTTGCAGCCATTCATAACGGTCATGAAGAAATTCTTTCAACCGCTGTTCCGTTGGTTCATCGAATGGGTCGTTTAAAATGAATGTTTCTTTTTCCGGCATGGATTGGTAATCATTGATTTATTGATACAATTTACATAAAAACCCTGATATTTTTGTACATTTTGCATATAAAAAGATAAAAAAGTTTTTATATATCCGGCACTGCAGATTCAATGGCGAAATGGGGTTAAGGGGAAAGGCTTTTTTAAGTCAGGGGAATCAGGCGGGATGATGGTCTGGTGTTTGGATTTGTCAAAAAAGGCCGTCTCGGATGAGACAGCCTTTTTTAAAATTGTCAAGAGATGAATTGATTAATACCCTGGATTCTGTTGCAGCTGCGGTGCTTTGTTCATTTCATCGCGCGGGAACGGTATCCAGTAGAATTTCTTGTCGGAGAATACCCTGGCATCAGCACGGTCGGCTTTATTGTATTTCCAGATCGTGGTGCCATTGTCATAATGCTCGATCCTCATGCCATACACGTCTTCGATCACCTGTTCGGCGATCATCCAGCGTCTGATGTCATAGAACCGGTGGCCTTCGGCGAAGAGCTCGATATGTCTTTCGTGACGCAGGAATTCGCGGGCTTTGGCCTGGTCGGTGGTAACCCTGTCGGGCAGACCGGCGCGGTTCCTGACCATATTCAGGGCATCGATACCTTTTTGCAGTTCGGCTCCACCAATTTCGATACAGGCTTCGGCATAGTTCAGCAGGATTTCAGCATAACGGAATTCCACCCAATGATTGGTATTCCTGAAGTGCTGGCCAACGGTTGCCGGATCAAGGAGTTTCCGGATATAGTAGCCTGTTTTTGTTCCGTTCCATGCTTCGATAAGGCTCTGACGGGTATCCACACCGCTTTTATAAGGGTTGGCATCTCCTTCATTTCTGAAAAAGTAGCTGGTCTCAATCCGGTTTGTGGGTTCCAGTGCAGCCGAGTTGGCGGGTCTTGCCTGCCAGGGAGCTCCGTCGTAAAGTACGCTGGCGTAGAAACGTGGTTCGCGGCCATTGTATGGGTTCCTGAGCGGATCGGCGGCTTTCTGGGCTGCAGTAGCTTTCCTGACTTCCATATTACCCGGATCGTATTTGTCCCACTGGAATTTGGTGCCATCGGCCATTTCCCATGCCCTTACCATTGGTTCAGTCGGGTTGTTGTTACCCCAGTTGTTGTAACCATTAGGACCATACCACAGGTTGGCGTTGTTCACATTACCTCCCGAAGCCGGGAATTGAATGGCCCAGATGGTTTCCGAATTCCATGCAGCTTTCTGGTTGAAAATGCCAAAATAGGTGTCTGCATAGGTTTTGATATCGGCCTCGGTCAGCGGGGAGGGAGGATCATTGGTTGTTCCGACAAGAGCATAGGGTCCGTATTTGCCGTCCATGACATCCTTGGCCGCATCGCGGGCCTGGACCCAAAGTGCAGCCTGGCTTCCTGCCGGCATATTGATCAGCTGGTTGCTGGCCTGCTCGGTCCATCCACCGTTGGTCAGTTTACTGGCACTGAAGAGCAGAATCCTTGATTTCAGGGCTGCACAGGCACCACGGTTGGCACGGCCCTGCTCAACAGTAGTAGGAAGATTGTCCAATGCACTCTGGATATCCTTCAGGATAAAGTCCAGCGTTTGCTTATAGGTAGATCTGTTTATCGTCAGGAAGTCTTCACCCAGTTTAAAGGGTTTTTCCTGAAGGACTGCGCCACCATATAACATGAGCAGAGTAGCATAGTCATAAGCCCTGATGAAGTAGGCTTCACCTTTCATTCGTTTTTTGAGTGCTTCCTGTGTGGTGGTGGTTACCGGAACACCGTCGATCTTTTCAAGAATCCTGTTTACATCCTGAATGTTGGCATACAGGTTGTTCCATCTCAGATAACCACCAAGCCCATTGTTTACAAAAATACCCAGCTGGTCCGGGCTCATGGTACCCTTAATGTTCACATAGTTGGCAGGGCGGTGAATACACAGTGTCTGGTCAGTGCCTGAAGCCAGAAGGTCTTCGCGGCCACCTAAAATACCGGCATCGGTATTGCCGCCCATCCTGTCATAAGTCTTGCCCAGATAGGCATTTACCACATTGATGTCCGAAAATACGAGATCGTCGTTGAACCTGTCTACCGCTTTTTTGTCCAGCACATCCTCGCAAGATGAGAACATAAGCAGCAGCGCAACTATCGGTAATATATTTAAAATTATCTTTTTCATATTTTAACTTTTAATTCGTTTTCAGTTAATTAGAAAGTAATGTTTGCACCAATGGCAAAAGTTCTCATAGTAGGATATACCCCTGCGTTGTTTGCTTCCGGAT
>JAUWAB010000127.1 GCA_030602265.1 Prolixibacteraceae bacterium | reverse complement strand
TGCGGCTCCCCCGCCGGAGCTGTCGCCGCCGCTTTTCAGGTCGTCGTTTTTGATGCCGCGCCGGGCTTTCTTTATTTCGCCCTTCATCTGGCCAAAACGGTAGGATATGTTTACCCGGAGCATCCGGTTGTATATGTAATTGACGCTCTGCTGCGTGAACGTGGGATCGTCGAAGGTGGATTCGTACTTCATCTTCTTGCGGAAAGGATCGGAAACCGACAACGAAGCGGTCAGTTTCTTGTCGAAGAACTCCTGCATGTAGCTGACGCTGTTGTAGTACTGGGTGCCCGAACGGCCCTGCAACATTACCCCCGAGGAAAAGATGCCCCCGAAGGCCGAAAACGATCCGTTTTTCCAGGGAACCACCCTGGCGTTCAGGTTTCCGTTATACATAAACCCGCTGTTGCTGAGGTTTCGGGCATCATTGCTTTCTATCGAAAGATAATTAACCCCCATGTTCGTATTGAGGGTAAATTTGGTGCCGAACCGCAGGGAACCATACATGTTGGCTCCGTACCGCTGGTTGGTGCCGATGTTCTCGTAGGTGGTGACCCGCACGCCGTTGGCCTGCATCGTGGAAATGGACTGGATGGTATTATTGGCGAAAGCACTGGTCAGGCTGATGTTCACATTGTACTTCGGCGAAAATTTTCCGTAGGTGAAATCGAAGGAGTGGGAAACCTCGGCATCCAGCTTCGGGTTTCCGTACGAAACGTTCAGCGGATCGAGGTCGTTGTAAAACGGGTTGAGGTACCAGATGCCGGGCCGCGACAGGCGCTGGGTGTAGGACAGCCGCAGATTCTGGCCTTTGTCGAGGTTCTGCGATAAGGTCACGTAGGGCACCAGGTTAAACAGCTTGTTGGTAAATGCGGTGTCGTTTACCGACTTAAAATAGCCGTCATTGATGGTCCCCTCGGCCCGCAATCCGGTTTTGAAGCTGAATTTCTTGATCTTCAGCAGATATCCGGCGTATAGTCCGATGATGTGCTGGTCGTAATCCAGGTCGTTGATCCGGGTAAGGTCCCGCACCCACTCTCCGTCGGTCAGCCGCAAAACATCCGATTCGCTCACATTCTGCCGCAGGATGTATTTCAGTCCGGTTTCCACCTGGTGGATCTTGTTTACCGGGTTGAAGTAGTCGACCTGCAGGGTTTGCTCCAGTCCGTAAGCATCGTTGGTCGACTTCTGGTTGTACGACAAATAGTTGAGCAATCCGGTAATTTCGTTCCCGTTTTCGGAATTCCGGGGCGAATAATCCATTTTGTAGGAGAAGGTCAGCGTTTTGTCGGGTTTGCTGAACGTCCGCTGGTAGTCGATGTTCCCCGACATCATGCCATTCTTGTTTTTCATATCGAGAATGTTCCGGAACTGGCGGGTTGTATTCCGGTTCAGGTCGAAATCGGTGGTCATCGTTTCCCCTGTTCCGGTAAAATGGCCCATCTGTCCCATAAAGGAAAGACTGACCAGGTTGAAGGTGTCGATTTCGTAACTGGCTTCGGTCATCAGGAAATTAAAACGGCCGTTGTATTTGTTGGTGCCGTTGGTTTCGGTGTACCGGTTGGTTTCGCTCAGGAGGTTTTCTCGGGTCGATTCCGAAAGATTACGGGGCTGGTTGAACAGGTTGTGTCCATAATTCATCGAGAAGCCGAATTTGTTGATCTTGGTGGTGGCGTACAAACCGGCGTTGTAGCCGCCCCGGGTGTCGGCTCCGGTGTTGACCCTGCCCATAAACCCGTCGACCTGCCGGCGGGTGGTGATGATGTTGATGATGCCTCCCACGCCTTCAGCCTCGTATTTCGACGACGGATTGGTGATCACCTCAATGTCGCGGATGGTGCTGGCCGGCAGGCTTCTCAGCACATCCTTGGGGTTCTGCGAAAGCATGCTCGAGTTTTTTCCGTTCAGCAAAATCCTGAAATTGGAATTGCCTTTCAGCATGATGTTGTCTTCGCCGTCGACCGTTACCATCGGGACCTTCCGGAGCATCTCGATGGCCGAACTGGTTTTCGACTCAGGATCGGCTTCGATGCTGTAGATGATTTTGTCGGTTTCGGTGCGAACCAGAGGGCGGGTGGTGGCCACGGTGACTTCGCCGATTTTTTCGACGGAGGGGGCAATGGCGATGATCCCCAGGTCGATGCGCGGTTTGCCTTCGGCAAGTTCCACTTCATTCTTGTGGAGATTGTACCCGATAGAATGAAACACCAGGTCATACTTTCCGGGTGCTTCCAGGGCGATTTCGAACTTTCCGGAGGCGTCGGAGGCCAGGCGTTTGACCACCGCATTGGCGGTCTGTACGGTAATGGTCACATACGAAATGCCTTTGCCGGTGAGGGAGTCGGTTACGGTGCCTTTAACCTGAAATGTGGCTGCCTGTCCGGCAGCGTTGACCATAACAGATAGGCAAAGCATTGAAAAGAGGAGGATTAGTTTTCTGAACATGGCTTTTTTTGATTTGGATTGAAACGTTGATGATAATGTTGATATTGTTAGATGGCGTATATATTTTTTGAATTTTACTGTTTCTGAAACAAAATGTTTAATGGTTGAAAAACTACAGGTCAAATATAAAACTAATATATTAGTTACGCAACTGAAAAATACGTTACAGAATGTTAAATAATAAAAATTCCGTAGAGCAGATTTTTTCCCCGGAATGTTGATTATTCAAAGAATATTCTTTTACTTTGCAGTTCAAAGTACTTTAAAGTTTAAATCAATTATTATGAACAGAATTAGCGAATTTCTCCAACAGATTACCCTGAAGAAAGTGCTTATACGGATGGCCATTGGCGCCCTCATCGGATTGGCGCTGATGGCGCTGTTTATCCTCCCGATCCGCGATCCCAATCCGGAGTGGGGCAGCAACTGGCGCGTAAGGCCCCTGACCCTCACGCCCCTGATTACGGCCTTCGGATTTTTAGCCTTCTTCCTGAAGGAGTACATCCAGCCGAAAACCGATGGCGGGAAAATCCTGGTTTTCCTCATCAGCACGCTGGCATTTGTGGTTTCCCTTTGGATGGGGTTTGTGCTCGGACTCGACGGGACGCTCTGGAACTGATGGCCTGCATCTGGGCCCTATAGGCCAGACTGATTGGTTCACCTGACGTGAGTAAACCGCGAATCCCCGGCCGGATAACAGGAATACAAACCTGTATTTCGGCCGGGGATTCGTGGTTTCCTTAAGTGGGTATCAGCTTGAGGGCCGGCATAAGAGCTGTTTATCCGCGGAGAATATGCTGGATCTTATGGAAGGTATGCCGCAAAAAATAATGGCCTGAATTTGATTTTCTGATCGGGGATATCCCCAAACTTGTCTTCCGTCAGTACATACGCCTGCCGGATCGAGGGGTACTCTTTCAGAAGCAGATGAAGACTTTTTATTTTGCCCGATTTGCCGCTTTTAACTTCCACCGGCAATATTTCACCATTTTTTTCAATCAGGTAATCTGTTTCGGCACTGCTGCCCCGCTGATTCCGGCTCCAATAGTACACGTTTTCATTCAGCCGGGCCCTGAGTTCCTGACCGACAAATTGTTCAGCCAGCTTGCCGTTAAATGCTGAAGCCATTTTGTTTTTGGGGACGGTCCGGTCTGCCGAAAACCCGCTGATATTTGACAGTAATCCGATATCAAGAAACAGGGTTTTGAAAATTTTTTCAGAGGCTCCTGCCCCCAGCGGTATTCCGGCAGGAGAGGCTGCCTTCACTTTTGTGAATAACCTGGCCATCTCCAGCAGTTCAAAGGCTTTTTTTATGGTAGGTTGTGAGAAGTCTTCGGCTAAATGGGTGTATTTGATCTGTTCTCCGGTTTTTTTGGCGACTGATACCAAAACAGCGTTCAGGCATCGTTTGTCGGAGTGGCCTGCATATTTCGCAAAGTCTTGTCTCAGGGTAGCCAGCAAATTTTCCTGTATCTTAAATGATTCGATAAAGCTGCCTGTTTTCCTGAATGCATTAACACTTTCGGGCATGCCACCTGTCAGGAAATAATTGTACATCTCCTCATTTATGAGGTTTATCGCACTTTCAGATATGCTCCTATCGGGCTCCCTGATTCGCTCTGCAAGGATTTCTTTTCCTGTTGCGATTAAAAACTCCCCGAACGTCATGGGGTGCATCTGTAAAATCTGAAGTATTCCGACCGGAAAGGAGATATCGTTCGACGCAAACTCAAGCAGTGATCCGGCGGCAATAATACGGAGGCCCGGCATCTCTTCATAAAAGTACCTCAATGCCATAATGGCTTTGGGACATTCCTGTATCTCGTCAAAGAACAGCAGGTCGTGTTCTGTATCAATTCTTTTTCCGGAAAACAGTTCAAGCTCAGACACGATCCTCGTGCTGTCCAGATTCTGATCAAACAGGGTGTGTAGTTCTGGATTTTTCTCAAAATTGAAACTATGGAAATTGTCCTTAAAATGCTGACTGGCAAATTGATTTACTATATAGGTTTTTCCAACTTGCCTGGCACCCCTGATTAAAAGTGGTTTCCGGAATGGGCCGGATGACCATTCTGTTAGTTTAAAGCTTATTGCCCTTCTCATCTGAGATGTTTTTTATACAAATATAGTGATAAGCTTTGAAAACTCAAGGTTAAAATGAAAGGATGTCTTTAAAAAATCAAGAATAAAATGAAAGGATACTTTTGAAAAATCAAGGTAAAAATGAAAGGTTGCCTTTAGAAACTCAAGGTAATATTGTCGTTCTGCCTGGCTGCATAGAAATCGGTCTTATCACCCGGCTTTAATTCTCCCACACGAAATGCGTGGCAACCGCCCGGTGGTCCGATGGATAATTATCCATTCCCCTGCCTGATTGGCCATCATTGAAGCCGATGGTGAAAGACTCCTTTACCTTGAGCTGCTTGCCTTTGTACAGTATGAAATCAATCCGGTCGTGAATCTCGCCGGGGGTATCGAGCGATGACCAGGTATCTCCGGGAGAAGCGACTTCATCCGGATAAAATTCCCTGAAAGAATCCAGCATGCCGATGTCTGCGAATGTCTTTGTAGCAGGCCATTCCACCTTAACCGGCCTGAGGCCCGATTCTTTCGCCTTCGTGGTCCAGTCAAGAAATGAAGGCTCGTTAAAATCTCCTGTCAGGATCACCGGCCACCCTTCTTCCATGACTTCCATAATTTCTTTCCGGTATTTGCCGACCTCCTCCCGGCGGGTCTGATGGGCAAAATCTATGGCTTCCTGTTCGGTGCTGATAAACGGAAAATCTCCGTATTTAATCCCGGCCAGCTGGTAAGGCTGATAAGGCATGTGGTATAAATGGCAGTTGAAAATCCAGAAATATTGATTTTCCCCGAGCTTAAGCTTGATTCCCCGCCTTTCGGCCGTGCTGTCGACAACCGGGAAGCTGGTAATGATGGCCGACCTTCCCTGCGAAAAATAGTTCCACCCGAGTAGCTCAGCCATTTTCAGGGCATTGTTGCTTTTAAATGTCCCGTCGGAATTATAGGCATGCCCTTCCTGAATGCCGGCTACCATGGCCCCAGACATCCTGACGACCTCAACGGACTTTTCGATGGGCTGTCCGCCTGCTTCTCCGCCAACCCAGATATTAAATGATAAAACGTTCAGCTCTTTGGATTTGCCTTCCCGGAGGCCGCTGTCTTTTCCTGACTGGCAGGCGGTCATAACAGACAGCAGCAGGATGAGAAATTTGTAATTGTTCATATGTCAATAGATTTTAAATTAATCATTTATATACAATACGTTACCATTATGCTCCAAATCCCGGTGGGATTACAGACGGGTAGCAAACAGGCAGCAGGGAGAATATGTGCCCCCTCCGGGGTCGAATTCACTGTTGATTCCTCTGTTCTCCCCATATGTGCCCCCTCCGGGGTCGCATTCACTGTTGATTTTTCTGTTCTACCCGTATGTGCCCCCTCCGGGGTCGCATTCAATGTTGATTCTTTTGTTCTACCCATATGTGCCCCCTCCGGGGTCGCATTCAATGTTGATTCTTTTGTTCTACCCATATGTGCCCCCTCCGGGGTCGAATTCACTGTAGATTCC
>JAUWAB010000015.1 GCA_030602265.1 Prolixibacteraceae bacterium | reverse complement strand
GGTCTTCTTCCCCACATCCACTCTGGGTCTGTCAATCCATCCCGCATTTGTTGACTCGCAATCGCGTTTATTCATCTCCTTTTGTCACTTATCCGTTAAAATCAGAACTCCTTAGTGGTGAGGCTTTCATTAGAATATATTATATCTTATTTGTTTATTATCAGATCGTTACCGATATGGGTTCAATTCCGGTGGGATTGCAGCTGGGTAGCATATTTGCTGCGGGCGAACATGCGATCCCGGCTGGGATCGAATTCATTTTTGATACCTCTTTCCTACCCATATGTCACCCCTCCGGGGCCCTTGACCTGCCTCCATCGTGGGTTTATCAATCCATCCTGTATTTGCTGTTCACTTCCCTCAGCATTTGGGCAGCCTGGCGGTGAATTATAGGAGCTGTTTCAGGTCCTAAGGAATTGATCTCGCCATAAGTGGCCTTTTCTGAGTTATACAGCCAGGGTTCCTTGTTGTCCCACTGGCTCTTCGGAATAAAATACCCCAGTTCATCGTTGGCCATACCAATCACCAGCCTGTACTTCCCCGGCATCAGTTCACGCAGCGGCGGAACTTCAACCGGATCAATCCTGAAATCCTGCCCATCGGGGGACTCAATACCCCCATTCACGATCTCCGGATAGATCTCGCCGGGAATGGTTAGTATGGACATCGGGCCAATGCTTATCGCCGCCACTTCTGTACGAACTTTCCACCAGCCCTGCATTCCCCTGTCTATCAGCTTTAAGGCAGCAGCCAGTCTGAACATCCTGTTCTGAAACGGCAAGGTAAAAGTCTTTGCCCTGACACCGATGCTCCCTTCCGTAATGGCATCCGAGGATGCATCCATCGTTCGAAGGGCAATTTCTGTCAGGATCATCCCCTGGGCTTCGGCCTTCTCAAAGGAGGGCTGCAGTATTTCTTCCCCAGTAACCGGATGGACCACTGCCACGGATGGGTGTGTGGTGATCAGCCCGCCGATCGCTCCGTTAAAATAAACACATATGCCGCCTCTCGCTTCTTCAATACCCTGCCTGAAGAAATGCGGAAAATCGGAGGTAATCAACAGGTTCCTGCTCCACAAGGTCTCCGGATGGTTGGCCCATGATACCAGAGTGCCTTTCGTGGTGCCGTCCCGCCTTCTTGCCTCGATGAGGTACATCCCGGGATCATGAACCACCGGCAGCCTGGTGTCTGTAACCAGATGGACAGCGTCAGAATCGTTTTGAGAAAAATGGAGAGAAACAGGTTCCAGATTGCTGACCGCTTCTTCTACAGACCTTACAATACGGTTAACCACCCAGTCACGGTATGCCCGGTTAACGCCTGTTTTAAACGTAGATGGCCCCCAGATGCCCATCAGATCGGGAACCTCATGGACGTGCGTTGAGGCTACCATACAGTAATCGATTTTGAGGTCAGATGACAGTTTCTTGCGAACCTCAATCACCTGATCATGGAAAAATCCGATGGCGTCGAGCGAAACCAGGGCAACCCGGCTGTTCCCGTCGTCGATAATCATGGTACGGGCCCAAATGGAGTCGTGGATTCCATTGGCCGGACGACTGTTGTGAAAACCGGCCAGCCACCAGGCATCAAACTTTCCGTTGTTGTTCAGGTCGTTGAAGGTGTCGCCCTTTTCAGGCTCATAACGCCCGTTCCCGTCGGCATCATTCCAGGTATCGGTAATTTCCGGAGTAATGGAAACTGCCGAAAATCCAGCACTTAGTTGCTGCGGTTGTTTTCCCTCAATCCTGAGGTCGAGGCGGTAACCCGGATGGCGGTCGCGGACCTGAAACCTGACCACCAGCACAATAAGTATTGTGAGAACGACAATGCCTGCGAAAATCTTTCTGAGTATTTTCATTGAATATATTATAACTTAATTGTTTATTGTCAGGTCGTTACCGTTATGAGTTCAATCCCGGAGGGATTGCCTGTGAATAAAATCCGCCCGGAAAATTCAGCTCTTCTCTTGATTTAATCACAGAAAATGCATCCTGAATTTCCGGGCGGATACAATGGCGGAAGTGATTATGCCGGCTGGTTCATCATTCCTGCAAAGTACTTGTAGAACAGCGGGATAGTCCGGATACCGTTGAAAAACTGTTCCAGCGGATAGTTTTCGTTGGGTGAGTGGATGGCATCTGATTCCAGCCCGAAGCCCATCAGTACCGATTTGATCCCTAACACCTGTTCAAAGGTGGAGATAATGGGGATACTGCCGCCTGAACGGACCGGTACCGGACGTTTTCCGTATACATCCTGGTAAGCCTGTTCTGCTGCCCGGTAGGCCGGCAGATCGATCGGACACACATAGCCCTGGCCGCCGTGCAGGTAGCTTACTTCAACCTTCACACTCTTCGGTGCAATGGATTCGAAATACTCCTTGAAAAGCTTCTCAATCTTGTGGTGCTCCTGATTGGGGACCAGGCGTGTCGAAATTTTTGCATAAGCCTTGGAAGGCAGTACAGTCTTTGCCCCTTCGCCGGTATAGCCGCCCCAGATTCCGCATACATCAAATGAAGGCCTGATGCCGGTGCGTTCCATGGTGGAAAATCCTTCTTCCCCGGCAAGCTCTTCTACATCAAGTGCTTTCTTATAGGCTTCCACATCAAAGGGTGCCTGGGCCAGCAGGGCTCTTTCCTCCGCCGAAACCTCAAGAACATCGTCATAGAAGCCGGGAATGGTAATCCTGCCCTTGTCGTCCACCATCTGCGCGATCAGTTTGCTCAGCACATTGATCGGATTGGCCACGGCCCCGCCGAAAAGTCCTGAGTGCAGGTCGCGAACCGGACCGGTTACTTCCACCTGCCAGTAGGCCAATCCACGCAGTCCGGTGGTTATGCTGGGCTTGTCCGGTGCAATCATGGAGGTGTCTGATACCAGGATAATATCTGCCTTAAGCATTTCCTTGTGCTCTTCGCACCATTTGCCGAGGTTGGGTGAGCCAATCTCTTCCTCACCTTCGATCATGAACTTTACATTACAGGGCAGAGTACCTGTTTTAACCATTAGCTCGAAAGCCTTGGCGTGCATCATTCCTTGTCCCTTGTCATCGTCGGCTCCCCGTGCATAGATTTTTCCATCGCGGATTTCGGGCTCGAATGGGGGAGTGGTCCATTTTTCAATGGGATCGACCGGCATGACATCCATGTGGCCGTATACCAGAACCGTTGGCAATGAAGGGTCGATGATCTTTTCACCATAGGTGACCGGGTTACCGGGGGTTTCAAAGATCTCTGCCTTGTCGGCACCCGCCTCCAGCAACAGTTTTTTCCAGTATTCCGCCGCCCGGTACATATCGGGTTTATGATCTTTCAGCGAACTGATGGAAGGGATCCGGATCAGTCCGAACAACTCTTCCAGAAATCTTTCCCTGTTCTCTTCAATGTATTGATTAATGTGACTCATAAATAAAATGATTAAGAATTGATATCTGTAACAAAAGCGAAAAAATAAGGTTTTTTCGGCGGATAAGAAAGAAGTTGTGTCATAATTTAGCCATTATCCCCCGAAATCAGTATTTGAGGCGGAAGGCCGGTCTGTAAATCCGTTAAAAAACAAAAAAAGCCGGAAGAAACTCCCGGCTTTATATGGATTCCTGTGAAGGAAATTATTGTACGATCGATTTGAAACGGTCATTATCAAAATATTTGACAAATTCCAGATCCGTTTTTGCCTTCTGTTTCATGGCCGGATTGTACTCAACGGCTTTCTTCAGGCTGTCGAACAGCAGGTTTTCACGAGCTGTACGTGCACCAACCACAGCGATAAGGTACTCTTTCATGAAGCAGTTTGGGCGCTGGAAACCTTCCAGGTCTTTCAGTGCACCATTGTTGTCACCGGTAAGGATCTTAGCCAGAGCGGTGTTCGGATCGGCAAAGTTGCGGAAGTACTGATTAGCCTGGCTGTAGTTGCCTTTTTTCAGGCTGACGATACCGAGGTTGTAATTCACTTCGTTGCCGGCACCGGAAGCAGCACCAAACAGTTCTTCTGCTTTCTGGATATTGCCTTCAACCAGCAGGGCAGCACCTAAGTTATTTTTGATGATAGGCTCATTGTTTTTCAGCTTCTCTGCTTTTTCAAACAACGGTTTTGCATCAGCATATTTCATCTGCAGTACCAGCACGTAACCTGAATTGTTCGGTCCTCTCCAGTCATTCGGATATACCGTCTGGAAAGAGTTGTAGATTTTCAGTTTGCGGTCAAGGTCTTCGACCAGGGTAGCCGCATGCAGAAGTTCTGCAGGATTCAGGGCAGAAGGATTAGATTCGGCCAGGGCCAGGATTTCCTCGTCGGTTTTTCCGATCAGGTCAACGCTGGTCAACAGTTTGGCACGGCGCAGCTGGGGAAGGATCTCATCGGCAAGCTGGGTGAAAGCTGCAGACAGGTTCCTGATTTCACGTTCGCGTACTTCAGGATCGGTGTACATCGACAGAACACGCAGGATCAGATCCTTGTCCTGAATATTGGATTTTTCCAGTTTTTCCCTGAAACCATCCCAGTCTTCCGGAGTATAACGGGTACGAAGGTCAACATTGATACCTGCCTTTTTGAGTTCTGCTTCCAGGAAGCTTGAAGAACTGCGCTCACGCTTGGCGGAAAGCTGGGTGTTGAAATCAAGGGCACCGTCGGGCGATGCATAAGCTGATACTTCTACCTTTTTGAGGTCTTTCCTTTCATCTTCGTAGGCAGCCTGGGTATATCTCAGCAATTGCTGGATATCTTCAGAGGTAATCTCTTCCTTGCGGACTTCTGCACGGTTGATCAGGTAGTAAATGTCGGCTAACATTTCATCCGGAACGATTCTCTGGAACGGATCGATGTAAGGATCGTATTTGCCTGTGTTGTTGGCTTCACGGCGCACGCCGAGGATGGCTTTGGGAACATTGGCAACCATGGTGCTGGTGGCCAGAACACCTTTGCCGATAACGACCGGATTGAAATCAAGTCTTTGTGATCCCCTTGTGGCGGTCATCCTGACTTCCAGGTCTGACAAACGCATGGCTTCGGTGAAGTTTGCAGCATCTTTGTATGCAAAATTTCCACCGTTTGCGAAGGAGATCACCCTGTTGTTGCCCTGAACTTTTTCACCCTGTACGGTCACCGGAGAGAAAGCCGTTTCACCACCGTCATATTTCAGAACGGGAGTGGCTACCAAAGTGGCTTTTTTATTGAAATATTTGCTTGGGAATCTGCCGTCAATAGCCAGATCAACTTTTCCTGCATGGGTTTCCAAAACCTCAGGAGTCACTTTGAACTGAATCTTGTCGGCATTTTTCTTCATCTTTTTCAGCCCGGCACATCCCGAAAGCAGGAAAATGGCCAGGACAAACACACTTAAAGTTCTCAATTTTGTAGTCATAACACGTTTAAATTATTTGATTCTTAATTTGTTCGATTTTTACAAATATAATTTTCTTTTTAAATCTGCAATAAAAAATCGTATCCGGTAATTAAAGAATTATTCGGTTTACGCCCAATTTAAACTCATTGTTAAAGATTAAATCTTTCAAGAGTTTGTAATGATCTTCATTCCCTACAAAATCTATACCGTTTGTATCTACAATAAGTATCGGGAATTGAGTTATTTGCCTGAAATATTCAAAATATCCCTGCTGGATCTGCTCAAGATAGCCGGGATCCATTTTCTGTTCATAGTCCCGGCCGCGTTTCCGGATGTTTTTCATGAGATTTTCCACACTGAGATGCAAATAAACATACAGATCGGGTTTGGGCAACGATTCAAACACGATGTTGAATAATCTCCTGAAAAGGCGGTACTCATCTTTTTGCAGGGTATTCCCGGCGAAAATGGCCGATTTGGTGAAATAATAGTCGGCAATCAGCATATTCCGGAAAAGTTCCGGATGCAGCACTTCCTTTTTGATCTGGTTGTAACGGTCGGCCAGAAAAGAGAGTTCAAGCGGGAAGGAATACCGTTCCTTGTCTTCGTAGAATTTTGGCAGGAAAGGATTATCGGCAAACTGTTCCAGCACCAGCTTAGCGTTGAATTCATCGCTAAATCTGGTAGCCAGGGTGGTTTTGCCGGCTCCGATGTTTCCTTCTATTACTAAAAAACGGATATCCATTTCATTCTTTTTCTGTTGAATTTCAGCCATACAGCTTATGCATTCTTATCTGATTGTGAAAATGCATAAGCTGTATGGTAATTTGTTAATTATCTGAGGAATGGCCATCCTGCCTTCCTCCCTGTTGATCCGCAGCCGTTACGTGGCCCCGGATACAGTCTTAACGGGTCATACCCAGATGATACATGGTAAATGCCCATATATCGGTCTGCTCTTCGATCACTTTTGCAGTCGGTTTCCCGGCACCGTGCCCGGCCTTGGTCTCAATCCGGATCAAAACAGGCAGTTTCCCGGTATGCATTTCCTGAAGGCGTGCAATGTATTTAAATGAATGTGCCGGAACAACACGGTCATCGTGATCTGCCGTTGTGACCAGGGTCGCCGGATAGTCGGCTGCACGGATAGCATGATAGGGTGAATAGGCCAGCAGGTACCTGAACATTTCTTCACTATCCTCACTCGTGCCGTAATCGCCTGCCCAGGCCCAGCCAATCGTAAATTTGTGATAACGGAGCATATCCATAACCCCAACTGCAGGCAGGGCCACCCTGAACAAATCGGGCCTCTGGTTAGCAACCGCACCTACAAGCAAGCCGCCATTGGAGCCGCCCTGGATGGCCAGCTTTTTGGCAGTAGTATATTTCTCACTGATAAGGTATTCTCCTGCAGCAATGAAGTCGTCAAAAACATTCTGCTTCTTCAGTTTGGTGCCGGCTTCGTGCCATGCCTTGCCAAATTCTCCGCCTCCACGCAGGTTGGCAACCGCAAGTATTCCTCCATTTTCAACAAAGAAAAGTCGTTGAACAGAGAAGCCCGGTGTCTGTGATATGTCAAAACCACCATATCCGTACAGGAGTGTGGGATTATTGCCATTTCTCTGCAATCCTTTTTTATAGAACAGGAACATCGGAACCTTTGTGCCATCCTTGCTGGTATACCATACCTGGTCAACCTGGAATTCATCGGGGTTGAACTTTACTTCAGGGCGGTAATGCAGGGTGGTCTCCCGGGTATTCATGTCGTAACGGTATATCTCGCCGGGAGTATTGTAAGAGGAGAAACTGTAAAAGGCTTCGTTGTCGTCCTTGTTGCCCGACAATCCTCCTGTGCTGCCGATTCCGGGAAGTTCCAGCGCATATTCAAAACCGCCTTCATAATCATAAACTTCTACGTGGCTGTATGCATTTTTCATGTAGGTGACCGATATTTTGCCGCCGACAAGATTAACAGACCTCAGTACGTCGTCCTTTTCAGGAATGATTACCGTCCAGTTTTCTTCAGCCGGCGCCTTGGTATCGACCCTGATCAGCCGGTTTTTGGGCGCTTTGTAATTGGTAAGAACATACAAATTATCCCCGATGTTATCGATAACATTGAAATCCCATTCAAAAGATTCCATTACCGGAACAAAGGTTTTTCCGGGTTTTTCCAGATCCTCAAAATACAGTGCATTACCCGATGTTCCCTGGCTTGCAGATAACAGAAGGAATCGCCTGTCCTCGGTAACCGAGGCATAATTGGTTTGCTTTGGAGCCTCCGGATTGGCGTAGATGATGATGTCGTCTTCTGTCGGGGTACCCAGTTTATGGTACTTTACAATATGGTTTTCGTTGCTCCTTGATAATTCACTTCCGGCTTCCGGGCTGGGATAGGCGCTGTAGAAGAATCCATTGTTGTACCAGGCTGTGCCCGAAAACTTCACCCACTTGATCACGTCAGGCAGCAATTCCCGGGTTTCGATTTCCATTACATAGATTTCATTCCAGTCGGATCCGGAGCGGGAAATTCTGTAGATCAAATACTTGCCATCCGGGGTGATTTCAGTCCCGGCCAGCGCAACAGTGCCGTCGTCCGATAATTTGTTCGGGTCCAGCAGTACCTGCTCTTCGCCGCCAAGGGTCTCAGACATGTATAAAACGCTTTGGTTCTGCAGCCCGTCGTTCCGCGAATAAAAATATTTGCCGGCCCGTTTGTAGGGTGCACTTTCCCTGGGATAATCCATAAGTTCGGTCAGGCGGCTTTTGATCATCTCCCTGCCGGGCAACTGGTTGAGATAGGCAAAGGTAACCTCATTCTGGGCGGTTACCCACTCCGCAGTTTCCGCAGAATTGTCGTCTTCCAGCCAACGGTAAGGATCTGAAACCTGGGTTCCGAAATAGGTGTCGTTCACGTCGTCTTTCCGGGTCTCCGGATAGTTGATTCTTTGGGTTTCCATACATGCTACGGCTGAAAAAGCCATAAGAAAAAATAAATAATTGAACTTCATACGATATTTTTTTTGGTTTTTCGACATTCATCCCGGCTGGTGCTGTGCGTATACTGCTGATAACCATATCCGCACCGACGTTATGCAGGTCTTTTTTTTAAAAACGCCAAATGTATGTAATTTTCGTTTTTCAGGGGTTGACAATTGGCATATTATTCCATTTTTTCAAAAGAAGTTTTTCCCCATCTGACCGGGATTTCTGAGCGGGAAGACCGCCAGCTTGCGGTAAACCGGGCCATCGGGCCTCAGGAGGCTCTCAAAGACGATTATTTCAGAAGCGGTTATTTTCTGTATGGTGTTGTTTCTCAGGTTGTTCATAGTTTCTGTGAAGAGTTTGCTGTCTTTCAGGAACTTAATTCTGCCTAATGTGAGGTGGGGTTTAAATTCGCGGAATTCCGGAGTGAAACCTTCCGATTTCATGGCACTCCGGATCGCTAAAGCCATGGCTGTCATTTCCGGCATATTGTCAAGCGTGGTGTAAATGACGCTGGGCATCCGGTTCTGCATAAAGTATCCCAGTCCTTTTAAAGTTCCTTGAGCCGCTGTCAGATTTTTTGCCGCTTCTCCTGTCTTTCTGATCATCTCCGGAATTTGTTTGCCTGGAGTCTCCCCCAGGAATTGAAGGGTGAAATGCATGTTCTGCAGGGGTACCCAGTTGATTTTTTCATGCCTGAAGATGGTTTTCAGCTGTTCGGTCAGACTGACCAGGGATGCTTCAGGGACAACCGGGACTGCGATGAAAAGGCGCTTCATAAATATCCGATTTCGATGAGCGTTACAATTTCTTCGATCAGCAGGTCTTCTCCGAAGGGATCGAATTCATCCTTGAGGTTGTTTTTGAAAATACGGGCAATTCCCTGCCAGAAGGCCGCTGACACGCCGCCCCTGAATTCCTTGATCAGGGTATAGCTGGTCCTGCCGGTTTCCCGGTCGATCAGCTTGATAAGCACCCTGCCGTCGGAAATGCTCATCTTCTTGAGATCATCTTTATACCTGGCCATCAGTTCGTCTTCCACCTTTTTGATCAGCCTGCGCCTTTCCCGGTCTGTGGTCAGCTTCAGATATTCCGGTTCGTATTGTTTAAGCAGGTGGTTGGCGGTTTTGGCATAGGGGAGCACTTTTTTGACCCGCTGGACCAGCCTCCAGTATTGTCTTTCGTAACGGGGGCTCTTGAACTGTCTCGCGGGATAAATCCATACTTCCTTGATCTCCCGCTGGATGATGGTGTCCTGACCCTGGATGATACCGATCCCCATCCTGGAACTGTCTAATTCCTGGGCATCCGATATATGGCTGTAAACCAGTAATATAATAGTGATGGATATGGAAATGCTCAATCTTGTCATCCTGCAAAATTACAACGAATTATTGGTGTGTCCATTATGCCTGCATCAAAGTTTGTATCTTTGCCGGGTCTCAAAAATCAGACCATGATGGAAAAGATCAAGACAAGCATCACCTCTGAGACCGGAAGGCTGGAAGCGGTTATCCTTCACCGTCCGGGGCCAGAGGTGGAAAACATGACACCCCAGAATGCCGAAAGGGCACTGTACAGCGATATCCTCAACCTTTCAATAGCCGTGAAGGAGTATGACCAGTTAAAGGGGGTACTCGATAAGGTCAGCCGTACCTTCGAAGTTCAGGACCTTCTTGCTGAAATTCTGGCTGACGAGGGTGTTAAGGAAAAGCTGGTCAGGGATATCTGTTGCAATGAGGATATCTGCAGTGCTGCCGGTTTGCTTATGGAACTTCATCCGGAGCATCTTTCCCGGCAGTTGATTGAAGGGGTGCCGCTGGTGCGCGACAACCTTACCAAATACCTGTCGGATGAGCGTTTTCTGCTGCGTCCCCTGCATAACCTCTTCTTTACCAGGGATTCTGCTATGGGCGTCAACGGGAGTATGATTGTCGGAAGGATGGCCAACCGGGTAAGAGAGCGTGAATCACTGATTATGGAAGCGATCTTTAATCATCACCCCGGGTTTGAAACCACTACTTTCAATCCGGCTCCCACCGGAGCTGAAGCTGCCGCAAACTCGCCGGCAACGCTCGAGGGCGGCGATTTCCAGGTCGGCCGGAAGGATATCCTGGTGATTGGCACCGGCGTGCGTACCAGTACCCAGGGGATTGACTTTATCCTGGAAAAAATCAAACAAACGACCAGGGAGAGACGGCATATTATCGTACAGGAACTGCCTTCCGTGCCGGAATCGTTTATTCATCTCGACATGGTGTTTACCTTCCTCGACAGGGATGCCTGCATGGTTTATGAGCCGATCATCTTTGAATTGAACAGATATCGTACCATTCATGTGGAAATCGATAACGGCAGGGTGAAAAACATTACCCAGGAGGCAAACATCCCCCAATGTCTGAAGAAGCTGGGTCTGGACCTGAAGCCCATTACCTGCGGTGGTAAGGCGGATACCTGGATACAGGAGCGTGAACAGTGGCACAGCGGTGCCAATTTCTTTGCTTTTGCCCCCGGAAAGGTAATTGGATACGAACGGAATATCCATACCCTGAACGAACTGAACAAAAACGGATTCGAAATCATCAGCGCCAGGGACATCATCACCGGGAAGAAATCGCCTGAAGATTACCAGCGTTGTGTGGTGACCATTGCCGGATCAGAACTGGCCCGCGGGGGAGGTGGCGCCAGGTGCATGACTATGCCGGTCAGAAGAATGGAGGTAGATTAGGCGTATGAAGAAATTATCCATGGATGAGCTCAACCGGTTGTCGGCCGAAGAGTTTCAGGCAGCCCCGAAAATTCCGGTAGTCGTGGTGCTCGACAATATCCGGAGCTGTCACAATATAGGCTCTGTATTCAGGACTTCAGATGCCATGCGGGTCAGCAGGATCTGCCTCTGCGGAATTACCGCCACCCCACCCAATAAGGAGATCCACAAAGCTGCCCTGGATGCCGAGAAATCGGTCGACTGGGTGTATGAAAAAGATACCGCCGCCATGGTCTCCCGTCTGAAGGAGGAAGGCTTCCGGGTGTACGCGGTAGAGCAGGTCGAGGGCAGCATCATGTTGCCTGACTTTACCCCTTCGGGGGAGGAAAAACTGGCTTTGGTATTTGGAAATGAAGTGAACGGTGTTCAGCAGGAAGTGGTTAATCTCTGCGATGGTGCCATTGAAATACCGCAGTTCGGAACCAAGCACTCTTTCAATGTGGCTGTTAGTGCCGGGATTGTCCTGTGGGAAGTCTCCCGGAAATATGCCCTGTAAAGACAGCCTTCGGTTGTCCACGAATTGTCCCTTTATTCGGGTCATTTACCCTGAAATTTCCGCGGTTTTCTGAACCGGCGTAAAATCAATTTGGATTATCTTGCACACTGAATGGCGGGTAAAAATTCCCTGATTGGAATCCCGCGATGTTAACCCTAAATACCTCTGAAATGAATGAAGATTTCCTGCAATTTATCTGGGAGCATGGGCTCTGCGATTATGACCGGCTCGTCACGGTCGGGGGCGAAAAGGTCGAAGTATTATCCGCCGGAACAAGAAACCGGGACTCCGGCCCGGATTTCTTCAACGCCAGGATCCGGCTGGATGGCACCATTTGGGCCGGCAATGTAGAGATCCATAAATATTCTTCAGATTGGAAGAAACACCGGCACGATGGTGATGCTTCCTATGAGAATGTCATCCTGCATGTGGTGGAGAAGTATGACCAGCCGGTATTAACACCATCCGGAGAAGAGATCCCGGCACTGGTGCTTTCATACCCTTCCTTTCTGTTGGCCAATTATGAGTATCTGCTGGCATCAGAGACCTGGATACCTTGTCAGGACCGGTTTCACGCTGTCGATCCCTTTGTGCTGAAAATCGGGTTTAACCGGCTTATGGTGGAAAGGCTCCAATCGAAAACATCGGAAATCACCTGCCGGATCATCCAGAACCAGTATGACTGGAATGAAACTTTTTACCAGTTCTTGGCCAGGAATTTCGGTTTCCGGATCAATGGCGTTCCTTTCGAACTGCTGGCCCGGTCAACGCCATGGTCTGTAATTGGTAAGCACGCGGATAGCCTTTTTCAGGTGGAAGCGATTCTATTCGGGCAATCGGGCCTTCTGAACGAGGCACTTCTTGGCGATGACTATTTCCTGAACCTCCGGGATGAATACGGCTTTCTTATGAGGAAGTACGGTTTGAGACCGGTTCCCGGTCATCTCTGGAAATTTCTCAGGCTCCGGCCGATAAACTTTCCAACAGTCAGGCTCGCCCAGTTTGCCATGCTGATCTCAACGGTTCCTGATCTGTTCCCGGCAATCCTGAATGCCTCCTCGCCCGGGGCAATTTCCGAAATGTTTCGGGTAAGGGCTTCTGAGTACTGGGACAGGCATTACAAATTCAGTTTTCCTTCGCGGAAGAAAGTAAAATATTTGGGGCTGGATGCCATATGCAACCTCATCATTAATACCATTGTTCCGTTTTTATTTGTGTATGGCGATTTAAACGGTAAACAGGATATGAAAGACAAAGCTCTCGACTGGCTTGGACAACTTCCTCCTGAAAGTAATTCAGTAATAAGCAACTGGGAAAAACTGGGCGTAAATCCTGAATCGGCATTGGAAACTCAGGCTTTGCTGCAATTGAAGAATGCTTATTGCGATAAAAAACGCTGTATCCGTTGTCATGCCGGAAACAGGCTGATCCGGAACCTCCCGGCGGAGAATCAGGAAGGTTAATTACAAGGGTTATTCTAATATATTAACGTTGCGGCTCAGGTGAGAATGTTTCAATGTAATCGGTTCTGAGTACCCTGAATTCCGTTCGCCGGTTCAGTCCCTGGGCAATCTGCTTCTTCTCTTCATCCGGAAGCTTGTTGATAAAATCCTCAGTGAGGATATCGCCTCTTTTCAGGAAGTCGTATCGGGCTGCAATCTCCCGCGTAACCGTTTTAGGCCAGGTCTCGCCATAGCCTTTGGCTACGAGTCGCCCCGGATTGATTCCTTTTTCGATCAGATAATTCACCACGCTTTGTGCCCTCCTTTGCGACAGCTCAAAGTTAAACTGTTCGCTGCCTACGTGGTCGGTATGGGCCATGAGTTCGATGGTGATGGTCGGATTGGCCTGAAGCAGCTCAATCAGGGTATCTAAAGCGGCAATCGACTCGGGCATCAGGTCGGCGCTTCCAAAGGCATAGTTTATATTTTCGAGATTTACCGGATTTTCTGTAGGTGTTAGATACAGTTCTACCTTGAAATCCTTGCTGTCGGTGAGGCCTTCGGTAGTAAACCCTGCTTTGTCGATAAGATAACCTTCACGGAATCCGGCTACGATATATTCTGTTTCAGGCTGAAGTTTCATCTGGAACTTACCGTTCTGGGTGCGCATTCTCAGGTTGGTCCCGTCGGTCCCGATGATGCGGACGGTTACCCCATCCATAACGGTGTTGGTTTCTTTATTGTATACCTCTCCTGCAAGCTGGAAGATCGTGGGCGGGACGAAGAAGGAATAGAGGTCGTCGCTTCTTGAACCCTTCCTGTTGGAAGAAAACATACCTTCATTCCGGCCGTTTATGAAGGCGATGCCAAAATCATCCCCTGCCGAATTTACCGGATAGCCCATGTTCTCTACGGTCCAATTGCCATTATCATCTTTTGTTGCCCGGAAAATATCGAATCCACCCATTCCTGGATGGTAATTGGAGGCAAAGTAAAGTTCACCGTTGTCCCTTACATACGGGAACATCTCATCACCCGGAGTGTTAATGGCCTGCCCCAGATTTACGGGATTGGCAAAAAATCCACCGCTTTTTTCTGCCACCCAAATATCTTTCCCGCCATATCCCCCTGGACCGTCGGATACGAAATAGAGCTTGCTGCCGTCGGGAGAAAGCGCAGGATGGGCTACCATAATGCTGTCGCCAAGTATTTCAAGCCGGTTGGGCTCTGCCCAGGTTCCCCTGACTTGTGAGGTGGCAAATACCTGCGGAGGCGAATTCCTGGTTTTTTCGTATGCCGACCGCGTGAAAATCATCTGGTCACCGATCCCCGACAGGGTTGCAGCTCCTTCCTCCTCGGCAGTGTTGACGATGAAATTCTGGTCAAGTGGCTGCGGGGTATCCCACTTTTGGCGTTGTACATTATACTGCGCCCTGAAAAGATCAGCAAACATCTGCCCGTGTATCATGCTTTTCCGTTTGCCGGTAGCTGCCTTCCGGGTGGAGGTAAAGATGATTTCATTGTCCCGGCCTCCAACAAAAACCGGACTGAAATCGCTTTCACGGGAGTTGAGTTCTTTTATCGGATTAATGATATGTTTGGTGGGACTGGCTGTCCAAAGCTGTGTTAGCCTTATGGACTCCATGCCGTTCAACGCCCGCTGGTCTCCGGGAGCCTCTTCGAGATAAAGCCTGTAGTTTTCAAGCGCTTCCTCGTATCTTTGTGAAGCCCTGAGCATTTCGGCATACCAAAGGAGCGCTTTCGGGTCGGGATGACTTCTTCTGATGGTATTCCGGTAGTACAAGGCAGCCATTTCGTACTGTCCGAGATGACGGTAGCATTCTGCAATGGCATAGGTGTACTCCATCCTTTTTTCCCGGTCGTTTTCCTTCCGGTTGGCTTTACGATATTTTTCAATGGCCTTGTGATACTCTCCGATTTCCTGCGATGACAATGCCACCCGGCCCAGTTTGGCTGTGGTGCAGGAAGATAAGATAGTAAAAATCAGTAATATGATAATCCAGCTGAAACCTCGCATACTATTATGAAATTCGGGAAGTAAAAGTATATTTTATTTCCAGATTTTAAATAACCTAAACGTCGATTGAGGCCGGTTAGTATGGGATGTATAAAAAAGTGAAGGGTTTCAATCACGAAACCCTCCGCTTTCTGTACAAACTAACTATCTGATTTTAACGAAACGCCTACCTGGCAAAAAGCAGCTCACGGTATTTGGGCAATGGCCAGAGTTCATTGTCGACGACCAGTTCCAGTTTGTCGATGTGGTAACGGATCTCCGCAAGGTACGGGAACACGGTTTCGTCGTATGCTATCGCCTTCTCAACAACATCCTCAATGACATTCGCAGTCTTTCTGGCCTCAGTCATTTCATACACCTTCTGTTTGATGGTAGAAATATGCCGGCCTATTTCCTTGATCAGGTTTTTCCTTCCGCTGGCCATTTCTTCAAATTCCCCGTCGGTGAATACTTCCTTCATGTAGCTTACATTCTGCAGAAGCATGGTCTGATATCTTACCGCAACCGGAACGATGTGGTTGATGGCCAGGTCTCCTAATACCCTGGACTCAATCTGTATTTTCTTGATGAATTTTTCATATTCCACCTCAACACGGCCGTGCAGCTCTTTTTTGTCGAAAACGTCCAGTTTTTCAAACATACTGACTGCATCTGGTCTCAGGTAGGCCGATAGTGCTTCAGGAACTTTCTTGATGTTGGTAAGTCCGCGGCTGGCTGCCTCTTCAACCCATTCGTCGCTGTAACCGTTCCCGTTGAAACGGATGGGTTTGGTTTCAACAATCAGTCTTTTGAGCACCTGGAATAAAGCTTCATCTTTCTTTGTGCCGCCTTCGATAAGTTTGTCGACTTCGGTTGTGAAATTTTTCAGCTGGTTGGCTACCACGGTATTGAGTACGATCAGTGCGGATGCACAGTTGGCCGACGATCCCACTGCCCGGTATTCAAAGCGGTTTCCGGTGAAAGCGAATGGAGAGGTGCGGTTACGGTCGGTGGTATCCAGGATGATTTCCGGAATTCTGCCAATGTTCAGTTTCAATGCAGTTTTTTCATCCGGGGTCATTTTCCGGTCCGTTACCGCGGTTTCCATAATATCCAGCATCTTCGAAACTTCTGTACCCAGGAAAACCGATATGATCGATGGCGGTGCTTCATTGGCACCAAGCCTGTGCTGATTGGCAGCGTTCAGTATACTGGCCCTGAGCAGGTCCTGATTGTCATGTACCGCTTTCAGGGTATTGATAACGAAGGTCAGGAACTGCAGGTTGCCTTTGGGATTTTTTCCGGGGGAATAGAGGTTAACTCCCGTGTTGGTAGAAAGTGACCAGTTGTTGTGTTTTCCGGAACCGTTCACCCCGGAAAATGGTTTTTCATGGAAGAGTACCCTGAATTTATGCCTCCTGGCCACTTTATGCATCAGGTCCATGATCAGCTGGTTATGGTCGTTGGCAAGGTTCATCTCCTCGAAAATGGGAGCTACCTCAAACTGATTGGGCGCTACCTCGTTATGGCGGGTTTTGATGGGGATGCCCAGTTTGTATGCCTCATTCTCAAAGTCGATCATATAGCGGTTAACCCTGGTAGGAATGGAGCTGAAGTAATGGTCTTCCAGCTGCTGGTCTTTCGCTGAAGAATGGCCCATCAGGGTCCTGCCGGTAAGCATCAGGTCGGGCCGCGCCATGAACAATGCCTCGTCTATAAGGAAGTATTCCTGCTCCCAGCCCAGGTTAGACTGAACGGAAGTCACTGCCTTGTCGAAATACTGGGCAACCCCTGTGGCAGCCTGGTCAATGGCCCGGATAGAACGGAGAAGCGGCGTTTTGTAATCGAGGGCTTCACCTGTGTAACTGATGAAAATGGTGGGAATGGTCAGTGTGGTTTCACTGATGAAGGCTGGTGACGAGGGATCCCATGCAGTATAACCACGCGCCTCGAAGGTCTGACGGATTCCGCCGCTCGGGAAAGAGGAGGCATCCGGTTCCTGCTGGGCCAGCAGGTCTCCCCTGAAGGATTCAATTACGCCGCCCAGACTGGAATGCTCAATGAACGCATCGTGCTTCTCTGCTGTGCCGTCGGTAAGCGGATGAAACCAATGGGTGTAATGGGTTGCCCCGTTCTCAAGTGCCCAGGCTTTCATCCCCTGTGCAACCTGTTCGGCCATCCTGCGGTCAATCGGCATTCCGGTCTCGACGGCATCCATTACCGCCTTGTATGCCTCACGCGAAAGATACTTTTTCATCTTGGGCTTGTCGAAAACCAAAGTCCCGTAATAATCTGAGGTCAGTACTTCATCACGAACCAGCGGGCCAGGTACCCGGTTCATAACCTCTTCCAATGCTTTAAATCTGAATGTTGCCATAACTGTAATTCTTTAAGTTTTATTCTGAGTTCAAATTTATGTCATAAAATCATATCATGGGTGGTAAAAATGGGGGTAATAATTGATAAATTCATATTAAAATAACATTATACCCTTTAAAAAACCATGTAAAAGTGAAAAAACATATAAAAAAACTAATTTAAAGCTGTTTTCTATATAAATTTCATATTTCTGATAAAAAAATGAATTTATTCGTGATATTAAATTTAGAAGGGGGTATAAGTCAAAAAAATATGTATTTAGGGAAAAACACCCTTAAATCGCATAGGGTATAAGCAATAGGCAATTTTCTCATCTTTTATTCACGGATTATTTTATTTCATCTGTATAAATTGTTTTGTTTTTTAATGGTCAGATGGCCCCGATATCTGTCGGGGCACCATACAGAAAGTTATTCCTGCCCGAATGTTCAGGCGGGCATTCCGGTTTGTGTTTCTGCAATCATGGTGATTTCATGTGCTGGTTTTTTAGAAACTGCTCATTTTTGGTTTGTGTATGAATAAATTTTAACTGAAATTTGTGCTCAAGCATTCATTTAAACTCTGATAATATGTTACAAGCAGAAATCCACACTTCGAAGGGTGTGATGAAAGTTAATTTTTTTGAGCAGGATGCCCCTGGTACAGTGGCCAATTTTGTAAAACTGAGCAGGGAGGGATTCTACGACGGTCTGACTTTTCACCGCGTTATTCCTGATTTCGTAATTCAGGGCGGTTGTCCGAACGGTACAGGAGCCGGCGGACCGGGTTACACCATCAAGTGTGAACTTACCGGTGGCAACCAGTACCACGACCGCGGGGTCCTGTCGATGGCCCATGCCGGACGGAATACGGGCGGTTCTCAGTTCTTTATCTGTCACAGCCGGAAAAATACCGCACACCTCGACCGTAACCATACCTGTTTCGGTAAAGTTTATGAGGGTTTGGAAGTAATTGACCTGATCAGACAGGGCGACGTGATTGAGAAAATTGTAATCACCGGTCCCGAAGCCTGATAGTGGAAGGGATTATGACTGCCATGTCGGTTGAACTCCCCTGAAAACGCTCTGTGTATCGGGGAAGTTGAAAGTTGATGGCCGGGGAATTTTCGATTACCCCGTTATTCAGGAAATTCTCCGGCCATTTTTTTAATATGTAATAATTCGCGAATTTCCGATACATATTCATATTGTTTTCAGATAGTTATTAAACCAGTCTGAAAGCTTGAAACCATGAAGGTATCTTCAGTAATTTAAAACAACTTAATTATGAATCTGGGAAGAAGGGATTTTTTATTAACCGGAGGGATGGCTATGGCAGGTAGTTTGCTGGTGCCGGCCTCTGCCTGGGCCGGAAGCGGTCCTTCAACATCCGGACAGATGAACGCCTATTTGGATTATTTCGAGGTTTCTATGGAGACCCTCAGGAAGGTGATTTCTGCTGCCATGTCGAAGGGCGGGGATTATGCAGACCTTTATTTCGAACATACCATATCCTCAAGTCTCGGACTGCAGGATGGAAAGGTTAACCGGGCCTATTCCAATGTGGATTTCGGTGTGGGGATCAGGGTACTCAAGGGAGATCAGACTGGTTTTGCCTATTCCGAGGATGTATCCACAGAATCGATGATGAGTGCTGCCCTGATGGCTGCCAGTATCGCCTCGTCGGCGGGAAACTTTACGCCGCCGGCTACTGTCGAGAAGAAACCCGCAGATTATTATCGCATTTCCAGGAAGTGGGAGGAGGTTCCCGTTCAGGAAAAGATTCCGTTTGTCCAGAAAATAAACGACCGGGTGTTTGCGCTCGATAACCGGGTGGTTAAGGTGAGTGCAGGCTTGTCAGATGAAGCCAGGTTTGTCCTTTTTTATAATTCTGAAGGGAAAATTACCTGGGATTACCGTCCGCTGGTCTCTTTTAATGCCCTGTCGGTTATGCAGCAGGGACAACAGATCGAAAACTCTTACGCCGCCCGTTCATTCAGAAAGGGATATGAGTGGTTGTCTGACGACCTGGTGGAAGAAATCGCCAGAGAGACTGTAGACCGCACTGCGATATTATTTGATGCTGTCAAGCCCAGGGCAGGGGAGATGCCGGTGGTAATGGGTGCCGGAGGTTCAGGAATCTTGCTTCATGAGGCCATCGGGCATACCTTTGAAGCCGATTTTAACCGGAAGGGAACTTCGATTTTCAGCGATAAAATGGGTAAGAAAGTTGCTGAACCGTTTATTAATATTATTGATGACGGAACCCTGGACCACAACCGCGGATCCATCAATATTGACGATGAGGGCAACGATGTGCAGAAAACTTATCTCGTAAAGGACGGCGTTCTGAACAGTTATATCCACGATCGGATCAGTGCACAGCATTACAAGGTTTCACCTACCGGAAACGGAAGAAGACAGTCGTTCAGGCATGTTCCCATTCCAAGAATGCGGGCAACTTATATGGATCCCGGTCCCCATACCAGGGAGGAAATCTTCGCAGCCGTCGATTATGGTGTTTATGTGGATAATTTCACCAATGGTCAGGTTCAGATCGGTGCCGGTGATTTTACCTTTTTTGTTAAATCAGGATATCTGATTGAAAAGGGAAAACTTACCCGGCCAATAAAGGATATCAATATTATCGGTAACGGTCCCAGGGCTTTAGCCGATATTTCTATGGCTGCTGATGACTATCTGATCGATAACGGCACCTGGTCGTGTGGGAAAGATGGCCAATCTGTGCCTGTAACCTGCGGATTACCTACCGTACTCGTGAAAAAACTGACAGTAGGTGGTACCAATGCCTGATTTAAAAAGTATTTACCTTGAAATGTAGGAAGTTATGACAAAACAGGAAAAATATGAACTGGTACATTGGGTGATCGGACAGGCACTCAAAAATGGAGCCCAGGAGGCAGCAGCAGGGATTTCCGACAGCTTCTCCAGCAGGATTGAGGTCAGGGACCGGAAGATTGACAAGCTGGAACAGGCCAACCAGAACAGTTTGGGAATCAGATTGTACGTTGACCGGAAGTATTCAGAACATTCAACCAACCGCCTGCGGAAAAGCGATCTTGAAAGGTTTATCCGCGAAGCGGTCGCTGCTACCCGTTATCTCTCGGAGGATGAATTCCGCACCTTGCCCGATCCTGACCTTTATTACAAAGGCGGCGGACCTCAACTGAACAACCTGGACCCGCAATTCACAGATGTTTTACCACAGCGTAAAATTGACCTCGCGTTTGCCGTTGAGAATGAAATCGCCGGAAAGGATGAACGGATTATTTCGGTCAGCGCCAACTACGGCGACGGTATGGGAAGCAGGGTGGTGGCTACCAGTAACGGATTTCATGGTGAAACAGCCAACAGCTATTATTCACTCTGGGCCAACGTTTCTGTAAAAGGGGGCGATGCCCGCCCGTCGGCCGGATGGAACGAAAGCGCCATCTTTTTCGACAGGCTGAAAACAGCCGGGATCGGAGATACCGCGCTTCAACGCGCCCTCGGAAAAATAGGCCAGCGAAAAATCGATTCCGCAAGGCTGCCCATGATTGTCGAAAATGTCACCGCTGCCCGCCTGTTAAGCCCCCTCGTCGCTGCCCTCAGCGGTTCGGCCATTCAACAGAAGAATTCCTTCCTGATTGACCGATTAGGACAGAAGGTTGCTTCCGAAGCACTTACCCTGACCGATGACCCGCATATCCCGGGTGGAAGGGCCTCCAGATTATTCGACGGAGAGGGTCTGGAATCAAAAAAAATATCTGTGTTCGAAAAAGGCATACTTAAGTCCTATTATATTGATACTTATTATGCCAAAAAACTGAACGTCAATCCTACCACTGGAAGTACATCCAACATGATCCTGGAACCCGGTGGCAAATCTCTTGATCAGATGATCGCTTCACTCGACAGGGGAATTCTGGTAACCGGATTTAATGGTGGGAACAGCAATGGCTCGACTGGTGATTTTTCTTTCGGGATAGATGGTTTTCTGATCGAGAAAGGGGCCATAGTACAGCCGGTGTCTGAGATGAATATCACCGGGAACATGTTGCAGCTTTGGGCAAATTTTGCTGAAGCCTGTAACGATTTCCGGGAAGACTCCTCCTGGAGAATCCCATCCCTGTTGTTTAATGATGTGGATTTCAGTGGGATCTGATGTGAATTTGGTTGTTACTGCCTGATATACCGCTCCCCGGTCCTTCAACGGCCGGGGAGATTTTTTTTGAATTAAATGTTGATGCACCATTTTGTTACAGCTGAAAAGTTGTACATTCGGACAAACTAAACTTCCATAAAAAATGAAGAAGCGACTATTTGTCTTACTCCCGGTCCTGGTAATCGCGGCAGGTCTGGCATACATTGGTTCACTTGCCCCCATCATTACCGGCTATGCCGCGAAAAACCTGGCATCGGGGATCTTCGTCGCCGGGCGTACCCAGGAAAGCCTCGAAAAGGAGGACCTGAATTTCAGTTTTATAAAGTATAACAGGAACACCGTCGATTACGACAAGAAGGAGGTTACAAGCCGGTTCCTCTTCTGGAAATCGAAAGCCATTTATATTGACGGGTTTGGATGTACACTTCTTCGTGATTTTCCTGAGGAGGTAATCCGCTCAAGGCCATATGTTAAAGTTGAACTTCCCGCCGAAGATCCGGACACGATTCCATGGCCTTCAGGCAACCGGCTTGCAGATACCATTCCGCAAGGCATCAATATGGAAAAACTGAGCCGGGCACTTGATAAAGCCCTTGCCAATGAACTGCCCATGAAGGGAACTTTTGCCGTGGCCGTGGCTTACCGGAACCAGCTGGTGTCCGAGCGTTACCGCGAGGGCTTTTCACCCGGAAACCTGTTTCTGAGCTGGTCGATGGCCAAGAGTGTCACCAGCGCTCTTGCCGGCATTTTAGCCTATGAGGGTGCACTCGATATCAACGAACCGATCGGCATCGCCGAATGGCAGGATGACGGAAGGAAGGATATTACCCTGGCGCATTTGTTGAATATGACATCAGGATTGGAATGGAACGAAGACTACGGCAGCAATTCGGATGTGAACAAGATGCTTTTTAAAAAGGGGGATATGGCCCTGTATACCCTTCAAAAACAGGCAGAGGCCAGCCCCGATGAGCTGTGGAAATATGCTTCGGGATCAACAAACCTGGTTAGCCAGCTGATCAGAAAGGCTATCGGGGATGACCGGAAATACCTGGCATTTCCCCGTGAAGCGCTTTTCAACCGGATTGGTATGCGAAGTGCTGTCTTTGAAACCGATCCCTCCGGAAATTTTATCGGATCATCCTATGTGTATGCCACCATGCGCGACTATGTAAGGTTTGGACTCCTCTACCTGAATGATGGAAACTGGAATGGTGAACAGATACTGCCCGAAGGCTGGGTGGATTTCACGGCACTGCCTGCCAGTGATTCGGACGGCCAGTACGGAGCTTCTTTCTGGCTCAACCGCGACAACGATTACACAGGTGTTCCGGCTGATATGTTCTATTGCAGGGGGCACGACGGCCAGTATGTTTATATTATCCCTTCTCTTGAGCTGGTGGTAGTGCGGACTGGTTTCTCCAAGAAAGGCGAGTTTGATTTTCGTGAATTTCTCAGAAGTGTGGTGGAATCGGTGGACAATTAAAGCCTGAAGCCTGGTCCAAACTGAAGGTGTACGGCAACCACCGGTGCCGAAGCACTGCCATTAACGACCGGGACAGTTGCCCATGCAGCCGATATCCGTACTTCTGCAAGCAGAAAGAAGTGCTTCCCCAGGGGTATCTCTTTCCATGTACCATACTGGATGGCCGGACCGGTCAGATAGTAACCGTCGCCAAATAGGCCCTTCTTTTCATCGAGTTTCAGTCCGCGGACAGTGTTTTCAGGATGTGCTGCAACCCATCCCAATCCAACTTTCCGGTTGATCCCTCCCGCATTGAAAATACGGTTGATAAATATCTGGTTATAACCATGGGATATGGAAAAACGGTCAACTTCCTCAGGCAGGTTCTTCAGATATACCTTCAGATGGTTCAGTTCAGCCTCCCAGCCACGGCCATTGTCCATAAAACCCAGCCGGGCCGAATAGTATGGCGGCAGTTTCAGCGGAGCACTTCTGTAATTTGCCCATAACCGGATACTTTCATGGTTTTCCTGGCGGATAACGAGCGGAGCGGGAGGTACAAGACTTAAGCCGGGAGTAAATCCCGCATGCCAACGCACAGATGCCTCCGTGGTAAGAATATTAATCAGGATAATTAGTATCACTGAAATTTTTGGCATTATTCTGAATTTTATGCGGAAAGTTACAAAATAATCTTCGTACGGAGAAAGCTTCCTGGGTATGGATTGCCCGGTAAATCGGGAGCCTGTAGCATTCTGACGATAAAAAAGTTATCTCTGACTGAAATCTCACAAACAAAATGAATTACGGATTGTGGGTAATGAAAATTTATGTATTTTTGTGCCTCGAAAAATTAATTTTAAGCCGTTGTTATTGAGAGCGATGCTGCGGGTTAAACATTGTATAACAAATTAATTAGTACAAGATGTATTTATCAACAGAAGTAAAAAAAGAGATTTTTACAAAACACGGGAAGAATGAGAAGGATACAGGAAGCGCTGAAGGACAGATAGCCCTGTTTACCCACCGCATTAACTACCTTACTGAGCACCTGAAGGCAAACAAGAAAGACCACAGCACCCGCCGTGCCCTGATCCGTCTTGTAGGAAAACGCCGTAATCTCCTGGATTATTTGAAGAGCAAGGAAATAGAGCGGTACCGTTCAATAATTGCTGAACTCAACTTACGTAAGTAACAGATAGAAAGAAAAGGCAACAAAAATGATTGCCTTTTCTTTTTTGCTTTTAAAAACAAAATTAAATACAGATGAATGTAGTAACAAAGACGATCGAACTTGCTGATGGCCGTACCATTACGATTGAAACAGGCAAACTGGCCAAACAGGCTGACGGTTCGGTTGTGGTGAAGATGGGCAACACCATGCTTCTGGCCACTGTCGTTTCGGCCCGTGAAGCGAACGAAGATGTTGATTTTATGCCCTTATCGGTTGATTATCGCGAGAAATTTTCAGCAGCCGGCCGGTTTCCGGGTGGTTTCATGAAACGTGAAGGACGTCCTTCTGACGAGGAGATCCTCGTAGCCCGCCTGGTTGACCGCGCACTCCGTCCGTTATTCCCTTCTGATTATCATGCAGAAACTGCTATGATGATCTCACTGATCTCAGCTGATGTCGAATCTACTGCCGATGCATTAGCCGGATTGGCTGCATCAGCAGCCATTGCTGTATCTGATGTTCCTTTTGAAACACACATTTCTGAAGTCCGGGTGGCCCGTATCAATGGAGAACTGGTAATCAACCCTCCTGCATCTGCCATCAAGGAAGCTGATATCGATATCATGGTGGGAGCGTCCTACGATAACATCATGATGGTTGAAGGCGAAATGAATGAGGTTTCCGAGGCTGAAATGCTGGAAGCCATCAAATTTGCCCACGATGAAATCAAAAAACACTGTAAGGTTCAGGAAGAACTGGCTGCCGAATTAGGCGTCGTAAAACGTACCTACTGTCACGAAACCAACGACGAGGCTCTGCGTGAAAAGGTTAACGCTGATCTCTACGATAAAGTCTATGATGTTGTACGTCAGCGGATCAACGTAAAGGCCGACAGGCTGGCTGCTTTCGAAAAACTGCGCAACGACTATATCGAAGAATATAAGGCTGCCAATGAAGGCAATGAAGAGATCGACCTGGTCCTTCATGAAAAGCTGATCAAAAAATATTATCACGATGTAGAAAAAGAAGCCATGCGCCGGATGGTACTCGATGAGGGTATCAGGCTCGATGGCCGTACTACCCGTGATATCAGGCCAATCTGGGGGGAAGTCGACTATCTGCCGGGATCGCATGGTTCAGCCATTTTCACCCGCGGTGAAACCCAGGCTCTTGCATCTACGACCCTCGGAACAAAAATGGACGAGAAGATTGTCGACCTGGTGACTGTTAAAGGAACCGACAGGTTTCTGCTTCATTATAACTTCCCGCCGTTCAGTACCGGCGAAGCCCGTGTGCCACGTGGCGTAGGACGCCGTGAAATCGGTCATGGCAATCTCGCACACCGTGCCCTCAAGAAGATGCTGCCCGATGATCTCCCATACGTTGTGCGTATTGTATCCGACGTTTTGGAATCCAACGGCTCTTCATCAATGGCCACCGTCTGCGCAGGAACTATGTCGCTGCTTGATGCCGGTGTGAAGATGAAACGGCCGGTTTCAGGTATTGCCATGGGACTGATTACCGATAAAGGTGCAGTTAAATATGCCGTCCTTTCTGATATTTTAGGGGATGAAGACCACCTGGGTGATATGGACTTCAAGGTTACCGGTACCGAAAAGGGGATTACCGCTACCCAGATGGACATCAAGGTGGATGGTTTGTCTTATGAAATCCTGACCGAAGCGCTTGAACAGGCCAGGGAAGGACGACTGCATATCCTTGGGAAACTGGTGGAAACCATCCCGAATCCACGTCCGGAATACAAACCGAACGTACCGAGGATCGAAGTGATGCTTATCCCGAAAGATATGATCGGTGCAGTTATTGGACCCGGCGGAAAAATTATCCAGGGAATCCAGGCCGACACAGGGGCTACTATTGCCATCACGGAAGATGAGAATAACGGTATCGTGGAAATCTCCGGTCCGAACCTTGAAATCCTCAATGCCGCCAAGGCAAGGGTGAAAGCTATTGTCGCTTTGCCTGAAGTGGGCGAAGTGTATACAGGAAAGGTCAAATCCATCGTGGCTTTTGGTGCTTTCGTAGAAATTATGCCGGGCAAAGAGGGTCTCCTCCATGTTTCTGAGCTCGATTGGAGAAGGGTTGAATCAGCATCTGAAATTCTGAAAGAGAATGATATGGTTGAGGTTAAGCTGATCGGAGTGGATGAAAAAACCGGTAAGCTGAAACTGTCACGCCGTGCACTGCTTCCAAAACCTGAAGGTTATGTGGAACGTGAACAGAGCCGCGACAGCCGTCCCCCCAGAAGGGATGATGACCGCCGTGGCGGTGATTTCCGCCGGGACGACCATCGCCGGGATGACCGCCGTGGAGATTTCAGACGCGATGACCGTCGTGGAGGTGAATCACGCGGAGGCGACTCACGCGGAGGAGATCGCCGTCCGAGAAACTGAGTGTAAGTAAGTCTTTATATAAAAACCGCTTTTACGAGCGGTTTTTTTTTACCTTTAGGTTTCAAATTATTTACCAATGGATAAATGGGAGAAGAAGGTCCTGGATGAAATGGACCTGTCACTGAGAGGGACAAGAGAGAAAGACCTGAGGTTTTTCCGGATCGACGAGTTGCAGAGAAATATCTCCCGGATCGGAAAGTTTTCTGTTTCTTGTACCGGTTGCCAAAAATTGAAAAGCGATGTCGAAAATACCCTGGTGCATATAAATGAGGCAGTTAACGTCCCAGGACCATACCGTAGGGATTTGGACCGGCTGACTGTGCGCATTGGCAGGCATATGATGAAGAATCATCATATATACCCGCCATGGCACTTTAATTATCTCTATTCTTTCTATGGTATACTGGCGGGCTCACTTGCCGGACTTCTTTTTGTTTTCCTGTTCCCTGGCGAAAAATGGGAATTCATAGCTGCCGGATTTGTGGTTGGCCTGGTCGCCGGACAACTTGCCGGTGGCAAAAGAGACAGGGAAATCAGGAACGATAACCGGCTGATGTAATAAGCACTATCGCCTGACTAATTTTCCGCTACCCATAAGTCTTCCGTCTTCTGTCAGCCTGTAAAGGTAAGTGCCGCCCGGCAAATGCCTGGTGTCTATCGGATTATCCGGAGTGACGAACTGCTCTATCATCCTTTTCCCCGAAATACTGTAGACCTCAACCTTCAGTTCGGTTGACTTATCTGACCAATGGAAATAAAGGCGGTCGGTAAACGGATTGGGATATACCCCTGTGTCACTGATGAACGGTTCTTCCAGTCCGGTTGGAGTACCCCCGGAATAGTAGAAGGTGGTTTTGCCGGTATTGAGCCAATTGTTGTCGACCCTTTCGAATGTATTTACAGATGTAGGTGCCTTGCTGAACTGATTGACGATTTCTATACCGGCACCAAATCCTATTGCCAGCAAATTGGGGAAAACAACATCCGAACTGTTGATGTTCCCGTAACCGTATTCCTGCTTTTCGCTCAGTTCCCAGGCATTGGCGGTACTGTTCCACGAGGATTCTGTCTCAACGGATACATCACCCGCCTGATTGTATTGCAACTCTGTGCGCGTTGTCTTCTCCATGGTGAAGGTGAAGAAACTCAATGATGAATTTTCATAGCTGGTTATCTTTCCGGATGAGCCCCATGTGTAGTCTGTCCGGGAATAAATGATTTCCTCGTCATCTGCAATTATGGAAACCACTGTGCTGATCTGCCTCTGCTGGCCGTCATAGCCAAATTGGTAAACCATCACCGTTTCGTATATTTCACCTTCATCTTCCTCCAGCATAATCATTTCAATCTTGTCAATCTTACCTGTAGCCAAATAGTAGTAATACATGCTGCTTTCAAGCACCCAGGTTGCTGATGGGGAGTATGACCAGAAAAGTATTGAATCGAGTACGCCTGAATTGCTGTAATGTGCCGTCAGTTTACTTTCGGCGATCAACTCTCCTGATATGCTGTTGGCAGTGGTCCAGGTGGTGTACGTTTCTGGCAGTCCGTTCTCATTGTTGTCGATTTCCGTCCAGTTCAGCACTTTCCATTTCGCTTCCTGCTTATCCCATTCTTTTTCCATATATCCCATAACAGCAGGATACGTGTTGTAAGAATACTCATCTTTCCAGATGTTGTGCCAGATGCCGGAATTCTGGTCCAGCTCCCGGTAAATGGTGCTGTCCAGTTTTTGCAGGGCGGCTGCATTTTTAAGTTCCGGCACATTAAACAAGATGTCTTGTTGAGGTTGCAGCTGACCCATTAAAGGCTGGGCCCATTCAAAAAAATTATCCATTTTTTGTTTTGAACGGACCGTTCTTTCAGAAGGAGTTCTTCCATGTTGCCCGCTGGCCAGGAAAGCCGCAAGCAGGAATGTCAGAAGTAGAATGTTCTTCATAGTTGTGAAATTTAATGGTTGTTTATACAAGAGGCATACAATACCCTGAATGGATATTGTATGCCGGTAGTTATTAAAATCATATGTCAGGGTTTCCGGAGTATTTTCCCTGAATCTGTATGGTTACCCGTTTGTAACCGGTAGAAGAAAATGGTTTCCGGACTGTCTGCCGGGGAGAACTCAAGGCGGTATATCTGATCTTTTTCAACAGGACGGTCTATCAAAGTTACCACTTTTTGTCCGGATATGGAATAGATTTCCAGGAGCGCATGGGAATTTTGTGCCGGGACAAATTCAAAGAATAACCTGTCGCTGAATGGATTTGGCCAGGATTTTAGCAGGCTGCTTCCGGTTATTGATTCAGGGTTCCCTATGGAGGCTGACTTCAGCGATACCCCGGTGTCGGATGTGCCGGCTGATTGCGGTCTGCCACCACCGCCTGGTCCACCTTTATTCGGATTATTTTTTCTTACCTGAAGGGTGAATTTAACCTGGATCTCCGCGTAATTACCAGAGGCATCTTCCACTCCCAGGATAATGTTTTCCGTGGTTGCAAGGGTATAGGCCGTTCCCGCCGGGGGTGTCTGGCTATAGGTCAGTGTACCACCGCAATTATCGGTTGCCGGGAATTGCTGGGAAAGGTCTTCCAGTAAATATTCCTCACCTTCGGTGATAACGGCCCTAATGCTCTTGTTTCCACGGCCGAAATCGGGAAGGGTATTGTCAGCCACAGTAACGGTTGCCGTGCAGGTTGCCGTAAGGGAGCTGTTGCTGGTGCCGGTTACCGTCAGGGTAACCAGGTTGGTCCCCAAATCAGCGCAGCTGAATTGCGTGATATCCACCGAAAGGGTGCCGTTGGAAGAGCCTCCGTCGATCAAGTCGGGAGTCAGGGTAGCCTGGCCATTGGCATCCAGTTCCAGGGTAATGTCCTGACAAACCGCAAGGGGCAGGTCTGCCTGTGTAGCCTCGATGGTGATTGAGCGCTGACAGGTACCAACCACACCCTGCACGCAGTCTCTTGCGGTAAAGGTAATGGTATGGGTACCCGGACTGAGCATTGTTGCAGAATTAAAATTGTTGCTGATGGTGAAATTGGAGGATGAAACATAACCTTCCACAGTAACCGTTCCCAGCCATGCTTCTGTATCGGCGAGGTTGGAAGGCCCTTCGGTTAAGGTTAGGTCATCCGGGCAGGTCAGTTGCTTTAACTGGTCTGTCCACGTAATCTCAAGAGCACAAAATTGATTGCCCGACTCGGTTACGAAAGTAATGATCAGGCTCCCTCCGTCACCGCATAATGCCGGAGGAGAATAGTCACTGAATTCATAATCTTCCCCCCTGGTTAATCCCGGGTAATTTTGCTGTATCCAGGCGTCTGCCATCATTTCGGCATCGTGCTGAATGGTCGTTTCGTCATACAGTTCAACTGTGTTATCCACGACATTATAGGCCCGGACGGATGTAAATGCGATGGGAGGCATGCAGATCAGGATAAATTCTGCGGAAAAATCACTGAGCCCCGAATTATTCAGTTCGATAAAGAGCACTTCAGTGGTATTCTCCCCGGAGACTGTAAGTGATTCCGCAATACCATCATTGAGGTGTGTGGAGGCAAATACCCCATACAAAGGAGTGCCGGTTAAAATGAACAAAAGAATCAGTGTGTTTAAAGTAAATTTTTTCATAGCCGGATTTTTTGTGAATACTAAAATATCTTTAAGTCTTTAACTCAAAGATAGCCTGCAGGTGGCAAATCCTGCAAGTGTGATTGTGTGAACGGTAGAATCCGGATGATGAAATGCGGGTTTGGGTTAGTTTACGCATTGCGGGGTGATGGGGTCTGCTCCGGACGGCTTGGTTTTTTCCGTCGGGGATGCGGCTATTTCCCTCTTCCGTGAAAAACGTTGATCATGGTGTAGATCAGGATTTTGAAATCCACATACAGCGAGATGTTCTTCAGATAGAGCATGTCGTACGGCAATCTTTCCAGCATCTCCTCTACATTGGATGCGTAGCCGTATTTCACCTGTCCCCAGGAGGTAATCCCTGGTCTTAGTTTATGCAGGTGGGTATAATGGGGTGCTTTTTTGACAATCTGCTCTATGTAATACTGTCTTTCCGGCCTGGGCCCCACGAGCGACATATCTCCCCTGATTACATTAAAAAACTGGGGGATCTCGTCCAGGTGGGTTTTGCGGATAAATTTCCCCAGAGGGGTTATTCTTGCGTCGGCCTTACTGGAGAGGGCAGGACCATTCTTTTCCGAATCGGCAACCATGCTCCTGAACTTATATATTATAAATGGCTTTCCGAATTTTCCGATTCTTTCCTGCCGGTAAATAACCGGCCCCGGTGAAGTAGACCGGATGGCTACGGCCAGGGCAAGGTAAACAGGCGAGAGTATCAGTATGGCAATGGCTGAGGCCGTCACGTCAATAATCCTTTTGACATTTTCCTGCCAGGCAGGCATCAGTCCGTTAGAGATCTTGATCAGGGGAATACTGTAAATGGTATTGATTTTTACTGTTCCCGAAAGGAAATCATATAGGTCAGGAAGTCCCCAGATCAGCATTTCACGGTTCTCAACAACGGTAAGTATTTGACTCAGAAGATCATGTTGGTTGGTTTCCAAAGCGATAATTACTTCCTCTATGGCATGTTCGTGCAGGACCTTCTCAATGTCTTCAAAATCGCCCAATTTGGGAAGTGATTTCTCCAGATCGTTATTCCCGTTTCCGTTGATGCTGATAAACCCTACAAACCGGTTTCCTGCAGGCCGGGGTAACCTGCTCATTTCTTCATATATTTTCAGGGCTTTTTCATTATTACCAATAATTAATGTATTGAATCCGATCTCTCTCCGGTGTATCCTCCCGATCGTCCGGGAAGTGAGAATAAGCCTGAACAGGTAAGTAAATGAAAAGTGAAGGAACAGGAGGTTGAAATACAGCTGGTAGTAGTTTTTGTAGGAATATACTGTATCATCAAGCAAAAGTGCAAAAAAGATCACAGTTACCCCGATAATGGAAGTCAGCAGGGTCTGCCCTAAATCAATCAGCCTCGATCGCCGGTAGATGTTCCGGTAATACCCTGTTATGTAATAAAACAGCAGCCATACGGCAGGAATGAGGATGATGCCCAGGAAATATTGTGTGTTGAATTCGACGGGTATTTCATAACCGAATTTTGCCGGTTCGATTACCTGTTTGCGATATATATAAAACAAAGTCCAACTGATCGCTGCTGCCAGAAAATCCATGATAAGGTACCTGGCAACCTGCTGTTTTTTATTCATAAAAACGGGTTAAGTTAATCACTGCAAAACCTGTTAATTTCCGGTGTTCTGTCAGCAATTCAAAAACGCAAAAGGGCTTGTTTTATTGTCATGACTGCCTGGAAAATTAAACTGTCTGCAAATGAACAAACAATATTTCTATTCGTCAAATGCGGTTGTGAAAAAACGGTAAAAGATAAGTTTTTAAAGGGTCCAGGACGAATAAAGGGTTATTTTCCGGAGGAGTTCAGAGTAAGTCGACAGGACATGACTAAGGGTCTGCAATCCTGTCCCTGACTTATGCTGCATTATTTTGACATTATGGATGAACTGCGTGAAGCTGGTTTCCACTAATGGTTCCATAATTACTTTCCGGTGGTTGATCATCACCTGGTGCGAACCTGTTGTTTCAATAAACTGCCCGGGTAATGCTGCCTTAATCCTGATCTCGTTCCCTGGCTGGTGGAGGATCTCAAAATTGATGGCCGAGAAAGTGGCATAATCGAGCCTGATATTCAGGAACGAACCTGTACCGTCCGGACTGGATACCCCGCTTACCCGGATTTTCTGGGGGCTGTCACTGAACAGGGTATGGGCATAAAGCAATATTTTGATCAGCAGGTTCCGTCTGTCCCCCGGGTGGCTGTACCCTTCTGAATAGTTCACATAGGCGGGTTCATGCCAGTTTTCCGCGATCCATCGGGCAGCCGGGTCCTCCATCAGGGGGTTTCTGACCTGGACAATATTGCCGGCTTCCTGCACCAGTTTGTTCAGTTCCTGGCACTGCCGGTCCGTTATCTCCGGAATATCAGCAAGATAAAGATGTTTGCAGTTTTTTACGGAATCTTTCAGCGCTTCAAAACTGACCATACTCGACTTGTCAATGATCAGGGCATCCGAAACCTCAAAAAGCCCTGATTTGGTATATTCGGGTACTGAAAGCAATGACCCGGCAGGCTGGTCGATCAGGCCGACTGAGGATTTGCCAATAACCTCAAAGCCACTTTCTTTCCTGAGCGCCTGCATATACGGGAGCAATGACGATACATTTCCTATTAAACCGATCCTAACCATATTCACAAATATAGATTAAAGTCGGATACCCTGAAATTTCGGGGGAAATAACTTATTAACCTGAAATGTTAATATCGGTCTGGTGCCCTGGTGGCTTTTGCACGGTTTTTTGAGTTAGTTTTGCGGCAAATCTGCGGATATGTCATTAATCGATACGCCCCGCCATCAGGGTATGCGGAAGAAGCTGGTGGAGGGTTTGAAAATTAAGGGAATACGGGATGAGAAGGTACTGGAAGCCATTTCCAGGGTGCCCCGGCATGCGTTTATGGACAGTTCATTTGTCGGTTTTGCCTACCGGGACCAGGCTTTTCCGATCGCGGCAGGTCAGACCATTTCCCAGCCCTATACCGTTGCCTTTCAGACCCAGCTGCTCGATGTTTTCCCACTTTGCAAAGTGCTGGAAGTGGGTACCGGTTCTGGCTACCAGGCTGCCGTCCTTTGTGAACTGAAAGCTAAGGTCTACACCATTGAGCGGCAGCGCGAACTCTATGTCTCGGCACAGCAACTCCTTCCCGGGCTGGGATACCAACCCGCCTTTTTTCTGGGTGACGGGTACAAGGGACTGCCAACCTACGGGCCATTCGACAGGATATTGGTTACCGCCGGGGCTCCCTATGTCCCGGAGGAGCTGTTAGGACAACTGGTCATCGGCGGGAAGATGGTCATACCAGTCGGAAAAACCGACAGCCAGGAAATGCTGCTGATTACCCGCATTGGTGAAGATGAGTATGTTACTGAAAAGCACGGGAGTTTTGTTTTCGTTCCGTTGCTGAAGGGTACGGTAAACTAACCCTGTCTTCTGTTTGTTTTCTGTGAAATCTGTATGGTATGATATACGTTGAGAAATTTATCGTTAATCCCCTTCGTGAGAACAGTTACCTGCTTTACGACGAAACCGGGGAGTGCATTCTGGTGGATGCCGGATTTTATTATGGTGAGGAATATGATGAGTTGGATACGTTTATCCGGCGGAAAGAGCTCAGACCGGTTGCACTCGTTAATACACATTGCCATTTCGACCATCTGATGGGCATCGGAGAACTGCGCAAAAAATATGACCTGAAGTTTTATTGTCACCCCGACGATGTTTTCCTGATTGAAAGGTCTTCCGTCCAGGCGGAGATGTTTGGTTTCACGATGGATGCTCCCGGTGCTCCCGATGGTTTTGTAAGGGAGGGCGAACCGGTGAAATTTGGCGATTCTTCGCTGGAGGTGTTTCATGTACCGGGTCATTCACCGGGACATGTGGTTTTTTATTCCGCACAAGACAAATTCCTGATGGCTGGCGATGTGCTCTTCTACGGAAGTATCGGCCGCACTGACCTGCCCGGCGGAAATTATGAGACGCTGATAAATAATATCCGGAATAAATTGCTGGTCCTCCCTGAGGAAACCAGGGTCTATTCGGGTCATGGACCGGAAACGTCCGTCGGATTTGAGAAATTCAATAATCCTTTTCTTACCTGACCTGGCTTTCACCTATGGAAAGTCATTTTTTTTAGAAATTATCTCTTGTAATATTGCTGTTTGAAAAATATAAAATACAGGAACAATGCTGATAGATAAATTTGTAAACCGTCATATCGGTCCGCGTGATTACGAAATAGAGACCATGCTTGAGAAAATCGGGGCCGGATCGGTCGATGAACTGATTGACCAGATCGTACCTGAAGACATACGTTTAAAAGAGCCGCTCCGCCTGGGTGACGGGCTGAGCGAGCGCAAGTATTTCCGTAAGATCCTGGAACTGGCTTCCCGGAATAAAGTGTTCAACACTTATATCGGAATGGGGTATTATGATACCATTACCCCAGCGGTAATCCTTCGTAATGTCCTGGAGAATCCGGCATGGTACACGTCGTATACACCCTATCAGGCAGAAATTTCACAGGGACGACTTGAGGCCCTGCTGAATTTCCAGACGATGGTTTGTGAACTGACGGCCATGGAAATTGCCAACGCTTCCCTTCTGGATGAGGCGACTGCGGCTGCCGAGGCCATGGCCATGATGTTTGCCGCCCGCTCGCGGCAAATGGTGAAAGCCGGTGTCAACAGGCTGCTGGTAGATGAAAAGATATGGCCCCAGACACTGGATGTCCTGATAACCCGTGCTGAACCATTAGGGATCAAGCTGTCTGTAATGCCCTTCACCGAATTTGACTACTCTGATGATGTTTTCGGGATTATAGTTCAATATCCCAATTCCGACGGGGAAATTCCCGATTACCGTGGCATGGCCGGAATGGCCAGCCAGAGGGATATCCGGGTAGCGGTGGCTGCCGACCTGCTCTCTCTTGCCCTGCTGACCCCTCCGGGAGAATGGGGCGCCGACATCGTTTTCGGCAGCAGTCAGCGGTTTGGCGTACCCATGGGGTATGGCGGCCCGCATGCGGCTTTCTTCGCAGCAAAGGACGAATTCAAGAGGATCATGCCCGGAAGAATAATCGGGGTTACCAAAGATTCCCATGGGAGACGAGCACTCCGGATGGCCCTTCAGACCCGCGAACAGCACATCAAGCGTGAGAAGGCTACATCCAATATCTGTACTGCCCAGGCTTTGTTAGCCAATATGGCCAGTTTCTATGCCGTTTACCATGGTCCGGAAGGCATTCAGATGATAGCGCGCAGAATCCACTGCATCGCCTCACTGATATCGCGGGAGGTGGAAAAGCTGGGGTACAGCCAGAAAAACCTGAACTTCTTCGATACCATCCGGATTGCCCTGCCTCCGCATGTAAAACGGGAGGATATCGAATGGCTGTCACTCGATCTGGAAATGAACTTCCGTTATTTCCCCAACGGGGAGGTCGGGATAAGTATTGATGAAACCACCAATATGGACGACATCAACTGGATTATCGAAGTCTTTGCCAAAGCGGCAAACAAGCCACAGGTCAAGGTAGATTCAGTACCCGAAGAGTGCACTTTCGACAGGCAGTTTCAGCGTTCTTCATCCTATATGCAGCAGGAGGTTTTCAATAAATACCGTTCTGAAACCGAAATGGTCAGGTACATCAAATCTCTCGAACTAAAGGATATTTCCCTTACCCACTCGATGATTTCTCTGGGTTCATGCACCATGAAGCTGAATGCGGCTACCGAAATGCTGCCGCTCAGCTGGATAGAATTCAACGGGATACATCCTTTTGTGCCCAAAAACCAGGCGATGGGCTACCATCTGATGATGGAGGAACTGCGCCGCGACCTGGCTGAAATCACAGGGATGGCTGATGTAAGCCTGATGCCCAATTCCGGGGCTTCGGGTGAATATACAGGCCTGATGGTAATCAGGGCTTATCATGCCAGCAGGGGAGAGGAGGCACGCAATGTGGTGCTTATCCCTTCATCGGCCCACGGTACCAACCCGGCAAGTGCGGTCATGGCCGGTATGGAAGTGGTGGTGGTCGCCTGCGATGCGCGTGGCAATATCGATGTTGATGACCTCAGGGCCAAAGCCGAAAAATACCGGGATGTACTTTCAGCCTTTATGGTTACTTATCCTTCGACCCACGGTGTATTCGAACAGGCTATAGCCGGGATGTGCGACATCATCCATGCGTGCGGAGGCCAGGTTTATATGGATGGTGCCAACATGAATGCCCAGGTAGGGTTGACCAATCCGGGTATCATCGGGGCTGATGTTTGCCACCTGAACCTGCATAAAACCTTTGCCATTCCTCATGGCGGCGGCGGTCCGGGAGTAGGCCCCATCGCCGTGGCTGAGCACCTGGTTGGTTTTCTGCCTTCCCATCCCATCATGAACAACGGCCATGTGGGGATCAACGCGGTGGCTGCCGCACCCTGGGGAAGCGCTTCAGTTCTTCCTATTACTTACGGTTACATCAAAATGATGGGAGGCGACGGACTGAAAAAAGCTACCGAAATGGCCATACTAAATGCGAACTATATCGCTTCCGCATTGAAAGATAATTATGGTATCCTTTACACCGGCGAGAACGGCAGGGTCGCCCATGAACTGATCATGGAATGCCGCCACCTGAAGGCTTCCAGCGGTATTACCGAAACGGATATCGCCAAAAGGCTTATGGATTACGGATTCCACGCACCAACCCTTTCGTTCCCGGTGGCGGGAACACTGATGGTTGAACCTACCGAAAGTGAATCGCTTCAGGAACTCGACCGGTTTATAGAAGCCCTTAACCAGATATTCAGCGAAATAAAGGAAATTGAGACGGGTAAGGCTGACCGGGAGGACAATGTCCTGAAAAATGCACCCCATACGGCATTTGTTATTGGTGCAGACGAGTGGAACCATGCCTATTCCAGGCAAAAGGCGGCCTGGCCGCTTGAGTGGGTCAGGAACAATAAGTACTGGACGCCGGTGGGCAGGGTCGATAACGCATGGGGTGACCGGAACCTGATCTGTACCTGCGGCTCGCCCGAGGAATATGAACTGATGAGCGAATGATCGCATTTCCGAATGCCAAGATAAACCTGGGGCTTCAGGTCACCGAACGCCGTCCCGACGGCTATCATAACCTGGAAACCCTTTTTTACCCGGTACCACTTGCTGATATTCTGGAGGTGGTTCCGGGCAATTCTTTCCAATTCAAAGCCACTGGCCTGGAATTGGATGCAGAGCCTGGAAAAAACCTGGCCGTCAGGGCTTATGATCTCCTCCGGAAAGAATTTGACCTGCCCCCGGTACGAATCCACCTGCACAAGGTAATCCCGTTTGGAGCCGGATTAGGAGGGGGATCTGCAGATGCCGCCTTCATGCTGAATATGGTCAATGAACTGTTCAGCCTAAGATTAACCACTGATAGGCTGAAGTCTTTCGCGGCCAGGATCGGCGCCGATTGTCCCTTCTTCATCGAAAACAGGCCTGCATTTGCCTCAGGTACAGGACATATACTTTCTCCGGCGAACATCGACCTCAGCGCGTATCACCTGGTTATCGCCAAACCGCCCTACGGAGTAAGTACGGCTGAGGCTTACCGTTCGATTACCCCGCGGAAACCGGAAACTCCCCTGACAGAGATTCTTTCCCGGCCTGCAGACGAATGGAAAGAATTCCTTTCAAACGATTTTGAAGACCCGGTATTCAGGTTATATCCGGGTATCCGTGATTTGAAGGAACAATTTTACCGGTCAGGTGCGGTCTATGCGTCCATGTCGGGCAGCGGTTCTGCTGTATTCGGACTTTTCCGCGAAAGGATTCCTGATCTTACTGAATTTTCCGGCGAAGGTTTGTTTGTATATCAGAACCGATTAGGAATATTATAATCGTACTCAAGATTTAACTCCCCGCTTTTTTTATCAAGGTTTTACCCCAGGTCCGCATCTCCCGGTCAGTTGTTTTCTGAAAAGTCTTCAGTCACATAAACGCTTTGCCGGTAAAAAAAAATACTTTTCACTCTTTATTTCGTCGGCAGATTTTCGCCATTCACCGGTAAAGGGGGGCCGTTTATCGTATTTCACCTTTTTTCATCCTGAAACGATGTAACATTTGCAGTGTTAATTAGTCTATTGGGTGTAAGAAAACAACAGAAACAGTCAGAAAATATTTAAAACAGAAAACAATGAAAACTCGAATTTTAACAATCGCAATGGTGCTGCTTACCGGGATAATGTTCAGTAATACTGCTTCAGCCGGGAAGAAAGCCGCAAGAATTGCCTCAAGCCTTGAAAACGTAGCCGACCCTGCTTCAAAAATTGAATCCTGGATGCTGAGTGACCTGATGTGGCAGCCAGGTGCCTTGCTCGAAATGGTAACCGTCTGTGAGGAATCGCTTCATCTCGAAAACTGGATGGTAAACACAGCCTTTTGGGACCGTATTGAGAATGCCGAAGAGGGTGGTTTGGTTTTACAATCCTGGATGACCAGTACTCTGGTTTGGGAAAAACCTGTACCGGTAGCCGAAGTCAGGGTTGCCGTTGAATCCTGGATGAGTGACGAAGCTTACTGGACAAAAAGAAACCCGGTGGCCAGCACTGAAAAGGACAAAGCCCTGGAACTCGAGGGATGGATGGTGAATACACAAATCTGGAAATCATAAACCTCGACAGGAGTCTGGCAGGTTAGTTATTTGGTTTTTTTTAGAACAGGTTGCAATGGGCGGCCTGTTCTTTTTTTTAAAAAAAAAAGGTTACCGGAATTTCCGGCAACCTCTTCTGTATTTAAAATCCGTATTAAAAAGTTGTCTACCTGATCTGAACGGGTTTTACCTCGACCATGACGTGGTTTTTAGGTACAATTTCGTCGCGCTGGACGTTGATCTTCACGATTTCTCCATCGAACGGCATTAGTACGTTGTTATGCATTTTCATTGCTTCCAACACCAGGATGGACGTCCCTGCCTTAACTTTCTGTCCGGTTTTTGCCATAATGTCAATAATGGTTCCCGGGATGAAAGAGGTAATCAGGTTGGGATTATGGGGCACCCACACTTTACGGTTTTTGAATTTCCGGGTCAGGGTAGTCTCATATCTGGCACCCTGCACAATCAGGGATTCCATTGGGATAGTATCTTTTTTTTCTTCAGCCATAATTTTTTATTAGTGGTTACTGATAAAAATTTCCGATGGTTAAAATGGTGGGATCCCATGTTTTTTATCCGGCAGGAATACACTCTTGTTTTTGGAAACCTTGAGGGCATGAAGAATTCTGTGCCGGGTTTCGGCAGGCTCGATTACTTCGTCGATATACCCTTTGGCCGCTGCCACATATGGGTTGGCGAATTTTTCCTTATACTCCTGAATCTTCTGCTGGCGCATGGCTTCTGGGTCTTCGGCCTCCATGATTTCTTTCCTGAAAACGATATTGGCAGCGCCTTCAGGTCCCATAACGGCGATTTCTGCTCCCGGCCAGGCAAAAACAAAGTCGGCGCGCAGGTGGCGTGAGTTCATGGCGATATAACCGCCACCGTATGCTTTGCGGAGGATGACGGTTACTTTTGGTACTGTGGCTTCGCTGTAAGCGTAAAGTATCTTGGCCCCGTGACGTATAACCCCGGCGTGTTCCTGGTCGACACCCGGAAGGTATCCCGGCAGGTCTTCCAAGGTGACAATCGGGATATTAAAGGAGTCGCAGTAACGGATAAACCGGGCAGCCTTATCGGAGCTGTCACAGTCTAACACACCTGCCAGAACCAGTGGCTGATTGGCTACAAATCCAACAGTTTCTCCTTCCAGGCGACCGAAGCCGATAATGATGTTCGGAGCAAAGTGCTCCATGATTTCGAGGAATTCCGAACCATCGGTGATCGATTTGATTATTTCCCGCATATCATAAGGGATCCTCGGGTCGGCAGGAACCAGTTTGTCGATGCCTTTACCTTTTTTAGGCAGTTTGGGAGGAACGGCCTGTGCTTTCTCCTTATTGTTCCAGGGAATATACGAAATCAGACTTTTAATCTGGTCGAAACATTCCATTTCACTCATGGCATAGAAATGGGCATTTCCGGTGATTTCCGCGTGTACCCTTGCGCCGCCAAGCTCTTCCATCGAAATGTCCTCACCCAAAACCGACTTGATAACACTTGGGCCGGTGATAAACATTTTGGAGATGTTTTCAACCACGAAAACAAAATCGGTAAGTGCCGGTGAATATACCGCACCTCCTGCGCAGGGGCCTAAAATTACGGAAATCTGTGGAATAACTCCTGAAGCCAGTGTGTTGCGGAAGAAGATCTCCCCGTAACCGGCCAAAGAGTTTACACCTTCCTGGATACGTGCACCCCCGGAGTCGTTGATACCGATAAGCGGGACCCTCATCTTCAGGGCATGGTCCATGATTTTGGTGATCTTGCGGGCATGCATCTGCCCTAACGATCCACCGGCTACGGTAAAGTCCTGTGCAAAAATACAGACAGGCTTGTTGAAAATGGTACCCGTTCCGATAATCACTCCGTCGCCGTGAAGAACCTTGGTTTCCATACCAAAATCACGGGCAGTGTGTTCAACAAAAAGATCATATTCATGGAAGGAATTTTCGTCGAGAATGGCGAGGATCCTTTCGCGGGCAGTGAGTTTCCCCATTTGCGCCTGTTTTTCGATGGCCTCGTCGCCACCTCCCTTCTGAACCTCCTGCTTGCGCTTACGGAGATCCAGGATATTGCTTCTTAATGACATAAAATGTATATTTTAATTATCACTCCGGTCTCTTACCGGTTTTCGTACCGGTTAAACCGGGTCAAAAATAGTTTTTTTTTCAAACGGGAATTTTTAATGCCTGATCTTTTAACGCAATTTAAACTTTCGTAACTGCTTGTTTTTGAATAAATTTACTTTTCGGTTAAAAATTTCCGGGAGATAACATGTTGCTGTTTTTTGCCTGACTGACGTAAGACCTTGTAATTGTTTCCCTGTCAGCGCTTTATCTGGCTGCCCATTTGTAGAGCATCAAAGCGATGATGCTGTAAAGCACATTGGGGATCCAAACCGCTATTACGGGGGGGGTATTTCCGTTAATCGAAAATACTACGGCAATCTGCTGAAAAAGGATGTAGGAAAAACTGAGCAGGAGCCCGAGCCCTAAATGCAGCCCCAAGCCTCCTTTGATTTTCCGGGAAGCCAGGGAAACGCCTATAATGGTCAGGATAAATGCAGAAAATGGACCAGCCCTCCGTTTATGCTTTTCAATAACGTAATTGACGGAATTAACCCCGCGCAGACGCATACTGGCAATTTCGGCATTGAGTTCCGGCGTATTCAGGGTCTCCATCAGGTTGAGCTCCATTTTGAACTCAGCCGGGGTCATATTCAGTGTCGTATCCAGCCGATATCCCTTTTCAATAGTCTCATAACCATCGTGAAACGTTCTTTTCCAGTAGTTATTGATAATCCAAATCCGGTTTTCTTCATCCCAGCGGATATTGTCGGCGGTCAGTTTCTCCTTCAGTTTACGGTCATCAAATTTCTCGATGGTGAACCGATACCCAACGTTATTGCTGGTAAAAGTATTCATATAGATGTAGACCCCGGGTTCAATCTGCCGGTGAATATTTCGTTCTGTCTGAATCTTTCCCTGGTTTATGTAGGTATTCCTGAAATCAACCCGGCCTTTGTTGGCCTCCGGAATTACATGGTTACCAAGTATATAGGTAAATACTGCTATGATGGTTGCCGATACCAGGTATGGCCTCATCAGCCGTTTGTAAGACACTCCGCTGCTCAGGATGGCAATAATTTCGCTGTTGTAGGCCATCTTTGAAGTGAAATAAATTACAGCGATAAAGGTGAAGAGTGGACTGAACAGGTTCGCGAAATAGGGAATGAAATTCAGGTAATATTCAAATATGATGTCGCGGGTGGGTATATCCTTGGAAATGAAATCATCAAGGTTCTCTGATATGTCGAAAACAATGGCAATACTGATGATCAGTGCAATGGAATAGAAGAAGGTTCCCAGGAATTTCCTGGTGATATAAAAATCTATAATTTTATAGTGCTTCATTTCCGTTGAAAATTATAAATGCCTCACAGTCGTTTTTTCAGTTTGTGGACCATCACTTCCTTCCACGACCCGAATGTGCCGGCTATAATCTGTTTTCTGGCCTCGCCCACCAGCCACAGGTAAAAGGCCAGATTGTGCTGACTGGCAATCTGCGCGCCTAACATTTCACCGGAGATTACCAGATGCCTCAGGTATGCCCGGCTGTAGTGGTGGTCTACAAACGACGTTCCGTTTATATCGACCGGTGAATGGTCATTTACCCATTTATTATTACGGATATTAATGATGCCTTCGCTAGTAAAGAGCATGCCGTTTCTGCCGTTCCGGGTAGGCATTACACAGTCGAACATATCCACCCCCCTGTCGATCGCCTCCAAAATGTTGACCGGAGTACCCACACCCATCAGGTAGCGGGGTTTATTTTCGGGCAGTTCGGCATTGACCACTTCAATCATATCGTACATCACCTGTTCCGGTTCGCCTACGGCCAAACCGCCGATCGCATACCCGTCGGCCGGATAATGACAGATATCCCGGGCCGCTTTTTGCCTTAAATCAGGATAGGCCGCTCCCTGTACTATCGGAAAGAGAGACTGGTCGTATCCATATTTTGGCCGGGTTTCCTCAAACCGGTTGAAGCAGCGGTCTAACCACCTTTGGGTGAGTTCCAGCGATTTGCTTGCATAGTCGTATTCGGCATCTCCGGGGGCACATTCATCAAAAGCCATGATAATGTCTGCCCCGATGGTCCGCTGGATATCCATTACTGACTCAGGGGTAAACATATGGTAAGATCCGTCGATATGCGACTGGAAACGTACACCTTGTTCAGACAGTTTTCTCAGGTCGCCAAGTGAAAATACCTGGAAGCCTCCGCTGTCTGTAAGGATGGGGCCGTCCCAGCCATTAAAACGGTGCAGGCCGCCTGCATCCTCAAGGACCTGAAGCCCGGGGCGCAGGTACAGATGGTAGGTATTGCCCAGGATAATCTGTGCCCCGATGTCCTCCTTCAGGTCACGCGCATGGATCCCTTTCACCGATCCTGCGGTGCCGACAGGCATAAATATCGGTGTCAGTATCTCGCCGTGGGGAGTGGACAGTTTCCCCGCGCGGGCTTTTGTGCCGGAACAAACGGATTCTAATGTGAACTGCATTGTTTTTTAAAAATGGCCTCAAAGATAATTATAATAAGAATACTTTTAAATTTGCCGGTAAAACAGGTGTATGCCTTTTAATATTTTATCACACTTACAATCTCTTGATGCCGCCGGTTACCTCATTATAGGATTTGTATTGCTGATATGGCTGTACAGGTTGCTGTATGAGATGGTTTTTTACGGCAGACTGGCCATAAAAAAACCGGCACCTGCCGGATCTTCTTCGGTACCACTGACCATTCTCATTACCGAGCGAAACGAGGAGGAGCACCTGGCAGGCAATCTTCCCGACTGGCTCAGGATGGGTTATCCCAACTATGAGGTACTGGTTGTGGATGATTTTTCAGAAGATAATTCATTGGCCACGCTGGCATTACTGAAGAATAAATACCCCCGGCTGAAGTTTACCTCTCTGAACCAGGAGACCCGGTATTCTGACAAATTAGCCAGAAATATCGGACTGAAAGCAGCTTCCCATGATATGGTAGTCGTATCACACCCGGCTGCCGTTTGTCCGGATAACCACTGGCTTCCCGGGATTTCTGCATCAATTTCAGCAGGGAAGGACGTCGTCATTGGCTACTGCAACCTCCTGCCCCGGAAAGATTTTCTGCACAGACTTTACCGTGCCGAATCCTTTTTTCAGCAAATGGAAAGTATGTCGTTCGCCATAACCGGAATGCCCTATGTGACCGCCGAGGAGAATGTTACTTTCAGTAAGAAGGCATATTTTGAAACCGGTGGACTGGCAGGGAAAATAAGGGAGGAATACCTGAACCTGGAAATGGTGGTCAACCATATCGTGAAAAGAGGTAAAGCCGGGATTCTGCCTGCAGGGAATATGGCCGTCAGGAAAGAGACGGGGATTGACAAAAGTTCTCTGCGTGACCTGTTCAATAAATCCTTCCGGCTGGTAAAGCATTTGCACCCCGGCCCCCGGTTTTTCAGACACTTGTCCAGGTCGGCGGGATTCCTGTTATTGCCCGTGGCTATCGTCCTGGTTCTGATTTATCCCTGGTTATATGTTTATATTGCCGGCTTAATGGTTTTAAAATCAGTTATTTATTTGTTTATCATAAATAAGTTGCTGAAAAAGTTTCAGGAGCCGGAATTATTTGTATATTCGTTGATGTATGCTATCATCGCGCCATACTACAGAATGGCCGCGCATTGGAAGTTTATTCAATCAAGAAAAAGGCGGAAATGAGTGAGTTAAACGATAATCTTTCAGATAAGGCATTACAGGATTATGACCTTGTGCAGGCAGCGCTTGAAGGCGACGAAACGGCTTTTGCCCGGCTTCTGGCCAGGTACAAGGATGCCATCTATTTTATGCTGCTGAAGATGGTCAACAACAAGAGCGACGCCGAAGACCTTACGCTCGAAGCCTTCGGTAAAGCCTTCAAAAACCTGCACCAGTATTCGCCCAGTTACGCTTTCAGTACATGGTTGTTTAAGATTGCCTCCAACAACTGTATTGACTTTTTGCGTAAAAGGAAAGGCAACCTGGTCCCGATCGAGGGAAGTCAGGATCCCAACGAAAATGAATCACCGGTAAAGCTGAAATCCAGGGACCCCAATCCCGAGGAGCGCCTAATCCGTAAGCAGAAGGCGATTCTGATGCGTAAGGTGGTCAGGAAACTCAAGCCCAGGTACCAGACGCTGGTTGAGTACCGCTATTTCAGGGAATTGTCGTATGAGGAGATCGCCTCGGAGCTTAACCTGCCGCTGGGTACCGTGAAAGCGCAGCTGTTCAGGGCCCGTGAGATGCTTTTCAAGTTGATTGAAACAACAGAAATGAGCGATAAGGATTAGATATGACGGAAAACGCAGCGCTGATCAGAAAATATTTCCCCGGACTTGACAACAATCAATACACTGCTTTCGATATGCTTGAGCCGCTTTACCGGGAGTGGAATGAAAAGATCAATGTAGTTTCCAGGAAGGATATCGGTTCACTGTATGAGAAGCATGTTCTCCATTCGCTTGCCATTGCCAGGGTTATCCGGTTCACTCCGGGCAGCACCATCCTGGATGTGGGCACAGGCGGGGGATTTCCGGGGATACCGCTTGCCATACTTTTCCCTTCCGTCAAATTCATGCTGGTCGATTCGATTGGCAAGAAAATCAGGGTGGTACAGGCTGTTGCCGGATCACTCGGATTGAATAACGTTGATGCCATGCAGGTGAGGGCCGAAACCCTGACCACCAGGTTTGACTTTGTGGTTAGCCGGGCAGTGACTTCCCTTCCCGAATTTATGAAATGGATCAGGAAAAATGTATCCGCTGAAAACCGGAATGCCTTGCCAAACGGGATACTCTACCTGAAAGGCGGAGACCTTTCAGATGAACTGAAACCTTTCGGTAAAAGGCCCGTTGTTTATGACCTGTCGGAATTTTTCAGCGAAGAATTTTTTGAAACCAAAAAACTGGTCTACCTGCCGGTCTGAATTGGCTCAATTGACTTTTACCGGTTTCAGTTCCTCAAAAAAGATGTCATCGTTGGGTACGTCAAAATCGATTCCCGTAACCTTCAGGTAATTGTCGGTATTGAATTTTACCGTGCCAAACTGGAACCATGCCTGTTCCTGGTCCCAGATAATCTCAAAAACATCATAATGAAAATGCTTCAGCGTGGAGGAAAGCTCCGGTGAGTGCTCCAGGTTCATTTTCAGTTTCCCGTTTTCCAGGCTGATGATGATGTTCCCGTATATGGCTGAGCGATAGGTCCCGGTATACTTTTCCAGAGGAAGCGAAGGTTTTGTGCCCTGAATCTGACTGGCTATGCGGTCTGAAATCCGGGTATCGCTTTGCTCCCGGCTATTGGTACGGGCTAAAAGTTCATCCGACCAGTTTTTCCCCTGGTTAACCCCCATAAAAGCATCGATGGTCTGATAGGTGGCGGCCATGTACGGACTTTTCATGCCATTGGTCAGGACGACAACGCCCAGTTTTTCATCGGGAATGAGGGTGACGGCTGAGATCATTCCGTCGTAACCTCCGGTGTGGCTGACCATCATCCGGCCATGATAATCCCTGAGTGACCATCCGAGACCATATCCGTTGAAGTGTGTCCTGGTGTCGTTTGGGCTGGCATGGTTCACTACATGGTTGTTATGCGGAGTCATGATCAGGTTCAGTGATCCGGGTGAGATCAGCGGTTTTCCGTCCCAGACTCCGTGATCCAGGTTGAATATCATCCACTGAGCCACATCATTGACGCTGGAGATCAACCCGCCCATGGCAGCAATCTCGGCCCAGGAGGTGTATTCTATGGGAATGTTGCGATCATCTTTCCGTGCGTGCGGCGTGGCGACATTACCCAGTGCTGACAGGGCCTCGGGGTATATGGTGGTCCTGGTCATGCCCAGGGGCTGCAGGATACGGTCCTGAACGTTTTCAAACCAGCTCTTTCCGGTTATGGCTTCAATCACCTTTCCCGCCGTTATGAACATGATATTGGAATAACCGTACCCGGCCCTGAACTCAAAAGCTGGCTCAAGATGGCGGGCACCCCTGATGATATCCTCTGCCGAAAGGTTAGACCGGTACCAGATCACATCTCCGCTGAAAGTGCCGTAACCAACCCGGTGGCTCAGCAAATCACGCAGGGTCACCTGGCTGCCTACTGCCGGATCATAAACCTGAAACCATGGCAGGTACTGCTGTACCTTGTCGTTCCATGAACATTTGCCTTCATCGACCAGTTGTCCGATCATGGTGGCCGTAAATGCCTTGGTGTTTGACGCGATGGCATAGAGCGTATTGCCGTCGGGAATTTCGGGTTTGCCTGTTTCCAATTCTCCGTAACCCTTACTGAATATGATGCTTCCATCTTTTACAATGGCTACCGACATGCCGGGTACCCCCCAGTCGGCCAATGCTTTACGGTAATACTGGTCAAGCGTTTCCAATACGGACTTATGTTCATTGGTTTGTGCTGCGACCATTAAGCATGCCGAGAGATATACGGCCAGAAGGGTAAAATATCGTTTCATTTTGTCAATAAATTTTTGAGGTTCGATAATTCGCAAATATATCATTTCCATACTTAATTCCGGAGCTAAGTTAAGCCAATATTAAAAGATAAAATTGTCTGAAGATGATGTTGGCCAAGATTCGGGCCAACCCGTAAATTGAAGTAGGTTTGCATTTTAAAATTCAGATATTCAGTAAATTATCATGAATGTTGTGATCTGCAGATGGTTTAATGCTTTGGCTTAAAGTTACTTATATTGAAAATTTTCAATACATATTGTACAGCATATATCAGGAAAATATCATAAAAATGGATACAGGATTTCAAAATCTTGTTAGTACATTTACGATTCTTGATATGAAGCAACTTATGATTATGATATTTATCATGTTTTCAGCTTGAGGTAACATAATTTTCAGGAAATTTTTAAAAAATGATATATGGATTCAAAAATTCAACAATTAACAGAAGCAATTTATAACGAAGGGGTGCAGAAAGCCCGCCAGGAGGCCGACGCCATTTTAAAAGAGGCCAATGAAAAGGCTGCCAGGATTGAGCAGGATGCCCGCAAGGCGGCTGATAATCTCCTGAATGAGGCCAGGGCCAAGTCGGATGAACTGAAAAGACATGTGGATTCAGAGATCAAAATGACAGTTAACCAGGCCGTTTCCTCAGTCAGGCAGGAAATTACCACGCTGGTAAGCATGAATGTAATCCAACCGCCGGTCAGAGAGATATTCTCCGACAAGGAGTATATTCAAAAGCTGGTACTCGAGGTAGTCAAAGGCTGGCTCAGCAAGGAAAGTTTTGATCTGAGTGTAATCCTGCCGGAGAGCGGGCGGGAGCAGATGGAGACATTCTTCAGGAATAACCTGGCAACCGAGCTGAACAAGGGCCTTGAAGTATCCTTCAGCCAGCATGTGAAATCCGGGTTCCGGATAGGCCCGGCCGACGGAAGCTACCTGATCAGCTTTACCGATGAGGATTTCACCAACTTCCTGAAAGCTTACCTGCGTCCGAAAACCAGTCAACTTCTTTTCGGGGAGGCAAAATGAGCACAAGAAACTATTATTGTCTTGTAGCCGGGTTGCCCGATATTGTGCCTGATGATAAAAAACTCCATTTTACATCGGTGCAGTTGAGGGCTTATCTGCATGAGGAACTCCATCCCGATGATTATGAGATGGTAAAGCTCCTCTATCTGCCATGGGACCATGAAAACCTGCTCAATTTGCTGTTCGTTAAACAGTTTGAATGGGACGACCGGGGAAATTTCTCACGTGACCTGCTGGAGCAATTAGTCGACAAGAAGCAGTTTGACCTGATGGACACCTCTGTGTTTCCTGCATATTTTGTTGATTTTACGGAACTTTTTCACGATGAGGAGGAGGATTTTACGCGGGCTTCCGGCAGCCATTACCTGACCGAAGCCTGGTTTAACCTGCTGGATGGCCACGGGAACAAATTCCTGGAGGGTTTTGCCACTTATCGCCTGAATATGGGCAATATTATGCTGGCGCTCAACGGGCGTAAACACAATATCCCGTTCGATGAGGCACTGATTGGCAGTGACGAAGTGACCCATGCCCTGAGGAAAAGCAGGTCGCGCGACTTTGGTCTTTCCACCGAGATCAATGACATAGAGGACATTGTCCAGATTTTTGAAATGGACAATATCCTGGATCGGGAACTGCGCATCGACAACCATTTTTGGAATTTTCTGGATGAAATAACCTTCTTCAACTATTTCACTGCAGAAAAGGTGCTGGCATTTGTTCAGAAACTGTTTATCGTTGAACGCTGGTTTAATCTCGATAAGGAGAAGGGACAGCAGCTGTTTAGTCAGTTATTGAAAGAGTTACAAACAAATTTTGAATTTCCTGAAGAATTTGCATTAACATATGGCAAGAGAAAATAAAACAACGGGGAAGGTTGCCGGTATCGTGGCCAACCTGGTAATTGTAGAAGTAGACGGGCCGGTGGGCCAGAACGAGATATGCTTCATCACGCTGAAGGAAGAGCGTCTGATGGCCGAGGTGATCAAGGTTGTCGGCAAGCATGCCTACGTGCAGGTGTTTGAAAGTACACGCGGACTGAAGGCGGGATCACTGGTTGAATTCCAGGGGCACCTGCTGGAGGTTACGCTCGGTCCGGGTATCCTTTCGAGGAATTACGACGGGCTGCAGAACGATCTCGACAAGATGGAAGGCGTTTTCCTGAAGCGCGGGGAGTATACCGATCCGCTCAACCGCGAGAAGTTGTGGCCTTTCAAACCGCTGGCAAAACCGGGTGATACCCTGGCGGCCGGTGACTGGCTGGCCGAAGTGGATGAAAACGATATGCCGCACAAAATCATGGTTCCATTTAAACTTACGGGCCGGTATACCCTGAAGAGCATCGTTCCGGAAGGCGTATACACCGTAGACCATAAAATTGCGGTAATCACCGACAGCGAAGGCAACGACACAGAACTGACCATGGTCCAGAAATGGCCGGTGAAGCTTGCCATACGGGCATACAAGGAAAAACCACGTCCTTTCAAGCTGCTCGAAACCGGTGTCCGCTGTATGGATACGCTCAATCCCATCACCGAAGGGGGTACCGGATTTATCCCCGGGCCTTTCGGAACCGGCAAAACCGTACTTCAGCATGCCATTTCAAAGCAGGCGGAGGCCGACATCGTGATCATCGCAGCCTGCGGGGAACGTGCCAACGAGGTGGTGGAGGTATTTACCGAATTCCCTGAGCTCGACGACCCGCGCACCGGAAAAAAACTGATTGAAAGAACCATTATCATCGCCAATACCTCCAACATGCCGGTGGCCGCCCGTGAGGCATCTGTATATACGGCCATGACCATAGCCGAGTATTACCGCGCAATGGGACTGAAGGTTCTGCTGATGGCGGACTCAACCTCCCGCTGGGCTCAGGCACTCCGCGAAATGTCGAACCGCCTGGAAGAACTTCCCGGGCCGGATGCATTCCCCATGGACCTCTCTGCCATCATCTCCAACTTCTATTCCCGGGCCGGGTTCGTTTATCTTAACAACGGTGAAACAGGCTCCATTACCTTTATCGGCACCGTATCTCCGGCCGGCGGTAACCTGAAGGAACCCGTGACCGAAAGTACCCGCAAGGCTGCCCGCTGTTTCTACGGGCTCAACCAGGGACGCGCCGACAGTAAGCGCTATCCGGCCATCGACCCGATCGACAGCTACTCCAAATACCTGGAATACCCTGAGGTTCAGGCTTACCTGGAAAAGAACGTTTCTGAAAAATGGCTCGGCGACGTGCTGAAAGCCAAAGACATCCTCCTGCGTGGAAAAGAAGCCATGGAGCAGATCAACATCCTGGGGGACGATGGCGTTCCGATCACCTTCCACGAAAGGTTCTGGAAGTCTGAACTTATCGACTTCGTAATCCTTCAGCAGGATGCATTCGATAAGATCGACTCCTCATCCCCGATGAAACGACAGCAGTATATGCTTGCCAAGGTTCTGGAAGTGGCCGATGCCTCCTTCTCCTTCGGGCATTTCGAAGATGTCAGCTCATTCTTTAAAACGGTTATCAACCAGTTTAAGCAGATGAACTATTCGGAATTCAAGTCTGAAGGTTTCGAACGCTATGAAAATGAGCTGGATTCGATCATTAAGGAGAGGTTAAATTAAGATTCGGGCAATTATTAACTTGCAAATCAGAATAACATGGAAAGTCAGGCATTTCAGAAAGTATATACCAAACTTACCAATATTACCAAGGCTACCGTAACGCTGAAGGCGGACGGAGTCGGTTACGATGAGATCGCGACGGTACATGGCCGTCTGGCCCAGGTGGTGAAAATCATGGGCAATGATATTACCCTTCAGATTTTTGAGGGTACAGAAGGCATTCCGACCAACGCGGAAGTCAGTTTCCTCGGAAGGCCCCCGCAGCTTAAGGTGAGCGACGAGCTTGCCGGCCGGTTTTTCAACGCTTTCGGCGAACCCATCGATGGCGGTCCGGAAATCCAGGGCGAAGTAAGGGATATCGGCAGCCCGTCGGTGAACCCGGTAAGGCGCAAACAGCCTTCCAACCTGATCGCTACCGGTATTGCCGGGATCGACCTCAACAACTCGCTGGTATCCGGACAGAAGATCCCTTTCTTCGCCGACCCCGACCAGCCGTACAACCAGGTGATGGCCATGGTGGCCCTGCGCGCCAAGACCGACAAGATCATCCTGGGGGGCATGGGACTTACTAACGACGATTACCTCTATTTTAAAAACGTATTTGATAATGCCGGTGCCTTAGACCGCATCATCAGCTTTGTGAATACCACCGAGAACCCGCCGGTAGAGCGTCTTCTGGTGCCTGATATGGCACTGACGGCAGCTGAATACTTCGCTGTAGACAAAAACGAGAGCGTGCTGGTACTGCTGACCGACATGACCCTCTTTGCCGATGCGCTCAGTATCGTTTCCAACCGTATGGACCAGATCCCCTCGAAGGATAGTATGCCGGGGTCGCTTTACTCCGACCTGGCCCGTATTTATGAAAAGGCCGTGCAGTTTCCATCAGGCGGATCGATTACCATTATCGCGGTAACGACCCTGTCGGGCGGTGACATTACCCACGCCATTCCCGACAACACCGGGTATATTACCGAAGGGCAGCTCTTCCTCCGCCGTGACTCGGAAATCGGTAAGGTAATCGTTGACCCGTTCCGGTCGCTTTCCCGTTTGAAACAGCTGGTAGTTGGCAAGCAGACCAGGGAAGACCATCCGCAGGTGATGAACTCGGCCATCCGCCTTTATGCCGATGCGGCCAATGCCCGCACCAAATTAGAGAACGGATTTGACCTGACCGATTACGATGAGCGTACGCTGAAGTTTGCCCGGGAATATTCCGACAGGCTGCTGGCTATTGACGTGAACGTGGATACCGATACCATGCTCGATATTTCCTGGGAACTGTTCGGAAAATACTTCAACAAGGCTGAAGTGGCCATCCGGGAAAACCTGGTGAAGAAGTACTGGAAGAATTAGGGGCTGGACCGGAAATTAATCCGGGGGGGTCAAAGCCTGTCCGGAATATTCCGGAAAAGTGCCCCGGAGAGGAGATCAAGGTACAAGGTTAATGTAAAAAGTTGAAATAGTGGCTATAAAATTTCAATATAACAAGACGGCGTTACAGGCACTCGACAAGCAGCTGAAAGTGCGGGAGAGGGCTTTACCTACGCTGAAGAACAAGGAATCGGCGCTCCGGATGGAGGTTAAGAAAGCCAAGGACAAGGCCGCTGAATTGGAGAAGGATTTTGAGGAGAAGATCCGGTCTTATGAGAAGATGGCCCGGTTATGGGGCGAGTTTGACCCCAGCCTGGTCCGTATCAGCGATGTGGACCTTTCCGCAAGGAAACTGGCCGGGGTGTTTACACCCGTACTGGAGAAGATCCATTTCGAAATCAAGACGGATAATCTGTTCAACCAGCCGGTCTGGTATGCCGACGGAATATCCATCATCAAGAAGATCGCCGAAATTGCCATAGAACGGGAAGTATTCCTTAGAAAAATGGAATTGCTGGATTTTGCCCGCAAAAAGACCACCCAGAAGGTGAACCTTTATGAAAAGGTACAGATCCCGGGATTTCAGGATGCCATCCGTAAGATCAAGCGATTCCTGGAAGACGAGGACAACCTGTCCAAGTCGGCCCAGAAAATTGTAAAAGACAGGCAGCAACAACAAAAACAGGAGGTAGAGTTATGATCGTTCCCATGCAGAAATACTCGTTCCTGGTGTACCATGCCGGTTATAAGAATTTCCTGAAGGAGATCAGGAAGATCGGAGTGGTGCATATCCATGAAAAAACCAAGGAACCAACCCCTGAGATGCAGGAATTGTTCAGACATCTTACGGAGGTCGACCGTGCGATAAAGAAATTAGAGTGGCTGGCCCCGGAGGAAACCCAAACCAAACCGGACCTTAAAACGGGTGTTGAGGTTTATGAACGAATCCGGGAAATTGAGAAGGAGATTGAACACAACCACCATCAGGTAGTCCATCTGGAGAAGGAGCAGAAGCAACTGATCCCATGGGGGGACTTCGACTGGGAACAGGTAAGGAACCTGGAGGAAAAGGGTATCCATATCCGGTTTATGAATTGTCATATAAAGAAGTATGACCCGGAATGGGAGAGCCGTTTCTATATCCGAATAATCACTGACCTCGACGGTTACCGGTATTTTGTGAAGCTTGAGAAGACAGAAACCGGAATTAACGGGTTTTCTGAGATTTCGGGTGCCGACGAGCTGATTCTGCCTAAAAGGTCCCTGGGTGAAATCCGGGAAGAAATCAGCAGGATCCATAAAGCCTCTGAATCGCTGAACCACGAGCTGCACCAGATCGCCTGGCACAGCAAACCGCTGCTTGAGCAATATTTTGATGGTGTTCAGCAGGAGCTGGCCGAGAAGAATGCGTTGCTGCAGACTACCGAAGAGGTGGAGGGCAAGGTACGTATGCTCGAAGGCTGGGTCCCGGATACCCGGAAGGATGAACTGAATGCATATCTCGATAATCACCAGATTCTATACACCGCTGAACGGCCACAGGAGGAGGATAGAGTTCCTATCCTGCTGAAAAACAACCGTTTTGCAAAGCTGTATGAAGTAATCGGCAGGCTGTATGACCTTCCGAACCATCGCGAACTTGATTTGGTGCCTTTTTTTGCACCCTTTTACATGATGTTCTTTGGATTTTCGTTGGGAGACGCCGGTTACGGTTTGTTTATCGTACTGATGGCGACCCTGTTTAAGCGGAAAAGGCCGGACATGGCTCCTATCCTGAGTTTAGCGCAGTGGTTGGGATTATCCACTGTGATTTTCGGGATCCTGACGGGTACTTTCTTCGGCATTGACCTCATTAATGCGGAGGTGCCATGGCTCCAGAGCATCAAAAAGTTTATGATCAATACTGACCAGTTGTTCAACCTGGCTATCATTCTGGGTGTGATACAGATTCTGTTCGGGATGGTCCTTAAAGTGGTTAATATATCTATTTCCAGGGGATTCTGGTATTCGCTTTCGACCATCGGCTGGCTGGTGCTGATCATCGGACTGGGTTCGGTTTTCGGACTGAAATCTGCCGGACTGGTAACCGAATCCGTTGCAGGATTTCTTCAGTATGGGGTGCTTGCGGTTGCAGGTATTCTCATATTGCTGATGAACCATCCCAAAAGGAACATACTCATTAACTTCGGGGCCGGATTGTGGGACGTATACGGAATGGCAACCGGGCTTTTAGGTGATATTCTCTCCTATATCCGTCTCTTTGCCCTGGGGGTATCGAGTGCGATTCTGGGACAGGTATTCAACAGCATGGCCATGAACATGAAGCCCGACAACATCATATTAGGGCCGTTGGTCATGATCCTTATATTGCTTTTCGGACACGGAATCACCATATTCATGTCGGGATTGGGAGCTTTTGTACACCCCATACGTCTGACTTTTGTCGAATTTTATAAGAATGCCGGATTTACCGGCGGGGGCAGGGCTTATCATCCATTTGCCGAGCCGGCTTCAAAAGTTTCGGAATAAAGAGTATTAGTAATAACGTTTAAAATAAATCAAGAATGGAACCTATTGTTTTTGCTTACATTGGAATTGGATTGATGGTCGGCCTTGCAGGGGTTGGCAGTGCATTTGGTACCACCATTGCCGGTAATGCGGCGGTCGGCGCTATGAAAAAGAACAGCGAAGCGTTTGGTAGTTTTATCATGTTGACAGCACTTCCCGGTAGCCAGGGTTTGTACGGTTTTGCCGGTTACTTCCTGCTGAACGGGATGGGTCTGCTGGATGCAGGTATCGGCTGGGGTGCTGCAGCAGCTGTATTTGGTGCCGGGTTAACGCTCGGACTGGTAGGTCTTTTGTCTGCTATCCGTCAGGGACAAGTATGTGCGAACGGTATTGCTGCTATTGGCTCCGGCCATGATGTGGCTGGTAAGACGCTGATTTTAGCGGTATTCCCCGAGCTGTATGCCATTATTGCCCTTGCTGCAACCTTCCTTATCGGAAGTGCTGTTGGCTAATCGATTAATAGGTGATTAACTGAATGTCTTAGATATTCAATAAGTTATGCTTTGCCGTCCCGGAGGTTTCCGGGGCGGCTTTTTTTTAGCATCACCCTATTACGCCCGATCCGATCAATTCCTCGCCATCATACCAGGCGGCAAACTGGCCGGAGGTGATGCCCCGCTGCTCGTCGTCGAAGATAAACCAGGCGCCGTCGTCTTTCATATGGATGGTGGCTTTCTCTAAGGGTTGGCGGTAACGGATACGGACTTCGTAGCGCCGGCTTTCTCCCGGTTGCATCCGGAGGTCCTCCCGGATCCAGTGCATGTCAGTAGAAGCTACAAACAGTCCCCGCCTGAAAAGTCCGGGGTGATTCTGGCCTTCGCCAACATACACGATGTTCCGCTGAACATCGGTGCCCAAAACAAACAGGGGTTCAACGTATCCGCCAATGTTTAGCCCTTTACGCTGTCCGATGGTGTAGAAGTGGGCTCCGCGGTGTTCTCCGATCACTTTCCCCAGCCAAGGTTTGTAAGGGTAGGGGAAGCAGAGCTTCCGGAAGTTCTCCTCCGTGACTTCGAGCTGCTTTTTTTTCTCCATATAGGAGGCCGGGATTTCAATGACATTGCCGGTCTTGGCTTCCAGCTGCTGCTGCAGGAAGGTGGGCAGATCGACCTTGCCCACAAAACAGATACCCTGCGAGTCCTTGCGTTCGGCTGTGGGCAATGCCTCGCGGCGGGCAATCTCCCTGACCTCGGGCTTCAGCAGATGCCCGATGGGGAACAGCGCTTTGGAGAGCTGATGCTGGCTCAGCTGGCAGAGGAAATAACTCTGGTCCTTGTTGGGATCAACCCCGGCTAACAGCTGATATACCGTCGTACCCCCGGATAAGGTTTCGCCCTTGCGGCAGTAATGCCCGGTGGCCACGAAATCGGCACCGAATTTCAGGGCCTCATCCATAAATATGTCGAACTTGATTTCCCGGTTGCAGAGTACATCCGGATTGGGGGTGCGGCCGGCCTGGTATTCGGCAAACATGTAATCGACCACCCGCTTCTTGTAGTGTTCACTTAAATCGACTATGTGGAACGGGATGTCTAATTTTTTGGATACCATCCGGGCAATCAGGGCGTCATCCTCCCAGGTGCAGGCACTCGTAAGGGCACCCACACGCTCGTGCCAGTTGACCATGAACAGGCCAATCACCTCGTGCCCCTGCTCCTTCAGCAGGTACGCTGCCACTGAGGAGTCTACGCCTCCTGAAAGTCCTACTACTACCCGGGCCATTTGGGATTTATTATTTATTATTTTCTATTGATTATTTATTATTTGTGGGAGGTTCCGGAAATATATTCAGGATTGCCTGCCAGACGGGGCAAAAGTAGTACTTTTTTGGAGATCAATCATCAATCTCTCACCTCCGGCCCCCATCAACGCACAACTGTCATAATTATACCATCCCTACGGGATTGGGCTTTAAGGGGGATAATCTTATACTGCCTGGCTACCGATATGTCGATCCTACGGATCATATCCGACAGGTAAGCTCCTTCGTCCACATCTTTTGCCGTTTACTGTTTACCTTTTACCTTTTCTCACCCTGGATCAGCGGTTACGTTTGCCCAACGGCACCGTAACTCCCAGGAAGGGTAAAGCGATAAAAGTATCCATTTCGGGGAATACCGGGATCCAGAGGCTGTAGTCGAGCCCAATGCTTCGTATGATGCTGCGCCCACCCGCCGATATCATCACTCCGGTTTCTCCCTCAGCGGAAATCAGGTAGTTTTCGGTGATAAAGTAGCCCCTTGGTCCTGTTCTGACCATCCCACTGAAATTAAAAATAGGTACATCCATCCATCCTTCAGTCGAAAAGCCCTGTGCAAGCCCAAGACTGAAGTTTTTGTCGGGGCTCCCTATGGTAGCTGTTCCGAATAAAAGACCGAAAACACCGGTGTCTTCACCCAGGATGGTGCCCAGAAATGCCCCTGTTCCGATGTTCAGACTATTTTCCTTTACCGGGAAAGAAAATTTGGGTACTACCCAGATCGGTGTTGCGGTACCTCCTAACAGAAAAAGGGGAATCATACCTGTACTCATTGAAAAATGATCGGTTAAACCCCACGAAATCTGGTTGTAAAACACCCAAATGTTCTGAAAATAGGCTTCCCCCTTTTGAAGCCCGTAGCCATTCGGTGCCCAGAAATACCGTGTCGATTGTGGATTGGGCATCCAGAATTCTCCTTTTTCCTTCCTGATTCCGTGCAGTTCAGTTCTGGTTCTGATATCTTGTTTCTGAATGGTAATACGACCCATTTTTTCGGTCGACAATACAATAAATCCGTCAGTTTCTTCGGTTACCTCTCCGACAAACGTATTCCCGTCCTTGGTTTCTATCTTTACCAGGTGTAATGAGTCAACAGCCGTTGTCTCCTGTGCCGACAAGCCTCCAATGATCATCAGAAGCACTGTAAATGAAATAATTAAGCGTTTCATAAAATCCATAATTGGTTGTCAGATCCTGTTAAAATTCCCTTTTCTTTTCTCTAATTAAAGATATGAATATATTAAATATGGTGATTGAATTGTCTGCATTTTTTTAAATTGAACTTCGGGGAAACGTAATTAAGGTTCCTGGGATAAAATATGTTATGAATTTCTCCTGTAATCTCAACAAAATTACTTTTAATCCGTTAAATGGATAAATATAATATTACCAGTATGAAAAGAATAATCTTGTTGTTAGTCATAGCTTTATTTGCAGCAGTAAGCTCCGGACAGAATCCGGTGAAAACCGGTGACAAGGCTCCGCTGTTTACTGCACCGACCGATGCTGACGGAATCTGGAACCTGAGTGATTATGTTGGCAAGAAAAATGTCGTGATTTTCTTCTATCCGGCGGCCATGACCGGAGGCTGTACCGCACAGGCGTGCAGTTACCGCGACCAGCTCGGTGATCTGGAAGCGATGGATGCCGTCGTCGTTGGTATCAGCGGAGATGATGTGGCCGCACTGAAAGTGTTTAAAAAAGCGCATGACCTGAACTATCCTTTGCTTTCTGATTTTGATGGTGCCATTGCGGCAAAATATGGTGTGCCCACCGGGAACGGGGGCAGCCTGACAAGGGTGGTCGATAATATGGAATATGTACTTAACCGCGGGGTAACCACGCAGCGCTGGACCTATATCATCGGTAAAGATGGCAAAATATCCTACATGAACCAGCAGGTGGATGCTGCCAATGACTCTAAAGCGGTATTGGAAGTGCTATCTAAGAAATAATTAATTGCGGGAGATAAGAGTAAAGGCGGGCGATTGGTTTAACCATCGCCCGTTTTTATTTGGATGGTTCCGGCGTCTGTCCGGAATTCTCATTCTTTCGGTTTCGGTTCCGGTTTTTGTATTTGTTCCGGTTTGGCTTTTGGGCTCCATCCCCTGTGAGGCCGGCTTGCCTGGTTTTTTCTGAAGATCCTTCTGTTGCAGGTTTGTTCCCGTCTTTGTTTTTTTGCCTGAAACCGCCCTTTTTCCGGAAGTGGTCCCGGGGTGTGGTCGAGCGGATTTTCCAATCTGGTCCTGAACCTAAAAATTCGGGCAGGGGTGCCTTGTAAACTTCATTTTCGATCAGTCTTTCGATCCGGTGCATTTTGGGCATATCCAATTCATTCACCAGGGTTACGGCAACTCCGGTAGTCTCTGCCCTGGCCGTCCTGCCGATCCGGTGGACATAATCCTCGGCATCGCCCGGGACGTCATAATTGACCACCAGGTTGATGTCCTTGATGTCGATTCCGCGGCTGAGAACATCCGTAGCCACCAGTACCCGGGTTTCCCGGGAGCGGAAACGAAGCAGGATCTCCTCCCGCTCTTTCTGTTCGAGATCGGATGAAATGCCCTCGACTTTGTATTTTTTGGACCGTAATCCCCTTACGATATCATTTACTTTCCTTTTGGTGGAACTGAAAATGAGTATGCTGGTGTATTCCGGTTTTTCGGCTATCAGGCTGTTTACCAGGGGCGTCTTCTGGTTTTCGTGCACCAGGTAGGCTGCCTGTATTACCCCTTCAGCCGGTTTCGACATTTCCAGGGCGATTTCCACCGGGTTGCTGAGGATTTGTTTCGACAGCGACCTGATCTTGGGCGGCATGGTGGCACTGAACATCAGGGTCTGGCGTTTTTTGGGCAGAAAGGAGACGATTTTCATGATATCGTCGTAAAATCCGATATCCAGCATACGGTCGGCCTCATCTAAGATCAGGTTCTCGATCTGGTCGAACTTTACGTAACCCTGGTTCAGGTGTGATATCAGCTTGCCGGGAGTGGCCACGATGATGTCGGCACCCTTTGTCAGGGCTGCCTTTTGTTGTCCCCAGTCACTGCCATCACCTCCGCCATAGATGGCAATTGAAGTGACATTCAGTGTATAGGCGAATCCCTGGATCTGCTGGTCGATCTGGATGGCCAGTTCGCGGGTAGGTACCAGGATCAGGGTGTGGGTATAATTGGTATGCTTTTCGGCAATAAAATTCAGGACCGGCAAAAGAAATGCGGCTGTTTTACCGGTGCCGGTCTGGGCGCAGGCTATCAGGTCCTTCCCCGATAAAATGGAGGGAATGGCTTGTTCCTGTATGGGTGTGGCGTCACGAAACCCCATGTAAAACAGGGCATCCAGTAATTCGGGAGTTAAACGGAAATCATCAAAAGTCATGTAAAAAACAAATAAAAAACGTGTACAAATATGGTTGCGGAACAGCATTTAAGGCTGGTAAATCCGGATTGCCGGAATGCCTTCTGTTTCCGGCGTAAAGTTACTGCATATTAATTCATTACAAAATAATGGTGCGGATTAATTATGCACTGTTAATTTTTTATCCGGAAACGGGGCCCTTTGAAGGAACCGCAATACGCTGCGAATCTGTGGATTATTTTCCGATTAAATTGCTTGTAACCCCGGGTGATGAAAGACCGGTCAATTGAAATAAGCGACAATCTTTTCAATGATCTCAAAACCTGCTCTTTGTCCGGTGTCTTCAAAGATTACCCCGCCGTCTTTCCCGGAAAGTTTCAGGGAAACGGTCGAATCAATACTTTCTTTAATAATCCTGGACATTTCTCCTGAAACGGGCGCTTTCAGGTGGCCTCCCTTATTGGGTGTGACGGTAACTTCCAGTAAATGTCTGCGTCCCTCAACCAACAGCGTGAGCAGGTTTTCTGTCCAGGTAAGCTTTTTGATTTTTGAGCCATTGTAGGTTGCAAACCGGTAGAACTCTCCTCCAGCGTAGAGATAACTGATGTGCCCGATAAAGTAGCTGCCTAACCAGGGGATTTTGGCCACCGAAAACATGAATGAGGCACCGGGTTCGTCAAAATGGTTGCTGTGGATCCATATCCATGATTCCGGGAAAGAGGTACCCCAGTCTTTTTCGATATAACCTTTTCCACCCGAAAAGTCAGTTTCGCGGCCGTTGAGGTTCAGGCTTCCCCGGAGGGAATGGTTAACCGACACAATCCCGTGTTTACATTCCATGAACGGGACAAACGAATACCAGCCCATAATACCGGGTGAGAAGAGCGTGGACGGAAAGCCGACGCGCTGATCAAACGTAAGTTCACCTGAAAAGGTGTGGCCGTTTTGTTGGATGTCGAGGTGGATTCCGTTTTCCGTAAACCATGAATTTCCAACTTTAACTTTCATGGATTCAGGATCATACTGAAAGGTTTCCAGGGGATAATCAAACCATGCCGTCGACCCTGAAATGCCGTCAATAACCTGAATGAAGGCGGTTTTTGCAGACGGGGTCAATGATATTCCGGGAATAAAGGACCAGACATTCTCCCGGTCTGCTGTAACCTGTTTGAAGTACCAGCCTTCGAAGTAACTTTTGCTGTTTAGATTTCCCTGAAAAACATGAGGTCTGAAGAGTCGCATAATGTTCTTTTAGCTGTAAATCTAATAAATATGAACTGATTATTGGACTAAGGGGATGGGATATCCGCATCCGGAACATTTATTGTCTTTTGAAAGGCCTTTAATCTTGCAGCCGTATCCCTGCCGCTCGATCAATAGTTGTTGGCAGTCAGGACAAAAGGTAGATGAATACAGGTTGCCGGTTACATTCCCGGTATAAACAAAGTTGAGCTTTGATCCGGCCATTTCTGTAAATTGATGCAGGGTATGGAGTGGGGTGGGAGGCCGGTCCATTTTCCAGGCCGGAAAGTACCTGGTAAGATGAAGGGGGATATCCGGTGATAGTTGTCCGGCGATCCACTCTAACATCCTTTCGAATTCTTCCGGAGAATCGTTCAGTCCGGGAATAAGCAGCAGGGTAATCTCCAGGTGCCTGCCTGCCTGATGGATCATTTTCAGCGAATCCATAACCGGAACAAGTCTTCCGCCTGTAACCTTTTTATAAAAAAAATCGTTAAAAGCTTTCAAATCTATGTTGAAGGCATCGGTGGTTTCCAGGAGTTCCTTCAACGGTTCGGGGTTAATAAAACCGTTACTTACCACCACATTTTTCAGTCCTGATTCTCTGACCAATCTGGCGGTATCGGTCATCATCTCAAAGAATACGGTGGGTTCATTATAGGTGTATGCGATCCCAATGTTTTCGTTGTCTTCAAGGGCAAGATGAACCAGTTGCTGCGGGGTAATTTTTCTGGTCCGGGATGAATGACACGGTTCAAATTGCGAGAGGTTGTAGTTCTGGCAGAATTCGCATCGCAGATTGCAGCCTGCCGTTCCAATGGAAAGGATTTTCGATCCGGGGTAAAAATGGTAGAGGGGTTTTTTCTCGATGGGATCGGCATGGAGGGCAGCGACTTCTCCGTATACCCCGGAATAGAGAACGCCTCCGTGGTTGATGCGCACGCGGCAGATGCCGGCTTTTTCGTCCGCGATCAGGCAGTTGTGCGGACAAAGCAGGCAGCGGGTTTTGTTCCCCGACTTTTGGGTGTAATAGCGTGCCTCGTGCATTTTTTTGTTTAAAGTTACGAAAGAATAAGAAATCTTGGGTGGTGCTATGTATGTAAAGAGGCCGCAAAGATTTCTCGCAGTGCCCGCGGAGACTCGCAGAGATTTATTTAAATAGTTGTTATTAAGGGAATTATTGGATTTTTCTTTGCGTTTCCTCTGCGTTCCCTGCGCGAGAAAATAATCTCACGCAGAGCCCGCGGAGACTCGCAGAGATTTATTTAAATAGTTTATATAGGGGGATTTAATAGATTTTTCTCTGCGTTTTCTCTGCGTTCCCTGCGCGAGAAAATCATCTCTCGCAGAGCCAAAGTCGTAACCTGTTATAGCTATACTTTCTTCTTTCTTCTTTCTTCTTTCTTTTGTCTAATGTCTAATGTCTAATGTCTAATGTCTAATGTCAACGGTCTGCTGTCTAATGTCTTCTGTCTTTTTTTTCTGAAAAAATTGTCTCTTGAGAGACCTGATCCCTGAATTATTTTCCTCTCTCCTGCTGATATACCTGTAATGCTGCCGGAAACGGTTCCAGAGCCCGTTCAAAAATCCCCAGCGAGTAGGCAATGGTAAGTCCGTAGTTGGTTATGGGCACTCCGGCCTGTCGGGCTTTCATGATCCGAGACAGCATTTCGCGCCGGTTCCACATACAGGCCCCGCAGTGAATAATCAGTTTGTATTCAGAAATATTCGAGGGGAAATCCCGGCCATGCATATTGTCGATCTGCAGTTTTCCGCCCACATATTGGGTGAGCCAGCGCGGAATTTTTACTGATCCGATATCCTCTCCGATAGGGTGATGGGTACACGCTTCCGCAATAAGGATTTTATCACCAGGCTTAAGCCGGTCGATGGCCATGGCGCCGCGGACCATTTCGGTCAGGTCGGCCTGAAACCGCGCAAAAAGAATGGAAAAGGAAGTCAGCGGAATACCCGGTGGGGTGTCGGCATTCACCTTCAGGAAAGCCTGGGAGTCGGTAACCACCAGTTTCGGGGGTCTGTTCAGCCTTCCCAGGGCCTCTTTCAGTTCCCTTTCTTTCACTACCATACAGAAGGCATCACCGTCGAGCAAATCGCGGATGCTTTGAACCTGAGGCAGTATCAGCCGGCCTTTGGGAGCTTCCTTGTCGATGGGCACCACCAGGATGGCCATTTCTCCAGGGCCTGTCAGATCTGATAGTATCGACTGTCGGTTGATAAAATCGGCGGGGGCATTGTTTAGCAGCATCTGCCTGAGCTGTTCAATTCCTAGTCGGATGTCGGCCCTGGTTAATACATAGCCAATCTCAACGCTGTCTAATTGCGTTGTAATATCCAGATTTTCAGGATATAGATCTGTTTTGTTGAATACCACCATAAAGGGGATTTCCCTTTTCCGGAATTCCTCCATGATGGTCTCTTCAAAGCTGCCCCATTCCGAAAAATTGGTCACAATTATGCCCAAATCTGTGCGGTCGAAAACAGCAAATGTTTTGCTTACCCGTTTTTCACCCAACATCCCGGTATCATCAATCCCGGCCGTATCGATAAAGAGTACCGGTCCAAGGGGAAGCAACTCCATAGGCTTTTCCACCGGATCGGTGGTTGTTCCGGCAATTTCGGAAACTATGGAGACCTCCTGATTGGTCAGAGCGTTCAGAAGACTCGACTTACCGGCATTGCGCCGTCCGAATATGCCGATATGCAACCGGAAGGATTTTGGTGACTTCATAAGATTCTGTTTATGCCTGAAATGTAAACATTGCCCGGCGATTAAACAAGCACCGGTGCAAATAAAAAAATAAGGCACCCGATCCCGGATGCCTTATTAAACACTATTTAATAATTACTCGCTTATTTCTTTTCACCGCAACAAGCTTTCTTTTCTGCAGTACCACAACCTTCTTTTGCTTCAGTTTTGGCTTCACCGCAAGCCTGGCCTTTGGCTTCAGCTTTCTTCACATCAGCTTTTTTGGCTTCAGTTTTGGTAGCTTTTTTTGCATCTTTTTCAGTTTCCGGAGTGGTATTGTCATCGGCAACGATGGTTACCTGAGCTTTTTCAGAAATGACTACACTTGCACTGGCGGCGGTTACGGAAAACGCATAAACGGCTACTACTGCTAATACTAAAAATAATTTTTTCATGATTGTTCAATTTTAATGATTAACTTATGCAACAAATATATCTGGAATGATTCTAAATAAGTGTTATTGCGATGTTAACAGGATGTTAAAGTAGACTTCGAGGTATTTTATTTGGTTAATTTTGGCGCATGCAAAAATCCGTCCGTAAATATATCGTATGGGTAACCCTCATCCTGCTGGTGGTCCTGATGTTTTTTCAGGTCCGCTGGATGGTTTATTCCATCCGTTTTCAGGAGAAAGTGTTTCAGAACAGCGTAAATCTGGCTTTAGACAAGACCATCGCCGGACTGAACAGCGATCAGTACGTGTGCAATGTGATGAGGGACTGCATGCGGTGTGATACTACCCAGCTTGACGAGCAGCTTCTTTCCCACGGAATCTGGGATAAAATCCATGCTTCTATCGATGCCGAGCTGGCAGTTTACAATATTAAGCTGGATTATGACCTTTTCATCACCAGGGATAATACCGATACCCTGAGCAGCGGTCTTTTCGGAAATATCCACCGGGCAGTATATTATACCCAAAGCCTCCGCGACGTCATGCAGGCAAACGGATATGAACTGGTGGTGAGAACCCCCGGAAGAAGCCACTTTCTATCGCGTGAAGCCCTTACGATGCTGGGATCATCGATTGTTCTGATTATTATGATTTTTATTTCGATTATCCAATTGGTAAGGCTGTATCGAAATGAACTTCAGTTGGTTGAAAATATCAGGGAATTGATAAACAATGTAACGCATGAGTTTAAAACGCCCATGTCATCGATTGCCCTTGCCTCTAACTTAATACGTAAGGGACGGTTTAACGATCAGCCGGAAAAGCTACAGGAGTATGCCGGACTGATATTCAAGGAAAACCAGAAGCTGCAGAGGCAGGTGGAAGGTTTATTGGATCTTGCCGCCATCGAATGGGATGAGTTTGAATACAGCAAAGTGCTTGTGGGATTGAACGAATTGGTCAACGATGCCGCCCAGACCATCCATTTGCTGGTTGAGGACAAAGGAGGAAAGCTGGAGGTTGAGCTGAAGGCCACTGAAGACAATATATTTGCGGACAAGATGCATGTTACCAATGCTATCGTAAACCTGCTGACCAATGCTGTGAAATACTCATCCGGAGCTCCGGTTATTGCCCTCAGGACTTACAACCGGGGCCATGATGTGTATCTGGATGTTGAGGATCAGGGAATCGGCATTCCACAGAAATACCATAAATTTATTTTCGACAAGTATTACAGGGTTCCGACAGGAGATATCCATAACATAAAGGGTTTCGGTATCGGGCTTTCGTATGTAAAAAGTGTTGCCGGCGCACACAAGGGGAAGGTGCTCCTGTCCAGTGAACCGGGCAAGGGCAGCCGGTTTACCCTGATATTTCCGGCTGAAGTATAATAGGGCATATTTGGACTTGCATCAATGAATGATCATGAAATGAGACATCCGACCACTAAAATACAAGACAATTTATACATATGAATGAAACTAAAGTAAATATTATATTAGCTGAGGATGATCTGAACCTCGGGTTTCTTCTGGTAGAATTTCTTGAAAGCCAGGGATATCAGGTGAAATTGTACAGGGATGGTGAATCTGCCCTGAAAGGTTTTAAGGCAGGCGCATTCAATTTCTGCATTTTCGATGTGATGCTGCCCAAGCTGGATGGTTTCAACCTGGCGAAGAGCGTTAAGGCCATAAACCCCGGTATTCCGGTGATATTTCTGACAGCCAGGTCTATGAAAACCGACAAGCTTAAGGGCTATGACCTGGGTGCAGACGATTACATTACCAAACCCTTCGATGAAGATGAACTTTTGTGCAGGATCAAGGCCGTAATGAACCGGACCGACCTGGCGGAAGCTTCATGCGGATACCGGTTCCGGGTTGGCCGGTACGAATTTGATTTCAGTAATCAGGCCCTGAAATTAGGGGATGAGGTGCGGCGGCTTACCAGTCGTGAAGCGGATGTATTGCACCTGCTCTGTTCATCGAGGAATAATATTGTGAAGCGGGAACAGATCCTCACTGCCATCTGGGGTGAAAACGACTATTTTGCAGGGCGAAGCCTGGATGTATTTATATCCAAACTCCGGAAATATTTTGCTGATGATCCCTCTGTCAGGATCGAAAATATCCCCAAGGTGGGTTTTATCCTTTCCTGTTCCTGAAAAAAGCCTTAATCCTCATATTTACCCACAACGCTTGTCATTGCGAAAAAATTTTCCGGGGGAATATACTCCGGAATACTGTTTCCTGATCCCAGGGCATAGCCTTTGGAACCGGTCATCTTCAGTATGTTCAGACATCTTTCAGAAATCTTTTCCGGTTTTCCCCTGGCTAACAGGTCCATATCGATTCCCCCCAATATGCTGATCCGGGGATGAAGCTGCCTGTAGGCATCTTCAACGGGTAGAATGGTATCTTCAAAGGAATGCTTTGCATCGAACCGCAGATCATTAATAATGTCCTCCATGATTTCACGGGTATTTCCGCAGGAATGGAGGATGGCATACCTGCCGTTCCGGTGTATGGCCCCGGTCATCCTGGCTGTCCATGGGAAAACCAGGCGGCGCAGCATATCGGGTGACAGCATGGTCTGGGTTTTGAATCCCCAGTCGTCGTTGACAATGAGGGCACCAACTGTCTCAGGGCGTGAGCATACCTCATAAAAGCTGCAGAGACGTGAACCTACAGCCTCAAAGATGTCGGATGCCAGCTCTTCATCTTCCAGGATCATAAAACACAGCCTTTCAAAGCCAACGAGGTTTATCACATTTTCGAGGAGTCCGCCGGGGCCGGCAACAATAAGTTTCATCCCCTCCGGCACTTCTCCGGCCAGGTTGTCGAGCATCCGCGTGTTAATCCGGCCGGGATCGGGCCAGGGGTATGTGTCGAAGGATTGCCTGTCGGTAATGAGCGCCGGCTCATTCAGGGAAACGGTCGACTTCCGGGTAACGGTTCCGGTTTGAAAGCCGAAATCAGTGAAATATCTTGCGGGAATGGTTGCATGGTCAAAACCGGTGGAGTGGAAAAACCGGATAATTTCCCTGATTTGTGCTTCAGGCTGCTCATTTCCGGAGAAAGGCCTTCCGTTTACTAATGAAATCAGGTGGGCATTGGTAAAATACTCAAAAAGTACCGGCCGGTCCGGTTTTTCACACCGGAATACTTTTTCCAGCTGGCTGAAGTCAGCGGGATAAAACCTCCCGGGAGTATCCGGATTCA
>JAUWAB010000046.1 GCA_030602265.1 Prolixibacteraceae bacterium | reverse complement strand
CCGACGGATGCACCAACTCTTTTACCATAACCATCGGAACAGCACCGGGAGCAACTGATGTTCCGCAAGTGATGGTTACCGATCCCACCTGCGAGGTGGCTGCCGGTTCGTTTGTCGTCACCTCAGCCACCGCCGGACTGACCTTCAGTCTCAACGGCGGGGCCTTAGCCGCTTATCCCGGCTCGGGGTACGCCGGACTTAATTCCGGAAACCATACTCTCCAGGTACGTAACGCCGACGGATGCACCAACTCCGTTACCTTCACCATCGGATCAGCCCCCGGGGCACCCGAGGTTCCACAGGTGACGGTTACCGATCCCACCTGCGAGGTGGCCACCGGCTCGTTTGTCGTCACTTCGCCAACGGCCGGACTGACCTTCAGTCTCGACGGCGGGGCGTTTGCCGCTTATCCCGCCTCGGGGTACGCCGGACTTAATTCCGGAAACCATACTCTCCAGGTGCGTATCGACGCCGGATTCTCCACCTGCGTGACCGTCACCACCGGATCAGCCCCCGGGGCACCCGAGGTTCCACAGGTGACGGTTACCGATCCCACCTGCGAGGTGGCTACCGGCTCGTTTGTCGTCACTTCGCCTACCGCCGGACTGACCTTTAGTCTGGACGGCGGGGCGTTCGTCACTTATCCTGCCTCGGGGTACGCCGGACTTAACTCCGGAAACCATACCCTCCAGGTACGGAATGCCGACGGATGCACCAACTCCGTTACCGTCACCATCGGATCAGCCCCCGGGGCAACCGAGGTTCCACAGGTGACGGTTACCGATCCCACCTGCGAAGTAGCTACCGGTTCATTTGTCGTCACTTCGCCAACGGCCGGACTGACCTTCAGCCTCAACGGCGGGGCCTTTGCCGGATATCCTGCCTCCGGGTACGCCGGACTTAACTCCGGAAACCACACCCTCCAGGTACGTAACGCCGACGGGTGCACCAACTCCGTAACCGTCACCATCGGTTCGGTGCCATCAGTTCCAGAAGAACCAACCGTTGAGATAACACAACCTGACATACTGACACCTACCGGATCGTTTATCATCACCTCACCAACTACAGGACTTACTTTCAGTCTGAATAATGGAACGTTCTCTACATATCCCGCAGGCGGTTTTGCAGGGCTCTCGGAGGGCAAATATATTTTGGTGGTCAGAAACGATGCCGGATGCGAGAATTTCACTGAATTTTTCATAATACCAGCACCATCAGCACCACCTGAGCCAAGGGTTGATGTTTTACATCCAACCTGTGATAACCCAACCGGATCATTCATCATTACATCTCCTACAAACGATCTGGTATTCAGGATAAATAACGGTTCATTCGAACCGTATCCGGCTGGAGGCTACAAAAATCTGCCAGCCGGGACGTATACTTTGTCAGCCATGGGTAACAATGGTGTTGCAGTATCGATAAACTTAGTTATCAATCCTGCTCCGGAAGCACCTGATGTACCCTCAATCATTGTTACCCAGCCATCATGCGAGATACCTGCCGGATCAATTATCATTACCTCTTCAACCAACAACCTGACTTTCAGCTTCAACGGAGAACCGTTTGCTCCATACCCGTCAGGCGGATATGCAAACATATCTCCGGGGACCTATTCTCTTATTGTAAAAAATCAGGATGCCTGCACAAGCTCCAAAGAGGTTATTCTTGTTGCAGCTCCGGGAGTACCCGATGACTTCGCGGTTTGTTGCGGCACTGCCCCCATCATTTTGAAGAACCTGCCTGATATTTACCCGCAGGGAGGTGTGTTCTATTGGCAAGGATCAGCAATAGAGGAGTTCTCTCCGGATTGCAGAATGGCAGGAAACCATTTGATTACATACAGATATGTAGATTCATTGACTTCCCTGGCCAGCGAATGCTCATTCACCATCACCGTCAATCCCCTGCCAGCTGTGAAAAACCTAACCCCGGTGCTATGCGAAGATCCGGCGACTCCGGGTATTGCAAACAACATCAACCTCCCGGATTATAATGCCAGTATAAGCACACAGCCAAATCTCAGCTTTACCTGGTTTACAGACCAGAATCTTACTGAGGTCGTTGCCAATCCAGGCAATACCAGTGTCAGCAACAACTTTACCTACTATGTTAAAGTGCAGAATAACCAGTCCGGATGCCATCAGACTGCACTGGTGACCTTTATGGTATCGGACAACCTCGGTGTTAAGGACCTGACCGTCGACCTTTGCGAAAATACGGCAACCTTAAAAGAATTTCACAACCTGCAACTTACCACTTACAACCAGGATGTTTTTGCCGGAAGTCAGGGTACCACCTACCGTTGGTTTACAGATGCCGGACTGAACAACCCGGTAACCCAGACACTGATCCCGATAGTCAGGCACAACGACATGTACTTTGTAGAAGTAACACAAGGCAACTGTAAAAATGTAGCTGCGGTAACCTTCGTGATTTCCGACAATACTCCCCCTGAAATGTATTGCCGGCCCCACACCGCATACCTCAACAGCATGGGGCTGGTAACGGTTACTGTATGGGATGTCGACGACGGAAGCACCGATAATTGTGTCATCGGTCTCTACTTTCTGAACCATCTCAGCCAAAAGGTGAAACAACTGGAATTCAATTGCAACAATATCGGAGAAAACATCGTAAGGCTCTATGGCTCAGACCCATCCGGGAACACCGATTTCTGCGACGCCGTAGTCACCGTTAAAGATACCATACCTCCCGTCGCCCGGTGCCGGCCACCATTTACCATATTCCTGCAACCTGGCGGGACCTTTACACTAACCCCCTCCGACATCAATAACGGCAGTACGGATGAATGCGGAATTATTGATGAGAAACTGAACAGGACCTTCTTTACCTGTACCGATATTGGTACCCATACCATCAGGCTTACGGTATTCGATCCTTCAGGAAATTCAGATTATTGTGAAACCCAGATCACCATCATCGGAAATGTGAAACCCGAAGCTGCCGATGATCACGAAAAAGTGGCCGCAAACCAGCCAAAGATTATGATACCTCTTCTGAACGATAAAGATCCGGGGCCACAGGGAGGACTCAATCCATTGTCCTTCAGTTTGATTACTCCGCCTCAGCATGGTACTGTTACGGTAAATCCCCTCAATGGAAGTGTCATCTATACCCCTCAAAAGGATTACATTGGTGCAGACACATTTGTTTATGTAATCTGTGACAACGGAATACCGTGTGAAGTTTTATGCGACAGCGCTACCGTATACATTCAGGTACTCCCCCCCAACCATCCGCCAGTGGCATCCGATAAGGTATTTGACGTGGGATGCAATGGCATAGCCGGGAATATCCTCAGAGGATTACCCAATATTCATGATGCCGATTACGACCCCGATGGCAACGACATCTTCCTGAGGCTCCCACTGATCAGCCAACCTTCTAATGGCACTCTGAACATCGGGGAGGACGGCTCCTTCTTCTATATCCCCAGTGCAGGTTATGTGGGAATTGATTTCCTGGTATATGAAATCTGTGACAATGGTTTCCCACAGATGTGCGATACGGCAAAGATTACCTTCCTTGTATTTGAGGATGCAAATTGTGATGATATCCCGGATATTCCGCCAACGGTACTGTTCATTCCTGAAGGATTCTCACCAAATGGTGATGATGTCCACGACTTTTTCAGGATTTCAGGTATAGAAGACTTTCCGGAAGCGAAAATGATAATATTCAACCGGTGGGGAAATAAAGTATTTGAAAAAGAGAAATACGGTAATCTATCCTACTGGGGTTCAAATCAGGAGGCCTGGTGGTGGGGAATCTCCGAAGCACGTGGCGTTATTGGCTCAGGAAGACGGGTTCCGGTTGGCAATTACCTCTACCTTCTGAACCTGGGCAACGGGAAAACCATCACCGGCACTGTTATGGTTTCCTATTGAATCTGCCAATAGGTGATTATCTGTTATTTCGGCTGCTCCAACCATTTCCGTAAAAAATTGTTATACTTTTACGTTAAACAGTTATAAAAAATGAACACCATAAAGAATGATGAGCCCTCTCCTGTGAAGGAAGGTAATATCGCCATAGTTACCGGTGCCAATGTGGGCCTTGGATTTGAAACTGCCCTGGCATTGGCGGAAAAAGGTATGGAAGTAATTCTTGCAGCCAGAAACCAAAAGAAGGCAATTCATGCCATGCATGTAATCAAAACCCGGGTTCCGGGGGCCAAACTTCATTTCCGGAAGATTGACCTGGGTAGTTTATCTTCAGTTAGAGAATTTGCCGAATATTTTCAGGAGGAATTCCGGAAACTGGATCTCCTGGTCAATAATGCCGGTATTATGATGCCTCCTTACAGCCTGACACAGGACGGCTTTGAAAGCCAGTTTGGCACCAATTTTTTAGGCCACTTCCTGCTTACCGGACTTTTATTGCCCGCCCTTAAGAAAGGTAACGGATCAAGGGTGGTAACCCTGAGCAGCATCGCCCACAAATATGGCAAAATTCATTTCAACGATCTGAATTTCAGTAATAATTACGATAAAATGAAGGCCTACAGCCAGAGTAAACTTGCCTGCCTGATCTTTGCATATGAACTGGACAGGAGATTTAAGGACTCAGGATTTCCTGCCATTTCAGTTGGGGCGCACCCGGGTGTCTCTTCAACCAATTTAGGGCATCAGCTCTCACCGGTACTCCGTTACTTCTTCCCGAAAATCGGACAGTCAGCCGAAGCCGGGGCCAAACCTGTCCTGATGGCCGCCAGCTCACCATCCCTGAACGGCGGGGAGTATTGCGGTCCCGATGGCTGGCTCGAAATGAGGGGAAACCCGGTATTGGTTGGCTCAACAAAGATTTCCCGGGATCCTGAAATTGCACGGCAGCTTTGGGAAGTTTCAGAAAAAATGGTCAACCACAGGTACCTGTTTTGATTTTTATCAGCACCGCTGCCTTGCGATTCAACCACGGGGCTGCAAGAGCCGCGTAAGAGTGACATGTGGGTCGAACAGAGGAATCAACAATTGGTTAGTCCCCAGCCGGGGTTCACTGTACTTCCCGCACCGTTTTTACTATTCACATGCAATCCGGGATTGAAAGCGCAGAGATAACGATCTGCTAATAAACAAATATGATATAATACATTCAAGTGAATTTTTAAAGTAAGTTTATGCAGGAAATTAATACCCGTGAAGAGTTATTAAAGGTACTCGATTCCGGAGAGCTCACCGGTTTTGCGTTCCAGTCGCTCGATTTTTTTGAATTCGAGCAGATTATCCTGAAGAAAAAAGTACAAGGTAATCTTTTTCTGGGTTGCGAACTCCCCGACAGCCTTTTGCACGAACTGTATCACGACAATTACATCTTCCCGTCGATGAATGTGCCATACCACATCTATCCGCATGAGCTCTACAACAAGGAAACGCTATATCACGGATTTGATCCCGGCCACCCTGACAGTTATAAGGAGACACCCGACTTCCGGATTTACCGGCACTATGTGGATTCGGGCAGGGATGAGGCCAATATCAGGGAAACGCTGGCCGCCAGATTGCATGACCATTCCATTACCGATGCACTCCACCGGTTTCTGGATGAATTTGAAGACCGAAAAGTCGTTGGCATCATGGGCGGGCACATTCTGGAACGGGGAAGCAGGGTTTATACCGACATGGCCAGGATCTCAAAGGAACTTACCGAATCGGGATACCTGATGGTATCAGGCGGAGGGCCCGGTGCGATGGAAGCCACCCATGTGGGTGCCTGGTTTGCCGGCAGAAGCGACGAAGATCTCGAAGATGCATGCCGCATTCTGTCCGAAGCCCCGCGATACGACCACCCCAACTGGTTGTCAGCAGCATTCAGGGTTTTTGAAAAATATCCGGAAACCCAATACCGGAGCGTGGGCATACCCACCTGGTTTTATGGCCACGAGCCACCTACTCCCTTCGCCACCCATATTGCCAAGTATTTTGCCAACAGTGTCCGCGAAGAAGGCCTGTTAGCCATTGCCAGGGGCGGGATTATCTTCTCCAGGGGCAGTGCCGGCACCATGCAGGAAATATTTCAGGAACTGGCACAAAATCACTATGAGACCTTCGGGAAAGCAAGCCCCATGGTTTTTTACGAAAAAGAATACTGGAGCTATGAAAGACCTGTGTATCCGGTGATCGAACTGATGCACCTCAGGAAGAACCTCGACAACCTTAATATCGGGATCTATGACCGTATCGAAGAGGTCGTCCGGCACATTCGTACATCTGTATAAATGGTTTTCGTTATTTTATGACCAATGAAGAAACCTGCAGCACTATTTCCCCCGGAACATTTTGGGGTAAAAATGATAAGCAACCCTTCCCAGGCGGCTCTCAACATCCGTCCAGGCCTGTACATCAAAATCAATAACCACTGTTGAACAGGTGGGCATATCCCCCCGGAAATTCCTTGACAGCCGGTCGGCATAATAACTTACGCCCGGGTTGTGGCCAAAAATAAAGACCGTGGAAGCCTCTTCTGGTAAACCCTGGATAAACTCAAGAAACTCAGCAGTAGTGTATTCCATATAGAGTTCCCTGACCCTTTGCACACTTTCTTCTGCAAAACCCAGGCTCCCTGCGAAAATTATCGCCGTATGAAGCGCACGTGTTGCCGGGCTCGATATCATCATATCCGGGATTATGGCTTGCTCCACGAGCTGAAGACTGATCCTTCCCGCATCTTTGACACCGCGGTCAGTAAGGTCACGGTTGAAGTCATCATCGTATCCGTATGGTACCGCCTTAGCGTGTCTGACAATAACAATCCTCTTCATAAAATTGAGATTTTTCCCTCAAATTTAACTTATTTTGCCCTAAAGAAAAGAGTTACCCGAATAAAATGAGACGCATTGGCTTACTATCGGACACCCACGGTGAAATTCCCGACAGGTTATTGTCATTTTTCGATCCGGTCGACGAAATCTGGCACGCAGGGGATATTGGAAACGCGGAGACCGCCGGCCGGCTGCATACATACAGGCCTCTGCATGCAGTTTACGGCAACATCGACGGACAGGATGTGAGGATTGACTATCCCAGGCACTTGCGGTTTATGTGTGAACAGGTTGACGTATGGATGACCCATATAGGCGGATATCCCGGAAACTACGACCGCAGTGTAAAGCCGGGGATCTACACCAACCCGCCAAAACTCTTTATTTCAGGACATTCCCATATCCTGAAGGTAATTTACGATAAAAAACTCGGGCTTTTACACCTGAATCCCGGGGCTGCCGGGTCGAAAGGCTTTCATAAAATCCAGACAGCCATGCGCTTTGTAATAGATGGCGACAATATCCGTGACCTCGAGGTATGGGAATTCAAACGCGATACGGGGAATTCAGCCGGGGAAACAACCCGATGAGGTTATCATCCATTAAACTTTACCAGAGACTAAGACAGGCTAATTACACCAATGATAATTATGCTCTTAACCTGACCACCACCCACTTATTCTTTTCCCTGAAATTTACAAACTCCAATCCCAGCCTGGCCGCTTCCTTGAGGATATCATCCATATCGGCAGCGTAAAATCCACTTAAAAGAATTTCACCTCCTGAATGGATGACCGACCTGTACTTTGCCAGATCCACAAGAATCACATTTTTCTGGATATTGGCCAGGATGACATCAAAGCACTCTGATCCCAACAAACCGGCATCACCCAGAAGGGCCCTAACCTGCGGGGTATTGTTCAGCAAACTGTTCTCCAGAGTAGCGGTATACGACCATTCGTCAATATCAACAGCTGTAACAGGATCTGCCCCTCTCATGGCGGCCAGTACTGCCAGTATTCCGGTGCCGCAGCCCATATCCAGGAGCGATTTCCCGTCGAGGTCCATATCCAGCATAACTTCCATCATCAGTGAAGTGGTCTCATGATTCCCCGTACCAAAAGCCATGTTCGGCTCTATTACGATCTCATGCCGGGCTACCGGATATTCAGTATGAAACGGCGCCCTGACCACAACCTGATCACGGATAACCAATGGCTTGAAGTAATTCTTCTCCCACACCTCGTTCCAATTCCGGGCAGGAATAATTTCCTCTGTGAAATGGACAGAAAACTCACCGCAGACCTCCTGAACCAGGTTTTGAAGCAATTCCTGATTATACATTCTTTCAGGAATATAAGCCTCAAAACCTGTTTCAGTCTCTTCAAAGGTATCGAAACCAAGATCAGCCATTCCAGCCATCAGAACATCTGACAGCCACGAATCAGCTGATTGGGTATTTATGGAAATTTTAATTGTATCCATTCACAATGGCCAGGAAGCTGTTGGCATCCAGACTGGCACCGCCAATCAAACCGCCATCCACATCCGGGTTGGCAAACAGTTCTTTGGCGTTTCCTGCATTGCAACTGCCGCCATAAAGGATGGATGTTGACTCTGCCACATCGTTGCCAAATTTACCGGCAATCAAACCCCTCAACCAGGCATGCATTTCCTGAGCCTGTGCCGAAGTAGCCGTCTTACCTGTTCCAATTGCCCAGATAGGCTCATAGGCAATCACCAGTTTCCGGAAATCCTCTTCAGACAAATGGAAAATGGTTTCTTCAAACTGTTTCTTCACGTACTCGTTCTGAGTCCCGGCTTCACGGATCGATAAAGGCTCACCGCAGCAGTAGATCGGGGTCAGTCCGTTGGCCAGGGCAAGGGCCAGCTTTTTGTTCAGGACGGCACTGTCTTCTGCGTAGTACTCCCTGCGTTCTGAGTGACCAAGGATCACATACTCCGCGCCGGTCGATCTGACCATTTCTGCAGAAACCTCACCGGTGAAGGCACCTTTGGCCTCGGCTGCACAGTTCTGGGCACCAACCTTAACCTGGTTGTTGTCGACTGTCTCAACCACCTTCGTGATATGAACAAAAGGGGGACAAACCACCACCTGCACTTCGGGATCTCCTGAAGCCTTAACCACCTCAGTTACCGCTTTCGCCAATTCAACTCCTGCCTGGAGCGTTGTATTACACTTCCAGTTACCAGCTACAATTTTTTTTCTCATCGTTATGATTTTTATCTGATTGTTAAAATATTATCCGGGCTAAAGGTACGAAGGCCCCATCAATGCAAAACCAACTCACCCGTTGCTCAGGCCGGGTTTTAACTATTATTTCAGGAACTCTGCCCTGAACTCCTCCGGTGAAGGAATGTCATTACGGGAATATTTGGCCACAATGGTTCCACCCTTAAGTACTATTAGTCCCGGATTCGACCGGATCATGGTTTTGAGGTCGATCTCATCGGCATGAAAAAACTCATAAGGGGCGCCTGTTTCAGCTGCGAACCGGTCGCAATCATCAAACAGAGAGGATGTCAGGCATATGAATGAATACCCTTCCTCCATAGCCCAGGATGCAAGGGAATTTATCCGGTCCTGGTTTTTCCGACTGGATTTATTTATGTCATACGCGATCAACATAAAAACATATTCCTCATCGTACAGGAAGAAATCATATATGTTGTCCCCCTCGCGGGTTTCCACATTGAAGGCCTTGATCGGAGGCCGGTATCCCTGTTTGATCAGGCGGGGTTCGTCCATGCTTTCAAACTCCCAGTTGTCCGGATCCTGCCAGGGATAGTTTTCTTCGGTAAACCGCTTTACCTCACCTGTATTCTTGTTCTTATAATAGAAGATATTTTCATATACATCGTGCTCGGCATCCTCGGGTATGGTCATGGCGTCGATGATATTTACACCAACCTTGTATGGCCTGAAATCGAGGACCGGTTCATGCATATAAGAATGCCAGACAATGGCCACATATGCTGCAATCGTAAGATAACCCAGTACAGGGCTTACCTTTTTCAGAATGGGCTTCAGCTGATGGCGCTGAATAAATACCAGGATGGCGAGGATAATGAGCACAATATTCTTATAGAATGTCTCCCAATTACTGATCACCAGGGCATCTCCGAAACAGCCGCAATCGGTTACCGGATTGGTTACGGCTATCCAGAGGGTCAGGGGTGTGAAAAAAGCCATAAAAATCAGTGCGCCCCAACTGAAAAAACGCACGTTTATCCCGAAAAGCAGGGCTGCGCCAATAAGGAATTCCGCAAAAGCCAGGATAACCCCAAGAGGAAAGGCCGACCAGGAAAGCCAATCCAGTCCCATAGCCATAAAATAGTCGATAAACTTGTAAGCCGACCCCCAGGGATCGATTCCCTTTACAAACCCGGAAAATATAAATGTTATTCCAACCAGTATTCTGGCAATATGTCCCAATATTCTCATAACCTGCATTTATTCAAATTCCGTTTTAATCAGTGCGAAGACTGCATAATTGATCATATCCAGATAGTTGGCATCGATACCTTCCGACACCTGGGTCTGTCCCTTATTATCCTCAATCTGCTTTGTTCTTTTCAGTTTCATCAGGATCAGGTCGGTATAGCTGCTGATGCGCATATTGCGCCAGGCCTCACCATAGTCGTGGTTTTTCGCCTCCATAAGCATTTTGGCCTTATTGAACCACTGATCATACATTTCACTGGCCCTGACGGGATCCAGTTCCTTGTCGGAGGGTTTGAGTTCAAGCTGCACAAGCCCGATAATGGCATAATTGACAATCCCTATAAACTCTCCGCGGGGATCTTCATCGACCTTTTTAACCCCCTTCTCCTCTATACTTCTTATGCGCTGGGCCTTGATATAGATCTGGTCGGTTATCGATTCCGGCCGCAGAATCCGCCAGGCAGTGCCGTAATCAGCCATTTTCCTTAGGAAAACATCCCGGCACAGCTCCATGATCCGATCATATTGTTGAATAGTAGTATCCATATATTTGTTGCCTTTCAGGCCATAAAAGTATGAAAAAATGAGCAATTTCGCGGGTTTTGTTTTACATTTGCAGCAGTTAAGTGTATCATAATTAATACTTAAATTTTATGCTGATTACACAGTCCGCCGGGAAGTTCATCAAACGAAAGAGTAGCATCAACCTGGGAGAATATCTCCTTGATCTTTCCATTCCTTCCATAATGGGGGTTATTAACCTGACACCCGATTCGTTTTACGACGGCGGGACGCTGTCCGGTGAAGTGGAAATGCTTGAAAGGGTTGAACTGATGCTTTCAGAAGGGGCCTCGATTATCGACGTTGGAGCAGTTTCCACCCGTCCGGGTGCCGAAATGATCAACACAAAAGATGAACTCGACCGTCTGTTGCCTGCCGTCGCTGCCATACGGAAACATTTTCCGGAGGTGGCACTATCCATCGACACTTTCAGATCATGGGTCGCCGTAAGGGTGATCGATGAAGTCGGGCCGGTAATTGTAAATGATATTTCGGGCGGATCCCTGGATTCAAAAATGTTCGAAACCATCAGCCATCTTAAAGTACCGTACATTTTGGCCCATATACAGGGAACACCCCTGAATATGCAGGATAATCCGCATTACCAGGATGTGGTCCGTGAGGTGTCTGCATCACTCAGCGACGGGGTAAGAAAACTTGCCAAATTGGGCGTTAATGATATACTGATCGATCCGGGGTTCGGCTTCGGGAAAAACATCATGCACAATTACCAGATGCTTAACCGTCTCGACGCACTGAAAGTATTCCAGTTGCCGGTTGTAGTCGGGCTAAGCCGCAAATCCATGATTTACAAAGTACTGGAAACCGCACCGGAAGATTCGCTCAACGGAACTACTGTTCTCAACACCATGGCACTACTTGGCGGGGCAGACATTCTCCGGGTCCACGACGTTAAAGAAGCGGTCGACGCCGTAAGGCTGTTCCTCCAGCTTAAGGAAACCCTATAAACGCAGCCAATGCTTTCATTTATCTCGATCCGGTTCCTTGATATCATCGACATAGTGCTGGTTGCGGCACTTCTCTACCAGATCTACCGGCTGATCAGGGGAACTGTGGCCTTTAATATTGTCATCGGGTTTTTCCTGATTTACCTGGTCTGGGTCATCATGCGATCCCTGGGTATGGAATTGCTCAGTTCGATTATCGGTCAGTTTATCGGGGTGGGCGTACTGGCCCTGATCATTATTTTCCATCCGGAAATCAGAAGATTTTTGCTTTACATAGGAAGCCATAACCAGATTACCCGGTTGTTATCACTTGATAAACTCTTTCATACCGGTAAACCATCAGGAGATACCGGAATCATTCCCGACCTGGTGGAAACCGCCTCTTTTTTTTCGAGGACGAACACGGGAGCCATCATCATAATTATCAGACGGTCTGAGCTGGCCGAACAGATTGCCACCGGTGAAATACTGAATGCCCGGATAAGTCAGCCGCTTCTTAAAACCATCTTCTTCAAAAATACACCCCTACATGATGGTGCTGTAATCATCAAGGAGCGGCAAATCGTAGCTGCAGGCTGTATCCTGCCCCTGACCCATAAGGAAGTTGAAAAGAGTATGGGCCTCAGACACCGTGCCGCCATTGGAATTACCGAGAATACAGATGCCATCGCACTGGTAGTATCCGAAGAAACCGGATACATATCCCTTGTTGAAGGCGGAATTATCAAGCGCAGGCTTAACAAGGACAGCCTGCTGCAACTGCTTAACGGCTACCTATCAGATTCGGAACCTCCGGCAAAGGAAAGGTAAACGGTAAACAGTGAGAACGGAGACTGGAGACTGGAGACTGGAGACCGGAGACCGGAGACCGGAGACTGGAGACTGGAGACTGGAGACTGGAGACCGGAGACCGGAGACCGGAGACCGGAGACCGGAGACTGGAGACCGGCATTGCAACCTAACTGATTGGTTCTGATCCGTAGGATCAACATATGGGTAGCCAGGCAGGATCAGATCCCCCTAATATTACCCATTCCCGGAGGGATGGCATATTTATGACAGTTTCCCCAACAGGGCGTATGAGTGCGTTGATGGGGGCCTGATCTGAAGTCCGATGAGCGGTAAAAAGTAATTATTAAACATTGGCAATCGGTAGACCTAATCTGTGTAATCTGTGTAATCTGTGGACAATATTTACCTGTGTAATCCCTGCCAGACCTCGTCGGGCTGGTGTGGACATTAATCCCTTTCATCTGTGGACGGTGGACTATTTACAGGAATTTGTAATTTTGCAGTCCAGTTAAAAAATCAACATGAACAGAATCTGCGATCTATTTTCAATTAAATATCCTGTAATCCAGGGTGGCATGGTATGGTGTTCAGGATGGAGGCTGGCATCGGCCGTCAGCAACTGCGGTGGGCTTGGCCTCCTTGGCGCAGGATCCATGCATCCTGAAACCCTGAGGGAGCATATCCAAAAAACCCGTCAGTCAACCAACAAGCCATTTGGTGTAAATGTACCGCTCCTATACCCCGAAATGGATACCATTATGGGAATCATTCAGGAAGAAAAAGTTCCCATAGTTTTCACTTCGGCGGGAAGTCCGGCCAAATGGACCAGCTGGCTGAAAGAAAGGGGAATCATCGTAGCCCATGTTATTTCCAGTGCCTACTTTGCAGCGAAATGCGAACAGGCAGGGGTGGATGCGGTTGTTGCCGAAGGTTTCGAAGCTGGAGGCCACAACGGACGGGAGGAAACCACCACCCTGTCACTAATCCCGTCGGTCAGAAAGGGCACCTCTCTCCCATTGGTTGCGGCAGGTGGGATTGGCTCAGGCGGAGCCATCGCTGCAGTGATGGCCTTAGGTGCTGAAGGGGCTCAGATCGGTTCCCTTTTTGCCGCCTCCGAAGAATCTTCGGCACATCCTGATTTCAAGAACCTCATCACCCGTCTTAAGGAGGGAGACACTAAACTTTCCCTGAAAAAGATTTCCCCAACCAGGCTGGTTAAAAACAAATTCTTCGGGGAAATCCACGAAGCAGAACTCCGGGGAGCTTCGAAGGAGGAACTGATAACCCTGCTGGGCAGGGGCCGGGCCAAAAAAGGCATGTTCGAAGGCAATCTGGAGGATGGGGAATTGGAAATCGGCCAGATCTCCAGCCTGATCAACCAGGTTGAACCCGTTCAGGCTATTATGAGCCGGCTGATTGCAGAATATAATGATACGATTTCAGGCTTCACACCACTACCGGCCTGACCATAACCTGTCTTCATCCTGCCGCGGATCGTATTGGTCGTAACCTGGTTCTTCCGGCCTGGCCATAACCTGTCTTCATCCGTCATTCCCTATCCCAGCCCATTCTAATATTCTAATACTCTAATATTCTAATACTCTATCTCTTAAGAATAACCATAGTCGCCCCATACCCATACTCCCTGAAGGAGGCATCCTGAAAATCGTACTTTTTGTAACGGTTGGAAAGTTCACGCCGCAGTTCGTTCTTCAAGGTTCCCTGCCCCACCCCGTGGATAAATACAATCCTCTTTGTGCCATTTTGTATGGCCGTTTCCATTTCAAATCGGAAGCGGTTCATCTGAACCTCCAGCAGGTCTTTGGGTTCAAGCCCTGCAGCAGTGTCCACCAGCTCATGAATATGAAGATCTACTTCTTTCAGCTCAATAGTCTCCTTCCGTTTGGGTTCCGGCTTTTTCACATCGCCACTCTCCTCCATTATCAAAGGTGCACTGAAATCATGGTTCTTCAGCTTTTCCAGCTCCGGAGTAAGGTCCTTTTCCTTCAGGCCGATCAACCAGGCCCGGGTTTCAAAATAGGGATTGCCTGAATAGATGGTCTCCTTGTAAAATTTCACCGGATTTACCCTGATGGTCTTTTCAAGTGCAGGCAGCAAGGCACTCGAACGAGCTGCAAAAGGCAGTATCTGGATGCCGAAATCAGGAAAACTGCTCAGGTCGTTATGCCCAAAACCCTTTAATGGCACTCGTGAATAAGGGGCCAGACGGCCCGATTTCTCTGAAGAATAGTCACCATCCTTTAAAACGGAGAAGTGGTATAAAACTGTATGCTGACTGTCGTTCACCAACCATATCCGGATCTGGCCCGACAAGGGCATGGTGGGGACTTCGGGAACAAATGCCAGGAAATAGGAAGGTGTGTCGGTCGCCGGTTTTCCTGCTGAAGAGGCGAACAAAGGCATGGACTCCTTCTTCGGTTTGGGTTCTTCTTTTTTTATCTTTTGGGGAGTGGCCCTGCGCGGCGCAGGTTCTGTCGGGTCAAACTGCATATCAACAACCAGTTCTGTAACAAGAACAGGCACTTCAAACCCCTGTTCGTCTTCCACGTTAACCACTTTCGGGCTGACAAATCCCGTAACCCTGCCACCTCCGGTTGAATTCAGAAATTTAACCCTGTCACCTATCTTTACCATTTTCATTCAGACTATAAATTATTCTGCAAATATCTGAAAGATTAATGGTTTTTCAATCTCCCGGAAAGAATACAGAAATTCGCGCGAATGCAGAACTGTTTGAACCATCCGGATAATTCTTCTTGAAATTTCCATGATCCCGGAAACACAAATCGTTATGTCCGCCAGAATGAATCTTTGAGGGTGCTGGACTATGAAATTATTCAAACTTTTTGATCATAATATTCCGGAACTCCACACCCTGGCCTTCAGCCTGAAGTCCGATGAAGCCCTCTGTCAGCCTTTTGCCGTCGGTTTTGATGGCCGGATCATAGCGGTTGGCCACCCCTCCGCCAATATGCGGCCGGGTATATTCCAGGACAGTCTGGCCGTTAACAACATGTCTGACCAGCGAATCACCATAAACGATCAGTTCACCGCTAACCCACTCATCCCAGGGATAAGTAGCGGAGGATGAATTGATGCAGTGCCCTGGGTACAACTCCCCCTTGAAAAAGACTTCCGTGCCCGGCGAACACATGTTACCTGTTGGCCGCGGCCTGCCATCACCGGCATCCGCCAGCATCTGGTATTCAACAGAGATGGGCCAGTCCTGGTCCTTCAGGATGGTCGCCGGATCCTGGGAATGAAACATGATCCCACTGTTCCGGTAGGTGTAGGAAGGGGCATCCTTCATCCACTGATCGGTAAACCGGTATTCAAACTTCAGGTGATAGGTGGAAAATGGTTCATGCCAGAAAAGATGGCCATATCTTTCATTAAACGTTTCATAACCATCGTAATTCACCTGGATTACGCCATCAACCACCCGGAAGGTGTTGGCATAATTATCGCCAGGTTCATGGCGGTGAAACTTGACAATCCAGCCGTCCAGGTCCTTCCCGTTGAATAAAACCTGCCAGCCATCCGCGTTCCGGACGGAGGTTTGTCCGGTAACCGTTTCCCCGGAGATCATCAGCAAAGCCGCAAATAAGAATAAGGTTAAGATCCTAAGTTTCATTTTAAGTCATTGATTGGTTTACGGTCGCTAAGATCATCATTTTTTCGAAATCCTGAAATCACCGGAACGAACAAAAAGAGATAAAACGCAGCAGGAACAATTGCCCGGATGGAACTAAGCGCTGCGATACAAAAAAACGTTCTATTTTTGCAGCATTGAACAGAGATGGCCATGACAGAAAACATCCCGGAGATCCGGATAAGTGATTACACCTACGAACTGCCTGACGAAAAGATTGCGCTCTATCCGCTCTCGGAGAGAGACCAGTCGAGGCTGCTGGTATGGAATAACGGTGAAATCTCTGAAACGGTATTTGCAACGATCGACAGCATACTGCCTGACCATTCATTGCTCGTATTCAACAATACACGGGTTATCCACGCCAGACTGATCTTCCGCAGGGAGACCGGCGCACGCATTGAAATCTTTTGTTTGGAACCGCACGAACCGGCCGACTATCAGCTTTCCTTTCAGCAGACCGGATCTGTGGAATGGAAATGCCTGGTGGGAAATGCGAAGAAATGGAAGCAAGGACCCTTGCAGCTGGAGGTCATGGTTCAGGGTGAACCAGTCGTTCTTACGGCCGAAATGTCCGAAAAATCAGGAAATGCCTTTATCATACGGTTTTCCTGGGATAAGCCGGTCAATTTTGCAGATATCATCGATGCCGCAGGCAAGATCCCCATTCCACCATACCTGAACAGGCCGGCTGAGGAATCAGACAATGAGCGTTATCAGACCCTTTATGCCAGAATCGACGGATCGGTCGCCGCACCAACTGCCGGGCTTCACTTTACTGAGGCAGTACTCAGAAAGCTTGCAAAGAAGCATGTCACGACTGCAGAGCTGACCCTCCACGTGGGGGCAGGCACCTTCCAGCCCGTGAAATCGGAAGAGATTTCCGGACATGAAATGCATACCGAGACGGTAGTGATAACCCGCAGTTTTCTGCAGCAGCTGCTTAACCATAACGGTCCGGTCATTGCGGTTGGTACGACCTCTGTAAGGTCGCTCGAGAGTATTTACTGGCTTGGAGCAGATACAGAAAGATTCCATTCAGGCGCCCCCCTTCATGTCGGGCAATGGGAACCCTATCAGCAACAGATTAATACCACGGACAGGCATAACCCACAGAGTCAAGTAACTTTACCTGGTGAAGAGCTGGCAAATCAGAAGCAAAGGATATCCGGGGAAGAAAATTCAGACAGGAAGGGCGAGGCCACCCCTGCCGGTGCCTTGAGGAATCTCCTGGCCATCATGGATTCGGGAGGTGTTGATCAGATGGCATTTACTACCTCCATCATCATTGTACCCGGATACAGGTTCAGGATGATCGACGGTATGCTGACCAACTTTCACCAGCCTCAAAGCACCCTGCTGCTTCTGGTGGGTGCTTTATTGGGGCACGACTGGCATGCAGTATACGACTATGCCCTGAAAAACAATTTCCGGTTTCTGAGTTACGGCGACAGCAACCTTTACCTGAAGGCAAGATAAAACCCGGATGGGTATTTTTACCTGTTAACCAGCATTAACCCAAACAATCAGGACAAAAACTGTCTATAAAAAACTAAATTCGCATTCCTAAACCCTGGTAAATGATCAATCTATGGATAATGCAGAGAATATACCGAACCTGAAAGAACGTATCCGTGAGCTTGAAAAACGAGTTTCCGATTTAAAATTTGACCTGAAAGAGATCAAAAGTATCCATTCGGAAGAATCAAACAAACTTGATTTCTACAAGCTGATTGCTGATTACGCCTATTCATGGGAGCTTTGGTTTAGTCCGGCGGGAAATATCCATTATTGTTCGCCTTCCTGTTTTGACCTTACCGGTTTCACCTCCAACCAGATAATGGCGGCAGAAGGCCTTTCAGAATTGTTGGTTTATGAGCCGGACAAGCCCAAATTTATGGAATTTCTGGAGCAGTCGATCAGGCAGGCACAAATGAACCAGTCGCTGGACTTCAGGATGCTGACGAGAACAAAACAACTGCGCTGGTGCATGATCAATGTGCGCGGCGTCTACGACAGAAAGGGCAAATACCTGGGAATAAGGGCATCCATTCAGGATATCTCCAGGTTAAAACGGGCCATGGGACAGATTCAGGAAATGGGGGCCATGAAAGAGGCTGAAGACCGGAACAGACAACGGCTGCAATCTCAGTTAAATGCAAAAGACCGCGACCTCGTGTCCTTCCTGCTGCAACTTTCACACAAAAACGAACTGATTTCGACCCTGGCCAACAGACTTAAAGATATCGAAACCGATCAGCCGGAAAAATGCCGGAAACAGCTGAATCACTTGCTTGAAGTACTGGAAAATAATTCGAGATCGCAGATAGAATGGCCATTAATCGAAAGTCAACTGGATCAGATTTACCCGGGATTTATGAACCGGTTGCAGATGAAGCATCCCACCCTTACGATCAGGGATAAAAAATTATGTGCCTACCTGAAACTGGGATTATCCAGTAAAGAGATTTCGGGATTGCAGAATATCACTTCTAAAAGTGTGGAAATTTCACGGATCAGGCTACGAAAAAAAATGAAAATTACCGGTAAAATACGCCTGACCGACTACCTAGCTCAATTATAAGAATTAGGATTTGCTCCATAAACACAAAAAATATGTAAGGTCAATTATATTTATATATCTGTTAATTAAATATTTTTTGTAAGGTTTTATAAACAATAGCATATACAAATGTTAGGTTTTTAATTTCCAGGGAAACTTATCTGTCGCCTATTTTTGGAATCAAAACTCAGACTATGCATCCAATTTTTGCTGATTCCGGTTACCGAAATTTATATGATGAAGAAATAGGGCAGATGATCCATCAGGGGTGTTCCTCAAGTGACTGGAATCTGGTTAAGGTTTCGTCTGACTTTACCCCCGACAACATTCAGAACTGCAAGTTCAGTGGCCATATAAGATTAAACGGTTTTAACGGCACCGTTAACCTGACTGGCGGGATTACTTTTAAGACAGGGCTTTACAACGCCTGGCTGCACAATTGCGAGATTGGAAAGAATGCTTTGATTTACAATGTACGAAGCTACATTGCCAATTATAAAATCGAAAGGGATGTAGTCATTCACAATATTACCACCCTGGCGGTGGATGGGTATACCTCATTCGGGAACGGAGTTCAGGTGGAAGCCATTAACGAAGGAGGTGGCCGTGCCATACCCATTTATGATTATTTATCGGCGCATGTGGCCTATATCATGTCGTTATACCGGCACCGACCGGCACTGATTAATCTTTTAAAAGAGATGGTTCTGAATTATGCCGCATATATAAAAAGTAACCGGGGAACCATTGGTGCCAACTCAAAAATACTGAACTGCAATACGATACTGGATGTAAACGTAGGCCCTGGCGCGACCATCGATGGAGCAAAAAAACTCAGAAACGGAAGCGTCAACAGTAATTTTGAGGCACCGGTAACCATTGGCGAGGGGGTGATTATGGAGAATTTTATTGTCTGTTCAGGGTCCAGGATCATGGACGCCACCTTAATATCAAACTGTTTTATAGGCCAGGGTTGTATTCTTGAAAAGCATTATTCCGCGGTAAATTCTTTGTTCTTTGCCAATTGTCAGGGATTTCACGGGGAAGCCTGCTCCATATTTGCCGGCCCATATACCGTATCACATCATAAATCAACCCTGCTGATAGCCGGAATGTTCTCTTTCCTGAATGCCGGAAGTGGCTCTAACCAAAGCAATCACCTCTATAAACTGGGCCCGATACACCAGGGGATTATGGAACGGGGAGGGAAAACCACGAGCGATTCCTACCTGCTCTGGCCATCGAGAATCGGGGCGTTTTCGCTGGTCATGGGACGGCATTATAAGCATTGCGACACCACCGACTTCCCATTCTCCTATTTAATTGAGAGTAAAGACGAAAGCATTCTTGTCCCTGCCATTAATTTAAAGAGTATCGGCACCATCCGTGACACCCAGAAGTGGCCGGAACGCGATATCAGAACAGATTCCAACCTGCTGGATCTCATCAACTTTAATCTGCTAAGCCCTTATACGGTCCACAAAATGATAACCGGCAGGAATAAACTTCTTGCTATCCGGGAATCCTCAGGAGCAGCGGCAAACAGCTACAGCTTCGATAAAATGAAAATCGAAAACCATGCATTGCAACGAGGTGTCGAACTATACGAAATGGCCATCTGGAAATTCTTAGGCAATTCAATCATCACCAGGTTGCAAAACAAAAAACTGCACAGTGTCGACGATATCAGGAAGGCACTGATCCCCGACACGCCGGTAGGAATGGGGCCATGGGTCGATATCTCGGGATTGATATGTCCTTATGAGGCACTCGACAAACTACTCAGATCAATTGAAGATCTGCACATTACATCACTTGAAGAAGTAAACTCGGCACTGGCCGTCTTTCACAAAAACTATTATACCTACGAATGGACATGGGCAGCCGATACCCTGAAATCTTTTTACGGAAAAAATGTAAACCAGTTCACAGAGGAGGATATCATCAGGATTGTAGAAAAATGGAAAGAAAGTGTTCTAAAAATTGACAGCTTCCTTTACGAAGACGCCAGAAAAGAGTTCTCCATGAGCAAAATGACGGGATTCGGAATGGATGGTACAGATGGAGCCCGTGAAGTCGATTTTGCCCAGGTTCGCGGAGAGTTTGAAAGCAACAAGGCGGTCATTATCATCAGGGAGCATATGAAGAAAAAAGAAAAGCTGGGAGATGAAATCTGCGAGCTTATGCTGAAAATCAAAAATCATTCTGGGGAAAAAATCCTCAACTAAAAATTACTCAAGGAAACATCATGCACTGATGTTTAAATTTATTGTCAATTATTAACCTTATATAAATTATGTGTGGAATTATTGGCTATATCGGAGATCATGATGCCTACCCGTTTTTGATCAAAGGATTAAAATGGCTGGAATACCGCGGATACGACTCAGCGGGTATGGCATTATTTAACGGGCACCTTTCCATTTTCAGGAAAATGGGGAAAGTGGCCGATCTTGAATCCTATATGCAAAACCAGGAGTTTGGCGGGAAAACGGGCATCGGACATACCCGGTGGGCCACCCATGGGGAGCCAAGCGACAACAATGCCCATCCGCATGGTTCGATGAATGGATGGTTTACGATCGTCCACAATGGAATTATCGAGAATTATGCCGAACTAAAAGAAGGGCTTGTGAACAAGGGATATTCCTTCAGAAGTGAAACAGACACTGAAGTTCTGGTTAATCTGATGGAATATTTTTACAACCAGGGTACAGAGATTTGTGCAGAAGATGCTGTTATGCTTGCTCTTTCCAAAGTTACCGGCACCTATGGAATTGCAGTTCTGTGTTCACAGGAAAGCGATTGCATTATTGCAGCCAGAAAAGGCAGTCCCTTATCCATAGGAATCGGGAAAGGGCAATTTCTCATTGCCAGTGATGCAACCGCCATGGCCGGGTTCATCAATCAGGTGGTGCACCTGAATGACGGAGACCTGGTCGTATTGAAGAAGGACAGTTTCACGCTGAAGAGCATCAGTAATAAACCCGTTTCCGTCAAAATCAGCAATATCGATATTCACATTGGCGACATCGGGAAGGGTTCCTTCGATCACTTTATGCTGAAGGAGATTCATGAACAACCCAGGGTTATGGAAGATACACTGCGTGGACGCCTGCAACCGGAAAAATCAGACATTATGCTTGGTGGATTGATTTCTGTTATGCCGGATTTGGTGAAGTCTGAACGGATAATTATTGTAGGGTGTGGTACTTCCTGGCATGCAGCCCTGATCGGGGAATATCTCATCGAAGAATTTGCACGGATTCCGGTGGAAGTGGAATATGCATCAGAATTCAGGTACCGGAATCCGGTTATTGGCAAAAATGATGTGGTGATCCTCATCAGCCAAAGCGGCGAAACGGCAGATACGCTTGCTGCTCTTAGGCTCGCCAGGGATAAAGGGGCACTGGTTATCGGCATATGCAATGTTGTCGGCTCAACACTTGCCAGAGACACCGATGCTGGCATTTACACCCACGCAGGCATCGAGATTGGGGTTGCTTCTACAAAAGCGTTTACGGCACAGCTTACAGTCCTGACCTTACTGGCGCTTAAACTGGCCTGGGAACGAAAAACCATAGGATCACTGCAATACACGCAGCATATAAATGAACTGGCCGGGGTACCGGAAAAAATCAGACAGATCCTGCTCCAGAGTGAAAAAATCAGGACTATTGCCGAAAAACACAAATCTGTACGCAACAGCATCTATCTGGGCAGGGGGAATCTTTTTCCGGTTGCCCTGGAGGGAGCATTAAAAATGAAAGAAATCTCCTACATACATGCGGAGGGTTATGCAGCCGGAGAAATGAAACACGGGCCGATTGCCCTGGTAGACGAACATCTGCCGGTAATCGTATTAGCCCCCAGGGATGAAAACTATGAAAAAATGGCCAGTAGCATTCAGGAGGTCAAAGCCAGAAAAGGGAACCTGATTGCCATTATTTCAGAAGGGGATAATGATATCCGTGAATGGGTAAACGACTTTATCGAGATTCCGGAAACCTTACCTGCACTGATACCCCTGCTGGGCATTATTCCGCTTCAATTGCTGGCCTACCACACCGCAGTGTATCGGGAGTGCAACGTAGATCAACCCCGAAATCTTGCCAAATCGGTAACGGTCGAATAGCGGACCTCACCGGTCTGCTTTGCAGAGAGAGTCCGGCTCCCTGTTGCAGGCCTGCTATGATCCGGCTTTTTCCCTGGTCTACCTGAATATCTTCCGTTCATTCAGGGCCCTGCGCCACCGCTCGGCATTTCGGTTATGCTCGGCGTGGGTACGGGCAAAGGCATGATATCCTGAAAAATCGTCCTTAGCACAGAAGTAGAGATAATTATGCTGCTCAAAATTCAACACGGCATCGATGGATGAAATCTCCGGAAAAGTTATCGGACCGGGAGGGAGTCCGGCATGTTTATAAGTGTTATAGGGTGAATCAATTTCCAGATGGGCAAAAAGGATCCGTTGCAGGGTGAAATCGCCTACGGCAAATTTGACGGTCGGGTCGGCCTGCAGGGGCATCGACCGCCTCAGCCGGTTGATATACACCCCGGCTACCCGTGGCTTTTCATCCTCTTTAATGGTTTCCTCCTGAACGATAGCCGCTAAGGTGGCTACCTCAACGGGGGTCAGGCCAAGGGCTTCCGCCTTTTGACGGCGCTGTTCGTTCCAGAACCGGTCATACTCCTTCTTCATCCGGTCGGCAAACTCTTCAGGTGTTGCCGTCCAGAAAAACTGGTAGGTATTGGGTATAAACATCGCCCGGTAGGTTTCGGGGGTAAAACCAAACTTTGGAGCATTCTCCGGGGCGAGAACAGCCATCAGGGAAGTACTGTCGGCTTCCAGGTAACGCGCAATTATACCAGCCAATTGCTCCGGAAACCTGACATTATTGAAAGTCACGTTCACCGGACTTTGCTGTCCGGCACGAAGCATGTTCACCAGTTCATTGGTATTCATTCCCTTTTTCAGGAGGTAACGGCCCGGCTTTATTAGCGAAGGATACTCTTTCTTATTCGAAACCCATTTAAAGGCCTTCGGGTTATACAATACATCATTTTTCAACAGACTGTCGGTTACCACCTCATAAGTTGCATCGCGGCTAACATGAAGGACAAAATCCTGCTTCACATTATCGTGAAAAATATATCCGAAGAGCAGCCATGCATAATAACCAGTCACCAGCAACCCCAATGCAGTCACGATCATAATAATCCTGCCCGCCCTGGGAAGCATATTTACCCTGTTCTTCTGTTCCAGCTTCATTTGTACATGATTTGCGGCAAAAATACAAAAACAAATCCTGCCTCCAACCGCCCTAAAAGCACAAAACGGATATATAAAATTCAGCCATAAAAGTGGAATTTATGAACCTGTTTTATGCTCATTTTCAGTAATTTTTTATTAACTTTACTGAACAATTCGTTCAGAATATGGAAAACGGAAATTGGAGATATGCCATACATGCTTTCCTTATGGCAATAGGTTTGGGATTGATTATCGGCGGAATTATTACGGGAACTTCAGGCGCGGTGGTTATCGGGATAATTGTTTCCGGGATCAATGCACAACAGTGGGTATGGTGGAATAGAAAACGACAGTCGGACTGATCGCCAACACACTCTTTTCAGGTCATTCCGGGCTCCACACCCGGTACATGGAATCTTTTGTATTTATTTCAGATCAATTACAATTTTTTTTTAAAACCGGAGAACAAGATATCCTTTTCTAAGTTACCTTTGAACTAACAAACTCATTGTCAATAAACACCAATCTTATGAAAACAATCTGGCAGCTTATGCTGAGTGGGATCTTCTCAGTAATTTCACTCCATCTTTCAGCACAGATATCCATAAATGGATATAACGTCTACTATGGCCACCTGCATAACCATTGTGCATATTCCGACGGGAAAGGGACTCCGGCATCCGCTTATATATATGCGAGAGATTACGGAAAACTCGATTTTTTCAGTCTGTCTGACCATGAATATTCCCTGACTCCGGAAGAATACACCCAGATTAAAAAAACAGCAGATTCCATTAACAGTCCGGGAAGTTTTACCGCTTTTTACGGATTTGAGTGGTCGCACAGTACATACGGCCATGTTACCGTGACAGGAAGCACCGATTACTGCACATCCGGGGCCTCTCCGACAAATACCTTCTCCGGGCTGGTGAACTGGCTGTCCACACGCGAATGTGTAGCGTTCTTTAATCATCCCGGCAGGCAAAACTCAACGGGTACAGAATTCAATCAATTCACAACTGCACCTTCTGACAAGTTTGTAGGTATGGAATTATGGAACAAAACGGATCGATTCGAGGACTACTATTACAACGATGGTTATTTCAGCGGTGACGGCACCTTGGGATTCTATGATGAAGCGCTGACCCGGGGCTGGAAGACCGGGGCTGCCGGGAGTGAAGACAACCACTCTGGTACCTGGGGAACTATGACTCCTTCGAAACTTGCCGTACTGGCAAAGGCAAACACCCGCACCGATATTATGGAAGCATTGAAAGCCAGACGGTTTTACAGCACTTATGACAAGACAATGGCATTGTCCTTTACAATTGGGGGCAATGAAATGGGGTCAACCATCCCCGGAGGGGAATACCAGTTGAAGATACTGGCCCATGACGATGCTCTGGATCCATTCAGCCGGATTGAACTTCTTATGAATGGCGCTGTAATCAATTCATGGACACCCGGATCGAATGAGGTAAATATTACCCAAACGATAACTTGTTTCGATGGTAATTATTTTTATTTACGGATTAAACAGGCCGATGCCGATGAAGCCATCACTTCACCCATATGGATTGAGGGAGGTACGGCCAATAATCCGCCTTCGATCTATATCATTTCCCCAGAGGATTATACGGTAGAAGAGTCACATAAACCCGTACACATGGAAGCCATTGCCACCGACCTGGATGGCAGCATCTCAAAAGTTACTTTTTATCTGGGGAATACCATTCTTGGCGAGGTTACCTCTTCTCCTTATACCTATACATGGCCGGGAGGAGTTTCCGGAGTATATAAAGTCACCGCAATAGCTACCGACAACCAGGGATCAACCAAAATAAGTGATCCTGTTACCCTCGTCATAGTTGATCCCAATACGGTTAATTCGAGGATTTCAGCAATTCAGAATGGTTCGGATGATGCCGAAGAGAGTGAAAGCGGTACATTATATATAACAAGCACCGATCTGGAACTGGTGTATGACTCTTATAACCAGGCAGGTAATCAAACTGTCGGGCTCAGGTTCCGGGATCTTTTTCTTCCGCAAGGGATTACTGTCACCAGGGCATATATCCAGTTTACCTGTGACGAATCAGGTACCTCCGCGGTTAACCTGGAAATCAGAGGTGAAGCCGCCGATCATTCACTGGAAATATTAAGTTCACCAAACAATCTTTCAGGCAGAACGAAAACGGAAAGTGTGGTATACTGGATGCCTCCGGCATGGACCAGTCCGGGAGAATCCGGTGAAAATCAGAGAACCCCGGACATCTCTCCCTTAGTTCAGGAAATAGTTAACCGGCCCGGATTTTCACCCGCTTCGGCCATAATGATTCTGATAACCGGAACCGGATCTCGGATAGCTGAAGCCTACGAAGGGTCTCCTGCTTCAGCACCAAAGCTAATTATAGAATTTATGGCTGCTCAGCTGGTCACACCTGTTTTTGACCCCATAGGACCACTGATGCAGGGATCAGAACCACCTGTACTTCCTTCGACATCGTTGAACGGCATTACCGGAACATGGGACCCGCCGGTCATTTCCACCGGAACGCCTGGCACATTCACCTTTCTGTTTACTCCCGGACCTGGGCAGAAAGCCACTTCCACAACGATGGATATCAACATATTGCCGGCGGCCATGACAACCACCGCATTTATTGTTTCCGGAAACGATGACGTAGAGGAATATAATTCAGGTACCATGCTGCTGAATAGTCCGGTTATTAACCTGGTTTATGACTCAAAATCAACCGGAAATCAGAAAATCGGGTTAAGGTTCAGCCAGGTTGGTATTCCTGCCGGCTCCGTCGTCTCCAAGGCATGGCTCCAGTTCACTGCCATGGGAAAAACGACAACAGCGACCAACCTTACCATAGCTGGCCAGGCGGCGGATAATGCCTTACCATTTACTTCCACCAAGAAGAATGTTTCAGGAAGGGCAAAAACATCTTCAACCGTAAAATGGATTCCCAACGGATGGACTTCAGACGGAGCGGCCGGAGAAGATCAGAAATCACCTGATTTGACAACTGTAATTCAGGAAATCGTCAACCGCACCGGGTGGAAATCAGGCAACAGTATGGTCTTTATTATCACCGGAACCGGCACACGCTCAGCAGTTGCCTATGAAACTTCACCTCAGAAAGCAGCCAGACTGACCATTGAATATACAACACCGGTCCTAAAGAGCGCACAGATCCATCAGGATATGCCGGATATGCCGGGAACACCTGCAAATACAGACAATCTGTTTTGTTATCCGGTCCCATTTACCGAAAAACTAACCATCGTGTTTACACCTGAAGAGAACGAAGTACTATACAATACCACCATTTACAATATATCCGGGCAATTAGTGACCAGATCGAACAGTAGTACTGACCGCACAGAAATAAACCTGGCAGGGTATCCGTCTGGGGTTTATATTGTCAAAGCGTTGACTAATCTGGGGTCTTATGAAAAACTGGTAACAAAGAATTAGCATTCAGGGCTAATTTACGCCGAGGATATCAAAAACGCATTGTCATATGCTTACCTTCAGGGAGGCTCACCAGTGGGAATGGTGGAACAGGCAGCAACGGACGGGATAAACATCCTTAACGAGGTATCGTAAATAAAATCAGGCTGTCCGGATGAACAGCCTGACTATACAAATATTTAAGGATCCTAATACCCGCTTACATTCAGGCGTCCCCCGGTTACACATTTACCGCTCAGAGACGCCGTAGTAACGACCGAACTGAGTATCGCTGATCTGATCTGACTTGCAGAAGCTGCTGGGTTAGTTGACGCATACAAGGCGGCAGCACCCGTCACATGTGGCGTTGCCATAGAGGTACCGCTATAGCTTCCATAACCTGACACCACTTTGCCTTTGGACGATATTGGCAGTGTAGAATAGATAGCTGAACCCGGAGCCCCGAGATCAACGGTGGTAGCCCCATAATTGGAGAAGGAGGACAATCCTCCGGTGTTGGTGATTGAGGCCACTGCAATGACATTGGCAACGTCATAGCCAGACGGATAGGAGGCCGTGGCATCGTTATTCCGGCCGTCATTTCCGGCAGCAGCTATAAAGAGAATCCCAGCATTATTTGCCCTAACGATGGCAGCCTCCAATAATGAGGAATATCCTCCTCCACCCCATGAGTTATTGGTGGCAACAATATTTAACCCATGCCTCTGTTTCAGATCGGTAAAATAATCTACCGCCTTGATCGCATTGGCCGTGGTCCCTCCTCTTCTACCAAGAAACTTTGCTCCTAACAGTTTAACATTCCATACCACACCAGCTACTCCCTTGCTGTTTCCACCAACTGCACCGATAGTCCCGGCAACGTGGGTGCCATGATCATCATCCACACCATCGAAAATAGTGTTGTTGTTACCGTCAAAATCCCAGCCATAAACATCATCCACATAGCCATTGCCGTCATCATCTTTTCCGTTCCCGGCAATCTCCCCTGGGTTCACACCGGCATTGGCTGCCAGGTCTTCATGGGTGTACATATAACCCTCGTCAATTATGCCAATATAAACAGCTGCACTTCCGGTTTTACCTGCTGCCCATGCCTCTCCTGCCTGAGAACCAAATGCATTAGAAGGACTGGTTGCATCACCATACATACCCCAGAGGGAACCGTTGGTATAATACGGGTCATTGGAAGTGGCAAAATGGGTGTAAAGGAAGTTAGGCTCCGCCGATTCAACACCGGGTAAACCTTTCACCCTGGATATTGCCTCCATTGCAGCTCCCGGCAGGGTGACCAGGGTAATGCCCTCCCGGTCTCCGGAATGTGCCATGGCAGAAGTGACAATCTTCTCCTTCACCTTCCCGTTTACCCGTTCGAGAACCATAGCTCTTTGCTCCTCACTTACCCCGGACTTGAACTTTACAAGCATTTCATTGGGTACATGACTGGCAGCCGGTACTTCAGCCTTCTTCAAAGCTGAAACATCGCCTTCACCTGCAATAAAATCTTCCTGTTCAGAACAGCTGTAAAAGCCGGTCATAACAGCCAAAAAGGCCACAATCAACAAAATCAATCTTCTCATAATTAAAGAATTTTAGGTGTTTATTTTCTATATCAAACTTATAACAAATATGATTCGTTGATTTCCTATTTGAAAATATTTTTCGACCTTTTGTTACATTTTTTTTGCCAGAAGGAGCCATTTGTTACATTTTTACACAAATCAGTATAAAAAGAGGTCATTAACGGTATCCTTCCGGTACCTGAACTCAAAACGGACTTTCCTGGAATGTCTGGCCTTGTCCATCTCTGCCCTGATCTGTTCCGGAGGCCATTCAATTATCTCATAAATCTTCATGGACCTCAACGCATCAATTGTCCATCCATAAAAAAGTGAAGCAGATTGATTGGCATCTACAATATCCCCTGAATCCGGGCATATGATCAGTTTAATGGCAGAATACTGTCCAAACAGGGTTTTGAATTTGCGCTTGCTTTCCCTTGCTTCATTGCGAGAATTATGTCCTCGGTAAGATCTCCCCGGAAATTTTCCCGGACAATGATTCCCAAAGGCATTTGCAGAAAAGGACCGGAAAAAGAATTTCAAATTGGGAGTATCGGCATGTCCTCCGTCCTGCTTCCTCCAAACAGTTTTTATTTGACATCTTCTGGCTCGCTGAAATTTTACTAATTTCGTACCCTGAAAAATCAATTATCGGACAGACTATGTTACAGGCAAAGCTTACGGAGAATATCTACTTTATGGGGTTCAATGACCGACGGACCCACCTGTTTGAAAATATATGGCCCATACCGCATGGGGTTTCCTATAATTCCTATCTGCTGGTAGACGACAAGATTGCCCTGATAGACACTGTGGAGCGCCAGTTCATCGATGACTATCTCGACCACGTCGAATCCATCATAGGCGACCGCAAAGTCGACTACCTGGTCATCAACCACATGGAACCAGACCATTCCGGTGCGCTTAAAGCACTGGTCACCAAATATCCCGACGTAATCCTCGTAGGCAATAAGAAAACCTTCGGGTTTGTGCAGAGTTATTATTTCAATCCGGCCAATACCCTTGAGGTCAAGGATGACGACATCCTCGATCTGGGGAACTTCAAACTGCAGTTCAGGGCTATACCGATGGTCCACTGGCCTGAAACCATGGTTACCTATGAGACCAACCACAAGATCCTCTTTTCCGGTGACGCTTTCGGAAGCTACGGAACCTTAGACGGCGGCATTTTCGATGATGAAATCAACCTCGATTTCTACGAAGTGGAGGTAATGCGCTATTTTACCAATATCGTCGGAAAATACTGTGCCCACACCCAGCGCGCCATCAAAAAACTGGCCGACCTGGAAATAAAAATGATCGCTGCCACTCATGGCCCGGTATGGCGCACCGACCTGAACTGGGTACTCAGCCGCTACAATAAATGGAGCTCCTACGACATGGACGATGGCGTAGTGGTCGTATACGGATCTATGTACGGCAATACCCAGAAAATGGCCGAGACTATTGCCCGGAGACTGGCCGAACGGGGTATAAAAAACATCCGGGTGTATGATGCTTCAAAGACACATTCCTCCTACATCATCAATGATATTTTCAAATACAAGGGATTTATCATTGGCAGCTGTGCATACAACAATGCCCTGTTCCCCAATGTAGAAACCCTTATTTCGACCATTGCCCATATGGGTATCAAAAACCATTTCCTGGGAATTTTTGGAAACTACTCCTGGAATGGAGGCGGAGTCAAAAATCTGATGGCCTTTGCAGACAGCATCCAGTGGGATATGGTATACGAACCGATTGAGGAAAAAGGTGCACTGAAGATTTCAACACGGGAACAACTGGTGGCCTTAGCCAATGCTATGGCCGATAAACTCAAGGGAAATTAAGCGGGAGCAAGGATTTTCCTGACTCCTTCCGGGACAAATCCAGGCCAGCGGTTCATTTTTCTGCCAGAATCTCATCAAAATCGAGGTTCCCGCTCGAAGTGGAGGCATCCACCAGTGAATATTTTTCACAGATGAGTGTGCGGGCCCGGTGTCGACTGATCAGGGCATAGTCGTGTGAGGCCATCAGGATGGTTTTGCCCCCCTGGTTCAATTCAATCAGCAGGGAAAGAATCTGTTCAGACGTTTCAGGATCGAGGTTCCCCGTTGGCTCATCAGCAAGAATGACCGGGGGATCATTGAGCAGTGCCCTCGCAATGACCACGCGCTGCTGTTCCCCCCCCGACAATTGGTGCGGCATCTTGTTGAGCGAGCGTTCCATGCCAACCATAGATAAGGCAAGAATTATCCTCTCCGTGATAGCCTTGTCTTTTTTCCAGCCGGTAGCCCGGAGCACAAATTCCAGGTTGGCACGTACACTGCGGTCGGGGAGAAGCCGGAAATCCTGAAAAACAACACCCAGCTTACGGCGAAGATAGGGAATGTCGCGGGTGCGGATATTCTTAAGGGAGTAACCGGCAACCGATCCTTCTCCGGATATTAGGGGAAGTTCGGCATTCAGGGTTTTGATAAGACTCGACTTCCCTGTCCCGACCCGGCCAATCACATATACAAATTCACCCTCTTCCACACTAAGGTTAACATCGTGAAGCACCAGGTTCTCCTCCTGGTAGATCTCGGCATGATCAAGCTGAATGATGACATCTCCCTTCATGAAAATTAATTTTATCACGAAATTACGGTAATCTTTTTGAGATGCCACCATACTAAAATAAAGTAATAAACAGTTTTTTGTTGAGAAATAAGGGTTCTGAGGGGTATGC
>JAUWAB010000044.1 GCA_030602265.1 Prolixibacteraceae bacterium | reverse complement strand
TAGCGGCGGGGCACCACCTCTTCCCATTCCGAACAGAGAAGTTAAGCCCGCCTGCGCCGATGGTACTGCTACGGTGGGAGAGTAGGACGTCGCCTCCTTATTCAAACCCTGGTTCTTTAGTGAGCCAGGGTTTCTTGTTTTTATCCTGTTCCGCAGTGTTTTTTAACCTGACCCTGTCTTTATAGGTAAGCTTAAATTGAAGATATTCCTGAAAATCACCTGGTTTATAACCAACACTCTTGTTATTTGAGTGTTAAAACTCTTCTTTTTATTGTTAAAATAACGGAAAAACAGGAGTTTCATAGGCTCTCTAACTGCCTTTTTATAATTTTGTGCCTCCTTTGTTTGGAATCAATGAATTATTACAGATATATACTTGTCTTTCTGATCGGTTGTATACCCTGGCTATTAAGCGGCCAGGACAGAGGTGGCTTTGACAATATCGGCGGCCAGCCCGAAGAAATGCCTTCCGAGCCCGAAAGGAAAGTGGCTTCGAGGGTTGTTTCATGGAACCTCAGGGACCAGGGGGCGTTCATCGATTCATTGAGTATTGATACATTGTATAAGTTCTATCATAATTATCATCCTGCATATAAGAATGCCATCACCAATTCCTACACCGGAAATTACGGAGGAGCTTATCTTAACAACGATTTTTCACTTCGCAGGTATTCCTCAGAATATTATTTCGCACGAACCCATGATGCTTATATCCTTACCCCCGAAAGGATAAACTTCTATAATACAACCACGCCTTATACGATACTCGATTATTCACAGAGTGAAAATAAAAACAGAAAAAACGAAACCCGGTTTAATGTACTGCATTCCCAGAATGTAAACCGGCACCTCAATTTTACCTTCCGTTACGACCAGGCCAAATCCGACGGCCAGTATAATTATCAGGAAAGCCGGAATAACTCAATAACTCTCTACTCAAGTTATAATACCGAAAAGATTAATGCTTACGCGGGTTTTATCACCAATCGGATCCGTAATACAGAAAACGGCGGGATGAGCGATTCCAGGCAGCTCCTGGAGGTGGAGGAGCCTGAATACCTGACCATGAGGCTGACGGATGCACGCTCCGAGATTCGCAATTCCTATGTTTTTGCTTCCGGGGAGTATAAGATCGGCAGTACAACCGAGGTAGACGAAGTACCAAAATTCAGGCCTATTGCCAGTGCGATATACTATTTTAAACTGGCTAATTATATCCGGACTTTCAGGGAAGGGGAAAGCAGTGACAACAGTAGTTTTTTTCCTGAATATTTCATCAATCCGTCATTAACATACGACTCGGCAAGGTTCAGATCAGTCGAGAACCAGCTTCAGTTACTCTTTCATGAAAGTGCACAGAAGAAATTCAGTTTTGGTCAAAGGGCTTTTATCGGGGCCAATATCGTAACAAGGCTTTTTTCAGCTCCGGGTTATAAAGATCCGGTTTTTCCATGGCATACAGGTGATTTTGAGAAACATCTGTATTTAGGTCCATCAGCCCGGTATAATAAAGAGACCTATACCAACGTTTATGTTGGTGGCGGGATCTTCAGGCACATGGGCAACTTCTGGACCTGGGATGTAGAAGGCAGACAATATATTACCGGATTTCTGGCCGGACAGACCGAATTGAATGGTGTTATATCGAAACCGGTAAATTTCATGAACGATTCCCTGGCCTTTTTCAGGATCAGGGGTGAGCTGATCAACCGTGTACCCGATTATTTCCAGCAGGAATATTTCTCGAACCGGTTTCAATGGAAGAATAATTTTGTAAATGAACAGAATATGAACGCCTCGTTTGAATTTTTCTCCCCTCAGAGAAAGCTGGAAGCCGGCGCACGCTATGCCCTGTTCAATAATTTTTTATACCACGGTTATGATGGTATGCCTGCGCAGACAAGCAGCGAGCAGCTGATCCTGTCTGTTTATGCCGGCAAGGATTTCACCTGGAGGAATTTCGGACTGAATGCCCAACTGCTCTGGCAAAAAGCCTCAGCAGCCCAATATATACACCTGCCCGAACTGTCGGTCCGGCTGGTGCCCTATTACGATTTTGTCGTTGCAAAGGTTTTGTACACCCAGATCGGCATGGATGTACGGTTCAATACGGAATATTATGCAGATGCCTATAATCCGGCGACCGGATTCTTTTATCTGCAGAACGAAGAGTTATTAGGGTCCTATCCATACATGGATGCATTTGCGAATCTGAAACTGAAAAGGACACGGGTGTTCTTTCAGTTTATGAATATCGGATCGGGATTTTTAAATAAGCCCTATTTTACAGTTTTAGACCACCCTATGAATCAAATGACATACAGGCTTGGAGTAGCCTGGTCATTCTACGACTAACACACATATTATTAACTTAGAATTTCAGATATGTTTCTAAAATACAGGAACATACTGGCTTTAGTGTTGCTCATGTTCGGTTTTTCAACCTGTGTGGAGCAGACACGAAGTGCCAGTGTGTGGAATGATGGACGTTTTGAGGCTCCCCTCAGGGACCTTGACGGAATCATCAGGGAAGGGAAACTCAGGGTAGTGGTTGACTACAATTACACCAACTACTTTGTGTACAGGGGAAAACCCATGGGCTTCAAGTATGAGATGCTGAAGCGGCTATCAAACGATTTGGGCGTTAAGCTTGAATTTGTGGTGAGCAATGACCTGGAAGAGACTTTCCGGGGATTAGAGACAGGGCGGTTTGACCTTGCTGCGAAGAACCTGACCGTTACCAGCGAGCGGAGTTCAAGGGTCGATTTCAGCCGTCCGATCATGCAAACCCGCCAGGTGCTGGTTCAAAGAAGGCCCAGGTCCGGCGATCCGGAGGGTGACCTGTTCGTGAACAATCAGCTCGAACTGGGTGGTAAAACGGTTACCGTTCAGAAAAATTCAGCCTTCGTTGCCCGTCTTCATCATATTCAGGAGGAGATTGGAGAGAAGCTCCGGGTCGTTGAAGATTCGGTAGCGGGTGTTGAACAGCTGGTATCTATGGTTGCATCAGGGGAGATTGATTACACCGTGTGCGATGAACATACCGCAAGGCTATATTCAAGACATTACCATAACCTGGATGTCTCCGTTCCGGTAAGCTTCAGGCAGAACATTGCATGGGCTGTCCGCAAGGATGCTCACCGTCTGAAGGAATACGTCGATGGCTGGTTGGCGGAATTTCAGGAAACAGCGGATTACAAGCAACTGCAGGTTAAGTATTTCTCGGCCGACCGGCATATGACCAGGGTCAGGAACAGCTACCACAGCATGGTTAACGGCAGAATTTCCCCCTATGATGAGATCATCAGACGGGAGGCAGGTGCCGGGAAGTGGGACTGGCGGCTGATCGCCTCGATTATCTACCAGGAGTCGCAGTTCGACACTACGGCAAGCTCCTGGGCCGGGGCATCCGGACTTATGCAGCTTATGCCCGAGACGGCCAGGTCGTTCGGGGTCGAAAATACCGCTGATCCGCTTCAGAATATCCGCGGCGGAATCAGGCTTTTGTCCTGGCTCGATTCTCAGTTCAAGAGTGAGATCAGGGACCAGGATGAACGGCTGAAGTTTGTGCTGGCTGCCTATAACGTCGGATTAGGCCATGTGAAAGATGCTCAGCGTCTTGCACAGAAGTACGGGAAAGATCCGAACCGCTGGAACAATAACGTAGATTATTTCATCCTGAACAAGTCGAGGGCATCTTACTATACCGACCCGGTCGTGAAATGGGGCTATGCCCGCGGGGCTGAGCCGTACGAATTTGTGGCGTCGGTGCTCAGTAATTACGGTCATTATAAAAACGTTATTCCTGAGTAGGCTGGCCTGCAGAGATAATATCCATAAATTCGGAGAGGATCATGGCCGTTGCACCCCAGATGAATTCCTCCTGGAACGGTATACCGGGTACATTCAGTAAGCCCGAAACAGTTTCCATTTCCCGGAATTCAACAGTGGGTCGGGCTAAATGTGCGAGAAGGGGGAAGAAAAGTACTTTTTCCACTTCCCTGTGGTTCAGGGGAAAACCAGGAAGGCCTGATGTCCAGCCGACATAAGGATAAATCATGAAATTGCTTACCGAAACATAGAGGGGAGTCAGTTTTCCCAGTATCCGGATATTTTCGGAGGGCAAGCCGATCTCTTCTGTCGTTTCGCGCAGGGCAGTGGCTCCCGGTCCTGTATCGCCCTCTTCCTGCCTGCCGCCCGGGAATCCGATCTGGCCGGCGTGAATCTTCATGGTAGCGGATCTTTTGATCAGGCACACATATAGCTCGTCCCCATCGGGGCAGATCAGCAGCAGGACACCGCTTGGCTGAACCTCCCCGGCTGTTCCTGCCGGATATAAATCCCTTTCCGGGGGAAGCATTTTCCTGTGTGAAAGCTCTCCCGGCAAACGGTTGTTAAGCAGGTTTTCTATATGTACACGCCACTCAGTCATTGGGTAAAGATACAAAATGGAGCGCAATTCCCGGCAAGTAAACAGGCGATAATGTATATGTTTAGTCGAAACGCATGGATTTATCGGGTGAAATCCGGCTGACAAACCATGCCGGGATAACCAGCATGGCCATGGTGATTATAATCGTTCCGGCGTTCAGCAAAAAGATATTCAATGCCGAAATGTGGACCGGAACGACATCCATATAATAAGAGGTCGGATCCAGTTTGATAACTTCCAGATATTTCTGGATGACCAGAAGTGAAATGCCGATAAGATTTCCCCAGAACATTCCCCTGGCTACGAGGAATCCGGAGAGATATAGAAATATTTTCCGGAGGTTTTTATTTTTGCTTCCCATCGATTTCAGTGTGCCGATCATGGAACTTCGTTCAAGGATGAGCACCAGCAGGGCCGAGATCATGTTGAACCCGGCTACAAGAACCATCAGGGCCAGGATTACCCATACGTTCATGTCAAGGATCGACAGCCAGTCGAAAAGCTGGGGATATTTCCTTACAATGGAGAGTGGCCGGAGGGTAGACCCCTGACTGACGCCGTAATGGACGATCCGTTCCCGGATTTCCGATTCGGTTTTTTCGAGCTGGTTAAACTGGTTTACGATGACTTCAAAACCGCTGATGGTTTTTTCGTCCCAGCTGTTGATGTGTTGTATCTGTCGGAGATCACCCATCACAAAAAGGTCGTCAAACTCCTGCAGGCTGGTGTTGTAAATTCCTGCCACCCGGAATTGCCTTACCCTGGGAATCTGTTCCTCCTGGTTGATAAAGTACATAAAGATCGGGTCATTGACTTTCAGCAACAATAAGGCGCTGAGATTCGAGGATATCAGGACCTCAGGTGATCTTTCCGGGGTGGTCAGGTCGGGCAGTTGCCCTTCGACCAGGTGTTTGCTGAAAAAGTCCCAGTTAAAAAGGGTGTCGACTCCCTTGAGGACGATTCCCTGGATGTATTCGTCGGTCTTGATGATACCCGGCTTGGTAGCAAAAGGGTGTATGCTTTTTACGTTGGGCAGGGCCCCGACAAGGGGCAGGAAACTCTGTTCACGGCTGACCGGAGCGGTTTCGTAAGAAAAATTGGAATCGTAGTTGACCACCTGGATATGCGAACCGAAGCCAATCACTTTATCGCGGATCTCCTTTTTAAATCCGGTAACGATGGCCACAGCCAGGATCATAACCGTCAGGCCAAGGGCAATACCGGCCAGGGCTATCCTGACGATCCTCCGGGAAAGGTGGTGCCGGCTCTCTTTTTCGGAGAACAAACGCCTGGCAATAAAGAGTTCCGTATTCATCGCGTACAGGTAATGTGGTGGTAAAGATAGAAAAAACCAGCTTTGATCCGGCCGGTTCAGGATGGGCTTACCGTGGCGGTATTCCTGCGGTTGGCAAAAGGCAGGGCCAATACCGAAAACAATCCGAGAACGATGACCATCAGGGTCATGACACCATGGGCCAGGAAGGCGAAAATCATACCGTTTTCATACGGAACACCATACAGCGCAAGTGATTCCCTGGTCATGAAGTGCCATGCGCCGATCCCTCCCTGTACCGGGGCAACCATGCCAAAACTGCCCATCACGAAGGTAGTCAGTCCGGCCAAAGGCGATAACCCCGCAGTAAACCCGAATGCAAAAAAGGAGACGTAGAGCATCATATAATACATCGTCCAGATAAATCCCGTGTGAAAGATAAATGCACCTTTGTTCTTTATGTATCTGACGGAAAGGATCCCTTCCCGGAAATGGGATGCATAGCCCCCGAGTTTTCGGTAAAGATTGCTTTTCCGGATTCTTTTCCAGGACAAAATTAGCAGGATAAAGGCCACCAGCAGTCCTCCGATCAACCACGGTGAATTGATCATGGAAACCACTTTATTCCGGATATCCGGATTTTCGTTAAGGAACCGGAGCACATGACCGAATTGTGTAACCACCATCAGCAGGGTAAATATCCCCAACGCAATCAGGTCAAAAATCCTTTCGGTAATTACTGTCCCGAATAGCCTGGCGAAGGATACCTTTTCATAGCGGGCCAGGACTCCGCATTTGGAAATTTCGCCCATCCGGGGAATGACCAGGTTCATGAGATAGCCGATCATAACAGCATAGAAAGTGTTGTCTAAGCGCGGATTGTGCCCCAGAGGCCTGATCAGGTAGCGCCACCTGACAGCCCGGCTGATGTGGCTCAGCAGTCCGATAAAAACCGAAATCCAGATCCAGAAATAATTTACGTCGTTGGTTAAGATGGACTTCATTCGGTCCAGATCCTGATCTTTGTATAAAATCCAGAAGATCAGTGCTCCTATGGTGAAAAATACCAGCACTCTGGCTGCTTTTCTGACTTTCTGCTTCAATTTATTGTAATATATTTAAAGAAATCGGCCCGTTAGAAAGGGTTTCACAACAAAGTTGATTATTTTTACCTGACTTTTCGGGAAATCAAAAATTATCAAATCACAAAAGTAGAAATTACTTTGATTCAGGAAGATTTTAATCAGAAATTCTAAAAGATCATGAACGATAAAGAAGGTGATGAGTGTTGTAAGACCCAAGAAACATTTAGGGCAGCATTTTCTGAGGGATCAGAATATTGCGCGAAAAATCGTTGACAGCCTGGATGTTTCCGGCACGCCGGATGTGCTGGAGATCGGACCCGGCATGGGTGTACTTACTCGATACCTGATACAGAATCCCCAAGTCCATCTTACCCTGATAGAAATAGACCAGGAATCGGTCGAATACCTCAATAACCGCTTTCCGGGAGGTGATGTCCGGATCCTGTCGGGTGATTTCCTGAAGCTCTCCCCGGAATCTCTTTTCCCCGGAAAGTTTAGTGTGATCGGTAATTTTCCGTATAACATTTCTTCCCAGATATTTTTCAGGATTCTGGAGAACCGGGAGCGTGTGGTTCAGGTGGTGGGGATGATCCAGAAGGAGGTGGCCGACCGTTTCAGTGCCGGTCACGGGAATAAAACCTACGGAATTCTCAGTGTGTTATTACAGGCTTTTTATGACATCGAGTATCTGTTTACGGTAAGCGAGCAGGTATTCGTTCCTCCACCCAGGGTGAAGTCGGCGGTGATCAGGTTGCGCCGCAACGGCCGTGAATCGCTGGGTTGTGATGAAGGTCTGTTCTTTAAAGTGGTGAAAGCCGGTTTCAACCAGCGCCGGAAAGTGCTTGGAAATGCGCTGAAGCCCTTGGGCCTTGAGGTGCCGCCAAAATTTGCCGGGCTGCGGGCCGAACAGTTATCGGTAGATCAGTTTATTGAATTAACCCGGGATCTCAGGAGACCATAAATCTGCAGAACCATGAATTTTGAACTGACAAGAGAGTTTATTGATAACCTGAGGATGCTCATCGAAGCCAATGATGAGCGGCAGGTTACAGAGCTGCTGCAGGAGCTGCATGCGGCCGATATTGCAGAGATCATGGATGCGCTCTCCATGGAGGAGGCGAAGTATGTCTACCTGATGTTAGACGGCGAAAAGGCGTCGGATGTGCTGATTGAGATTCCGGAGGATGACCGGAAAAGGTTCCTGAATGCGCTGCCACCTGAGTACATCGCCCGGCAGTTTATTGAGTTCATGGATTCCGACGATGCCGCTGATATTTTGGGAGAGCTCGACGAGGATGTCAAGAAATCGGTACTGAACGAGATCGGCGATGTGGAGATTGCCGGTGATATTGCCGACCTTCTGGAGTATGAGGAGGACACTGCCGGGGGTATAATGGCCAAGGAGCTGGTTGCCGTCAATGAGAACTGGACGGTTGCTACCTGTCTGAAAGAGATCGGCCGGCAGTCGGAGGATGTCGACGACATCTACTATGTTTACGTCGTCGACGACGACAACAAGCTGAAAGGGGTACTGTCCCTGAAAAAGCTGATCCTGAACAGCACCAATACGCAGATCAAGCATATTTACAATCCGGATGTCAAATGGGTGAATACGGATACGCCCCAGGAGGAGGTTGCCCAGATGATGGAAAAATACGACCTGGTAGCGATTCCGGTTGTCGATGATATAGGCCGGTTAAAGGGACGGATCACCTTCGACGACGTTATGGATGTTATGCGTGAGGAGGCTGAACGCGACTACAACATGGTATCGGGTATTACGGGGGACATTGAGGTTGGTGACAAGGTGTGGCCTCTTACCCGGGCCAGGGTGCCCTGGCTGATGGTCGGACTGTTTGGCGGCATCATGGGTTCCCGGGTGATAGGGGCACATGAGGAGGCCTTGTCGCACCTGCCTGCCACTGCTTTTTTTATTCCCCTGATTGCGGCTATGGCAGGGAATATCGGTGTGCAGTCATCGTCTATTGTAGTTCAGACTTTAGCCAGCGGCGTCAGGGATTTTGCCACACCCTGGCAGAAACTGCTCAAGCAGTTAGCTGTGGCTTTTCTTACCGGTGGGATTTTTGCATCACTGATTTTTGCCTATAATTTCTTTTTCAGCGACAGTATGAGCCTGACCTATGCGGTTTCCCTCTCGTTGTTTATTGTAATGACCCTGGCTTCCGTGTTCGGGTCGCTTATCCCGCTTGCCCTTCACCGGCTGAAGATTGATCCGGCCGTGGCTACCGGGCCATTTATCACCACAATGAACGATATACTTGGGCTTACTATCTATTTGTTCATCAGTCAGATGTTTATGAATCTGATGTGATCAGAGTGAATTGATGGCCACCACCGGATCCAGCCGGGCAGCAGTGCGGGCCGGAAGCAGGCCGGCTAAAAATCCGATGACCGTGGAAATGAGCAACCCGGTTATGATATTCCCTGCCGTAAGGACGATGGACATGCCCGACAGGAAACTGAACACCAGTGTCCCGGCAAAAATAAGCATGAGCCCAATGGTCCCGCCAATCAGGGAAAGCACTACTGCCTCGAAGATATATTCAGCAAGGATAAAGATCTTCTTTGCCCCCAGTGATTTCTGAATTCCAATGATCCTGGTGCGCTCCTTCACTGAGACAAACATGATATTGGCAATGCCAAAACCGCCCACTAATATGGAAAATCCCCCTATAATCCAGCCTGCCATATTAAAGACTTTAAAAAATGCATCGAACCGGTTGGATATCAGGTTTACCTGATTGAGGGCAAAGTTGTTTTCATCAAGGGGTTTGAGACGGCGGATGGATCGCATGACCGCCTGCAGTTCGGCAGCAAATTCATCTTCGGGTACACCAGGCTTGGCTTTAACACAAATGGCCTGTCCGCGGTCCCGGTTCCTCACGTCTAACATGTTCATCGAATAGCTGACTGGTATATGCACCCGCTGATCCATACTGGTCCCGAACATATCCTGACCGGTTCGTTCGTAAACCCCTAAGATCATGAACTGATGCCCCATGATTTTGATGTACCTGCCTACCGGATTCTGGTCCCTGAACAAACGCTGCTCAATTTCACTGCCGATGATACATACCGGATTTGCCGACTGCATTTCCTGGGTGGTAAAATACCTGCCCCTGGAGATTTTCAGGTTCCAGACGTCCAGCAGGGGATGTGTGGTGGCCAGGATCTGCACATTTTCCATGTTGTCGCTGCCCGACTCGACAGTCCGGCTGAATCCGAAGAAAAAGACAGCCTCCCCGGCCAGTCTTGACCTGCGCATGAGTTCGTCCGTTTCGGCCAGATCGGGAACCGGCCGGTTCATGTATTTCCACCAGGGATACTCCGTTTCACCTTCCGGGGGAGTCCAGGGCCATTTCTGGATATACACCATATTGCTGCCCAGGGAGTTCAGGCTTTCGCGGATATACCGCTCCAGCGAATCGATCACGGTGAAAACCGAGATGATCGCAAAAATACCGATGGTAATCCCCAAAAGTGAAAGCAATGTTCTTAATTTATTCACCCTTAATGAATTCCAGGCAAAACTGAAGCTTTCGTATACCAGTCTTAAAAACAACATGTCTTATCGGATATCAGAATTTTAATGATAATTACTGAAAAGAAACCGGCATTTTATGGTTACCCGTACCGGTCAATTTCTGAATCATTTTATTGGTCACCGGAATTCCCATTTAATTACAAAAGACAGGCCGGACGGGAATGTTGTTTTTTTGTTTCTTTTTTTTCAATTGCTGATTTTTAAGGGTTTTTAATTACTGAATTTTTATCTTTGCATTCTGTTTTGAAAAAAATATTAAATGGCTGAATATAAAAAAATTAAGAGTGCTTTAATTTCCGTTTTCCATAAGGAAAACCTTGATGTCCTTATAAACAGGTTACAAGCACTCGGAATTGAGATATACAGTACCGGAGGCACCCAAAGTTTTATAGAATCTTTGGGTGTTCCCGTTAAGCCTGTTGAGGGGCTCACGGGTTACCCGTCGATCCTGGGGGGGCGTGTCAAGACCCTTCATCCGGGAGTATTCGGGGGAATCCTTGCACGGCGTGAGCACAGCGGTGATATACAACAGCTTGCCGAATACAAGATTCCGGAGATTGACCTGGTAATTGTTGACCTTTACCCGTTTGAAGCCACTCTGGCTTCCGGGGCTACCTCACAGGAGATCATAGAGAAGATCGATATCGGCGGCATTTCCCTGATCAGGGCTGCGGCCAAGAATTTCAGGGATGTGGTGATCGTACCTTCGCAGCAGGAGTACCTTCCGCTTCTGGAGATCCTGGAACGCGGAGAGGCCGGAACCACCCTGGAAGAGCGGAAATGGTTTGCCACGAAGGCTTTTGCCGTTTCTTCCCATTACGACGCGGCCATATTTTCATGGTTCAGTCAGGGTGAACCCGGGACAGAACGTATCAGCCTCAATAATGGCCAGACCTTACGGTACGGTGAAAACCCACACCAGGCTGCTACCTTCTTTAAATATCAGAATACCAACAGCGGAATTAATCTTTCCAATGCTAAAGTATTGCAGGGAAAGGAGTTGTCATATAACAACATGCTTGATGCCGATGCCGCCTGGAAATCAGCCAGTGATGCATGGCACAGCGTGACCCACCTTCAGGACAGGCAGGCGGTGGCGGTGGTCAAACACCTGAATCCCTGCGGACTGGCAGTCGCCGGAAATATCATGGAGGCCCTTCAGTTAGCCTGGGCAGGTGATCCGGTATCCGCCTTTGGTGGCATCATCTGTTTTACCGGCACGGTCGACGGGGAGATTGCCACCTGGTTCGACAAAAAATTTGTTGAAATTATTATTGCCCCTGAGTTCACTCCGGAAGCACTGGAAATATTCGGAAAGAAGAAAAATCTGCGCTTACTGGTAACTCCGGTCAGGCCGGAGGCAACAAAAGAGAAAATCATTCGTTCGGTAAGTGGCGGACTACTTATTCAGGATGAAGATGACGGTGGGGATACCGAATTCAGGAATGTAACCGTGGCACTCTTTGATGAGACCAAGATGAACCTGGCCAGGTTCGGGGTTATGGCCTGCAAGCACCTGAAGAGCAATGCCATCGCGCTGGTCACTCAGAATGCCGACGGGTCCTTCTGGCTGACCGGGGCAGGAATGGGGCAGCCCAACCGGCTTGACAGCCTGAGGCAGCTGACCATCCCGCGGTTCAACCTGAAACCGGGACTGAGCATGGACGATACAGTATTGGTATCCGATGCTTTCTTCCCGTTCCGCGACAGTATTGAAGCTGCACAGGAGTTCGGGGTCAGGTATATTGTGGAACCGGGCGGAAGTATCCGCGACCAGGAAGTGATTGATGCCTGCAACGAATTTGGCATGGCCATGTTATTTACGGGCAGACGGCATTTCCGTCATTAATTATTAATTGAATTTATAACAAAAAGCATAAAATGGGCTTATTTTCATTCTTTACCCAGGAGATTGCAATTGATCTTGGCACGGCCAATACGATAATCATACACAACGATAAGATTGTAGTTGATGAACCTTCGATAGTAGCTATCGACCTGAAAACGGAGAAGCTGGTTGCGATTGGTGAAAAAGCCCGGCAGATGCAGGGCAAAACCCACTCCAACCTCAAGACCATCCGTCCGCTGCGTGATGGTGTGATTGCCGACTTTAACGCTGCAGAGCAGATGATCCGCGGTATGATCAAGATGATCAATCCCAAGAACAGGTGGTTCTCTCCCTCACTGAAGCTGGTAATCTGCATACCTTCTGGAAGTACCGAGGTGGAGATCCGTGCGGTGCGCGACTCTTCGGAACATGCGGGCGGCCGTGAGGTCTACATGATCTATGAACCGCTTGCGGCGGCTATCGGGATCGGTCTCGATGTGGAGGCACCCGAAGGCAACATGGTGGTCGACATTGGCGGGGGTACCACCGAAATTGCGGTTATTTCATTGGGTGGCATTGTGACCAATAAATCGATCCGGATTGCCGGAGACGACCTGACCGCCGACATCATGGAGTATATGCGCCATCAGCATAACATCAAGATAGGGGAGCGTACTGCCGAGGAGATCAAGATACAGGTAGGTTCGGCCCTTACGGTACTGGACAATCCTCCCAAGGATTTTGTCGTGCAGGGGCCTAACCAGATGACCTCACTTCCGATCGAAGTACCGGTGTCGTACAAGGAAATTGCCCACTGTCTGGAGAAATCGCTATCCAAGATCGATATGGCCATCCTCAGTGCCCTCGAGCAAACACCGCCCGAGCTTTATGCCGATATCGTGAAGAACGGAATCTGGCTGGCCGGAGGGGGTGCCCTCCTGCGCGGCCTCGACAAGAGGCTCAGCGACAAGCTGGGAATCCCGTTCCATATTGCAGAAGATCCGCTCAGGGCAGTGGTGAGAGGCACCGGTATCGCCCTGAAGAATGTAGATAAGTTTTCATTCCTTATTCGTTAGAAACGGAGTAAATCCTGATTATGTGGAGCCTGCTCAGGTATTTTTACCGGCATCATGTGCTGATTTTGTTTATCTTACTGGAAGTTGCAGCCCTTTTTTTTCTTTTCAGCAGGAATAACTTTCAGCGGGCAGTCTTTTTGAACTCCGCCAACCACATTTCAGGAAATATCTATGCCAGGTATAATTCGGTAGTGAATTATTTCAGGCTTACTTCAGTCAACAAGGAGTTAGCCGATGAAAATGCGAGGCTGAGGCAGGCATTGTATGCCACTGCCGGTGATTCTATCCCGGCCGACAGTTCACTGATCCCGGAGATCCTGGTAGCGGGGAACTACGATTTTGTAGCGGCACGCGTAATCAATAATTCGGTGAACAGGCAGTATAATTACCTTACGCTGAATAAGGGCGCCAGGCATGGAGTAAGGCCTGATATGGGGGTTGCCACGGTTGACGGGGTAGTCGGCGTGGTTCTGAATGTCTCTGATTCCTATTCGACCGTGATCTCACTGCTGAACCAGCGCTGGAACGTACCGGCCAGGCTGAGCCGGAACAGCTATTTTGGCCCCTTGTCGTGGGACGGAAAAGATTATCGCTACGCACTGCTCAATGATATCCCATTCCATGTTGAACTTCAGGAGGGAGATACCATTGTAACCAGCGGGTACTCAAGTATTTTTCCCGAAGGACTTATGTTAGGGGTCATCGACTCATTCAGTAAGGAGGGGGGCGATAATTTTTACTATATCCGGGTGAAACTGTCGGTAGATTTTAAAGCCCTGACCTATGTGGAGATTATCCGTAACAAACAGGCAGGTGAAATTGAAACACTCGAAAAATTAAGCGGCGATGATGCGGGTCTGGATTAAATATATCATCATGTTCATTGTGGTGGTGCTTCTGCAGGTGCTGCTTTTTAACCAGGTGCAATTCAGCGGGTTCGTCAATCCGTGGTTTTATATATTGTTCATTCTTCTGCTGCCTGTATCGACTCCCGGATATGCCGTTTTACTGTTATCCTTCCTGTTAGGCATGGCCGTGGATATCTTTTCCGATACCCCGGGGCTGCATACTGCGGCCGCACTTGTGCCGGGTTATTTCAGGGCATCGGTCATCAGGATGCTCAGTGCCAGGGAATCGGAGCAGTCCGACTATCCGGGCCTTATGCAGACGGGTTTCCGCTGGTTTGTTTCCTACGCGGCCATTTTGATCCTTATCCATCATTTTGTCCTGTTTTATCTGGAAGTCTTTTCATTTGCCGGATTCTTCCGTACATTTATCCGATCAATATTCAGTACGGCATTTACACTTTTTGTAGTAGTTTTAAGCCAGTATTTGGTTTTCAGGGATTAATCAGCGTAAAACGTGGACATCAATTCGAATCGTAAATACCTTGTAGTCACTGTGTTCGTTGTTACAGGCGTGATATTTCTTATCCGTTTGTTCCATCTGCAGGTGGTGGATACCACGTACAAAGAGTACGCTACCAACAATGTACTCCGCAAGGTAGTTCAATACCCGGCGCGCGGACTGATATACGACCGGAACGGGGAGCTGCTGGTATACAACAAGGCTGCCTATGACCTGCTGGTTACGCCCCGGGAAGTAAAACCCTTCGATACGTTGAGATTTTGTCAGATCCTGGAAATTTCGGTTGAAGATTTACGAAAGTTGCTCAAGGATGCCAGGGACTACTCACCGTTTAAGCCTTCGGTTATCGTCAAGCAGATATCCCCGGAAAAATATGCGACTTTACAGGAACAGTTGTACAAGGTGAGGGGATTTTATATCCAGCCCCGTACGCTCCGGGAGTATCCCAGGCCAATGGCAGCCCACCTGTTGGGGTATGTCGGTGAGGTTACCCGCGACATGATAGAGGCCAATCCGTATTACCAGTCGGGCGACTACATCGGTATCAGCGGGATAGAAAGGTCGTACGAGAATGAACTCCGTGGAAAGAAAGGGGTAAAATATTTCATGGTGGATGTACACAACCGGATCCAGGGAAGTTATCTCGACGGGGATGCCGATACCACTGCCCAGATCGGTAAAAACCTGATATCCACCATAGATGCTGATTTGCAGGAATATGCAGAGCAACTGCTGAGGAATAAACGAGGCAGTATTGTTGCCATTGAGCCGCAGACCGGGGAGGTGCTGGTTTTTGCCAATTCTCCGGATTATGACCCTAACCTGTTGGTAGGGCGTGCCCGCGGGAACAACTATATGTCGTTGGTTGGTGATCCCCAGAAGCCCTTATATAACAGGGCGCTGATGGCACAGTATCCGCCGGGGTCAACTTTTAAAATGGCCAATGCGCTGGTGGCGCTTCAGGAGGGGGTAATTACCCCCAGGACCCAGTATTATTGTGCGCATGGTTATTATTCGGGAAATTTCCGGGTGGGTTGTCACCATGATCAGTCCTTTGACCTGGTTCCATCCATATCCAAATCGTGTAATGCCTACTATGTTTATGTTTTCAGGGCAATCCTGGAAAACAGGAAATACCCCGATATCCGGGCTGCTTATGAGGCCTGGCGGGAATATATGCTCAGGCTGGGGTTCGGCCGTACGCTCGATACCGATTTTGTCCACGAGCTGAAAGGGCTTGTCCCGACTTCGGATTATTACGAGCGCTTTGTTTTCAGGGGATCCCGCTGGCGGGCCCTGCCGGTCGTGTCGCTGTCCATCGGGCAGGGAGAACTGGGCGTTACCCCGTTACAGTTAGCTAACCATGCCGCTTTGCTGGCCAACAGGGGGCATTATTTTATTCCTCATATGGTTAAGGAAGTGGAGGGGCAGGAAATACACCCTCGTTTCAGGCAACCGATAAGTGCCGGGATCAACCGCGAGCATTTTGATCCGGTTATTGAGGGGATGTACCAGGTGATGGAATCGGGCACCGGAGGGATGTCGCGCATTCAGGGGATAGAGGTGTGCGGAAAAACCGGCACTGCCCAGAATCCGCATGGGGCAGACCATTCGGTGTTTATGGCCTTTGCTCCACGGAATGATCCTAAGATCGCTATTTCAGTATATATCGAGAACGGCATCTGGGGTTCGACCTATGCGGCACCGATTGCCAGTCTGGTGATTGAGAAATACCTGAACGATTCGATCTCGCCCAACCGGGCGTGGCTCGAATCCAATATGCTGAAAGCAAACCTGATGAATCCGATGTTACTCATAGAAAGGGAGAACAATGGCACAGAGGAATAAGTTGTGGGCCAATATTGACTGGATAACGGTAACCATTGCCCTGGTGATGATGTTGTTAGGATGGGTCAATATCTATGCTGCGGTGTACAACGAAGAACACCAGAGTATACTGGATATTTCACAGCGTTACGGGAAGCAGCTTCTCTGGATAGGGGCGGCGGTTATCATGGCCTTGTTTATCCTGGTCATCGACAGCAGTTTTTATGTATTCTTTTCATGGCCGATTTATGGGCTGGTACTGTTGTCGCTTGTATTGGTGCTGATTGCCGGTGTGGAGATCAATGGTCAGAAATCGTGGTTTATCCTTTGGGGAGATTTACGACTCCAGCCTTCTGAATTCGCCAAGTTCGGAACGGCGCTTGCCCTGGCCAAGCTGACCAGCAGTTTCAATTTCAAACTATCGGGCATTCAATCGTTCCTGATGGTCGGGGCAGTTATTATGGCGCCCCTGCTGCTGATCCTCATGCAGCCCGATACCGGTTCTGCCATTGTGTTCGTTGTGTTTCTGCTGGTGCTGTACCGGGAGGGTATGTCGGGAGCGGTTCTGTTTTTCGGATTGCTGACCGTTATCCTCTTTCTGCTTTCCATGCTTACGGAGAACCAGGTATTGCTGCTCTTACTGTTTGGCGGCAGTATTCTTACCCATTTTATTCTTCACCAGAGAATCAAGATAAGCGCAATCGCTGCGGGCATCGGCAGCGGTGTAATCCTTTTGCTGCTGGGAGTCAACTATCTGGCCGGCTCCATGTTCGATGCGGAGTATGTCATCTTAGCCGGATCGACGGTAAGTATGCTGGGATTTGCCATATACATCCTGCGCACACGTATGAAGCGGTCGATGGTAATCGTCGGAATTTTTTTCGCCTCGGTGGCGTTTACCTATTCCGTGGATTTTGTATTTCATGATGTGCTGAAATCGCATCAGCGCGACAGGATTAATGAGTTGTTAGGGATACAGTCGGACCCCCGGGGGGCGGGCTGGAATGTCAACCAGAGCAAGATTGCCATCGGTTCGGGTGGTTTCAGCGGAAAGGGTTTTCTGAACGGTACCCAAACCAAATACAACTTTGTGCCGGAGCAGAGCACCGATTTTATATTCTGTACGGTGGGAGAAGAGTGGGGATTCATGGGATCGCTGGTCGTGGTGGCCTTGTTTGTTTTCCTGTTTGTCAGGCTGATCATATTGGCAGAGCGGCAGCGGTCAGTATACTCCAGGGTATATGGTTATTCGGTGGCTTCCATACTGTTTTTCCACTTTGCGGTAAATGTGGGCATGACCATCGGCCTTATGCCGGTGATCGGGATTCCCCTGCCGTTTTTCAGTTACGGAGGTTCTTCCCTCTGGGCCTTTACCATTTTGCTGTTCGTCTTTCTAAGGTTGGATGCCAGCCGTTTGGATAAACTCGTGTAATTTTATCAGGTTAGCACTTTAGCGGAAAAGGTAGGAGAGTGGCAGGTGGGTTTTATGCCACAAAGGCGCGAAAACACCAAGATTCACAAAGAGAATAGCCTTTGTGGCCCAAAAAGTATTTGTTTTTTGTGTTCCTTCCTGTCTTCGCGCCTTTGTGGCCTATAAGCAACTGTTCAGTGCTGCTTTTATTTTTGATGCGCCCCCGTTAAATCAGATAACATCAAATCCACACCATTTTACCAGTGCCTTTGGAATACGGATACCACCTTCAGTCTGGTTATTTTCGAGCAGGGCGGCAACGATCCGGGGCAGTGCCAGGGCGCTGCCGTTGAGGGTATGCGCCAGTTGCGGTTTCTTGCCGGCCTCATCGCGGTAACGCAGTTTAAGGCGATTGGCCTGGAACGATTCGAAATTGGACACAGAGCTCACCTCCAGCCATTTCTGCTGGGCGGCCGACCACACTTCAAAATCGTAGGTCATGGCCGATGTGAAACCCATATCACCTCCGCATAGCCGCAAAATGCGGTAGGGGAGTTCCAGTTTTTGCACCAGGCTTTCCACGTAGCTCACCATTTCTTCCAGCACTTCGTAAGACTGGTCGGGGTGAGCAATCTGCACGACCTCCACCTTGTCGAACTGGTGCAGGCGGTTCAGTCCGCGCACATCCTTGCCATAAGAACCGGCCTCGCGGCGGAAGCAGGCACTGTATGCACAGTTTTTCACCGGCAGGTCTTTAGCATCGAGGATCACATCCCGGTAGATGTTGGTCACCGGAACTTCCGCGGTGGGTATCAGGTAGAAGTTGTCTTCGGTGACGTGGTACATCTGTCCTTCCTTATCCGGGAGCTGCCCGGTCCCGAATCCCGAGGCTTCATTGACCATCAGGGGGGGCTGGATTTCTTCATAGCCTTGTTTCCGGGCCTCTTCCAGGAAGAAGTTGATCAGGGCACGTTGCAGCTGTGCCCCTTTTCCGCGGTAAACCGGGAATCCGGCGCCTGTCAGTTTGACACCCAGTTCAAAATCGATGAGGTTAAATTTTGCCGCCAGATCCCAGTGGGGAAGAGCCCCTTCGGGAAGCTCAGGCAAGGTGCCGCCGGAACGGATCACTTCATTGTCCTCAGCGCCTTTGCCGTAGGGTACGGCCAGGTTGGGAACATTGGGCAGCTGCACCAGCAGGGCCTGCACCTGTTCGTCAATTCCGGCAAAAACCTGATCCAGTTCACGAATGTTCTCTTTCAGTTCTCCGGTACGGATTTTCGCCTGGCCGGCCTCTTCCGTTTTGCCCTCTTTAAACAGGATCCCGATCTCTTTGGAGAGACGGTTCATTTCCGCCTTGGCATTGTCGGCCTGCACCTGAGTCTGGTTTTTGGTTTCCCGTAACTGCAGGATGGTTTGGATGATATCCCGTGCGTCGAAATTCCTTTTAGCTAATTTTTCGATCACTTCATTCGGGTTTTCCTGGATGTATTTTAATGTAAGCATAGTACAAGGTAAATAAAATTCAGTGTTTAAATCTGTATCTCCGGTGCTGTCTGTCTGGCAGTCGGCCGGCTGTGCATTTTTCCGGATATTCCTGAAGACCTGACACTCCACACATCGGAAGAGACATGATATGGCAAAAGTAAAAAGTTATCAGCGAATAGTTGTAAGCCGGACCTGAAAAGTTGAGGGCCGGAAGCTAAAAGTTAAAAGTTGGCTGTAGCAATAACCGCAGGAAAATGAATGGGGTAAGCTTAACGGCCCGTTCATTTCCGGGGGCATTCCATAATTGAAAGCCGTTTCAGGGAGGTCTGCGAATTAAAAAGAGGCTGCCTCGGAATTTTGAGACAGCCTCTTTTTATATTCAGGATATAATATATTCCTAAGGGAGAATATTAGTTGCTGGCAGCGTCAACGCTTACAACAGGTTCTACGGAAACGTAAGATCTGTTGTCTTTTTTCTTGCTGAAAACAACCGTGCCATTCACTAAAGCAAACAGGGTGTGGTCTTTACCGATACCCACGTTTTCGCCCGGGTGATGTTTAGTGCCTCTCTGGCGAACAAGGATATTGCCCGCTTTTGCAAACTGGCCGCCAAAAATTTTGACGCCAAGTCGTTTGCTTTCCGATTCGCGTCCGTTCTTCGAACTACCTACACCTTTCTTATGAGCCATGGTCTTTAATTTTAATTATCCAACAATTTCTTCGATGAGTATCTGGGTAAACGACTGGCGGTGGCCATTCATTTTCTGGTAGCTTTTCCTTCTTTTCTTCTTGAAAACCAGTACTTTGTCACCTTTCATGTGCTCCAGGACCTTAGCGGTTACTTTAGCGCCTTCAACAACGGGAGTACCCACTGCCACGTTTCCGTCATTCTCAACCAACAGCACTTTGTCGAACTCCACGGAAGTTCCTTCGGCGGCTGCGAGCCTGTGTACAAACACTTTTCTGTCTTTTTCAACTTTGAATTGCTGACCTGCAATTTCAACGATCGCGTACATAATTACCTTTTTAATGTTTTGTCCGCCAGGCGGGAAACACTCTTGTTCCCTCTTACCGGCCTGACCGGATCGATTTTTGGGACTGCAAAAGTAGTCATTTTCAAGAGATAAACAAATTTGTTGGTATTTTTTTTAAATTAAAAATATTGGTAAAAATTGGGCAGGCCTGATTTTTCGATTAATTTTATACCGCCATTGACGAGCCTTTTCCGGGTTGTCAATGGCGGTTAAATAAACTTGGAATTTGACAGGCAAGGCAAACTATGCGAAAAGTAAAACTGAACATATTAGGCCTATCGGTAAGCCAGACACAGACCGGCGCTTATGCCCTGGTGCTGGCCGAGGAGAATGGTGACAGGCGGTTGCCTATTATTATCGGGCCTGTGGAAGCCCAGGCTATCGCCATCCAGCTTGAAGGCCTGAAACCCCCTCGTCCGCTGACCCATGATCTGGTCAAGAATATTGCCCTCGCTTTTGAAATTGCCCTTCTGGAAGTGGTTATCCACAAGCTTGAGGAAGGGATTTTCTTTTCTGAACTGCTTTTTGAAATGGACGGGAAGGAAATCAGTGTGGATTCCCGTACCTCAGATGCCGTTGCCCTGGCCCTCCGGTTCCGTTGCCCGATTTATACCACTGAGGATATACTGCATAAGGCCGGCATTGTGTTAGACATGAACGAAGACAAGCCGGTGAAGGAACACCGTGATGAAGAGTCGTTCGGACATGGCCGGTCGGTGTATGAGAAATATACCCTTGCCGATCTGGAGAGCCTTCTTTCTGAAGCCGTTCAGAATGAGGATTATGAGAAGGCATCGATGATCCGCGATGAAATCAAACGGCGAAAAAGATAACTTACCACCTCTTTTATACACCTATGGCTGTTTCAGGATTTCAGGAGAAAACGAACACAGGGTCCGCCGGGAACCTGACAGCCGGCATCCTACCGTAAATCACAGAAGAATATGAACAAGCAATTACTTTACCTTCTTTTTATTTTCCTGATGGTTGCCGGCACAGCGGCCATTGCCCAGGAACCGGCCGGAGTGCCTTTTCAGGATACATCGGCAGTACAGGCTGTACCTGAGGATTCTGCCGCACAGGTGGCTTCTGCTGCCAGGGCCGACACCTCGGCACTCCTTCTTGCCAAAACCAGAGAGGAACCCTTCGCCGTTATGACCCTGTTCAGGGGACTGTTGGGGATGGTCGTACTCCTCGGACTGGGTTACCTGCTCAGTCATAACCGAAGGCATATCCCCTGGCGTACGGTGTTTACCGGAATTGCTTTTCAGGTGGTGCTGGCGGTCGGGGTGCTCTATGTCCCCTTTATCCGGTCGGGATTTGAATTTGCCGGGCATATCTTCGTGAAAATTCTTGATTTCACCAAGGCGGGCAGCGAGTTTTTATTAGGCGGTCTGATGGATTCCAATACCTACGGATATATCTTTCTTTTCCAGGTTCTTCCGACGATCATTTTCTTTTCGGCCCTTACCAGCCTCCTGTTCTACTATGGGGTTATCCAGAAAGTGGTTTGGGCCCTTGCATGGATTTTCACCCGTTTCCTGAAGATTTCGGGCGCAGAGGCCTTGTCGGTGGCCGGAAACATTTTCCTGGGGCAGACAGAATCTCCGCTGATGATCAAGGCCTACCTGCCCAAGATGGGCAATTCGGAAATCCTCCTGGTGATGACCGGCGGTATGGCAACCCTTGCCGGCGGTGTGCTGGCGGCTTATATTGCCATGTTAGGCGGAGACGACCCTGTAATGAGGCTCGAGTTTGCCAAACACCTGCTGACCGCCTCGGTGATGGCGGCCCCGGCGGCCATCGTATTTTCGAAGATGATCGTTCCCCCGGATACCGAAATCAACAGGGACATAGAAGTGAGCCGCGACAAGATCGGGAGCAACGTGCTCGATTCGATTACCAACGGCACCAGCGAAGGCGTAAAACTGGCTGTCAATGTGGCTGCCATGCTGCTGACTTTCATTGCCTTCATTGCCATGTTCAACTTTGTGATCGGTAAGATCGGGCAGTGGACTTCCCTGAACGAGCTGATCGCCACGGCTACCAACGGTAGGTATGAAGGCTTGTCGCTGCAATTCCTTCTGGGCTATACCTTTGCCCCGCTCATGTGGCTGATCGGGATTACCCCGGAAGATATTGTGCTGGTTGGCCGTCTGTTGGGAGAGAAGCTTATCCTTACCGAGTTCATCGGGTATATCAGTCTGGCCGAACTAAAGACCGCCGGTGTTTTTGCCTCTCATAAATCGGTAATCATGGCTACCTACCTGCTTTGCGGGTTTGCCAACGTGGCTTCCATCGGGATACAGATCGGCGGTATCGGGTCGCTGGCGCCGAACAAAAGGGTATTGTTGTCGAAGTATGGGGTGCCGGCACTGATCGCAGGCACGCTTACCTCGCTGATGTCGGCCACCATTATCGGGATGATGCTGGGATAATTTCTCCGGTAACCTTCAGCGACGAGAAGGATGAAGCCTGCTAAAAATCCAAGATTGTACAGGAGGGTGTACCAGGGGCCACTTGCTGAAATAACGATATGTGGTTCCATGATGCTGTGGATGATTTGATTTCAGCATATATAGCATCATACAAGTTACGACTTTTTGGAGGCAAAATCAAGCATACACAGATACAGGCCTACATACGCCTTCAGCTTCGGATAATGACAGGGGGCAGTAAGGTTTAGGCTCAGAAGATGGTCAGAAATAGATATCCGGTAAATCGGATTTAAATTTACCCTCCGGGATGGGGGGTTGATCTTCCGTTTCGATCTGCCAGTCGACGACATATTGGTATTTATTGTAATCCTGTCTGATCTTTATGGAATCGTAGTCTCTTTGCGGGGCGTTCCAGCCAGCCTGAAAGGCTGACCTTCCGAACATGGGGTTAAATTGGTTCTTACTGTGTTTTCCGGTTTTCATGACTCAATTGTTTTGCTTTCAACATCGATTACGTTCATATATAACGGAATCGATGTTGAAATAGTTTCTCTTTGGCGGTTAAGAAATGGTAAAAAAACTTTAAAGCAAGTTAATTCAGATTAACATAAAGGTTACAATCCGTTTACAATGTCATCCATTTGCCGGTGTCTGTTTTCAAGCCATGAGATCATGAAAGCGGCCTCCCCGTTGATTTCGTTGGCCGACCCTGACCATCTGGACCTTTCGCGGGCATACGCCCCGGAGGAGATCATTTCTGCTTTGTACTTTTCAATCCTTTGGGCAATATTCTGTGGTGAGAGTTCGGTATTTCTCAGGACCTGCCATCGGGCTTTCATTTTCCCTTTGAAATTGGATGGATTCTGGGTCCAGACCCTTTGGAAGAAGGCGTTGGGCCTGCAATATCGTGAATCCGTGCGGGGAACGCCGGTGACACCGATAAACTCACCATTGCGCAGGTCGATGGCCTCGCCGTTCCATTTGCGTCCGAAGGTTGCGTCAAGGTCCCAGGGGGTAATGAAGAACTTCGGGTAGGCGTTGTTGTAGATGGAGAAGAAGCTGTTCTTGCCTGTGTTGTCGTCGGCCCCTAACATATTGGTAAAAAGGAGGTAGTCGACGAGGTTGTCGATATCGATCTTTTTTTCGAGGTCGGAAGCGAACAGGGTGTTGTTTGATGTTGCCGTGAACCGGATGAAATCGCGGAGCGGTTCCCACCTGATTTTAGGGCTGGCGCTGGCATGGGCAGTGCCCTGGTACCTCAGTTCCCAGCCGTCCCAGGTATCGGAGGAGTTGTTAATTGCAGCATCGCCACTGTAGAATTCGGTAGCCGACGACCAGTGGGAGCCTTTGTAGGAGAGGCCTTCCGCCATGTCGAGTTTAAGCTGTTTGCGGTCAATACGGTCGCTGAGGGTATATAGTCCCAGGTAGGCATCGTTCAGGAACACCTCCACCAGGTATCCGCGGGTTCCGTTGACGGCATTGGGTTCAAGGGCGATGTGCGGAACCTGGTTCATGTCGTTCCAGATGTCCATGCTGAGCCGGTTGCGCATCCTGGCCCTGTCGACATACATGGCGTCGAGGATCCAGTCGCCATCGTTGCGGATGCCCAGGAGCCTGGTGCCCTCTTCGACTTCCTCATCGGCATGCGGATGCCAGAACTCAATGGCGTATGATTTCTTCGGAAACGATTGTGCCAGTCCGCCGCGGGTCTCGATGCCGGCCCGGTGTGCGGGAAAGTACAGCATGTTGTCGTTGGTCCGGCGCTTCGGATCGATAAGAGAGATGAAGCATTCCCGTTTGGGATCGTTTACTATGGAATGGTTTGTTGATATGTTCACCAGCGGAAGGGAAGTCATGGTCAGTTTTACCGATTCACCCTGATTGCCTTCGCCGTTGAGCGGGGTGATGGTGATGGTTTTGCCCGGTTCCAGGCTGCTCAGGGCGAGGGTGCCGCCATTGGCCACCTGTTTTCCGTCGACCAGCAGGCCGGCAATGTGCTCGCCGGTACAGAAGAATTTCGAACCAGCGCGGTCGGCTTCGGTTACCGGATAGAAAAATGAGTAGGATGTCCTGTCCCACGGGCAAATGGCGTCGTTGACAGACAATCCTGAGATTACGGCTTTTTTGGATGGCAGGGATACCGTTACGGTGTAGGAGACCGTGCGGCCCGACGGTGCGGTGACATTGTATTTGACAGGCTTTGAAAGATTAACGGCTGTATTGGTTCCCGGACTCAGTGTAGCTCCGGGGGTAAGGGTGACCGACGGTTTAACGGCATCGAGCGGAATATCGGTGTCGGCAACGATGGTAATGGTGCGCGTCGGTTCATCGATGGTGCCCGTGTAGTCTTTGGGAAGGCCCTGGTTCTCCGACTTTTTCAGCATAAAGGAGAGAATGGCGGCTTCATCGGAAAGTTCTTCTTCTATGGTTGTCTGACAGGCAGAGAGAGAGAGCAGGAGAGCCAGCAAAAAAATCATCGAACGGCGGAGGCCGGTTATTTTGTTCCAGGTAAAAATCATCATCATTATTGGTTGTAAAAGGATGGCCCGAAGGCCACCGGCAAAGTAAAAACCCAAAAGTATAAACTTCTGGCAAAAAAGGGGCAAAAAAAGTGAGATATGGTGTATGAAATCTGATAAGCGGCGGGAAAATAATCCAGACGGGATACACTATGTTGAGCAATTTTCTTTATTTTTGCGGCTGTTATCAGGAAAAAAAGGCGGGAGTAGCTCAGTGGTAGAGCATCAGCTTCCCAAGCTGAGGGTCGCGGGTTCGACCCCCGTTTCCCGCTCTTGAGGATGAGAGAGTTAGACGAAGGTCTGACTCTTTTTTTTTGGTGGGCGTGAAATATGGTTGAAATTTTTAGCAACATATTCTTCGTGAGATTTTGCTTGCAAATTGTGAGGGATTATTCTAGTATTACCCCATATTTACTTTCTATAAAAGTGTCTATCTCCTTTTGCTCATTAGTATTTATAATGAAATCTTTTTCCTTGTCATCGAAATTATAAACCCCAAAATTCTTTATATAATTTCTACTTAATGAATAATACCCAGAACCATATGGTTTGCTTGACAATTCAATATATGTCCAAAATAGTCTAGAAGCCATTAGTTTTTTTAGAAAGTGAAGTTCTTTCTCATTTTCAGTAACAACGGCTAAACCATTATAGAACAATAAATTTTCATCAGTATCAATCGTAAAATTAGGTGTACTAGGTGTAATGTGAGGGAAAAATAATTTATACTTAAATTTTTCCAATGATTGATTTCTACCGTATGCATACCAATTTTGATATTTCCCGTTTCCTTTATCTCTAGTGCCAAGGATTTTCCTTTTGTCAGTCAAATATTTGTATGCTTTTGGGTAATTAATTTTAATGTATTTTTCGTCGAGAAGAATTGCTCTGTTGTTGACATACTCATAAGGAAAAATTGCTTTAACTTTTATTGAGTCTACGCTTTCCGCTTGAGTAAATTTATTTGGGTTAATTATATCCTTGCAGATATCCTTTTCAATTTCATAGACTTTTCCATTTTGCAAATAGTAGTAATCATTACTTTCGTCTATAGGATTGAAAATGTAAATGTTATTTTTTAGGGTTGCTATGCCATTTCTAGTTTTATATAATTCTCCAAATGATACACCTGTGTCTTCAATTCTATCAATTATTTCATTTTTGTTTAAGTTCCATCCTTTGAAAGCATCTAGTTTAGAATACTTTATTTTATTGAAAATCAAATTATTCAACTTTTTATTACTCCTTGCAAACTCAATGACTGAAGATTTTGAATTTTCAATTAAACAGATACATGTGTATGTAGACTTACTTTTGAAAATTTGATTGTTTCCAAAATCAATAATCTTAATACTAAATTGGTTTTCTTGAAAATATTCTCTTAAGGCACGACCATTAACACTTTTAAAAAATGTATTCATTGTTATATAGCCCAGAATGCCGGTTGAAGTGAGATTTTCAATTCCTATTTGAAAAAAGGGTATATATAAGTCTGGATGCCCGGATTTACAGACTTTCCAATTCTCTAATAACTTTTTTGAATCTTCAGGAATATTTCTGGAACAAACATAAGGTGGGTTCCCGATGACTATATCAAACCCATTAAAATTTGGGTTAAGATTTTTCCAATTAAATGATAACGCATCACCGGTATATAAATTAAAATTAAAAGTGTTAATATCTTCACCCTCTGATAATGCAAGAAGTGTAAGTAAAAGTTTTGTTCTGTTGATAGAATATTCCTGTATATCCAATCCATAAATGTGATTGCTAAAAATATCAGAATATGGTTTGTTTATCTTCTTTTTCAATTCGATTGAAGCATTGAATAGAAAACCACCACACCCACAAGCAATATCTGATATTTTAAATAAATCAGTAATTACATTATGCTTGTTCAAAGTTTCCTCGACAATAAATTTTCTAATGTTTTCGGGCGTATAAATTGCACCATTGATTATTCTATCGGCAGGAGAAATTACAAATTCAAAAAGCTCAATGAGTTCTTCAAAACCGAAATAAGCTACATCTGAATCGATAATGGATACAAACTCATTTAATCTTTCGTATTCTTCTTTATCGCTTTTATCGATAGTATATGCTTGTAAAAATGTATTGTATTTTGGTTGGAGTTTATTGATTTTTAGAAATGCAGAAATAATAAGCCTATCAACTTTCTTAGGAGTTGTTAAACGATTTTGACTTAAATATTTGAATGCGTTTCTCATTTGTTTTTTATTGATTACTTTTTAAATAGTCCATATATGTTGTTAGTTCATTTCCAAGCTCACCCTGTAAAATAAGAAGGTCTTGTTGTATTGGTTTGTTCTTAGGATTATTAATAGCAGCTTTAAGTTTACCCATTCTTGAAACTATTTCATCTAATTTCCAAATAATCTGATATCGTTTCAAATATAGTTTTAGCTTTTTGTGCATATATATTGCCTGGGCTGAAGATGCCATGGGGTGTATAGCTCCATTCTCATCTCTTTCAAAATGAGTATTAAAATCAACATCACATGGGTCAAGATAATCACCTTCATCATCAGATTTTAAAATATTTACATAGGAACAGCAATACACGAGATTTGAGTATGTCGTTTTTAGTCCCGGGTTTTTCTTCCATGGTTTAAAATGGTCTATATGAAATGAATTCTTTCCGCCAAACCAAATATCTGAACAATCAGTATATCCACACCTATTATTAAAATCTTTTGCCAAAAATGGTTTGTAACTTCTATAATTTACATAAGACTTTGTACAAGTTCTTATTGGCGATATTTGTCTAAAATTAATCCCCATTATCAACTTTTTTTAGAATTTCATCAACAGTACTTAATAGTTTATTTAATCTATCTTCATTTGATAGTGTCTTAAATTCAGGAGGTACTGAGTGTTGGCTGTCAATAATATTTTCTAAAAAATTGTCAAGCGCAATTATTCTTTCTTCATCTGATATATTGGCCTTTCCACTTTTCCGTAACTCGATTAATTCTAAAAGTTCCTTCTCTACACTTTTTATTTTTGATTTATAATGTTCAATTTGATAGATAACCCTATCAAGAAACTTAGCTTTCGCTTTGCTTTCCTCTTTGTTGTTATGAAGTATGTTTTTAATATATACTTTATTAACATCATCACTTTCGCTTACGGCTAAATCATCGTATGCCGTTAAAACAAAACATGGGAAGCCGGTTCGAATTTTCAATAATTCTTGAACAAGTTCAACACCATTGTAAGGAACATTATATTTAATGTCTGTTTTCATTTCATTTAATCTGAAATCTGTGACAATGGCATCTGGATTAATTTTAAAAATTAGTTCAACCATTTCGTCAAGGTGCTCCAATGGAAACTGGGTTTGGACTTCAATATTATCTTTGGTAGAGGACAATTCGACGTAATCTAAAAAATCATCGAAGGTCTCTTGTTCTTCATCTATAAAAAGAATTTTATACATATTCTTATCTTTTATATTTTATTGGAAAAATTATTCTAACACCAAATCCAATTTGGGGAAATAATAGTTTGACAATTCCATCATTTTCAATGACTATTGATTTTACTAGCCACATTCCAAGACCAGTGCCTTCTTCTTCACCCGTGTATGGGTTTCTTCGAGTTGTAAATAGAGGTTCAAAAATCTTTTCTGGCTCTGTTATATCACTCGACAATCCAGGCCCATTGTCGTAGTAATCAATAATTATTTCTTTACTGTTGCTTGATGCTTTAATTTCTATTTGTCTATCTCTACTTTCCTTTAGAATATTAAAGGCGTCTATTGAGTTAACAAGCAAATTGTTAAAAATGCTGTCAAAATCAATTTCAAATACTCGTAAATCTAAATCTTCGACATCATCAATTTTTAATGTCATTCCTCTATTTTCGAATACTGTATGCCAATCTGCTTTTAAATCAGAAAAATACTTTTTCAGAAATAACTGTTTTCTTTTTCTTTTATCTTTTCTTGTAGCACCCAACGAAAAATTTAACCAATTTTGAAGCTTTAAATCCTGTTTTTTAATTCTTTCTAATTGTATAAATGGGTTTTTTCTTGTTTCAATCCCGTCAAAATCTTGTTCGACAATCTTCTCTAATAAAAGATTCTTTAATTTGTCTGTTCTTGAACTCAAAACGTCATTTAATTTGCTTAAATCATGACTAAAAGAAGCAAGCACAATTCCACTACTTGCCAAGCCTCTTAACACTTTTTGTTCTTCCTTTAGTTTTTCTATTTCTTCTTCCTTTCGTTCGATTTCACTTGCCAACAATTCTTTATCATTATCATCCGGTTGGTCTTCTTTCGTTTTTGAGTTCTCTGATTTTCCTTCAGCCTCCTTGGATTTACTTTCTTTTTTTGCTCTACTATTAGCTAATATGCGCTTTGCTAATTCTTCAGCTTTTTTTCTATCTCTTTCTGGTCCGAATTTTATTTCATCGTAATCAGCCATTTCTCTAGCAATAAATGCTCTATCTTCTTCAAATAGGCTAATAATAGCGGCCAGTAATTGTTTGAAGACTTGAAAAGTCTTATTGTCTTGTAATCCTTCCCGGCTAGATTTATCCTCAAAGTCAACGTTAGTTAATCTTGATATCTTAACGGCACCAGCAACATTTTCAGGTTCTACTTTATAACCTCCGTCCTTTTTGGCAATACCAGCGGGACTAGCTGATTTTCTATTTCCTAAACCTAACCAGTCAAAAGCCACATCCTTAACCTCGCCATAAGGACGCACTCGAAAATTATCTCTGAATAACTTAATTCCACCAAATTTATTTAACCAATCTTTTCTTTCATTGGACATAAACTTCCTATTGAAAAACCTATCGGCATCATAGGAATTATACGTTCGTTTAAGAAAATAGAAAGAAAACTCAAATACCCCAATATTCGAAAATACATCATCCTCATCTACCGCCTTGAATCCCTTCAATAGTTGAGAGAAAGTCCTTGACACTTCCCATTCTCCATTTACAAAGTCAGATTTTTGAAAAGGATGCTGTTTCATCGCTTCTCGTTCAAAAAAGTCACTTGGAATTAGTTCAATATCATACTCGTTCCTAAAAATTTTAATTTTTACATTTTGATTTTCATCAGCAATTGCAATTAGCTTGTAATCAAAATCATCACAGATTGAACCATATACCTCTCCATACTTGTCCGGGTGAAGAGAACTGTTCAAATGAATCTCGAATCCACCTGTTTCCTTTGGTGGAACCAAAACCTCAAGGTCGGAATAAACTTGGTCGACATAATAATCATCCCAATTATCTCTTAATTCTGAGATTTTTAACAGCGTTCCATATTTAAAATCTTTCTCAGAAGTTATTTTAGATAGGTCGTATTCGGGGATTAATTTTTGAATTTCTTCTAATAACGATGATTTCTCGATTCCTGTTAATTCAGCATTTACTGTATCTATTGTTTTAAATTCACCTTCAAAATCTTCCCAATTTACTTTCCAGTTGTAACCACAATAGCCTGAAGGAAAGTTATTATCATCAGTATCAGTAGGATGATTGTCTGGATTATATATTGTTATCATCTCACATTTACTTCCTAACTTGTCGAGTGCAAATCGGCCTATACCTTTGGCTCCAGCTTTTACTCTGCCATTCTTGGTGAATATATTATTTGATTTATTATCCGTTCCTATTGTCATCCAATGTTGCCTTATAACATTTTGAGTCATGCCCTCGCCTGCATCAATAATATATAATATTGAGAATTTCGAAATTTGTTTTTTTAAACTGGTTTTTAATTCATCATCTACATTTTCAACTAGTTGGTAGATGTCTTCACTTTTTATATAGATTTTATCTAATGTCTCACTGGAAATTCCTTTTTTAATTAATTCGAGGTAATGTTCTTCCGTAATTTCATTCAAAAATGTTGAATATTTATTGTCAAAATATACTATGCTAACTTTACTGTCAGCATCATATCCATTCTTAACTAATTCAATAATTGCACCTTTTGATGTAGCAATATTTTCTCTACCAATTAATCTTGCTGTCCTTGCAGAAACCTTAAATGGAACTTTGGCAGATATTATATTCATATTATTTTCCATTTATTTGTCATTAATGAGTTCTCTTGGGGTTACCTCAAGAATTTCTGCGATTTTCACAAGAGTAGGTAGAGTAGGTTGTACATCATTTGTACACCAACGTGAAATAGTTGCCTCATTTTTGCCAAGTTTCTGAGCTAACCATTTATTGCTCTTATTATTTTCTACAAGAGCCACTTTTATTCTATTCAGTTGTTTTTTACTCATCATAATTGCATTGAAGACAAATTATTTGACATCAAAAATACAATTATTGACGTTAAACGCCACATGGAGATTAGATTGTTTTGCAATTTTTCTTAGCCACTTGTGTTTGCCATACAAATTAAAGAGTTTTATAAATCAGCTAAACAAGAGTGTGTTAGATAAAAACTGTAGATATACAATTCACAATAAAATAAGTGTAAATAGTATCTTTTATTAACAACTCCTCACTTGTTTTACCATGAAAATCTGTTTTTTCACTCCTAAGCTTTTCAATCGCTTGGTTAATTGCAAGCAAGGCACTCCCAATTGTTTTAATTTCTTGTGGATGGTCGGGGTTTGTAATATTAAATTCTTCTTAGTACATGACAAAAATATATATCTATCTGATAGTTAATAACTTATGCGTTTAATGTTAATAACAATGCGTTCAAATATTTGGATATGTCCTTGACATTCAATTGGTTAGAGTTGTGTTACCAATACAATTCCGACCATGAATATCAAGGACAATAGCAAAATTAATCTTTTAT
>JAUWAB010000130.1 GCA_030602265.1 Prolixibacteraceae bacterium | reverse complement strand
TTTCCTCCGGTCAGGCTTACTGTTTTAGTTGTTGCACCTCCGTCGAGACTGTAAACGATTTCAGCGCCGGGTGTCCCTTCAAGTAAGAATGTTGCATTATCGTAAATACAAACAGGATCGTTATTGCTTTTGATGTGTACTTCAGGCAGAGGGTTGACAGTAAAGAAAATTCCGTCGCTGGTTGCAGAGCAGCCCTTGTCAGTGGTTACCTCAACAGTAACATTCTGACCATCGGTTAAAGTACTCGTGATAAATGTAGCAGTTGAACTTGCAACCCCCTGGCTAATATTATCTATAAAGAACTCATACAAAATTCCACCTGATGCAGTAAATGTCACTTGATCGCCTGTACAGATTGTATTGTCTTCATCACTGCTGCTTAAACCTGCAGTGGGCAGCGGATTAACCACCGCAGTGGTTACAGCCGCCTCGCTGGTGCATCCATTTACGGATGCCGTAACAGAATAGGTCCCAGCCATTTCTGTCGTTGCAGCGGCACTTACCGTTGGATTCTGTTCAGTTGAGTAAAAGCCATTCGGCCCTGTCCAGGAATAGATTGCTCCGGAAACGGTTGAAGCAGTCAGAGATAATGTTTCCCCTTCGCAAACAGGTCCGTTATTGTCGGCTGTTGGTGAGTCGGGAGATGAAACACAAGCGCACGGGATGGAACCTTGGTCGTAGGTAACAGCATCAATTAGTATTCCGGACGATATATCACAATTGGTAAGCGTAATTTTGAGATATCTTGTATTTGCTGCAAGAACGATCTCTTTTTCCTGATAAAATGCCCCTGTTAATACATATGAGGATGGTTCAGACTATCCTGTCCCATCCACAGAGTATTGAACTTTCAAATCAGGTTCACATGGATTAGAACTTGAAGGTACAGAAAACCTGAGGAATACAGAACTTCCGGAGGGTCTGTATAAGTTGTTGCTGCCGGTAATGTCCAACACTAAATACTCACCGGGATAATTCAGTTGAGCTGGTCTGTCATCGGGCAAACCAACAGCCAATTCAGGATTTTGAGTAAATGTTTCAGGGCGGGAATCCGGATCATCATATGATTCAATAAGTCCGACTGCATAACCGGCACATTCGGGCTGCGGAATTACAGTTATGATCCCGGTTTTCGAAGCTTCCTTACATGGTGATAATGTGCCGGTTGTAAATATCGAATAATCATAAATAACAGGAGAAGAAGATTTGCCGCTGATGGTGTATGTGCTGTTGACGGCATCATAAATCCCGATCAAACCGGTTGGTAAGGCTGGCGATATGAATGCGCCGGCAGCCCCACCACCCACAGTGTAAACTATGGGTGTTATGCTTAAATTGGTAAAAATGGTTTGGGTACTTGACCCTGAGAGCAATTCAAGTGTTCCGTCAATGCATGCCGATTCTACCGCAAGGTAAGGATAACCATCATTTTTACCGGGGTTTATCGCCCAAACTGATGTGAAATCCCATCCGTTAAACGTAGTTTGGGTTTTCATTTCGGTTGTGGTTTTGGCCGTTCCTCCGGCGCTGGTGGTTGTTCCGGAGGTTGTGATATCCCAGTAAGAGCTGATCACCGAAGCGGAACCATCTGTATATCCAACCAACCCGCCGCCACCGGGTACTGAAACCAAACCGGTGCTGTAACAATTTCTGATCGTTGATTTGTTTATAATCGCGCCTGCCAATCCACCGGTTTCATAGGTTTGGCCACCAAACGTGGAAGTAACTGAACCCCTGCTATAACAATTCCTGATTTCGGAACCCGTTCCAATTAATTCACCAACCAGTCCGCCAACACTCCATGTCTCTATTCCTACCACAACAGCTTCGCTGTAACAATACGTTATCGAGCTAAATGTCATGCTTGTTCCAACTAATCCACCGACACAAGTGTTATTTCCGGTAACAGCTCCGGTACTGTAGCAGTTTGAAATATTGCCGAGCCAATTGTAACCTACTAACCCGCCGGTATTCCAACCTCCATTAATATTTACGTTGGTTACGCCCAGGTTTTGAATTCTGGCATATTTAGAATGAGGTAGGTTGCCTGTGCAACCAAAAAGCCCCTGGTCCCTGACACCCGGCCGGTTAATAAAGAGATTGCTAATGGTATGCCCCTTTCCATCGTAAGTGCCTGTAAATGGAATAGATAAATTTCCAATAGGAGACCAGCCACCGGAACCCCATCCTGAGGTAGCTGAAGCATCAATATTAGCAGTTTGAATAAAGTACTTATCCCAGTGACAGTCGTTTTCGCTCAGAAACTGCAGGTCGGCCAGGGTGGCAATCTGGAATGGGTTGCCTTCTGTTCCGTCACCTCCGGAGTAACCGAAAGCGTTTAAGTTTCCGGTTGCCGTTGCTTCTGAACAGGGTGATGAGCCTGTTGTTTCAACTGTATAACTGAAATTGCCGTAAACTGTGGGCGTACCGCTAATGGTAAAGGTTTTATTACTTTCATCATAAAATCCCGAAAGGCCTGCAGGAAGGGCGGGACTGACAGCAGCGCCAGTGGCTCCTCCATCAATGGTATACACAATGGGAGTAATGGCAGTACCTGCGCAAATGGTTTGGTTTTGAGAACCAGATTTTAAAGTTATGGTTCCGTCGGTACAATCCGTTGTTGCCAACAGATAGGGATAAATAATCCCCTCCCTGATCCCCCAGATGGTTGAGAAGTCCCAACCAGTGAAGGTGGCTTGTGTCTTCATTTCGGCGGTGGTTTTACCTGTACCTCCGGCACTTGTCGTCTGCCCTGAAGTTTCTGTGTCCCAGAAACTATAGGCGACAGTACCCCCGTCGTTTCTGCCAACCAGGCCTCCCCGTTCGGAGTCTCCGGTCACACTGCCGGTGGCATAGGAGTTTTTGATGGCTGAGTAAACGTTATATCCTGCCAGACCACCAACCTTTGAGGTCCCAATTACATTTCCCGTGGCATACGAATTTTCGATGGTGCAATCAAATGATAATACCCCAACCAGGCCTCCCACCTCAATACTCCCACTGACGTCACAGGTTGCATAGCATTTATTAATGACTACATATTCCCCTGGGTATCCCGCAAGGCCGCCCACAAATTGCTCGCCACCAACCTTGCCGGTGACATAACACTCGCTGATTGATGTGGAGAATTGAGGATTGCCCACTAGTCCACCTGTGAGAGAATTGCCTTTAATGTTCACATTAACTAATCCGATTTTTTTAAGTACAGCACCTGTATGATTACCGTCAACTTTAGCACCAGTGACTCCAAACATACCTTGTTTTATAGCACCTGTCCGATTAATATATAGGTTACTTATGGTATAGCCATTTCCGTCATATGACCCGATGAATTGGGTGGTAGAGCTTCCTATCGGACTAAATCCGGCTCCGCTGTTCCAGGTATTGGTGGAAGAGGCATCAATGTCGGCAGTTTGAATAAAGTGTTGTCCCCATGTAGATGGATTTACCGAAATCCAGTAAAGATTATTTAAAGTGGCTATCTGGTAGGGATCTCCCTCCGTACCAGAACCAACAGGTTGATCAGCAGTTTGTGCATGGATGCCAAAGCTCTGTAAGAGCAGCATCAGGATAAGAAGTATTGATTTTTTCATGATGTCTTAAAAAATTGGTTATAACTCAGTTGAATTCTATCGGGTAAAAAAAGCAGCTTCCGCTATGGCGGCTGATTGGTTATGAAGATGTAAAAGGATTGGCTGCCGGCCAGACGGTTCCGGACGTTGCAACGAAAGGTATTTTCCGAAGTTCCTTTAGGTGAATTTGAATGTCGGAATCTGTGTAAGGCATTGTTATTCATTGTGTTGAAGTTGTTTTGTTCATTTATTTCCTTTGCTGATTCAGAGACGGCCATGTATTGCCGGTTATTTCGGATCTACACGACCATCTCATGAATCCAGCTGATGGATATAACCGTGAACAAATTTCGGGAAGTGAAAAACAATGCGGAAATTTTGGAGGCCTGCCCTTGTACTGTTTTTGAAAAACGGTACAAAAGGGGAATATTGGGGGGATTTTTAATTACATCTCGAAGCAAAAGCTCCGGGTGAAACACCTTCTACTTTTTTAAAATCGGTAATAAATGCGTTTCTTGACGAAAAACCGGATTGCAATCCAATGGCTTCGAGGGTTATTTCATTGGCCTTACCCTCCTGTATCAGGGCTTTAGCATGGTTAACCCGCCATTCGTTGCGGTAATCGTTAAACCGTTGCCCTTTTACCTCTCTGAAATAATAGGCAAGATGGTGAGCCGGAACTTCAATGAGTTTTGAAAAGGTAAATAGGTTGCAATCTGGGTCCAGATAGGGTTTGTGTTCTTTCATGCAGCGCATTGCCTCCTGTTCGATGGTTCTCAGGTATTCCGTTTCAAACGAATTGTTTGCCGGACGGGATGTTTTCGGAGACTGTTGTACTTCGGTCCCGACAGTCTGCGATGTTTGGGCTGGATGAGGTACCCGCGGCAATCCGTAAAGTATGGAAGGGAAAAAGAAGGGGGATACCAACAACCCTATTAATCCGGTCGTGGAAATTCCCTGGACAATTTTTAGCGCTAAATAATAATTGGCAAAATGAATTTCAAAACTTTTAAATATCATAGGAATCTGGGTTACCAGGACCAACAGTAAAAATCCAAGCAAACAGCTTATCCACTTCTTCATGAATTGTTGTTTGGAGAGAACTTCTGATATTTTATTTTTTTTCAGATACGACAGAAACAGGTATAGAGACCAGATGGCATAGCCCATAATGAGCATGAGACGACTGGCAAATACCCACGATTGTGGAAAGATCCTGGTCAGGATAGTGGCCTGGTACTGTCCTAAAAATGAGGTATCTTCTGCAGCTCTCCGGGCCAGTTCAAGTTTTTCGCTCCAGGGGAGGAAGCTCACAGGTAATGCTGCTGTAAAATAAATGGCCATGGGCAGAAAATGCCAGATGTCGCTGCGCCTCAGCCTTGAGTCGTCGGTCAGCACACTTCTCACATACCAGTATAACAATGGCCCGATAAGATAGAGGGGAGAGACTTCCAGCGCTAAATTTAAAAGTAAAACACTGATCAGTGTTGCCGATTTTGAATAGAGCAATATGTATTGATAAAGGACGTAAAGGCTTGAAAACAAAAAGAATAAACTCAGATAAACTGATGAATGCATCCTCCTCGAATAATAGAGCAGAATCAATGAAAGGAATATGCCAAATATGGATAAGAATGCAAGCATGGTTTTAGTTATCGTTCTACAATTTTACGCCATTTTTTGACATTCTTTGCAAATTTTTATTCAGGAATTAAAGTTTTTTTTCGCCGATTGGACTGATTGCCTGTTTATTGGCTGGCGGCACTTCAGAATCAATATTTCCAATAGATTAATCAGCATGGTTCTCTTTTTTTCTCAGTCAATCGGTTTGTTATTTAGCTTCCGATGGTATCTCCTTATGGAAATTTTACATACATATTTAATTTATTTTCCCTTTTCAATAATTTCTTCCATCATACCAGATAATTGATTTACTTTTTCCGGAAATTGAAAGTAGAGATTCTGGCTCTCCAGTGGATCATCCTTAATATTATACAATTGACCTTTAGGGCCATTTTCTTCCGGATGGAG
>JAUWAB010000008.1 GCA_030602265.1 Prolixibacteraceae bacterium | reverse complement strand
ACGGGGAATTCCCTGAGCGCACTGTTTTTTACTTCCATGGCAAACCCTTCGGCAAGCTCTGCTGAGTAAATGTTGGGTTCGAGCATGTAGTCAGTCAGCAGCTGAAAACTGTGTTCTTCCGGATTCATGACCACCACCGGTATGGATATTCCCGCATTCCTCAGTTCGACCCCTTCGTCGGCAACCGCTACCGCCAATGCATCCACGCGCTGGTACTGGAGCATCCTGGCAATTTCGACATCCCCGGTTCCATAGGAGAATGCCTTGACCATGACCATGATCCTGGTTTCGGGTTTCAGTAAAGACCTGAAGACATTCAGGTTATCCACCATGGTGTTGAGATTTACCTCAAATACAGTCTGGTGGGCTTTTTGCTGTAAAGCGGAGGAAATTTCCTCAAACCTGAATTCACGTGCCCCTTTGATTAATACGACCGACCTGTGAAAGTCAAACCTGCCGATCTGCCGTATAAATCCGGAAACGTTGGTGAAGAAATATTTTTCGGGCGTAAAAAATGCCTCCGACTGTTCCATGTCGTGACCAATCCCGATCAGTATGTCGGTTCCTGCACTGACCAGCAATTGGTTGATCCGGCGGTACAAGTCACCGGTGGTAAATCCCGATTGACGGATATCGGAAAGGATTACGATCTTCCTCAAGCCATTCTTTTCGGCCTGGTGGTTCATAACCGACAAGGCAATTTCTACGGAATTGATGTCGGAATTGTAATAATCATTGATAAGCAGGCTATTCTGCAGGCCTTTCCTGATTTCGAGCCTCATGGCCAGCGGCGCCAGGATTTCAAATCCCGGGGCAAAATCTTCCGGCCGCAGGTTCATAGCTGTTAATGCGGCAAAGCAGGAACAGGCGTTCTCAATGGCCGACTGGTCGGTAAAAGGTATATTAATCGCGGTTGAATGGTTATTCCAGGTGGCTTCGATTTCCGTTTTCCCATTTCGTTTCAAGGTTTGAAAACGGATCAATGCCTGCTTGTCAGAGAGTGTCCAGTCAACAGGGCTTACTTCCATCGACCGGCAATATTTATAAGCTTCTTCCGCTACCCGTTCCTGGTCTGCACAAAATACAAGCTTCTCCGCTGCCCTGAAAAGCCTGAGTTTTTCTGACAATTTTTCTTCAAGACTTCCAAAATTCTCCTGGTGCGCGTCGCCCAGATTGGTGAAAATGCCTATGGTCGGACGAATGATTTTCTCAAGTTTTTCCATTTCGCCCGGCCTGGAAATTCCGGCCTCAAAGATGGCAAGGTTGTTGGTTTTCTGCATATTCCAGACCGAAAGGGGCACACCTACCTGAGAATTGTAGCTTTTGGGGCTTCTGACTATGGAAAAACGGTTGCTCAGTAAATCGTAAAGCCATTCTTTGACCACCGTTTTGCCATTGCTGCCGGTAATGCCTATCACCGGGATGTGAAATCTGGAGCGATGGTAGGCGGTAAGTGCCTGCAGCGCTTCGAGTGTATTGCGTACCTGGATCACGGCGACCGTGGCATCCGCGGGCAGTTTTACCTGCTCCGACACCACAAAAGCACGGACGTTTCTGGTTATCAGGTCGATTATGTAGCGGTGCCCGTTATTGTGCTGCCCGCTGATTGCAAAAAAAAGCGCATTTTCACCGTTCAGCAGGGTGCGGCTGTCAATGGAGATCCTGTCGGTCCGGAACGTCGCCGGAAGGTCATTCCGGGCAATAAATCCGCCTGTTATCCGGGCGATATCCTCAATACTGTATATACTCATCTGACCTTATTGGCCTTGTTGTAACATCGTCTGCATAATGGCTCATAAATATCCTTTTCACCTAAGAGTACAACCTGCTCTTTCTCGGTTAAACGGTGTGAAAACTGGGCAATTTCGCCACAGCGAACACAAACCGCATGCACCTTGGTTACGTAATCGGCAACCGCCATTAGTCCGGGAATCGGTCCAAAAGGATTTCCGCGGAAATCCATATCAAGTCCGGCAACGATAACCCGTATACCCTGATTGGCTAACTGAGCCACCACTTCCACGAGGTGTTTGTCGAAAAACTGGGCTTCATCGATGCCCACCACGTCCACGTCGGTGGCAAGGAGCAGAATATTGGAAGAGTTTTCAACCGGAGTGGAGCGAATGGCGTTCTCGTCGTGGGATACAACGTCAAGACTGGAATAGCGCACATCGATCGCCGGTTTAAAGATTTCCACTTTTTGCCGTGCGATCCTTGCCCGCCTGATCCTGCGTATCAGTTCCTCCGTTTTTCCTGAAAACATTGATCCGCAGATAACCTCTATACTTCCGGTGCGCTTTCCGCTGTTTAATTCCCTTTCAATAAACATGGGTTGTTCTGATATCAGAAATTAGTACTTTTACGTTTTCAATTTATCTTGCAAAGTAATATAAAAGAACAAATAAATTTCAGAAAAACCATTAACAACTATGGATAATAAAAGACTGCTGCAAATTTTACTGCGCGATGTATCGGAATTAGAGGAACTTGTATCGGGGATCAAAAATGCGGGAAGCTGGGAGCCGCTTGAAATGGAGTTGTTGTCGACACGGATCGCCGGAGTAAGGCATATGTTGGAAATGGTTGCCGGAGCGGAACGTCCGGGCAGGAAGTTTTCTGATCCAGCTCCTGCTGTTGCTGATTCCATCCATATTCCAGCGCAAGAAAAAACCTCCATTCAGGATACCCAGGCAACTGCCTCTGCCAAGGTTACCGAAGAACCCGCGGTCATCATACCTGCCGGTAACGGGGGCAATTTAAGTCCGGATGCGAAAACCAATATTTTACAGGATGACCTGAAAGAATTGCTTCCCGTTCAAAAGGAAATCAAAGAAACCCCGGTTCCACCGCAAAAACCCACTGCGGTTCATGATCTTGTTATAGAAGAAAAAGTTAAGGAGGAAAATACAAAGGTGGCTTCCCCTGTTCAGGTGGTTGAACCGATGCCCGAGATGAAGGCTGAACCTGCCGTTCCTGTACCGGAAAAGGGGGCTGAACCTTTTCCAACAGGCAATCAGGATGGCAGTCCAACGAACGATGATATGGAGTTTGAAGAGGAAGAGGCGGTTTCCGGACCAAAGACATTGGGTGAAAAATTTGTCCATGGCCGCTCCGTAAATGACCTGTTGCTGGAACATGGAAAAACCGATTCCAAGTTTTCGAACATGCCGGTATCAAGTCTGCAGACCGCCATTGGCATTAACGACCGGTTTCTCTTTACCCGTGAACTGTTTGACGGAAATGGAGATGCATTTACCGAAGCCATCCGGAAAATCGACTCGATGGGTTCCATACATGATGCTGCCGTCTTCCTGCGGGAGAATTTCAAGTGGAAAAAGAATGAGACCAGTCTTAAGTTTATTGAACTGGTGAAAAGGCGGTTTGCATGATGCCGGGCAAATTATATATTGTGCCCACTCCGGTCGGGAACCTGGAAGATATGACCTACAGGGCCGTCAGGATACTGAAGGAGGCAGAGCTGATCCTGGCAGAGGATACCAGGGTATCGTCCCGTCTGTTGTCGCATTATGGGATTCAGGCCAAAATGACTTCCTACCATAAGTTTAATGAACATGCTACCGTAAAGGGCATTGCCGGGAAAATTGAATCCGGACTGAATGTTGCCCTGATTTCCGATGCAGGAACCCCTGGGATATCCGATCCGGGTTTTTTGTTAGTCAGGACATGTGTTGAATCAGGGATCGAAGTGGATTGCCTGCCCGGAGCGACGGCCTTTGTTCCGGCACTGGTCAATTCCGGCTTTCCGTCTGACCGCTTTGTATTTGAGGGATTCCTGCCTCAGAAGAAGGGACGCCAGAAAAGGTTTTCTGCGCTTGCTGAGGAAGAACGTACCATGATATTTTACGAATCCCCCTTCCGGTTGGTGAAATTCCTTGAGCAGGCTGCCGGTATTCTCGGTGCGGAAAGAAAGGCGTGTGTGTGTCGCGAACTGACCAAGCTGTTTGGTGAAAACGTCAGGGGTACCCTGAATGAACTGGCTGGTTATTTTACAGCACGTCCGCCGAAGGGAGAAATTGTGGTGGTGGTGGAAGGTAAAGACAAGAAAAACCAAACTGATGTATAAGCACCTGTTTTTTGATCTTGACAACACCGTCTGGAATTTTGACCTGAATTCCTGGCATGCCATGAAAAGAGTATATCTGGAGTGCGGGTTTCAGGATGAAGAATATGAAGGATTTTTTGAAATCTATAACCGGCATAATGACCGTTTGTGGGAATTATACCGCAGAAATGGCATCCAGAAACAGGAACTTGCCAGGCAGCGTTTCGACCTGACTTTCGAGGAAGCCGGGATTTCAGGGATTTCCGGGGCTGAATTCAACGAAAGGTATTTGCAGTATATGCCATTGCAGACCAGGCTGTGCGACGGGGCCCATGAAGTGCTTGAAAAACTGTCGAAGCGGTTTAAACTGCACATCATCACAAACGGTTTTTTGGAAGTACAGCATAAGAAGCTGGAGCACAGTGATCTCAGGCCGTTTTTTGACAGGATATTTATATCTGAGGAAATCAAATCCCCGAAGCCCTCACGCGAAATTTTTATGCATGCCCTCCGAAATACCAATGCCCGCAAGCGGGAAAGCCTGATGATCGGAGACTCCTGGGATGCCGACGTCATAGGCGCCATGGAAGCCGGAATTGATCAGGTCCATTACGCGCCCCACCTTTCAGATAACCATTTTTCCACCCTGGAAGAACAACTTCTTGCAAAATCCTCCACACATACCTACCGTATTCTGTCGCTAAAAGAATTATTTGCGATTGTTCATATCTTCTGATCTTTTCATAACTTTTTGATTGATTATTCATTATGAAAAATCAGTCCGGCTGTAGTATTGGTAAATGTTAAGATATGTTAATGTCTTTGAAAAAAAGTTACCGGATTGTTTGGTGGTTACAGAATTCTTTATTTAACTTTGAAGTACTTTTAGTTTGCATAAATAAACCATACTTAACTTTAAAATCTTAAGTAATACTTAACAGAATTGTTCTCTGAGGTCTATAATTTACGTTATGGAGAAAGGTAAATTATATGATTTAACGAAATAATAAAATTGCTATTTTATTTAATTAATTTTTAACTTAAAACGATTTCTATGAAAAAAGTTACGCTGTTAATGGCCATGTTATTACTTGGCCTGCAGGTACTGTTAGCACAGACCAGAGAAATTACAGGTACCGTAACTTCCGGGGAGGACGGGATGCCCATACCCGGGGTTTCTGTAATTGTGAAGGGAACGACCCTTGGTTCGGTGACGGACATGGATGGGCGTTACCGTTTACAGGTTCCCGTTGATGCACAAAATCTTGTATTCTCCTTTGTTGGCATGGCCACCCAGGAAATTGCCATAGCCGGACGTAGCAACATCTCTGTGGTGATGCAACCTCAGGCTATAGGTGTTGATGAGGTGGTGGTTACTGCACTGGGTATCCGGAGGGAGAAGCGCGAGGTTACCTATCAGACCCAAAAAGTTGGAGGGGAAGAACTGAATATAATTGCTCCTACCCGCGCTGCCAGTGCTCTCGCAGGTAAAGTTGCGGGTCTCCAGATCAATGTGCAGGATAACGGCGTTAATCCTTCCACACAGATTCTTCTGAGGGGGCTGCGCTCCATCAGCGGTGACAACTCAGCTCTTATTGTTATTGATGGTTCCATAGCCTCGCAGGGAGCATTTGATGCCCTGAACCCCAACGATATTGCCGATATCAGCGTACTGAAGGGAGCAACGGCTGCAGCTCTTTACGGGTCAAGCGCAGGTAACGGTGCTTTAATTGTAACCACCAAGGCAGGTAAATCAGGTCAAAAGTTTACGGTTGGTCTGAATGCTGCCTTTACCATGGAAAAGGTAGCCTATATGCCAGATTTCCAGACGGAATATGGAACCGGCTGGGAGGGCGCTTACGACAATGTGGAAAATACCAACTGGGGCCCCAGGTTTGACGGTACACTCCGGCAGATCGGGCCGACCTTCCCCGAAGGTTATGGCCTTGAAACCCAAATGGTACCTTATGCCCCGGTTAAGGATAACCTGCTCCATTTCTACAATACAGGCCAGACGTTTAATAATACGGTATACCTGAGCGGAAGCAGCGAGAACAGTAATTTCTACGTTTCCATTGGTGATCAGCGTGCCGATGGTATTGTACCCGATGATACCTATCAGCGTAACACCTTCAGGGTGAATGCCAGTAAAAGAATGGGTAAGGTTGAACTTTCGGCCAGCACCAGCTTCTTTACCGATAAATCTGATGTTGTAGGTGGTACCATCGGCGACCAGGACCGGCCGCTGTATTGGTTTGTTTTGAATACCCCTGCCAATATTCCGTTATCTACTTACAAGGACTGGGATAATCCGTTAAGTTATGGCTATGCCAATAATTACTATAATGCCTATTACCAGAACCCATACTGGGCCATTGGGACCAACCGTAATATTGATGAATCCAACCGGCTGGTAGGGAACTTTAACTTGTCCTATGACATACTCGACTGGCTGAATTTTACGGCCCGGGCAGGTATTAATAATGTTTGGGGCAATGGTAAAAACTGGCGTGCTTTTCAGGACTACGACCATGATCTTCAACCTTCTCATTCGGCAGTTTCTTCATTTGTTGAAGACAGTGAGTTTCAAACCAAGACTTATACCGGTGATGCTCTTTTATCCGGAAACTTCAAATTTATGACTGATTTTACCCTGAAGTCCATTCTGGGTGCCACCGTATATGCGACTGACTATCGTGGAAGTACCATACGGGCGAACAACCTGAGTATACCTGGTTTTTATGATATTTCAAATGGTACAGGGAACCTGGTGGGCACAGTGGATGAATCGGTGAAAAGATTCTATGGTTTCTTCGGGGACTTTACCCTTGGGTTCAGGAATTACCTGTTCCTCAACTTCTCGGGCCGTAACGACTGGACCTCCACCCTGGCGGAAGGAAACAACAGTTACTTCTATCCTGCCGTCGGTTTATCATTTGTTGTAACAGATGCCATTCAGGCCCTCAAGGATAATCCCATCTTATCGTATGCCAAGGTCACGTTGAGTAATTCAACGGTATACAATGACCTTGCTCCTTACCGGATTAATGAAACCTATTCACAGCACGTTTCATTCCCGTTCGGGACTGTCAACGGGTTCTTCCTTTCACCTACAGCAGTGGATGCCAATATTACCAAGGAAAAGATCAACACCACTGAAGTGGGTCTGAACCTGGGTTTCCTGCAGAGCCGTATCTGGATCGATGCTTCTTATTTTAATACGATAACGTCGGACCTGATTACTTTCACCACCCCTTCCATCACCTCTGCTTCAACCTCGTTCCTTACCAATATCGGTGAACTACAGGGGAAGGGTCTGGAGATAACACTCGGTGGTAACCTGATTAAGGCCAAAGATTTTAAATGGGACATCAACGTTAACTATACGTCAAACGAAACCATAGTCAATGAGATTTATGAAGGTCTCGACGAGGTTGCTGTTACGACTACCGGACAGGTAGGTGTATATGCGGTAGTCGGTCAGGCTTTTCCGCAGATGAAGGCCAATGTTTATCAGCGTGACCCACAGGGGCGCATTGTAGTAGATGCTGCCAGTGGTCATCCGGTTACTGAAACCGGCCTTTTCAGCCTGGGCAAAACTACTCCCGATTATATTGTGGGTCTTAACTCAGCAGTCAGTTACAAAGGTTTCACGGTTTCCGCCACTATGGATTACAGGACCGGTCACGTATACTATGAACAGGGCTCGGATGCAATGGAGTTCACAGGCCGTTCAATGGCAAGTGTTTCTGCTAACCGGCAGGATTTTGTAATTCCGAACTCTGTAATTGAGACCAGCCCGGGTGTATTTGTCGAAAATAAAAACATTCCCGTGGCAGGGGGCCGTCAGAGTTATTGGACCGACGTTTACAACGATGTCAAATCGAACTATGTAAAAGATGCCACAGCCCTTAAACTGAGGGAGCTTGCAGTAAGTTATGAACTTCCGGCCATGCTGGTCAGAAAAACGCCTCTGTCCAAAGTGTCTTTAGGCTTCATCGGGCGTAACCTGTTGACCTGGCTGCCAGCCGACAACCGGTTCTCTGACCCCGAGTTTAACAATACGAACAGCAATGCTATCGGTATTGGCGGTTATTTCCAGTCGCCTCCTACCAAATCGCTTGGTTTCAGTTTAAATGTTGAATTTTAATAACTTGAGAATATGAAAAATATACTTAAATATGCATTTTTGCTGTTGGCCACCGTATTAATGGCATCGTGCGAGGAATTCCTGGATGTGAATGATGATCCGAACAATCCGGTTACCGTCTCGCCCGATCTGGTTCTGCCTACAGCGCAGGTTTATACTGCCAATGTGCTGCACCAAAACCGTTACTTTAACAATTTGGGCAACATGATGATGTACAACTGGAGCCAGAGCGACGGTTTTGCATGGTATCCCGACGAGTTCAAATACAATGTCACCTCTTCTTTTTATCAGCAGTTGTTTAATTATAGTTATTCCAACACGCTGAAAATGTATCAGATCCTGGATCAGCTCGAAAGTCCATACGATAATTATAAGGCTATCGCCAAAGTAATGAAGGCATATCATTTTCAGTTGCTGGTCGACTGCTACGGTGATATTCCCTATAGTGAAGCTTTGCTTCGCAGCCAGGAAGCTACACCGAAATACGATGATGCCAAAGGGATTTATGAGAACCTGATTTTACAGTTGGACACGGCCATATTGCTGATCAAAAATGCTCAGAATGCAGTAGTTCCCGGTCTCGACGATGCCATTTTCAAAGGCAATATGAACAACTGGGTGAAATTTGCCAATACGGTGAAACTCCGGATTTTGGTTCGCCAGTCAAGCATGGCAGGCCGCGATGCCTATCTGAAAGCTGAATTTGCCAAGATTGCCAGTGAGGGCTCTGGCTATATCACAGCCGACGTTGGCGTTAATCCGGGTTATGTCCAGCAGGAGAATAAACAGAGTCCTCTCTGGAACACCTTTGGAAAAGATGTGGGTGGTACCAATACGATGAACAACAATGCCACCTGTGCTACCGATTATATTTTAACCTTCCTCCAGGAAATGAGTGATCCTCGTATTGACAGGCTGTATGAAAAGCCTTCCACCGGACATCTTGGCGTACCGCAGGGTTTGCTGGATTATGACACTCCGGTGGTGGATGCCTACATGCCGGAAAAAGTCTCCAATATCGGTCCTGGAATTCTTAAAGGTCCGAATATGCCCGCCATAGTTTATACATTGGCCGAATCCTTTTTAAACCAGGCTGAAGCCAGGCAACGGGGACTTATAACCACCGGAGATGATGCCAAAACACTCTACCAGAAAGGGATTCAGGCTTCATTTACCACGCTTGGTGCAGGTGATGCCACTGCATACTACTCACAGGTGAAGAACCTGGCCGGATGGGATGCTTCATCCAATAAAATCCAGGCCATCATCACCCAGAAGTGGATTGCTGTGAATGGCATGTCTGCAGAACAGTCATGGTTCGACTACAGCCGTACCGGATATCCCGCCGGATTGCCGATATCACTGCAGGCGACTACTTCCAACCGTCCTGTAAGGTTGTTTTACCCCGCCGGTGAATATTCATCCAACGGGGCTAATGTACCTGCGCAGCCCAATGCGTTTACCGAAAAGATATTCTGGGGTAAATAATTAAAAACTGATCATTATGAAAACATTGAAATATATTTTATTTTTCATCCTGGCGATGGGCTTGTCCAATTCGTGCCTGATTGAAGATGAAACCAACCTCGATTTAAACGGTAAAGGTCCTAATCTGGGTGGGTTTGAGCAGGCACGTACCACTTTTGCGGCCATCGCCGACGGCGAGCAATACCAATTTGATGTAAAAGTAAAGGTATTTGGACCTACCTGGATGGACATCACCAGTGATGTGACATTAACCATTGCAGCCGATCCGTCGTCTACAGCCAAAGCAGGCACTCATTATCGTATCGACAATCCAACGATTACCTTGTCTCCGTCTAAAAATATGTTAGGTCTTTTCAAGGTTACCATGCTTACCGAAGGAATCGAAACCCCACTGGCTGTGGCTCCGGTACTTGTACTCAGGGTTACCCAGGCTTCGGGTGCTGAGAATGTACTCAACAGTGGCAAGCCGATTTCCATTACGTTTAACTATGCATGTCCTTCATTCCTGGAAGGAACATACCAGGTATCTACTGAGTACACCGCTACAACCGGCGCTGTTTCCATGCTGTCCTGGACTGAAACCATTACCAAGATTGGCATAGGAACCTACCGTACTACCAGGGTTGGCCACTGGACTCCCGATGCATTGGGTGGCACCCCGGGCTTTACCTTTACCGATGTTTGCGGTGTCATCTCTGTTCCGAGCCAAAACCTTGTTGATCTGTACGCCAATATCGTGGAAGGTACTGCCTTTGGTACTGCAGATGAAGATACAGGCAAGCTCTACATCGAATACTCTGTATGCTATGGCGGTGCCTGCCGGTTCTATAAGAGTACATATACCAGACAGTAGATTCCCTGAGAATAACTAAAAAATTATTGCTATGAGATTCAAAGAAATATTAAAAATATCCGGAGCCATACTGATGGTAGTGTCCATGGTTTCATGCGATATGTTACGGACCGCCGAACAGGATGTCGAAGCTGTAGTGAGTCCCGACAAGAATCCAAAGGTTACCTATACAGCAAATATTACCGGAAATTCGGTAACCGAGGGGCAGAAATTTATCTATACCATAAAGTTAGATAAACCGATTGACCGGGCACTGACTTTTTCGGCCATGCAGACCGGCGGCACAGCTGTTGAAGAGGAAGATTTCCTTGTCTCACCTGTTATCCTTCAGCCATATACCACTGAGGCTAAGCTGGAGATTGAGATAATCGCCGATGACTATCCCGAAGTGGAGGAAACAGCCAGTTTTGAAATTGGTATCTTTGGAATTGCAGAGCGTTATCTGATCAATCCGGAGTCCACCAACCCCATTAAACTGGATCTGAAGCTGGTCAACAAAAATGATCCCGGAAAACTGACCATTGCATTCGAATGGCCTGATCATTCTGTCGATCTCGATATTGTGATCTGGAGCGATACCGAAGATTATCCCATGACTGAATGGGGAGATGCCGGTGCTACCGGAAACAATCCTGAAATTGACAAGTCCATATGGTTGGCTGATCCACCCGGAACTTATTATGTGAATATCATGGACTGGGATGAGGATCCTTTCACCTATAAGTTCAGTATCGGGCATCCGAACGGGACCGTGCAGTTTATAGAAGGTACTTTCGACAGGACGAAAAATACCTACGTAAATGACCTATGGACCGCCTGGGGTGGCAAGTATGACTCTTTCAGAGTATTGAAGGTTGTTCATACAGGCACCTCGTTTACGGTGACCAAATTATAGCTGTATTTTCTACCCAGGGCCGGAGTACTGTACAGACTCTACTTTCTCCTTCAATCTTTAGATTAAAATTTTTTAATTAATCTCCGGCCCTTTTTTAAGATATCTGAGTCGAGACCCCGGTGGAATTTCTGCCGGGGTCTCGGTTTTTTGGCAGTCTGGCCGGTTGAGTGCCGGTCAGTACAGATCTTTACAGGGCCGATGATCATGTCGGCGGACATACGGAAGACAGGATCCGGAATACATACAATTCTGAAGAATATTACCTTTGTAATGGTTTACCAGATCAGATATAGGTTTTCTTTGACCTGAAAACAATTTTCCTGACTGGCCTTTAACATTTAAAAGGAAATTGAATGGATTCGAAAAAGCTCAGGTTAATATTTATGGGTACTCCCGGATTTGCCGTGGAAAGCCTGAAGGCGCTGGTTGAAGGCGGATATAATGTGGTAGCGGTAATAACTGCTCCGGATAAACCCGCCGGAAGGGGGCAGAAGTTAGCTGAATCTGCCGTTAAGACATTTGCCGTTCAGGCTGGTATACCGGTATTGCAGCCAGAAAAACTTAAAAATCCGGCCTTTCTTGAACAATTAGCCGCGCTGAAAGCTGACCTTCAGATAGTGGTTGCCTTCAGGATGCTCCCTGAGGTGGTCTGGAACATGCCGTCCCTGGGGACTTTCAACCTTCATGCCTCCCTCTTGCCTGCCTACCGGGGTGCAGCCCCCCTGAACTGGGCCATCATCAATGGTGAAAAAGAAACCGGTGTGACCACTTTCCTGCTCTCCCACGAGATAGATACAGGCAAAGTCCTTTTCAAGGAAAAAACTTCCATTGGCGATCATGAAACGGTTGGCGACCTGCACGACCGCCTTATGGTAACCGGGGCACAGCTGGTCACCAGAACCGTGGATGCGCTTGCTGCCGGTTCGGTAAACCCTATCCCTCAGGATGAACTGGTAAAGGCAGGTGCGGAGGTCAGGCATGCGCCCAAACTGTTCCGGGAAACCATGAAGATCGACTGGACTGCCGATGCCTCCAGGGTGCGAAACCTGATCCGCGGATTATCGCCATATCCCGGTGCCTGGACTACCCTGGTTCATAATCCTGACGGCAGGGAAACTGAGCTGAAGATTTTCTTTGCTGAATTAACGGATGGCCCGCAAGCCACTCCGGGTACCTTGCTGAGTGATGGCAAAAGCTTTATAAAGGTAGCCTGCGGCCTTGGTTGGCTCAGTATTACCGACCTGCAGCTATCAGGCAAAAAACGGATGAAAACACCTGAATTTTTACGTGGATTACAAAATCTGGGCGAATTTCAGTCCATATTTTATCTTTCGCTTTAATTTTAATACCTGCCCGATGGTGATCGGCTCATCCGGGCTCATATTGTTGATCCGGTATAGCGCCTTGATCTTAATTCCGTATAGCTGTGAAATATAATGCATGGTCTCTCCGGCGTCCACTATATGGTACTGGTACATACCCTGAGCCTGGTTTCTCTTATTTTGCAGGTAAATGATCTCATTAGGCCTGGGTTCATATCCGACCGGATAATCGTTGTACCGCATCAGTTCCCAGGGTTTCTTGCCGAATTCCTGTCCTAAAACCTCGAAGTTATCCCCTTGTCGTGCTATGGCCGATTTTAGTCCGTTGTGCAGGGAAATCTTCCGGCTGCTGTATGGGTTGACCAGCAGTTTATTATTGAATGCGCTGCCAAGCCTGCGTTGTTCAAACTGGGCCATTTCGGTGGCAGTCATTTTATGGTCCAGTCGCCAGAGCTGGTTCAGTTCTATAATGTCGATCAGGAGTTTTGCATAGCTGGGATTGGTCGCATAGCCGGCTTTTTTTAATCCGTTGGCCCAGCCCACATAGTCGGTGGGAGCCAGCTGAAACAGGAAAGCGTAGCGCTGTCCGCTCATCAGGAAATTGGTGTGGTCAACATAGGAATCCTCGACGCTGTGATACTTCCTGAAACACTCATTCTTCTCGTCATCATCATGGTAGGCAGTTGCACCGTTCCAGTTGGATTTACACTTAATCCCGAAATGATTGTTTGATTTCCGGGCCAGTTCACTGTTGCCATCTGCCGATTCAAGACAGGCCTGTGCCATTTTAATACTGGCAGGGATCCCGCTGCGGTTCATTTCACTGATAGCGAGCAATTGGTATTTCTGGATATATTCTGACCGGGTCATTTTCTGGGCATTGGTCAGATTAACTGCAGTTAAAAAAACAAGCAGTAATGCGGCTGTTTTGTTTGTCATACCTGATGCTTATTCTAAATTTTCTGGTAAATATAATTTTCCTGTGCGAAAAATTGTATTTTTAAGCAAATTTCGCAATATGAAATGGAACGAAATTAAAATTGCATACCGGGAGTACAATGAGTTGGATGAATTACCGGACGATTGGAAGTCTTTGGTTATCAGGGCCAGAGAGTCCTCGGGTAATGCATGGGCACCCTATTCCGGATTCAGGGTTGGTGCAGCCGTAAGATTGGGAAGCGGAAGGGTTATTACCGGAAACAACCAGGAGAACGCGGCTTATCCCGTTGGATTATGTGCGGAGCGGACGGCTCTTTTTTATGCCAATGCGAATTATCCGGATGATCCGGTGGAAGTTATTGCCGTTACCGCCCAAAATGATAAAGGTTTTGTTGAGGATCCCGTGAAACCGTGCGGCGGGTGCAGGCAGGCCCTTCTTGAGGTGGAGACCCGTTATAATCAATCGGTTACCATAATCCTTGACGGTAAAAATGCCCTATATGTACTCGATGGGGTAGATGGATTGCTTCCACTGAACTTTAAAAGGAGCTCACTCGGGAAAGGCTGATCGGCTCATTATAATCCCGGATGGCGATATTATTCGCCCACGATTTTCATAAATACATTCCACAAAGGTTCATTTGGAGGCGGGGCGGTAATAACTACCGGTTCCCTCTTTACAGGGTGCAGGAATTCAACCCGCCGGGCATGCAGGTGGATCCCGCCGTCGGGATTCGACCGTGGATATCCGTATTTCAGGTCTCCTTTTATATGGATCCCAATCCGGCTGAGTTGCGCCCTGATCTGGTGATGACGGCCTGTAAGCAGTTCAATTTCAAGAAGGTAGTATCGGTCCGACTTCGCAATCGTGCGATACGTCAATACGGCATGTTTGCCTCCTTCCAATTCCCGGTCGTACGCATATGACTTGTTGATTTGCTTGCTCCTGACCACAAAATGTTCCAGTTTCCCTTCAGGGGGATCAGGCTGGCCATCAACCACTGCCCAGTATATTTTTTTTATCTCATCTTTCTTCTGAAACATCTTATTGAGCCTTGTAAGCACTTTGCTGGTCCGGCCCATCAGGACTATCCCGCTTGTCGGACGGTCGATACGATGGGGTAATCCCAAAAAAACATTCCCGGGTTTCTGATATTTCTCCTTGATGTATTGCTTCACCATATCCGTAAGCGGCGCATCACCCGTCTGGTCGATCATGACGATCTCCCCGCAGGCTTTGTTAACAGCAATGATGTGATTGTCCTCGTATATGATTTCCATTTTCTGAGTCTACAGCAGTAGTTATTTTTCAGATTTATTCTTTTGATATCGTGTACTGCATAACAGATATCTGTTATGCAATTAATGCCTGTTAATATTGTTCATTCTTACCTGGAAAATCACCTGATTTAACGTCGGTGATATAATGGGCAACCGCGTTGTTTACCATGTCGGCCAAATTGGCATACCTGCGCAGAAACCTTGGAGAGAACTGCTGGGTAATACCCAGCATGTCATGCAAGACCAGTACCTGGCCGTCGACTCCGTTGCCGGCCCCGATACCGATTACAGGGATCTGCAGCATCCCGGATACTTCTGCCCCAAGGGCTGCAGGGATTTTCTCCAATACCAGTGCAAAGCAACCCGCATCCTGCAAAAGTTTTGCATCTTCGATAAGCTTGTCGGCTTCTTCCTTTTCTTTTGCCCTTACCGTATAGGTTCCGTATTTATTAATACTCTGGGGCATCAGTCCGAGGTGACCCATAACCGGAATCCCGGCTGTGAGTATTCTTTTAACCGATTTGATTACTTCGGCGCCACCTTCCAGTTTAACCGCATCGGCAGCCGTTTCCTTCATTATCCGGATGGCTGAGTTCAGTGCCGCCCGCGAATTGCCCTGGTATGTTCCGAATGGCAGGTCAACAACGACCAGGGCCCTATTAACAGCCTTGACCACAGATGCTCCGTGATAAATCATCTGATCAAGGGTAATCGGCAGCGTGGTTTCATTTCCAGCCATGACATTAGAGGCAGAATCACCCACCAGGATTATGTCTGTCCCGGCCTGGTCAACCAACCTGGCCAGACTGAAATCATATGCAGTCAGCATGGAGATCTTTTCTCCTTTTTGCTTCATCTCTGACAAACGGTGGGTGGTTATTTTTTTGATTTCATGGTGTACTGACATAATTGCAAGTTCAAATGAACGACAAAAATAGTGATTCACGGGAGAATATTAAGATTATTGGCTACAGAAGCTGATATTGTGTTGTTTCGGGCTAATTGTCAGTCATTTTGTCACCTGTTGTGTCAAACCTGCCTTCGCCTTTGGTAATTTCCGTGTCAAATTTGCCAGTTAAGCCCCAGGATTCCTGGTGGCATAATCATTGGTAAACCCTGTATGTGTTTAAATTTTGATAATCTCTAAAAATATAAAATAATGGGAAAAATAATCGGAATAGACTTGGGCACCACCAACTCGTGTGTTGCTGTCATGGAAGGGAATGAACCTGTCGTTATTCCCAACAGCGAAGGAAAGAGGACTACACCTTCCATCGTTGCGTTTGTTGAAAACGGAGAGCGCAAGATCGGCGACCCGGCAAAGCGGCAGTCCATCACCAATCCAAAGAAAACGGTGTATTCAATCAAGCGTCTGATGGGTGAATCCTATGACCATTGCACCAAAGAAATCCAAAGGGTAACTTATGATGTGGTCCGCGGCGACAATAACACGCCCCGCGTTCAGATAGACGACCGGAAATACTCCCCGCAGGAGATTTCTGCCATGGTCCTCCAGAAAATGAAAAAAACTGCCGAAGATTATCTCGGTCAGGAAGTTACAGAAGCGGTGATTACCGTTCCGGCTTATTTCAATGACTCGCAGCGCCAGGCGACCAAAGAAGCCGGTGAGATTGCCGGTCTGAAAGTACGCAGGATCATTAACGAGCCGACTGCCGCATCGCTGGCCTATGGCCTCGATAAAATGCACAAGGATATGAAGATTGCGGTTTTCGACCTTGGAGGCGGTACTTTTGATATTTCCATCCTTGAGTTGGGCGACGGCGTATTCGAAGTTAAATCAACCGATGGCGATACCCACCTTGGCGGCGACGACTTCGACCAGGTTATCATTGACTGGCTGGCTGCTGAATTTCAGTCTGAAGAGGGGCTCGACCTCCGCAAGGATCCTATGGCCCTGCAGCGCCTGAAAGAAGCTGCCGAAAAGGCCAAAATAGAACTCTCCAGCTCCAGTCAGACGGAGATCAACCTGCCTTATATCATGCCGGTTAACGGAATACCAAAGCACTTGGTTAAAACCCTTACCCGTGCCAAATTTGAACAGTTAGCTGATAAGCTTATTAACGCTACCATAGAACCCTGCCGCAAGGCGCTCAAAAATGCAGGGATGACCTCCGCCGACATCGATGAGGTGATCCTGGTGGGCGGGTCAACCCGTATACCTGCCATCCAGCAGAAAGTGGAAGAATTCTTCGGCAAAAAACCCTCCAAGGGTGTTAACCCTGATGAGGTTGTTGCTGTGGGAGCCGCCATTCAGGGTGGTGTTCTGACCGGAGAAGTCAAGGATGTACTGCTCCTCGACGTAACCCCGCTGTCGTTGGGTATCGAAACCATGGGAGGAGTGATGACCCGTCTGATCGAATCCAATACCACCATTCCGACCAAAAAATCGGAAACCTTCACTACGGCTTCGGATAACCAGCCATCCGTGGAGATTCATGTACTACAGGGTGAACGTCCGATCGCATCAGGAAATAAAACCATCGGAAGGTTTCATCTCGATGGCATACCACCGGCACCACGCGGAATTCCGCAGATTGAGGTTACCTTCGATATCGACGCCAATGGTATACTGCACGTTTCTGCCAAAGATAAAGCCACCGGCAAGACACAGTCTATCCGGATTGAAGCATCTTCCGGACTGAATGACGACGAAATCCGGAGGATGAAGGAAGAAGCTGCTGCCAATGCCGAAGCAGACCGTCTGGTCAAGGAAAAGGCCGACAAGATCAACCAGGCCGACAGCCTGATCTTCCAGACCGAGAAACAGCTGAAAGAATTCGGCGACAAGATCCCGGCGGATAAAAAGCAACCCATTGAAACGGCTCTCGGTAAGCTTAAGGAGGCTCACAAAAATCAGGACCTCGCCGCTATCGACGCTGCCATGAATGAACTGAATACCGTATTCCAGGCTGCCTCACAGGAGATGTACAATGCCGCAGGAGCACAGGGAGCACCAAACCAGGATCCGGGTGCAGGCTTTACCGGAAGCCAGCAGGGCGGCCAGCAAAGTGGGCAGTCCAAACAGGACGGCGAAGTCACCGATGTCGATTTCGAAGAAGTAAAGTAAATATTGACAAGTCTGATAATGAGGCTGTTTCGCTCAAGTGGAACAGCCTTTTTTTATCGCCTTCTGTACATCCGGATATCAGGCCGCTTCTTTTTTAAATCTGGATAAAGATGATATAGTAACCCCGGATTAAGCATGTACTCTTCGGATGTTTCCCCGTGTTCAAGCCTGAAATGAGGCCTGCCGGTAAAAACCGGAGAAATCCAGCTTTCACCAGGTAATACCTCAACCTCATACAGCCGACCAGGTTCGTCTCCGATAAAAAATGTCTGTTTTTCTCCGGTTTCATTGATGATGCCAATCTGTCCGGCTAACAGATCTATATCAGGCCTGGCTAATTCCTGTGTTGATATACAGCAGGTTAATGTTAATAAGGTCAGCCAAAAGGCAAGGTGTTTTAACATGTGGCGCATCAGTTTACAAAAAGGGCAAGGTACTTAAAAACTGAATAGGGTATTACTTTTTTTCCTAAGTTTGCGCCTCAAAGTAACAGCATTGTATGAAAAGCTGGTATGCAATATATGTCAGACCAAGAGCCGAGAAAAAAGTAGCTTCTGAACTTGAGAAAGCCGGAGTTGATCATTACCTCCCTCTTCACACCACACTCAGAAGATGGAGTGACCGTAAAAAGTGGATTGATCTGCCGTTGATTCCCGGATACTGTTTTGTTCACGTTGCTGAATCCAACATATTGGATGTTTTGAAGGTAAAACATGTCTTCTCCGTTGTCAGGTTCAACGGCAAACCAGCCATTGTGAGAGATGACCATATCGAATTTCTCAAACGCCTGCTTAACCAGAACGAAATTGAATTCAAGCTGGCCAGTTCAATGCCGGAGCCCGGTCAGGAAGTCGAAATTATCGCCGGTCCGTTTATCGGACTGAAAGCCGAAATGGTTAGGATTAATAAAAAATCAACGATCATACTCCGTCTGGAGCAAATTTGTAACGCTTTTTTGCTTGAGATTCCGGTATCTGATGTGGTAATGGTGACGGCCACCCAGGAAAAATCGGCATAATTAACCATCTGGGAGCAGCGAAACAGAAAGTTGTCATAAAAACGCTATGGCTATCCCTCGCAGGGATCTCAATTTCTCCGGAAGGTTTTGTGTAATCCACCGGTTGAGATTGTCCTGACTGACTTTATCAGCTGATATGTTTTGAAAATTTCCTGTAAGATATACTTAAATCTGGTGGAAAAGCCCTAACTTCAGGTAAAATTCAAAAACACATCCGCTATGGTAAAAATCAGTAAGCAGGAGGCACTGGATTACCATTCCATGGGGCGTCCCGGAAAAATTGAGGTTATTCCCACAAAACCCAACAGCTCACAGTATGACCTTTCTCTGGCCTATACTCCCGGCGTGGCCCAGCCATGTCTGTGCATCAAGGAGAATTATGATGATGTGTACCGCTATACGGCAAAGGGGAACCTGGTTGCTGTCGTTTCCAACGGCACTGCGGTATTAGGACTGGGCGATATCGGGCCTGAGGCCGGGAAACCGGTCATGGAGGGCAAGGGGATTCTTTTCAAAACCTTTGCTGATATCGATGTATTTGATATTGAAGTGAATGAAAAGGATCCTGAAAAACTCATCCAGGTCGTAAAGGCCATTGCACCAACCTTTGGCGGAATCAATCTGGAAGATATCAAGGCACCTGAGTGTTTCGAGATTGAGGACCGTCTGAAGGAGGAACTGAATATTCCGGTCTTTCATGATGACCAGCATGGTACTGCCATTATTTCGGGTGCGGCTTTGCTGAATGCTCTGGAACTGGTTAACAAAAGGATTGAAGACATCCGCATTGTGGTCAATGGTGCAGGAGCTTCAGCGGTTTCCTGTGTACGGCTCTATTTTTCATTGGGTGCACGCCCTGAAAATGTGGTTATGTTAGACAGCAAGGGGGTACTTAATGAATCCAGGACTGATTTGAACCGGATCAAGCAGCAGTTTGTGACGTCCCGGAAAATAAACACCCTGGAGGAAGCCATGGTCGGTGCGGATATGTTCCTGGGACTGTCGGTGGCCGATGTACTTACCCCGGATATGATCAGAACCATGGCCGCGGATCCTGTGGTCTTTGCCATGGCCAATCCTGATCCGGAAATTGCCTACGACGTGGCAGTGGCTTCGCGTCCCGACCTGGTAATGGCTACCGGCAGGAGCGATTTCCCCAACCAGGTGAACAATGTTTTGGGATTTCCTTTTATTTTCAGGGGAGCACTCGATGTCCGGGCTTCGGCCATTAACGAGGAAATGAAGATTGCGGCAGTTTATGCCCTCGCCAGACTGGCACATGAGGATGTTCCCGATATTGTGAGTCAGGCATATAATATGAAGAATATCTCCTTTGGCAGGGAATATCTGATCCCCAAACCGCTTGATCCAAGGTTGATTACCACGGTTGCCCCTGCGGTGGCCAGGGCGGCTATGGAGACCGGAGTGGCCCGGAAACCTATTACCGACTGGGAGGAGTATATTCGTAACCTTCAGAAGCGGCTAGGTCTTGATAACAAGCTGATTATGTACCTGAGGACCCAGGCCCGGCAGAACCCGAAGCGGGTGGTGTTTGCAGAAGCCAATAACTTCAAGGTGCTGAAAGCTGCAGAAACCGTTATCAGTGAGCGAATTGCACATCCCGTACTGATCGGCAACCGCCAGACGATTTATCAGATTATTGAAGAAAACCAGATTCATATTGCTGATCCTGAAATTATTGATCCTTTTTCTGCTGAAATGGAGCCTTTGCGTGAAAAATTTGCCCGGCTTTTATACGGCAAAAGAAAACGCAAGGGAATCACTCTGGAAGATGCCCGCGACCTGATGATGAACCGCGACTATTTTGGATCCATGATGGTGGAAACGGGTATGGCCGATGCCTTTATTTCAGGATTTTCACGAAATTATTCGGATACCATCCGGCCTGCCCTTCATTGTGTAGGGGTCGATCACAAGTACAACCGTATTGCCGGTATGTATGTGATGATCACAAGAAAGGGGCCTCTTTTTTTGGCAGATACTACCGTTAATGTGCAACCGGCAGCCCAAACCCTGGTGGAGATAGCCCTCCTGACGGCCAGTGAGGTCAAAAGGTTTGGCTTCGAACCGGTCATGGCCTTTGTCTCCTTTGGAAATTTCGGGTCTTATAACGGGCCTGGCAATCATCAGCATGTGCGCGATGCCATTGAAATCCTTCACCGGGATCATCCTGAATTGTTGGTAGATGGCGAGATGCAGGCGAATTATATTTTTGACGGTGAACTGAGAAAGCGTAAATATCCCTTTACAGTTCTTCAGGACCATGAGGTCAACACCATCATTTTCCCTGACCTCACTTCGGGGAATATCCTGTATAAGACCCTCCAAAGCCTTGGTGCTGCAGAAGCCATCGGTCCAATCCTGCTTGGAATGAAAAAACCGGTGCATGTCCTGCAGATGGAAAGTTCGGTCCGCGAGATTGTCAATATGACCGCCATTGCGGTGGTCGATGCACAGGAGATCGCAGCCAGACTGGAAATCTGACGATCAGTGGGATTTCACTGAACATAACGCTTACTCAGCCTGTTCTTTCAGCCACTGAGGACGGTCGGTAGTGATATGGGTAACTCCCAGGGAATGGAGTCGCCGGGCCTCGGCCGGGTCGTTGACGGTCCACGCCAATACCGGAAAACCGAGGGCTTTGGCTTCTGCGACCAGCTCCTCATCGATGATGGAATAATTCAGGTTAATCCCGTCGAGACCGGCCGGAATAATCTCTTCCATTCGTTTTTTAACCTCCTGACGTGAAGAAGAAAGCCAGAATGCCTTATTGGCCGGAAAGGCTTTTTTTAGGTCGGTAATCACTTCCCAGCCGAATGCGATGAACATTACCTGTGCTTTTTTCGGGTGTTTATTGATGATCCGCTCCATGTGCGGTACGATCTCACTCCCGCATTTTACTTCGATAACCAGGGTTTTCCCTTCCGGAACGGTGGCCAGAATTTCTTCAAGGAATGGGATCTTTTCTCCTTTGAAGCGGGCATCTTTCCATGAACCGACTTCCAGTTCCCGCAGAACCAGGGACGGAGTATTTTTAATGACCATATTCTTCCCGCCACTCACCCGCTTGGTATCTTTGTCGTGAATGACAACAATCCGGTTGTCAGACGCCAGGTAAACATCAATTTCCACGGCATCCGCACCTTGTTCCCATGCCAGGTTTGCCGAGGCAACGGTGTTTTCCGGTGCATCCCAGGATGCTCCCCTGTGTGCAATGTAGAAATTCTGAGAAATGGCCTGCATGGTAAGGGTGGCCAGGATTACAGTTATGATCTTTTTCATGGAGTTGATAATTTTAAAAATTCGTAAGGCTTTTATCTGCTGATCCGGATTTTTCACCGGCCGATGGTCAAAAGTAATAATTTGTTTCCATTATTGTCTAATTGAATTAGTTTTGCTGTAAACAACAGGTATGCTGAACAAATACATGAATCTGGCCCTGATTACCATCATTAAGCTCTTTTCAAGGATGGGTTTCAGGGTATTATATATCCTCTCTGATTTTTTGTTTTTCTGGGTCTACCGGGTATTCGGGTATCGCCGGAGTGTGGTGAGATCTAATCTGATGAGATCTTTTCCGGAGAAAACATCCGGGGAGTTAAAAAAAATTGAAAAGCATTACTTCCGGCACCTGTGCGATGTGATGCTGGAAAGCCTGAAAACGGGAGGGATGGATGCTGAAGAAATGCAGAAGCGGATGCTTATCCGGAATCCCGAAATGGTTAACCGGTATCTGGATAAGGGAACCAGCGTGGTGATCATGGCCATGCATTATGCAAACTGGGAATGGCTGCTTCATATGCCATTAGCCATCAGACACCGCCAGTTTTTCGTATATAAGCCGCTCCACAACGAAATGCTGGATGATTACCTGAACGGATTGCGCGGTCGTTTCGGCGGCGAAACGGTTCCCATGAGTATTGCCCTCAGGAAGGTTATTGAGGCCGATAAGTCAGGTGAACCGGTAATGACCTGGCTGGCCGCAGATCAGGCTCCTCCGTGGTTTAACTCCTTCTGGACCATTTTTCTCAATCAGGAGACACAGTTCTTTGAAGGGCCTGCCCGTATTGCGCAGCGGTTTAACCATCCTATTCTTTTTCAGTTGATAAGAAAGAATAAAAGGGGGTACTATGAAACCTGGTTCGAGTTGCTTACAGAAGAACCGCAGAAGATGTCAGAGGAGGAAATTATTCTCGCGTATGTGGCCAGAACTGAACAATTTATTCAGGATTCTCCGGCTTATTACATCTGGTCGCACAAAAGATGGAAGCACCTGCGGCCTTCTGATATCCCGCTTAGAACCCGGGACCGGCAGGATGCCTCCTGAATAATTTGTTACCTTTGCACATTGTATTATTCTGCTGAACTATGAATCCTCATATAAAAGACATATTAAACCAGCTGGTAGTCAGTGTTTTGAAGGGTGTTTCCCGTCTGCCTTTTCCGGTAATGTACGGTTTGTCCGATTTTATGTCGCTTGTCCTTCAATATGTGGTTAAATACCGTAAGACGGTGATCCTGAATAACCTTCGGAACGCTTTCCCGGATAAAAGCGAGGCGGAAATTAAGCAGATTGTCAGGAAGTTTTATGTGCATTTCTGCGACATTACCCTGGAAACGGCCAAGGCGTGGAGCATGACTGCACATGATTTTGAAAAGCGGATGGAACTTTCAGGTATTGAAGAGGTTAACCGTTTGGGAGACCAGGGCATAAGTATTATTGCCCTGGGGATGCACTTCAATAACTGGGAGTGGTCTGCCTACATGCAGAAATACCTGAAGCATAAATGTCTGGTGGTTTACAACCCTGTCCGGAACAACGACCGGCTGGAGAAATTTCTGACGGAAATGCGCGAAAGGTGGGGAGCCGATACCATTGCGGTTCACAAATCAGCCCGTGCCCTTATGAACTTCCATCAACAGGAGCACCCCGTCTTTTTAGGGCTTGTAGGTGATCAACGGCCACCGGTAATTACGAAATTCTGGACAACTTTTCTGAACCAGGAAGCATGTTTTAACTCCGGTCCCGAAAAAATTGCCCGCCGGACCAATCTTCCGGTTTTCCTGGTGGTCCCGGAAAAGTTAAAGCGCGGTCACTACCGGATGCACTATGTTCCGCTTATGATGTCCCCGGCGGAAATGAGCCACGAGGATATTATGCTGACTTACGTCCGCGCCATGGAGAAATATATCCGGGAAGCCCCGGAATATTATCTCTGGTCACATAAACGGTGGAAACAAAAACGGCCGGAAGATCATCCCCTTTATCTCTAAACCGACATCCCGTTAAGAAAGGCATCCACCCCCGCAGCTGCCTGCTTCCCGGCTTCAATGGCATGCACCACCAGACTGGCTCCTTTCTCGGCATCTCCTGCCGCGAAGATTTTAGAGACTGAAGTCTGTTTGAATTTATTCACCTTAACATTGCCACGCTGATCGAGTTCCACACCTAATGTTTCCAGCAGCCCTGCATGTACCGGTTGTGTAAATCCCATGGAGAGCAGTACCAGGTCCACGTCAATGATTTCGGTAGTTCCGGGAACTTCATTCATCTGCCAGCGGCCATTCTGGTCTTTGCTCCATTCGACCTGCACGATTTCGGCCTGCCTTACTTCTCCGTTTTCGCCGGTCAGTCGTTTGGTCGAAAGGCTCCAACGGCGTTCGCAACCTTCGAGGTGAGAACTGGAAGTCCGCAGAGTATTGGGCCAGTATGGCCATGGATTGCCATTCTCCCTTTTTTCCGGCGGTTTGGGGAGAATCTCGATTTGCAGCACATTAGCTGCCTTTTGCCTGATGGAGGTCCCGACGCAGTCAGAACCCGTATCCCCACCGCCGATTACCAAAACCTTTTTCCCCTTTGCCTGAATCCGTTCTTCCTCAGGGATGTCCTGGCCTGCAACCAGCTTATTCTGCTGGGTGAGAAATTCCATGGCAAAATAGACTCCTTTCAGGTCCCTGCCTTCCACGGGAAGGTCGCGGGGTTGTTCGGCTCCAACTGCCAGAATGACAGCATCAAATTCCTCCAGCAACTGTTCCTTGCTGATGTCTTTCCCTACGCAGGTATTGGTCCTGAATATAATACCTTCATCCACAAACAGGGCCAGTCTCCTGTCGATCACATTCTTGGCTAATTTGAAATCTGGGATTCCATAGCGGAGTAATCCTCCTATGGCGTCGTTTTTCTCGAAGACGGTGACGGTATGGCCGGCTTTATTCAGTAAATCGGCAGCCGACAGCCCTGCAGGGCCGGAACCGATAACCGCTACCTTCTTTCCGGTCCTGATTTTTGGAGGATTTGCCGTAATCAGCCCCATTTCAAAGGCGGTTTCTACGGTAGCTGCCTCGTTTTCGCGAATGGTAACCGGCTCTTCGTGGATATTCAGGACGCACGACTTTTCACAGGGGGCCGGGCATACCCTTCCGGTAATCTCCGGAAAACTGTTGGTGGAATGTAATATCCGGTATGCTTCGTCATATTTTCCTTTGTATAGTGAGTCCTGCCATTCGGGGATTTTGCTGCCCACCGGACAGCCCCAGTGGCAGAACGGGACCCCGCAATCCATGCACCGTGCTGCCTGAAGCCTGCGATCTTCCTGATTAAGGGTCTGTTCTACCTCACCAAAGTCAAAAATGCGCTCCTTGACCGGCCGGTATCCCCCTTCCTTGCGGGCTATTGTGATAAAACCTTTTGGATCTCCCATGTGAATTATAATTGATTATTTATAATTGATTATTTATGATTTCTATAACGGATGGTTATATACGGATGGATTATCCGGATTATTCATGCCGGGTGGGATCTTCCTCCGCCATCTGGAGTTTGCGTTCGAGTTCCCTGATCTTCTGCATTTCAAGGACTTTTTTGTATTCGAACGGAATTACCTTGACAAACCGGGGCAGGTACTCTTCCCAGTTGGTAAGGATCTCTGCGGCCAGATCACTGTGCGTATAGGTCAGATGATTGTTGATCATCTCCTGAAGTTCCTGGATGTCGGCCCGGTCTTCCACCGGCGATAATTCCACCAATCCCTTGTTACAGTAATAATCAAAATTCCCGTCGGTATCCAGAACGTAGGCTATTCCCCCGCTCATACCGGCTGCGAAGTTCCTTCCCGTTTTGCCGAGTATAACTGCCCTTCCGCCTGTCATGTACTCACAGCAATGGTCTCCTGTTCCTTCAACAACGGCTTTGGCTCCCGAGTTCCTAACGCAGAACCGCTCACCGGCCATACCACGTATATAGGCCTCGCCACTGGTCGCTCCGTACAGAGAGGTATTTCCGATGATGATATTCTCTTCCGGCCTGAAGGTACTTCCCTGAGGGGGTACCACCACAATCTTGCCGCCCGACAAACCTTTCCCGAAATAATCATTGGCATCTCCCTCAAGCCTGAAAGAGACCCCTTTGGCCAGGAAGGCCCCGAAGCTTTGCCCTGCCGTCCCCCGGAAGGTACAATGGATGGTGTCGGCAGGCAGTCCGGCTTCCCCGTAGCGAAGTGAAATTTCTCCCGACAGCATGGCGCCGATGGTGCGGTCTACATTATTGATCTTATGTGAGATCCACACTTTTTCCTGTGCCTTGATGGCTTTCGATGACTCCCTGATCAACAGCATGTCGAGGTGCTCCTCAATGGTTTTGAGCCCGTTCACAGTGCAGCGGATATCATGTTCCTGGGCCTCTGCGGGCCTGTGCAGTATTTTGGAGAAATCGAGGTTCTTCATTTTCCAGTTGGTGACTTCCGGATTTACTTCCAAAAGATCGGTTCGGCCAACGATATCATCAAATTTTCTGAATCCCGTTTCGGCTAAATATTCCCTGATTTCCTGTGCAACGAACCGGAAATAGTTAATTACATATTCCGACCGGCCGATAAACCTTTTCCGGAGTTCGGGATTTTGGGTGGCCACGCCGGCCGGGCAGGTATTCAGGTGACATTTTCTCATCATTACGCAGCCCAGGACAATCAGCGCCGAAGTGGCAAAACCAAACTCCTCTCCGCCAAGGCATCCCATAATCACCACATCACGGCCATTTTTGAGCTGCCCGTCGACCTGCAGTTTCACCCTGCCTCTCAGGTTGTTCATAACCAGGGTCTGCTGGGTTTCGGCAATGCCGAATTCAGCAGGAAGGCCGGCATGTTTAATGGAACTCAGCGGGCTGGCACCTGTCCCGCCTTCACCGCCGGAAATCGTGATCAGGTCGGCATACGCTTTTGCAACACCAGCGGCAATGGTGCCCACACCATCTTCAGCCACCAGTTTTACGGAAACCCTGGCTCTTGGATTGGTGCATTTCAGGTCATAAATCAGCTGGGCCAGGTCTTCGATCGAATAGATGTCGTGGTGGGGCGGGGGAGAGATTAGCGTAATTCCGGGTGTTGAGTTTCTCGTTTTGGCGATGATCTCATTCACTTTGTATCCGGGCAGCTGACCACCTTCGCCGGGTTTTGCCCCCTGGGCGATTTTTATTTGTAATTCGGTAGCATGCGTCAGGTAGTTGTTGGTCACCCCAAACCTGCCCGATGCTATCTGTTTGATGGAACTCTGCTTGTCGGTCCCGAACCGCGCCGGGTCTTCACCGCCTTCCCCCGTGTTGCTTCGTCCGCCGATGGTATTCATGGCAATCGCCAGGGCTTCATGGGCTTCCTTGCTGATTGAGCCATACGACATGGCCCCGGTGACAAAGCGTTTCATGATATTCTCTGCCGGCTCAACCTCTTCAATCGGGATCGGGTTTCTCTTCAGATTGAAGCATCCCCTTATAAAGGTGGGTTTTGCATTTTCAAGGTCTACCAACTGGCTGAATTCTTTGTATTTGTCATAGTCATTGTTGCGTGTCGACCACTGCAGCAATCCGATCGTTTCAGGGTTCCACGCATGGTGTTCGCCATATTTCCGCCAGGCATTGTTGCCGGTAGTCTCAAATCTGAAGGGTTCGTCGGTAACAGAAGGTTGGTAAGCCTCATGGTGGAACATCATCACTTCACGGTGGATTTCTTCCAGACCTATTCCGCTCATGCGGGAGGCTGTTCCGGTGAAGTATTTTTCTATCAGTTCATTACTGATGCCAACCGCCTCAAATATCTGCGATCCGTGATAACTGCGCAGGGTGGAGATCCCCATCTTTGAGAAAATCTTCAGGAGTCCTTTATCAATCGATTTGATATAATTTTTCCGTGCTTCCTTGTATTCCATGCCAATGGTGCCATCGTTGACCATGTAATCGATAGCGGCGAAAGCTCCGAATGGATTGATCACACTGGCGCCGAACCCCAATAGCAGGGCAAAATGGTTTACTTCCCGGGCATCTCCGGTTTCTACAATAATCCCGATCTGCATCCTCTTTTTGCGTCGGATGAGGTGATGGTGGACCGCTGCGACAGCCAGCAGACTGGGGATGGGTGCGTAATCACCTGAAACAGTCCTGTGCGACAAGATGATATAATTGTTTTTATCATCCACTGCCTTCTCTGCTTCTTCTAGAAGTTTCTCAAAAGATTTCCTGAATCCTTCGGCGCCCTCTTTTACCGGAAAAACCATCGGGAGTGTACGGTGTACGAACATTTCATCCTTTAAATCCTTGATTTTCCCCAGGTCCGTATTAACAATGATGGGACTGCTGAATTTAATCAGGCGGCAATGTTCCGGGCTTTCCTCCAATACATTGGCATTGGCTCCCCCGATATAATTGGTAAGCGACATGACGAGACCTTCCCGTATTGAGTCAATTGGCGGGTTGGTAACCTGAGCAAAGATCTGCCTGAAATAGTCATAAAATAGCCTGGGTTTTTCGGAGAATACACTGAGTGGAGTATCATTTCCCATAGAGTTGGTAGGTTCGGCCGCCCCTTCAGCCATGGGCTGTATTATTTCATACATGTCGTCTTTGGAATAGCCAAAGGTGCGGGCAAAGGTGGTGAAATCATCGAGATGAGACGGCACCCGCTGCTTAACCTGAATGTCAGCGAGCTGCATGCGGTTCTCCTTCAGCCACATAGCATAGGGGTTTCGTCTGGATAGCTGGTCTTTCACTTCCTTGTCGGGAATAATGATGCCTAACTGGGTGTCTACCAACAGCAGCTTGCCAGGCCTGAGCCTTCCCTTCTCCTTTACTTCCTCCGGGGCGAAGGTTTGAACCCCTACCTCAGAGCCCATAACGATCAGGTCGTTTTTGGTAATTACAAAGCGTGATGGCCGCAAACCGTTACGGTCAAGAGTGCCACCGATATACCTGCCATCCGAAAAAACCATGCTGGCCGGGCCATCCCAGGGTTCCATAATGGTACTCTGGAATTCATAGAAGGCCTTCAGGCTGTCGGGTATAGGATTCTTCTCATTGAATGACTCCGGTATCATCATGCACAGCGCATGAGGCAACGACCGGCCTGCAAGATGCAGGAACTCCAGGACATTGTCGAAAGAGGCTGAATCAGATTTGCCCGGTTCAATGATCGGGAGGAGTTTTTGCAGGTCTTCTCCGAAGAAATCGGATTTGAGCAGCGCTTCCCTGGCCTGCATCCAGAGTCTGTTCCCACGGATGGTGTTGATCTCCCCGTTGTGGGCAATGATACGGAATGGCTGGGCAAGGTCCCATGTCGGAAAGGTATTGGTGCTGAACCTTGAGTGAACCAGGGCAATTGCGCTGGTCAGCCGTTCATCCCTGAGGTCCTGATAATAATCACGGAGCTGTTTGGGAGTGAACATGCCCTTGTAGACCAGTATTTTGCTGGAAAAGCTCGGTTGGTAAAAGCTGTGTTTGCCTCTCAGCTGGGAATCACGTATGGTGTGTTCTGTAAGCTTCCGGATAACGAACAGTTTCCTTTCAAGGGCATCCTGTTCAAGGTATCCTTTTACAAAAACCTGTTTGATAGCCGGTTCGGCAAGTTTTGCGATTTCTCCCGGAACGGAATGGTCGACCGGAACATCGCGCACAGCAATCAGCTCGAGTCCTTCTTCCCTGATAAATTTTTCAAGTACTTCCAGGCAGATGGTCGCTTCGCTCTCCTCTTTGGGAAGAAAAACCAGTCCGGTTCCATAACTTCCCCTGGGACCTACATCAATTTTCAATGCCTGTGTAATGAAACCATGAGGAATCTGTATCAGCAACCCTGCCCCGTCTCCGGTCGAATTATCCGCACTGGTGGCCCCCCGGTGGTCCATGTTCAGTAAAACGTCGAGACCACGACGGATGATATCATGGGAGGCCTGTCCCCTGATATGGGCAACAAAGCCGATACCGCAGTTTTCATGTTCATTGGCCGGACTATAGAGTCCCTGTGCTTCCGGTAATTTATCGTACATCATATTCATAATATTTTCTGGTCCCAATAATCCTTTTATTTGTCCTTTTGTCACAAATTATGATAAAAAATGTAAAAAAGGAAGAAATTCGCAATAATTACTTACGAATTGAAATCAAAAATAGACTCTGTCTTGAAAAATACTTTTTATTGAGTCTTTTTTGTAAGAGATAATAACACTTTCTTAACGTATAGCAGATTTAATTGCCCTCTATTTAGTTTGGAATTATTATTCAGGCAAAACGTGACAAATTATATTCATCGACAGCGGTTTGCAGATCATTGGAGTGGGAATCGGAAGAATTGGGGACTGAATCGGAATTACTGATGTAAGAATTTGTTAATGAAGTAGTTTTGTGATAGCGTGATTTACATCCGCAAAGTTGAATCCTTGCAGGATCTCCTCTTTTTTTGCGGCAATTTCCCCGAGGCAAAGGTTTCCTATACTCCCCTCGTGCGTGTGGTCTACTTTTTTTTCGGGTCTGAATTCACCTTCAGCAATCTGTCGCCCAATTTCCTTGTAGGCATCTCTGAAGGGCATGCCTTTTAAAGTCAGTTTGTTGACCTCTTCAACACTGAACAGGTAGTCGTATTTCCTGTCTTCAAGGATGGTGTGGTTAATCCTTATATTGTCCAGTGCGTATGCGGCGATGTCGAGACATGCTTCCAATTCTTCAAATGCGGGGAGTATCAGCTCTTTCATTACCTGCAGATCGCGGAAATAACCACTGGGCAGGTTATTGGCAATAAGGGTAATTTGCATGGGAAGTCCCTGTAGTTTGTTGCAATGTCCGCGGATCAGCTCAAAGACATCAGGATTCTTTTTGTGTGGCATAATGCTCGATCCGGTGGTGAGTTCGTCGGGAAGAGAAACAAAGTTGAAGTTCTGGCTCATATACAAGCATACATCGAACGCTAATTTAGAGAGGGTTGCGGCCAGGTTGGAGATTGCGAAGGATACGACTCTCTCTGTTTTTCCCCTTCCCATCTGGGCGTAAATCACATTATAATTAAGATGTTCGAAACCAAGCAGGCGTGTGGTTAAGGTGCGGTTAAGCGGAAAGGAGGATCCATAGCCTGCTGCTGAACCCAGGGGATTCTGGTTGGTGAGCTTCCATGCGGATTGCAAAATCATCAGGTCGTCGGTAAGGCTTTCAGCCCAGGCTCCGAACCACAATCCGAAACTGGAAGGCATGGCAATCTGAAGGTGGGTGTAGCCCGGCATGAGTACATCCTTGTGTTTCTCGCTTTTTTCAAGCATGATACCCGCGAGGATGTTGGTTTTCTCCACAATTGTTTCCAGTCTTGAGCGAATAAATAGTTTAAGGTCGAGCAGTACCTGGTCATTCCTCGATCGGCCACTGTGGATCTTTTTACCCAGATCTCCCAGTTTCCGCGTTAACATCAATTCCACCTGGGAGTGAATGTCCTCAACTCCCGGTTCAATGATGAATCCGGGTTTCAGGGATTCCTGATAGAGACTTTTCAGCTCGGTCAAAAGAAGCGGCAGTTCTTCCCGTCCGATCAGGCCGATGGATTCAAGCATGATAACATGTGCGATGGATCCCAATATGTCGAAGGGTGCCAGTAATACATCCAGCTCCCGGTCCTTGCCAACCGTAAATTTCTCAATTGCGGCATCCACGGATACCCCTTTTTCCCAAAGCTTCATATGAATAATCTTAAAATGATTACAAAGATAGAAAAAGAGTGTCTTTCCATACCTCATTCGGTAAAGGAAGTATGAGTGCCCCGGAGATGGATTTAATGAAAATTATCCGGGTATTTAAAATTGAAATGAAAAATAGTATGGAAATCCGGATCAATAAATGTCTGTCTGTTGAATACTAAAAGACAATAAAATGATTAAAAAATAGAAAAAAGACAAATTTAATTGGCTAATGATAGAAAAAAGATTATAATGCTGTTCTCCAGGCAATTGAGTGTAATTGTTGCTTTTTTAAATATTTTTAAATGGGGGTATAAAATAAAATTAATGTTAATTTATGGATATAATGCAAAAAAATATGGGGTATGCAAAAAAGAATAAGCATAGTTTTGGTCTAAACAAATAAAAATATTGGGGTATATATCGAAAAATAGGTAAAAAGAAATGATATGATAATTAAATATTTTGTGCTGTTGTTTTTAACTTAAAATCATCTTTTATGAAAAAAAATCTTGTTATTCTGTCGTTACTTGCACTACTCCCGGTAATATCCATCGCCGGGGAAAAGGGCGGAACCCTGAACGTAGGGGCTGATGTGGTCAGCAGTTATATCTGGAGGGGAGTAAAGTTTGGAAATGGTGCCGCATTTCAGCCTGTATTGGAATATTCACTTGGCGGATTCACCGCCGGTGCCTGGGGATCCTATGGATTTGCCGATGGCGAGTTCTCCGAGGCCGACCTCTATGCTTCCTATGGTTTTAAGTCCGGGCTCTCTCTGGGCTTAACCAAGTATTACTTCCCCGGGACTTCTTTTTTTGAGGCAAATGCCCATGCCTGGGAGTTGAACGGTGGGTTTGAAAAGGGGGTGTTCAGTTTTTCTGCCAATTATATCCTGAATGAAGGGGCCGAATCTGCCGGAGGGGATATTTATCTGGAGGCAGGCATTACCACCGGTCCTGTTAACTGGTTCATAGGCGCTGGCGATGGATGGCATAATCCCGGAGGTAAGTTCAATGTGTGCAATATCGGACTAACAGGGACCAGGGAAATCCGTTTGACCGATTCGTTTGTCCTGCCAGTTTTCTCAACCATTGTTTTGAACCCCAGAATGGAGCAGTTCCACATTGTATTTGGCATTACGCTATAGATCAATCAATTAAAATAATATACAATGAAGAAAATCGAAGCAATTATCAGAAAGATCAAGTTTGAGGAGGTCAAAGATGCTCTTCATGATGCAGGTATCGAGTTCTTCTCATTCTGGGATGTCAGAGGAGTGGGCCAGACCCGCGAAGGACGCCTCTACAGGGGGGTTGTCTACGATACCAGTACGATCGAGCGTACCATTTTGTCGATTATTGTCCGCGACAAGAATGTTCAGAAAACCATCGATGCCATTATGGGATCAGCGCGAACCGGTGATATCGGGGATGGTAAGATTTTCGTCAGCAATATTGAACAATCTTACCGTATCCGGACAGGTGAAATTGGTGATGAGTCTTTGTATATCAAGGGATTAGAGGAATAGTAGTTAAATTTTTAGTTTTATAGAAAATGGAAGAAAATATTACATTGGATAGTATGGCGGGTTCGGTTATGGACCTGGCCATGTCGATAGATACTTTATGGGTTTTAATTGCCTCTGCCCTGGTATTTTTTATGCAGGCTGGTTTTGCCCTTGTGGAGGCCGGATTTACCCGCCAGAAGAACACGGTCAACATTATGACCAAGAATATCATAGATTTCTCGCTTGGTTCCCTTTTATTCTGGTTTATTGGTTTCGGACTAATGTTTGGATCGGATTTCGCCGGATTTATTGGCAAGCCTGATCTGTTCTTCACCAAGGGCTGGGAAGGCGGTGTCCCGGCCCTTGCTTTTCTTATATTTCAGACGGTATTCGCAGCAACAGCTGCCACGATTGTCTCGGGTGCCATGGCGGAAAGGACGGAGTTTAAGGCTTATTTCTTTTACTCCATCGCCATCACGGCATTTATTTATCCGGTTTCTGGCCATTGGGTCTGGGGCGGTGGCTGGTTGTCACAGATGGAGGTGCCTTTCCATGATTTCGCCGGATCAACGGTTGTTCACTCCGTCGGTGCCTGGGTTGCCCTTATGGGGGCTATTGCCCTGGGACCGCGAATCGGAAAATATTCCGGAAAGAAGGTGAATGCTATTCCCGGGCAGAACATGACCTATGGTGCATTAGGTGTTTTTATCCTTTGGCTGGGCTGGTTCGGATTCAACCCAGGTTCACAGCTGGCAGCCTCAGGTTCAGAGAATGCTTCGGCGATTTCTCATATATTCGTGACGACGAACCTTGCCGCAGCTGCCGGAACGACCTCAGCCCTGGTTACCAGCTGGCTGCGTTTCGGAAAGCCGGCACTCAGCCTTGCATTGAACGGTGCCCTGGCCGGTCTTGTGGCCATTACGGCAGGCTGTGACATCGTTTCTCCCGCCGGGGCAGTGGTTATAGGCCTGCTTGCCGGCGTCCTCCTGGTTTTCTCCGTAACCTTCTTCGACCATGTCCTGAGAATCGACGATCCGGTAGGTGCCATATCTGTCCATGGAATCAACGGGGCATTTGGAACCCTGATGGTCGGCCTGCTGGCAACCGAAGGCGGACTTTTCTATGGCGGTGGCGCTGCCCTGCTGCTCTCCCAGCTGATTGGGGTGGTTTCAGTGGCTGCCTGGGCTATGGGACTCGGCTTTATCCTGTTCAAAGTCCTGAAGGCAACAGTCGGATTGCGCGTCTCCCGCCGTGTGGAGGAAGAGGGTCTCGATATATACGAACATGGCGAAAGTGCCTATAATTAGTTGACTGCATTTTTTTTAGGATGAATAGACTCCCATTACACAAGTTTTTGGTCTGATTTAATTCTTTAGGGCCTGCCTGTTGAGGCAGGCCTTTTTTTGTTTTTCCTGAACAAATTCCCTTAAATTTGCGGGCTAAAACAGAATATCATGATGCAGACCTGGTTTGAAGCCAAAGTAAAATATCAGAAAATTGACGAAAATGGACGTGAAAGGAACGTTTCAGAGAATTATCTGCTTGATGCAGTTTCCTTTACAGATGCCGAAGCCCGGATTATTGCCGAATTACAGACTATGGTTAGGGGCGAATTTATCGTTACCGATCTGAAAAAGTCCAAAATTGCCGAGGTCTTTCCTGCCGAGGCCGGTGAATGGTGGTACAAAGCTACCATCAATCTCGTGACCATTGATGAAGAAGCCGGGAAGGAGAAAAAATTGCGTACTTTCTACCTGGTTCAGGCCGACGATATCGAAGAGGCTCTCAAACAGCTCAACGAGGCACTTTCTTTTTTGGTGGTCCCTTATGTGGTTTCTGCCATCGCCGTGAGTACCATAGTGGATGTATTCCCTTACAAGCCGGTAGTTACAACATCTGCTGCACCTGTTGATTCCCCGGAACAGGACTGACTTATTTTATATCCTGAATCAGCAATAGCTGCGTGCACCGAATATGCTGCTGCCCACCCTGACCAGCGTAGACCCTTCCTCTACCGCAACCCGGTAATCGTCCGACATCCCCATGGAAATTTCACAAAATCCGGGATCTTCAGCAAAATATTCCCTTTTCAGCCGGTCGAAGATGGATTTTAGTTGCCTGAATTCCCGCCTTACCTGGCCGGTGTCTTCCGTAAAAGTGGCCATTCCCATAATGCCGGCAATGCGGATATTTTTTAAACCGGCAAATGCTGTGGAATGAAGCATTTCAAGGGCTTCATCCGGTGACAGTCCGAATTTGGTTTCCTCTTCGGCAATATGGAACTGAAGCAGGCATGCAATTACCCGGTTATTTTTCAACGCCTCCTTGTCGATCACCTGCAGTAGTTTCAGTGAATCCACGGAATGGATCAGGGTAACGAATCCGGCAATATACTTTACCTTGTTGGTTTGCATATGGCCTATAAAATGCCATTCAATATCGGAAGGTAACAGTGGCTGTTTGGCCGACAACTCCTGGGCTTTGTTCTCTGCAAAACATCGGTGCCCGGTTGCATAAGCTTCCATAATATCTTCCACCGGATGGGTTTTGGAAACGGCTGCCAGTTTTACTCCTGCAGGCAGGCTGTTTTTTATCCTGATCAGGTTTTCTGCGATGGTCATAGCTGATATAAAACTTCTTTTTTTTGGGAACTGAATTCTCCCTTGCAAAGTTAATGGAATATTTGAACGGGGCAGCCGTTAATCCTCTGTCTGCACTACCTGAAACCGCTTTTTTAACTGATTGCCGTGCTGATCGGTGGCGGTAAGGACATGCCAGCCCGGCCCGGGCCGCAGGTTCATCTGGTGGTACCGGGTGGTGGTCCCTGCAAATTCTTCATCGACAAACCAGTGTATTTCGGTTTCCGGATTTCGGTGTGCTATCTCAAAAAGCGCCTCCCCCGGAGAACCGTCTAATTGGCGTGGAATGAAAATCCGGTTCATTTCCCTGGGATAGATCAGTTCCATGGGAAGGGATCCTTCGCCGCAACCGGGCATAAAAGCCGGCAGGCTGCGATATTCAGGGTGTTTTCTCCGGTAAAAGTATTCCTGAACCGGCGGCAGGACAAACCAGTTCCGGGTTATCATCTGTGCTACCGGCCAGCAGTTGCTGGTCACCCTGAGCCTGCCCTGACTGTCGAGATGCACCGGCTGGTGGTATGGACATATCCCGGTCTGGATATTCGCAGGAACATACAACGTATCTTTATCGTCGCAAAAGGGGGATGGCAGGAATCCGCTCTGCCGGCAGAATGCCACCGGAACCAGTTCGTCGGCGGGCATGCTGAAATCTCCGGATGCCGGCAACATTCCGAATATCGTGAACATTAGCGGGGCGGCCGTTGCGGTTCCCGTCAGTCCAGGCCTTCCTTCCCCATAAGCATTGCCGGTCCAGACCGCCACCACGTGGTCTTTGGTAAATCCTACCGCCCATCCGTCGCGGAAACCGAAACTGGTTCCGGTTTTCCATGCAATGTGGCGGGTGCCGGCGAAATTTTCCCATCCGGTCTCTTCGTCGGGACGGGTTACCTGCTGCAATGCCTTGATCGTCAGCCATACCGCACCGGCCTTTAGAAAAGGCTGGCTGGTTTCTTCTCCTTCCCTGAGGATTTCTCCATATTCCCAGATAAGCGGCTGAAATGGATTTACCGGATAGAAGCCGTCTTTTTCCTCATTGCTGACTGCAATTCTGGCCAGGCTGGCATACATACCGCCCAAGTCCCAAAGCGTGGTTTCCGCTCCGCCTAAGATCAGTGAAAGCCCGTAATGGCTGGCCGGACGGTTTAATGTGGTCATACCTGCCTTTCCCAGAAAATGGAAAAAGGGATCTACCCCAAACTGTTGCAGCATCTTCACTGCCGGCACGTTAAGGGAGCGGGCTAATGCCTCCGACGCAGGAACAGCCCCATCGTAATCCCGGCTGAAATTCATCGGACTGAACCCCCCGAAGCGGGTAGGGATATCGGCGATTAATTGATTTGGGGCCAGCATCCCCCTGTCTGTCATGGCCGCATACAGAAAGGGTTTCAGGATACTCCCGCTGCTACGTGGCGAGCGGATAATATCCACGTGGTGACCCCTTCCGGGGCTTTCAAAGGAAGGGACATTTCCTGTGTAGGCCAGTACTTTGCCGGTCCGGACCTCCGCAACCATTGCGGCTGCATTGTGGATATTGTTTCCTGCTAATTGCCTGGTATGGCGAAGAAGAGCTTCGTTTACCTGTTGCTGAAGCCATGTGTTCAGGGTAGTCCGGATCCTTTTTCCCTGTTGCCTCCTGGCTGCGAATTCCAGCAGGTGGTATGCCTCGTCGGGAAGCCTGTAAACCTGCTGTGGCACGGGTTCACTTTTTGCCAGTTCACAGGTCAGCGCATCAATGGTTTTGTTCTCAAGGAGCTTGTCTAAAAGCCTGTTTCGCTTGTTAATCAATAGCGTGTCATTTTTCCCCGGAAAAATAAGCGACGGGGAATTGGGCAATACGGCCAATAGAGCCGCCTCTCCCCAGGAGAGCATATGGGGTGGCCTGTGGTAATATCGCCAGGCGGCTGCCTCCAGTCCGACAACATTTCCGCCGAAAGGGGCATTGGCAGCATACATGGTCAGGATCTCTTTCTTGCTGAATCGCATTTCCAGGTTGAGCGCCCACGCCATTTCTGTCAGCTTGCTGGCCAGGTTCCGTGGCTTTCCCTGTCTGGCCATACGGGCTACCTGCATGGTGACCGTACTGCCCCCGCTAACCACCCTGCCTGCCCTGATATTGCGGACTAAAGCCTTCGCAAGGCTGACGGGATTGATCCCGGGGTGCCGGTAGAAATGGCGGTCTTCAAACTGCAGGAGCGCCTTTTCAAACCTGTATGGAACTGAATCTGGCGCCGGAAATCGCCACTGACCGTCGGGAGCGATCCGTGCCCCTAACAGATGGCCTTCTCCGGTCTCCAGCAAAGTGGAACAGGGAGTATCGAACAAAGGTCGCGGTACGGCCATGAGTATAAATCCCAGAACCACTCCAACGGCCAGGACCGGGAACCATCTGAGCAGTTCCTTTTTTCTGCCGGCGAATAACCATTTCTGATACTTATGCTGCATAGTTTAGCGGGTAACGGTGACCCACATGCCCGGCCGGACCGAATAGACGGATGGGTCGTACATGGCCCCGCAGGTCAGTCCCGGGAACAGGAACCTTCCTTCATAAGCGGCATTCAGCATGATCCTGAAGGTCTTGCTCTCTCCTGCATTCAGACTGAAAAAGGTATTCACCCGGTCATCACGTATATCCTGATAGTCGAAATGCGGGGACTGATCTTCCGGAATCCCGGTATGTCGCCGGTTCAGAATTTCCCAGCCCGACGGGATGATCGCCGGAAGGGCAAGGTGGCGGTATATACCCCGGGCTCCGGGATTCCTGACGGTTATACTCATGGTCAGGTCGGTACCCTGTTTAAGGTTGGCCGGGTCAAGCCGGTTCCCATTCCGGTCAGTAAAGGTTACCGTCATTTCCAGATTGCTGTCGGATGATTCAGCCGTTATTTCACGGGGAACACCTCTGATGGCCAATCGTGCAAAAAGCGGTGTCTTGCCGGTGTTCTGAAGGTTGGCCCTGGCCGTTCCCTGTTTGTCGACTGTTACCGGAATCCTGACCATGGGCAGTTCTGTGCTGTGCGTCCCGGTCCTGCCGTTTATGGTGACCCTGGCTTCCATGGCCCCGTCTCCGGTCCAGGAGCCGAAGAACTTCGCCATACTGTAGAGGCTCCAGGCGGCAGTCTGCGTACTGAGCCAGGAGGATTCGCTCACTTCCTGTGCCATTTCCTGTGTGAGCAGGAATGCATTCTGGCGGTCATTCTGAAGTATTAAAGTCTCTAAAATCATGGCCTTGTCGCGCAGCTGACTGCCAAACGTAGGGCCATGGTGTGGATAAGTTGCCGCTGACTTTTCGGTATTCTGAAGCAACTGCGCGGCGGCCGCCGGTTGTCCGGCTAACAGGTATGCCGCTGCCAGCCGCCATCTGGCCATGGGATATCCTGCCGTTTCTTCCCTGAACCGGTTCATGACTCCCGTTTCCGGACTTCCTGCCAGGGCTAAGGTGTACAGGCGGTAAGCCTGCTGGAGGGTCTCCTGCTGCCGGATAAACGGATCGGCCCCTGCCGGGGTTTTCCAGTCGCGTGCCTTACTTCGCTGCCATGCCAGCCACCGGTTTTTCATATCTTCCTGAACGGCAAATCCCTTTTGTGAAGCCAGGGTGATAAAGTGACCAGCGTAACTGCTGCTCCAGTCATCTGCACTATTCTGACCAGGCCAGCTGGAAAATCCTCCGCCGGATAACTGTGCGTTTCGTAGTCTCAGGATGGCCGACCGGATATTCTCTTCCCTGCGCTTTTCTTCTTCCGGATTCAGTCTGACCAAATGATCAAGGTATAGCTGTGCCAATGCGCCGGACGTGATTTGTTCTGTACAGCCATAAGGATATTGTATAAGTTCTTCAAGATGCTTCGACAGGTTAAGTCCTGGCATGGTACCTAATTCCAGCCACCCGGATGCCCCGGGTTCCATAACCTGTCCGCCTAAAAAGGCCTCCCACGACTGCCCGGGTTCAAGCAGCCGGCTTTCCATCCGGGTGACCGGCGGATTGGGATTACGGATTTCCAGTTCGGTCTGCCAGGTGGCCATCTCCTGACCACTCCTCCCGGTCAGTTTGATCTTTGCAATTCCGGTTTGTCCATTGGTTTTTATCCTGAACCATACCGTTTTTTCTCCCGGTTCTGAGAAAGTCAGTGTCTGTGTATTCCTTCCGTCTATAGTAAGCAGGTTATTGGTCTCTATATCCAGATTAACCTCTTTGGTTTCCGGTTTCATGGCAAATACCGATACCGGAACGGAAATGTCTTCACCTGGTGAAGCTACCCTGGGGAGGGTGCCCAATAACATCACTGCTTTCCGAACCTTGATATCTTTATCTGCCTTGCCATAGGCCCCCTGGTCGCCGGCGACGACCATCGCCCTGACGGAACCCACATAGTTAGGCATCCGGAAGGTATGTGTGCGGCTGCCTTTTCCGGAAACGGTAAATGGCCCGGCATACAGGACTACCGGTTCAAAACGGTTGGCCTGCTTCTTACCGGACGCTACCTTATCCTGGTCACCTCCTACGGCAAAGGCTTTCTCAAGCCGCGCACCGTAAGCACCTGCGATATAATCGAACAGGTCGTATGTCCTAACTCCTAAAGCTTCCCGTGAATAGAAATGGGAGTGGGCGTTGGGTGTTCCGAAGTTGGTCAGGTCGAGCAGCCCTTCATCCACAATGGCCAGGGTGTAGGTCATTTTCCGGCCGGTTTGTTCCCTTACCGTTACGGTAAACTCTTTTTCAGGTTCAAGCTCTTCTTTCACCTGAATAACGGGCTGCAAAACCGTCTTCGGATCTTCAACCGTTACGCCCGTTACGCCGTAAAGCCTGACAGGAGCATCATTCCGGAGATTTCCGTACGGCTGGAGCAAAGAGATATGGATGTACAGGGTTGGGGCCATCCCTTCCTTAACGTCGATTTCAAACGTGGTTTCCTTTTCTTTGGTTTCAACCCAGAAAATATCCCTGACCTGTCTGCCGTTCTCCAGGCTGACCAGCGCCCGTCCGCCTGCTGATGATGGCATTCTGACCCGGATCTTTTCACCGGGAGCATATTTGGTTTTGTCGGTACTGAGCGTCAGGATGGCTGCACCGTCGGGCATATCCTCATTCCTCCAGCCTCCCCATTCCGACATGTAAAAGGTGGTTCCGGAAGCATGACCGCCCTGTATATCTTTGATGTACAGAAGGTACCGGCCATTGTCGCGCCAGTCGCGATGCGCCACATTTATCTTCAGACCGGTTTTATTTCCCGCTTCATTAACCTGCCATTGCTGGACCGGTTTAAAGTGCCTGCCACTGACATAATGGGCCAGATGGTCTTCGCCCGATTCCCACCACCAGCGCCATTCTATCTTGTAGAGGCTTACCTCAACATTTCCAATGGGTGCAGGCTTGCCGTCGGGAGTCAATGCCACCAGTTCCGCTTCATAAGCGGTATCGGTTTTATACCAGCCGTCTTCCGAATCGGGCATTTTAACGCCTAAATATTTTTTATAAGGCGAGAATTCAGTATTCTGCACATTGATGCTGAAATCGCCTCCTTCTTCAAACACCCGGGTGGTGAACCATGCCTTCAGTTTACCGGGTGCTCCCGATCCCGCCTGAAGGTTCAAAGGTATGGTGGCATTCCCTCGGTTATCCAGTTTCCCCTCAAACAGGGTCTGTTTCGAAGGGAAGAATACTGCACCGGGATTATTGAAGCTGAATTTTTCATAGCCTTTGAAAGTGGTTTTCATTTCAAACATTTCTGTTTCAATGATGGCCTTCAATCCGGGTGCAGTTGCCCCGTGAAGCCATGCCGCTGACAGAGTGGCCTGTTGTTTCTGATCAGGAAGGATGGTTTCAGGGAGTTTCAGGTCAATTTTCAACCGGTTGGGTTTTACGGATTCTATCCTGATCCGGCTCTCAAAAGTAGCCCCTCCGACCTGCACACGCGCATACCAGCTCCCGGTCGGATCATCCGGTTGTGTAGCCACTGGGAAATGGTAAAAACCATTCTCTGAATTGGTGGCCACCTGACGGTTGACTTCCTGCCCCCGGGAATTGATCAGTTTGAAGATAACCGGTGTGTTTGCCGGTAGTTTCTTCTCCGGGTCATCCAGGATAAAGGTGATAAACAGTTTGTCACCCGGCCTCCAGACGCCCCTTTCCCCGTAGATAAATCCCTTTATACCTTCCTGGAGTTCCTGTCCCGAAACATCGAAACTGCTCAGCGACAGCGAGGTGCCATCGTCAAGTCGCAGGTAGCCGGTTTGGTTACCTTTAACTGCCACAGCGACAAACGGTTTGGAAGTCAGTGTGATCGATGCCATCCCAAGGTTGCCGGTGGTGGTCCTGCCCATCGGCTGGTGCTGATAGTCATAGAGGGTGATGGTGACTTTTTCCTGCGGTTGTGTGGTATTGATATCGGTAACGGCAAAGGTGAAATGGTTCCCTTTTCCTTCTTTGGCTATGATCCCCAGATTGGAGGCGAAGATATTCCGGGAGACAAACCGGTCGGAGGTGTAATACGAAACGTGACAGGGATTTTCCCGCTGTTGCCAGTCAAATCCGCGCGGCCAGTAATACAGGCTGTACCACCCGGGTGCATCCCAGTTTTCACCATCCTGATCACTTTCTTCATAGGTGTCTGTGCTTCCCGGATCAGCGCATTCATAGAGGGAGTAGGATTTTCTGATCCTGAGTTCCACCCGGTAGATGGCTCCCTGTTCCAGGGCTATGTATCGGTTGAGGTCTATGCGGTAGGTACTCCATTCATGCAATTTATCAGGATTGTCGGGTAACAGGTCTACCTTCCCTGAATAAACCAGCCGCCCGGTTTTCTTTATATCGCTGCTGCCTTCGAGGGTGTTTTCCTGCAGGAACTGCCGGATGTTGGAGGCGTAGATTTTGATGATCCGCAGGTCTACCGCCTTCAGGCTGACGGCCTCAAACGGAAAGGAGAGCTTCCCGTCGGAGGGCACGATAACTCCCTTGCCTAACAATCTGACCGCTGGTTTCTGGTTTCTGAAGGCCAGGTGGGTGATGTGATTTTCGGCTAAAGCAATTCCCCCTGCACTTTTTATTCCCCGGAAAAGGGTCAGATCTGCAGGGCCGGATAGATGTCCGGCCGGGAAAAGTATCAACCGGTTGCCGTCGGCCTGCCAGGTAAATTCCTCCTGTCCGCTGATGGTAGCCATCCCCTCAAACGCTTGTCCGGCCTGCAGCGGATCCGAAAAGGTAATTACCACCTGCTGCCCGGGTGTATGCTGCGGTTTAACGCTAAGAACGCGGAACTGGTTAAGCGGCGGAATGGCTGCCTCCAGTTCTCCGGACCGGTCTACGCGTAAGGGTTTACCGTTCCAACGGATGGTTAATGTCTTTTCGGCGGTTTCGTGCCTCGGCAGACTATCGGCCAGAAAACTGAATGACCGCCTTCCGGGGGTTTGGGTCATCTTCAGGTTAACCGGTCTGCCGTCATAGGATGCGGTAACCATCTGCTTCACAAGGGCAGGGTCTGCCACATCGGCCGTTATGAGGGTTCCCGACCAGGACATCAGTCTGCCGGCCAGTTCTGTGCCGGCCAGCAGTCCATCTTCCGAAAATGAATAATTCTGGGAAATGGTAGTGAAACTGAAACGGAATTTTCCGGGTTTGGGCTCCGGAATATCCCCGGCTGAAGGCTTACTGTCTCCGGAGTCCGGCGCTTGCTCTGATGTTAAGTCCGTCAAGGAAGTATTGTCATCCTCTGTTACATTGACTGCATTTCGGTCTTCCTGATTCCAGGATATAATACGGTCCAGATCAAGGGTTGCGGTATAGGTGGTTCCCGGTTGCAGGGGAGCAGCCGGCCTGAAACGGAGTGTGCCACCCGACAGATACGCGGTTTCTCCCTTAACTTCAGGCTTTATCCTGAAAATATCCTGAGGAACCTGATTGCCTGCCTCAAATCTCCCGATCAATTCAGCCAACTGTACGGTAACAGCTGATTCAACCGAAATTTCACCGGAAGTATAGGACAGGACATACCTCGAAAACGAAGCGTCCGGTGTTGTCCCGGATTGTTTTTTGCTGCAGCCGGCCAATACCGCCAGACAAACGGCAGAACAGATGGTCAGGAATTTCATTGTTTTCCGGATATTGGTCCAAATAGGGGGTACGCCTGTGTTTTTCATTTCCGATGATGTTTTAGGTAATCAGATGTAAAATTAACGAATCCTTCCGAACTAATAATAAATTGTTTTGTAACCAAAAAGTCAATTTAGCCATACAACTGATAAAAGTATGCTTTTGGTCAGATGATTTGTAAGCTTTTTTTTCAATATTTGTCCGAAAGATAAAGATCTGACGATAACCTGATAAATAAATATTATGTACAAGGTACTTACGCTGAATAAGATTGATCCGCAGGGGCTGAGCCATTTTCCTGATGAACAGTATCAGATCGGAAATGATTTTACGGATCCGGATGCCATAGTGCTCCGCAGCTTCAATATGCACGAAATGGATCTTCCTGCTTCTCTGAAGGCTGTCGCAAGGGCAGGGGCCGGTGTGAACAACATTCCGATCGACAAATGCACCGCAAAAGGGATCGTGGTATTCAATACTCCGGGGGCGAACGCCAATGGGGTAAAGGAACTGATTTTAGCCGGTTTGCTGCTGGCATCCCGTGATATCGTGGGTGGTATTGCCTGGGCAAAAACACTGATCGGACAGGGTGACCAGGTGCCTGCACTGGTGGAGAAAGGAAAAGCCAATTATGGCGGATATGAAATCCAGGGCAAGACTTTGGCGGTCATCGGATTGGGAGCCATCGGGGTGCTGGTGGCCAATGCTGCACAGCAGTTAGGTATGGAGGTAATCGGTTATGACCCGTACCTCTCTGTTTCCCAGGCCCTGAAACTCAGCAATAAGATTCAGGTTGCCCGGACGGTGGAATCAGCACTCGGTCAGGCCGATTTTATCTCCCTGAATATTCCGCAGACTTCTGAAACCAAACATTATATCTGTAAGGAAAAGATGAAGCTGATGAAAGACGGGGTAAAAATCCTGAATTTTTCGCGCGGCGGACTGGTTAACGACGCTGATCTGGCAGATGCCATCGAAAGCGGTAAGGTTGCCCGGTATGTCACCGATTTTCCCGATGAGGATGTGCTGAAGATGAAAAATACCATTTGCATCCCTCACCTGGGCGCTTCTACCGAGGAATCGGAAACCAACTGTGCCATTATGGCGGTGGATCAGCTGCGTGAATATTTCGAGAACGGAAATATCATCAATTCGGTCAATTTCCCGCAGGTAGATATGGAACGGAGCGGTGGAATGCGTGTGGTGGTGGCTAACCACAACGTACCGAATATGGTAAGCCAGATTGCCAGCATCCTGGGCAATGAGGGGGCCAATATCCAGAATATGGTCAACAAAAACAAGAACGATGTAGCCTACAATATTATTGATATCGATAAAAAAGAGATGCCGGAAGAAGTGAAAAGCCGCTTGCTGGCCATCGAAGGGGTCTTTATGGTCCGTTTCCTTTAAAGGACAATAGATTACCCCATAATTTTGTTTAATGTAATAACCTGAAAAATAATTAGTTCAATATGAGTAAAAATCTGACAACGAAGGCGGCCGACAATATCCGGATCCTGGCTGCAGCAATGGTGGAGAAAGCCCGTTCGGGCCACCCGGGAGGAGCCATGGGTGGCGCCGATTTTATCCATATTCTATATAGCGAATTTCTGAATTATGACCCTTCGGATATGAAATGGCGCAACCGCGACCGCTTCTTCCTCGATCCGGGCCATATGTCACCGATGTTGTATGGTGTGCTTTCCCTTGCAGGTTTTTATTCCATGGAGGATCTGAAAAATTTCCGCCAGTGGGGCAGTGTTACGCCCGGTCATCCCGAAGTGGATGTGAAAAGAGGGGTGGAGAATACCTCCGGTCCGTTAGGGCAAGGCCACGCGATGGCGGTTGGTGCTGCCATCGCCGAGCGTTTTCTGGTTGCCCGGTTCGGTGAATGGATGGCTCATAAAACCTATACATTTATCTCTGACGGCGGGATACAGGAAGAGGTTTCACAGGGTGCCGGCAGGCTTGCAGGTTATCTGGGACTCAATAACCTGATTATGTTTTATGATTCCAATGATATTCAGCTTTCCACCACAACCGATGCGGTAACTGCTGAAGATACCGCCAAAAAGTACGAGGCCTGGGGCTGGAGGGTGATCACCCTCGATGGTCACGACGCGGCAGAAATCCGGAATGCCCTGAAAACGGCAAATGCTGAAACGGAGAAACCGGTGCTGATCATCGGGAAAACCATTATGGGCAAGGGAGCTGTCAGGGAAGACGGCAGCAGCTATGAACGGCAGACTGCCACCCATGGTATGCCGCTGGGCGAAGCCGGAGCATCGTATGAAAAATCGATCGCCAATCTTGGTGGTGATCCGGAGAATCCATTCGTTATTTTTCCTGAAGTCGGGGAATTATATGCCCGCAGGAAGGAAGAACTGATCCGGGCTGCCGAAGCCAGAAAGGCCGAAGAGGATGTCTGGGCCAAAGCCAATCCAGAGCTGGCTTCCAAACTGGAAGTCTTCTTCTCTGGTAAAGCTCCTGATTTTGATTATGCGGCAGTTGAACAGAAACCCGGACAGGCTTCCAGGGCATCGTCGAGTACTGTTCTGGCAGCTTTCGCCGGAAAGGTGGAAAATATGGTGGTGGCTTCAGCGGACTTGTCTAACTCAGATAAGACGGATGGATTTCTTAAAAAGACCACTGCGTTTAAGAAAGGCGATTTCAGCGGGTCTTTCCTGCAGGCTGGCGTTGCCGAGCTGACCATGGCCTGCCTGATGAACGGTATGGCCCTGCATGGCGGGGTGATTCCCGTAGGTGGTACCTTCTTCGTATTCTCCGACTATATGAAACCTGCCGTCAGGCTGGCTGCCCTCATGGAGCTTCCGGTGAAATACGTTTGGACCCACGATGCTTTCAGGGTAGGAGAGGATGGTCCGACCCACCAGCCGGTTGAGCAGGAAGCACAGATCAGGTTGATGGAGAAGCTGAAAAATCACAGCGGACAGAACAGTGTGCTGGTTATCCGGCCTGCCGATGTCAACGAAACTACCGTGGCCTGGAAAATGGCCATGGAGAATACAGCTACTCCCACAGCACTGATATTGTCGAGGCAAAATATCGCCAACCTCCCGGAGAGCAGCTACCAGAATGCCCTTCGTGCTGAGAAAGGTGCCTATGTTGTGCAGGATGATGGCGGGACTCCGGATGTTGTGCTGGTTGCCAGCGGATCGGAAGTGGCCACCCTGGTGGATGGTGCAGCGTTGCTTCGTGAGCGTGACGGTCTCAAGGTAAGAGTGGTATCTGCTCCTTCGGAAGGCCTGTTCAGGAGCCAGTCTGCTGAATATCAGGAGAGTGTCCTGCCTGTAGGTGTGCCAAGGTTTGGTATGACCGCCGGTCTGTCGGTTACCTTAGCCGGATTAGTAGGAGAAAATGGCCGGATCTGGGGAATGGATTCGTTTGGCTATTCTGCACCCTTTAAAGTCTTAGACGAAAAACTGGGCTTTAATGGGGAAAATGTATACAGGGAAGTGAAAATGTTGTTTTAATCCTGTCTGATTTTTGCAGGTGTGACTTCATCACTGTCTGTTTGTACAGGCAATTAAAGGATAAGTCACACCTGCTTTTTTTTCAAAACAATTTTACTCTATCCGGAATAGCTTCATCAAGCATATTCAGGATAGCCCATATGATACTCATAACTACTATTGAGTATTCCACCCAAACTGAATAAAGCTAATAAATTATATAGGAAAGAGTGATGTTAATTGCTTATCTTTAGATCGCCGCCAGGCTAAGGTGCGACTATTTACATCACGGGTATTGATTTTCGTTATAATGGCTTACTTTTTCCGTATAGTGTTTTTGATTGACCATTCAATTTGCCTCATCTGCTCTATGTCTTGGAATAGCCTGTTTGCCTCGGTTTATCGGCGTGATTCAAAAGATTTTGGATGGGTGCCATTAAAAGATCAACCTGTATTGAAACAAATTAAATTTAACATATGAAACTGGGAAAAATTATTTCAACAACCTCGGTTTATGTGCTATTTGCACACAGTATTCATGGGCAAAGTCCTGTCTCTCCCAACATAATCCTTATACTGGCTGATGATTTGGGTTATGCCGATGTTGGTTTTAATGGGTGTAAGGATATTCCGACGCCGCACATTGACCGGATTGCTGAGCAGGGTGTAATTTTTTCGAACGGTTATGTAAGCTATTGCGTTTGTGGTCCAAGTCGGGCCGGACTGATTACGGGGCGCTATCAGGATCGTTTTGGATTTAGCCGAAATCCGTTGTTCGCACCTAACGATGCTGGTATGGGGCTTCCGCTAAGTGAAGAGACAATTGCTGATGCGTTGAAACAAGCCGGATATAAATCGGCAGCCCTTGGCAAATGGCACCTCGGTGCACATGAATCTTTGCACCCCGTAAACAGGGGGTTTGATGATTTTTTCGGATTTTTGGGGGGAGGTCATCACTACTTTCCGGAACTCTGGGTACTGAACGATCACTACGAAGCAAAGTCAGAGTATGACAGTTACAAAACCAGGTTGCTCAGGAACCATGAGCGCGTGGAGGAAAAGGAATACCTGACTGATGCCCTGTCGCGCGAGGCCGTTTCATACATTGAAAAATATAAAAATGAGCCTTTCTTTATTTATCTGGCTTACAATGCACCACATGAGCCCTTACAGGCAACCGAAAAATATCTGTCCCGGTTTGGCCATATGGAAGAGGGGAAACGAAAAACCTACGCGGCCATGGTGAGTTCCGTGGATGATGGCGTAGGAATGGTGCTGGACAAGCTGGAGGAGCTTGGCTTGTCAGAGAATACCCTGGTAATATTTCTCTCAGATAATGGTGGCCCTGAACAGGCAAATGCTTCTGATAACGGGATACTCAGGGGTGGAAAAAGTGATTTGTTTGAAGGTGGGATAAGGGTTCCTTTTGCCATGTGCTGGCCTGCCAAAATTCCTGCCGGAATGATTTTTCATCATCCGGTTATTTCACTTGATATTTTTGCGACAGCTATCGCCCAATCTCAAAAGCCGGTGAACACGAAAAACAGGTTGGATGGTGTGAACCTGCTCCCTTATTTAACCGGTGCAAAAAAAGGACAACCGCATGACTATTTGTTTTGGAGGAAATTTGATGCAAAGGATTATGCATTGAGAACTGGATATGAGAAGTTGGTCATCAGAAAAGGGTCAACACGGATGTTTTTTGATCTGGACAGAGATGTTTCAGAACAAAACGATTTAAGTAACCAAAGTAATGCAAGGACGAATAAGTTGTTTAAGGCTTTTCAGAAGTGGGAATCCGGACTTGTTGGACCAGCTTTTCTTGGATTGATGGAAGACAAGGAGTATAATGCCCTCCATCCCGAAAGATTCAGGAGACCTTCAGGCGAATAGAGAGTGAATCTTCCGGTAGAATTAAAAAAAAGTGAAAAGTCAATAATGCCTGTTAGTTTTAATTGAATTTTTTAATGTTTTTTTTGAATGATTTAAGTACGAGGGATCTTCTGTGCAATAAAAACTTGTAACTGGTTCAATCACTTGTTTTAACTGACTTTTGGAGTGGGTATAATATTATATTAATAAGTGTATTTTATTGGAATAATAAGATATGAAAATGGCCGGTTCTAAATTCACTTCTTGGAATTAAGGCTAATTTCCGTAAATGGTTACATTTGTTTCCGGGAGTATTTTGAATTTGTAAAAATTAAATAACAAACAGGATGGAAACAAATTTTATTACGGAGATTCTTTTACCGGTTTCACTGGGTATAATCATGCTTGGCATGGGGCTGTCCCTGGTTCCGGATGATTTCAGGCGGGTGGCTCTCTACCCGAAGGCTGCCGCGTTAGGCGTCATTAACCAGATTGTGATTCTCCCACTGGTCGGATTTTTACTGTTAATGCTGATGCCCATGAGAACCCCGGAACTGGCGGTGGGCATCATGATCCTGGCTGCCTGTCCGGGTGGCCCAACTTCCAACCTGATCAGCCATATTTCAAAGGGGGACACTGCCTTGTCAATCAGTCTGACGGCCTTGTCCAGCCTTATTGTTGTTTTTACCATTCCTTTGATTGTCAATTTTGCCATGCGGTTTTTCCTGCAGCATGGTGAGTATATCCCCCTGCCAATCTTTGATACCATGCTGAAAGTCGTAGTCATCACCCTTCTGCCGGTTACCATCGGTATGATCCTCCATGCGAAATTCCCGGCATTTTCAGCAAAAATGAACAAACCGGTAAAAATAATGTCGGGTGTTTTACTGATGGTAATCATAGCGGCAGCCATCCTGAACGACAAGGAGAACCTGGTGAATTTCTTTGCCCAGGCCGGACCGGTTGCCCTGGCACTTAATGTGGTGATGCTGGTGATCGGTTTTATCACGGCAAGGATGTTTAAACTCAGGACTTCCCAGAGTATTACCATCTCCATTGAATCGGGTATCCAGAACGGAACCCTGGGGATTGCCATTGCCGCCACCTTACTGCGTAATCCGACTATGACCATCTCTCCAGCCATCTATAGCCTGATTATGTTCATGACCGCAGGTTTGATTATTGCCTGGATGAATACCAGGTTCAGGAGCGCCGAAAAGGTCGCCTGAAAAAAAAAGCTCCGCAGATAAAAATCTGCGGAGCTTTTTTTTTCATACAAAGTTATTTTTTCCGGATTTTCTCTCCTCCGGGAAGCAACAGGTTCAGCAGTACCCCTACAATAGACGCCAGTCCGATGCCGCTCAGGCTGAAATTTCCGTAGGATATAACCGCACCTCCAATACCCACGGTAAGGATGACGGCCACAATTACCTGGTTTCTGGTTTCACTCAGATTGGTACGACTGTCAATCAGGGTTTTGATCCCGATGGAGGCAATCATCCCGAATAGGAGGAGCATAATCCCGCCCAGCACGGCCTGTGGAATGGTTTTCAGAAATCCTGAAATTTTCCCTACAAGAGAAAACACAATGGCTGTAATGGCCGCAATCCGGAGTATAAACGGATTGGAAACCTTGGTCAGGGAGATCGCTCCGGTTACTTCGGAATAAGTAGTATTGGGAACACCACCTAATGCTCCGGCCAGTGAAGTGGCAATACCATCTCCCAACATGGTGCGGTTTAATCCCGGTTTTTCGATGAAGTTTTTCTCGGCTACTCCGCTGATGGCGTACATGTCGCCAATATGTTCAATTAATGGTGCTACAGCCACCGGAAGCATGAACAAAATGGCCCCCCAGTTGAATTCGGGTCGACCGAAGGCTGGCAATGTAAACCAGTTGGCATCCGAAACCGCTGCGAAGTCGACCTTGCCTAACAGGATTCCAGCCACATATCCGACAATAATCCCTACAAAAATGGGAATCAGTTTGATCATTCCCCTTCCGGCAATAACGGTGGTTATTGCCGCAACCAGACTGATAACCGCCAGGAGCCAGTTGGTCTTGGCCATGTCAACTCCGGCTGAGGCCAGGGATAACCCGATAATCATAATTACCGGCCCGATAACCACTTTGGGAAACAGTTTTTCGATGAACCTTATCCCGTAGGCTTTGACCAGCGCCGACATGATCCCGTATACCAGACCCACCGCAATGATCCCGCCGAATGTTCCCGGCAAACCATACAGTTCAGTGGATTTGATAATGGGGGCAATAAAGGCAAAGCTGCTGCCCAGGAAAACAGGGACAATGCCCTTAGTGATGAGATGGAAAATCAGGGTGCCTACGCCGGCCGTAAAGAGCGCTACTGCAGGATCAATTCCTACCAGAAGGGGAACCAGGACCGTTGCGCCAAAGGCGACAAACAAAAACTGAATACCCAGGATGGTGTTGCGAAAGGTGAGTTCTTCTTTGGTTTTAAGCAGATTGAGTTTCATACGTAAATTGTGTTTTTGGGAAAGCAAGAAAACATAGTTTTATATTCTGTACAAGCACCGCTAAGGAATAGTTATCAGAAGTTATTAACGGTTTTGGATAGGTTCCCGGCAGGTGATATTTGACCTGTTGTATCTCCCGGGACGGTCATTCCCGGGTATAGAATGATCCGTCGCTTGCCGGCAGTCTGCACTTCAATCATTTCATCATCCTCCGGCTCAGGGGTATTGCTGAAATATACATTATACCGGATTCCGTTCGGCAATAACAGCCTGCATTTCTTTTCCGGCGGAATCCGTATATCCATAATGTCGCAGTAAATGTTGTCCCTGGTGATGAAGTCGGTGAGCAAATTTACAAATAACGTGTCGGGACTGACATTCTGAAAAGTGATTTTTTTGAGTTCCCTGCCCGATGGGGTGTAGACATTGCTGCCGCCGGTTATGGCTGAAAGGATTACCGATCCGGTCGTGATGACGGCATTCATGGCCACGTTTCCCTGCCTTTGCTTCAGGAGTTTTTTGTGTTGAATAAGGCTGGCCTCATCATGAATGTACCTGGGAGTTGTGCAGGACAAAGCCATGATTAGCAAAGCTATGGACTGTACGGTTTTTTGAGCGTATCCGGAAATTTTATGCCGATTCATGTTGAAATGGTTTCTTTTTATCGTACCCGGCAAAGATAGTATTTGAAATATCCGGATGTTTAAAATTTTGTACTTTTGTGGCATCCATATGGAGAGCTGCCGGAGTGGTCGAACGGGGCAGACTCGAAATCTGTTGTACTTCTATGAGGTACCGGGGGTTCGAATCCCTCGCTCTCCGCTTCTTCTTTTTTCTTATTTTTATCCTCCGGATATAATTTATGTCAGCTTATGTCAGAGTTTCTGAACCATCATGCCGAAAATGCCGGCTATTTGTATGAATACTGTTCCCGCCTTATTGCAGGGGATAATGGCCGGGCCTTATATGACCAGTATCAACAGTGGATCGACCAGGTGGATGCAGAGGAAGCAATGGCTGTCCTTGACCGGCTGCTGACCAGTGAGATCCCGTTTGATCAGGTGAAGGCCAATGTCGGGAAAATTATGAACGTTTTTTATAAACCGCTGAACAGTTCCGAACCGGATATCCCCGGATCGGGCCACTTCCTCTACTGGCTGATGGAAGAAAACCGTCATGCCGAAAAGATCATGCAGGAGCTAAAGGAGGTTCTGAAAACCGTTCAGTCAGCAGAAGAAACAAACCTCCCCGGAATTTTTGCCGCAATTACACGATTGGTCAATCAACTGAAATCGTACGAACTGCACTATATAAAAAAGGAGAATATTCTTTTTCCGCACATCGAAAACCGTTTCCCGGCATACCGCTGTCTCCAGCTGATGTGGTCCTTCCACGATGACTTCAGGAAAAGCATGAAATCGCTGGAGCAGATACTCTCTTCCGAAGAACCTGACACCACACAGCTGAGCCGAGAAATGGGCAAACTCTTTTTTGTGGTGCTGCCCATTATTTTCCGGGAGGAAAAAGTGGTATTCCCCGTGGCGCTCCGGTATATTCCTCAAGAAGATTGGGAGGATATGATGCAGCAGAGTTTTGAAACCGGCTGGTGCTATGTGGAGCCTCCGCAGGTTCAAAAAGAAAATAACAGCGCCCCTGGCCTGGCTGAGGAAGGGGTGATTGATCTGGGTACCGGCCTTCTGACACCCGTCCAGATGGTTTTGATGATGGAAAACCTGCCGGTGGATATTACCTTTATCGATGAAAATGATGAGGTAAGGTATTTCTCAGGTGCCAAACACCGGATTTTTCCACGGTCAAAAGCCATCATCGGCCGTACGGTCCAGAATTGCCATCCCCCGTCAAGCGTTCATATCGTGAACGAAATTGTGGAGGCTTTCCGTTCGGGAGAAAGGGAAGTGGCTGAGTTCTGGATTCAGATGCGCGGCCGGTTTATCCACATCCGCTACTTTGCCATGCGTGATGAGCAGGGTAATTACCGGGGGACCATTGAGGTTAGCCAGGATGTTACCGGCATTCGCGAGCTGTCGGGCGAACAGCGCCTGCTGGAATGGAAATAAACCGGTTTGCTCCGGTTCCCTATTTTGACCTGAACGGATTGGCCGGCAATCCCTCGCGGTTATAGAGGTTCACGTCATCCGGATTGTCTGCCCATCCATATCTGACTGCAGCAGGCTGAGGTACCTGGTCACTCCATACTTCCACCTGTTTCTCATTGATGATCATGGCTTTGGCCCAGTAAAACCTGCCGTCGTTGCCTGCCAGGGTGAACCCTTTGACATAGCCGTACCGGTCTCTGGCCTCCAGACCGTTGCCTGTATGGTCAAATGTAACCACAGCCCTGCCATTCCTGAAATCAACGGATTGGTACATTGGTCCCGAGTGAACGACCTCCTGCCCATAGGCAATTTTCAGGGCATTCAGGGAAAGCCGAAGTCCGACATCCTGCTTGTTCCTCGGGTGAATATCATTGGCTTCACCGATATCGATGGCCAGTGCCATACCGGTATTGGGCAGTGAGAGGGTCATGGTTTGTGCCTCCCGGAGTTCGGCCCAGCCGCTTTCTCCCGGAATTTCTTTCGCTTGCATATAGTTGGCAAGAGATACAAACAGAAACGGAAAATCCCCCTGGTTCCAGTGTTCCCGCCAGTCCGTGATCAGGGCCGGAAATATCCGCTGATATTGTTTCGCCCTTCCGGCATTGGATTCTCCCTGATACCAGATGGCCCCTTTGATGGCGTAGGGCACCAGGGGGCTGATCATGCTGTTGTAAAGCAGGGTGGGATAGGAGTTGGGGCCAATATTCACCGAGGATACCGTCGCCTTGGAAATCCTGAATTTCCAGTCGCCTGAAATGTCGACCTTTTCACTTCCGATCGCCAGAAACTGATCTTTCGGGTCGCCCCAGATTCCACCGTTACCGCCGGTGTCGTTTACCCTGACCACCAGCATATTCTTTCCGGGCCTGAGATGTTTGGCTTCAACGGTGTATATTCTGTCCTTGTCGTATAATCCTTCAGTTTTGCCGATTTCAATCCCGTTGATCCAGGTGATGTCTGAGTCATCAACCTTCCCTAAATGGATGGTAACATTACTGTTGCTCTGCTCTTCGGTGAGCAGGATTTCCTTACGGTACCAGCCGATACCGTCGATCTGCGCATACCCCTGTTCTTCCCAGTATTTGGGAACCACCAGCGATTTCCAGTCGCCATCTTCCAGGTCTATGGCACTCCATACCGGTTCTCCGTTTTTAAATCCACGGTCTTCCCCGGGTATTTCACCTCCGAACATTTGCTTAAGCCTGTCAAGCTGTTCCTGTTCGTAGGCATCCATATCCATGCTGCGAAGTTTCTTCAGTGGTTCCGAAAAGTCAGGATCATTTTCGATGGTTTCCGGACTGATCCAGGTTTCGGCGACGGTGCCTCCCCATGCGGATTGGATAAGTCCTACCGGAACATTCAGTTTCTTATGAAGGTCCCTTCCGAAGAAATAGGCCACTGCAGAAAATCCTGCGGCCGTTTCAGGAGTGCAGGCTTTCCATTCTCCTGACGAAATGTCCTCCTGAGGAAGTTGGGAAACCGTGCGGGGGACCTGGAAAAGCCTGATGTCGGGAAAACTGGCCCCTGCAATCTCCTCCAGGGCATTATTGCTCTGGGAAAGGGGCCATTCCATGTTCGACTGTCCGGAGGCAATCCAGACTTCACCGATCATGACGTTTTCGTATGTAATTTTATTCCGTCCGGAAATAGTCATGGTATATGGGCCGCCATAACCAAACACCGGAAGCTTTACCCTCCATTTACCGTCACGTCCGGTACGTCCGGTAACCGTTGCTTTGCCCAGGGTAACGGTTACCCGTTCACCCGGACTGGCCCAGCCCCATACAGGAATTTCTGTGCCCTGTTGCAGGACCATGTTTGAACTGAAAATCCGGGGAAGAGTTACATCTGCCATGGAGTGAAGGTAAAAACCGGTTACCAGCGCCATGGTCGTAATCAGTATGGATAAGTATCTCATAAAATTCAATTTTCTTTCAAAATTAGAAAAAATGAGGTAGTTTCTGGTCGGCTGAATAAATTTAATTTGAGTCCGTTGGGGGCCTTAGGGGAGATTGGAATTGGACAAATTGTGGCTTGCAGAGATCGTCAGTGGTAAGTTTTTGCCTGTCTTTAGCCGCATTTTCATAACTTTGCAGGAAACCTGGATTTTTTTCTCATGCGTTATTTATTTTCATTGTCTATTGTTCTTTTCACATTGTCGGCTGCTGCTCAAAATGTAAACCACTGGGAATCGCTCATAAATGCCGGAAATGAATGGCATTATTTTCCCGGAGTCAGCGAACCGCCGGCAAATTGGGCCGCTCTCACCTTCAACGATGCTTCATGGCAAAAAGGGCCGGGTGGAATCGGCTGGGGCGACGGAGATGACGCTACCATTATTTCCAGGGTCCCTTCGGTATATCTTCGCCGCAAGTTTACCGTCAGTGATCCGGAACATATCGTTTCACTGATTTTCTTTATCGATTTTGACGATGCCTTCGTTGCCTATCTGAACGGACACGAAATTGCGCGTGCCAATATTGGTGCACCGGGTGTGAAGCCGTTGTTTAACCACTATGCAGCCAATTGCGATTACGAGGCTCAGCTCCCTTCAGGAGGAGTGCCGGCCATGTTTATCCTTAACAGCCAGCAGAAGGGTTTACTTAATCAGGGCGAAAATGTTCTGGCCATCCAGGTACATGACTGCAACGCCACGTCAAGTGACCTCTCCTCGACAGCCTTTTTGATTGCCGGTATATCTGTTCCCGGGAATTTTTATCAGGCTGTTCCGGGTTGGTTTACCAACCGTTTGAACCAAACCAGCCATCTTCCCCTGATAATGATTGATACCGGAGGAAGACAGATTCCGGATGAACCCAAAATAACTGCCCGCATGCGGATCATTGACAATGGTCCGGGGAATCAGAATTCCGTATTTGATCCTGCCAGGGAATTTGATGGTCCCGTGGGCATTGAAGTGCGCGGACAGTCCTCTCAATCGTTTCCCAAGAAAAGTTACGGATTTGAAACCCGTACTGAGAGCGGCGGGGAGAATAAGGTAAGCCTGCTGGGCATGCCTGCCCACGACGACTGGGTCCTTTATGCTCCTTATAGTGATAAAACCATGATGAGGAACGACCTCAGCTATTATCTGGGAAGAAGAATGGGCAGGTGGCAGCCTGATGCGCATTATGTTGAAGTATACCTTAACGGGCAGTATATCGGGGTTTATCAGTTGATTGAAAGGATAAAGCGCGGAAACAACCGGGTTAATATCGCCAAAATGGAGAGTTCCGACGTTACCGGCGACAAAGTTACCGGAGGATACATTTTTAAGGTCGATAAAATTCATGATTTGTCTTCCAGCGAGTATTTCTATTCCAATCCTGCCTACCGGTACAAAAATGCACGGAATTACGCCTACAGCTATTATTATCCCAAAAGTGACGCTATTGTGTGGTCTCAAAGATCGTATCTGCAGAATTTTCTTTATCAGTTTGAAAACAACCTGAATGCCAGTTGGTTTGCCAACCCGGCCTCAGGATATATGCGGTATATAGATGCCGAATCATTCATCGATTTCCAGATAATCAATGAGCTGGCCAATAATGTTGACGGCTACCGGTACAGCACTTTCTTCTACAAACAGAGAGATTCAGAGGGAGGGAAACTGGTTGCGGGCCCGCTCTGGGATTTCGATCTGGGCTATGGTAACCTGGATTATAGTCAGCGGCACATGTCCACAAGCCAGTGGTGTTACACAAACTATGGCCCGGGTGAACCGAACTGCATTCACTGGTGGGCGCGGATGATGGAGGATCCGGTATATGAGGGGCAGCTAAAGACCAGATATAGCAATTTGAGGAAAACCGTATTGCATACCGATTCCATAATGGCCTATCTCGATTCAAGGGTTGCTGGTCTGGGTGACGCCATCGGCCGCAATTTTCAGAGGTGGCAGATTCTGGGTGTCCGTGTCTGGCCAAACTATTATATTGGTCCAACGCACCATGCAGAAGTAAATTTTCTGAAAAACTGGATCACAAACAGGCTGAACTGGATGGACAGCCAATGGCTGATCACTACCGGCACGGACGATGCTCCCCGACTGGCAGAAGTATTCATCTATCCAAATCCTGCCCTTGAAAGAATATATGTTGAGCCCGGTAATGTTTCCCCGGGAAGTTATCATGTTTCGATCTATGATATTCAGGGAAAACAGGTTATGATCAGCCGGATGGACTATACCGGTGGTAGGGCTGAAGGCCTGGATGTTGCGCATCTGCCTTCAGGATTGTATCTCATCAGGCTCAGGGATGACCGTTTGAATTTGTATTCCGGTAAGTTTCTTAAGAAATAGAGCTGTATCGGGTCAGCTGGCAGTTTGCAGGTCTTGCCCATCCCCTATGTCAGAATGTGGTTTCCTTGCTGAAAATGATGGGATAATGAAAAAGAAACGGGTACGAAAAGCAGTTATCCCGCTTTAAGTACCCGCTCATTACTAAATTTGGTTCAATTATAAGCTATTTCCAAAATCTTCCCTGAATTTGGCCATCAGTTTTTGCGGCCAGTCACTGGTCGGTTTGAGTTTCCCGTTGAAAAATCTTAAAACGGCAGGTTCTTCTACGAATTCCAATCCTCCGACAAGCTCCCTGTTTTTGTGCAGCCACTGTACCCTGTCAATCACAAACATGGTCTGCGACAAGGTGAATACCCTTCTGGGGAAGGCTAGCCTCAGCAATTCCACATCCGCTAAAATGTCGTTCCCGTTCTCGTCGCGGATACTTGAAATAGTGCCACGTTCCATTCCGCGGATTCCCGAGACCAGATAAAGTGCGGCTGCCAGCGCCCCTGCAGGATACTCTTTCTGGGGTACATGCGGCAGGAAACCCATGGCATCTATATGGCAACCAAGGGCACCGGCCGGCATGATCACCGGTATGCCCAGTTTGTCGAGTTCGTTCACGGTATATTCGATAAAAGAAGGCGACTGGGAAATCACCGTCTCGTCGGTGGTTTCATACAGTCCGACAGCCATGGCCTCAATCTCCCTGACCGACATCCCCCCGTAAGTCGTGAAGCCTTCAAACAAAACAACCAGGTCACGCATTTTCATATAGAGTTCCTCGCTGTTGGTGGCAATCCCCCCTCCACGTGTTGAACTGACTTTACGGCTTGAAAAGTAGACGATATCTGCCATGCCGCACATGGTCAGCAATATTTCACTAACCGGTGCATTCTTGAATTCCTCTTCGCGTTGTTTGATAAACCAGGCGTTTTCTCCGATAAGACTGGCATCCAATACCATCATAATGCCATATTTGTCGGCAATGGCTTTTACTTCCATCATGTTTTGAATGGAGAAAGGCTGTCCGCCAATCAGGTTGGTGGATGCCTCCATCCGGATGAATGGGACTTTTTCTGGACCATACTGATCAATCAGTGCCTCTAATTTTACCGTATCTATATTTCCCTTGAACAATACGTCGCTTTTGATTTTCAGGGCTTCATCCGTGTAGATTTCAAACACCTTACCGCCGTTAAGCTCCATGTGGGCCATGGTGGTGGTAAAATGGTAATTCATGGGAATCACATCTCCCTTACTGATAAACGTTTGTGAAATAATGTTTTCAGCTGCCCTGCCCTGATGCACCGGAAGTACCCATTTTTTGCCGAATACGTCGCGAACGGCCTGTTCCATCCGATAAAAACTCTGTGAGCCGGCATAGGCATCATCCGAACGGAGCATGGAAGCTACCTGGTTGTCGCTCATCGCATTGGTGCCACTGTCCGTAAGCATGTCCAGAAAGATATCATTGGTGTTCAGCTGAAATGTGTTGTAGCCCCCTTTCTCTATGGCTTCATAACGTTCTTCAACCGGTTTGAGGTGGAGTTTCTGTACGACCCTTACCTTATGCAACTCAACTGGTATGTTCATACCATTGGAAAATTTTATTCCGCCTGATGATTGTGGTGTCATTGTCTTTGTTAATTGATTTATTGAAAAATTTTTCCCAAAAATACATTTGAAATTTAAATTTGCAACTTTTAAGTAGTATTTGGCAGTAAATCGTAACCTGAATTAGCCAGTTTCTTCTGAATATCCCCCGATCTTCATTCAGAGCTTCCCAGTATGGTTTTTAGCTTTTTTAAAATTAACAAATTTTAACATATGTTATAATAGACAGAAAATGAAAATGTTAGTTTGAATTTTATTGCTCGGATGAAAAAAATGTTTAAGAAAAAAACTAAAAGATTAAACAAAAATCATTTTTGAGGGTTTTACTGGAAAATTTATTACAAACATTAAAAACAAACAAAAATGAAGACAATGAAAATGAATTTCAAAAGTTTAGCACTGGTTGCTCTGGTATTCACTGCAGTATTTGCAGTAAGTTGTAACAAGGAAGATTTCGCTCCTGAACAGTCTTTCACAACTGAAGAGGTTGATCTGAAGAAGGGCCGTGCTCTTGCACCCGGTACCAGCTCTATTGCACAGATTGCCATTGGCGCAGGTTTTTCTGAACTCGTAAATGCCCTTGTACATGTTGATACCGAACTGAACACTTCTCTCGTAGACATGTTTATGAACGGTACAGATCAGTACACCGTATTTGCACCGACTAACGATGCTTTCGAAGCTCTCTACGAATTTCTGGGTGTGGATGGTATTACAGAAGTTGACGCTGAACTGGTAAAAAACGTTCTTTTTTATCATGTAACCGAAGGTCGTCGTGCTTCCAACAGCGTGGTTCCTCCGGTAAGACCGCGTTCAATTGAGACTCTTCTGGGTGTTGCATTCACTGTAGATTCCAACGGAATGATCACCGCAGTGGGTAACACCGCCAACATTGTTGCTGCTGACATTTCAGCTTCCAATGGTATAATCCACGTAATTGACACTGTTATTCTCCCGATCAGCGTGGAATAATCGCTGACAGCATGAAGAATTGAACAATCTCAGAAAAATAATGGGGTGATCCGGAGTCCGGGTCACCTCGTTGTTTTTAATGAAATCAGTTTTACCCGTCATTTTAATGATTTCAGGTATCATTCATTACTTTTGTGAAAAAAATATGGCCAGATATAAATTATTGATTGAATATGAAGGTGCCCGGTACAACGGATGGCAGGCCCAGAAAGGGTTGAAAACTGTCCAGGGTGCTTTTTTTACTGCCCTTGACAAGCTTTTCCCCGGACAGGATACTGTTTTATATGGTGCAGGGCGTACCGACAGCGGTGTACATGCACTTGGGCAGGTTGCTCATCTCGATGCGCAAACCAATCTGCCCCCGCTTACTTTGCAATACCGGCTGAATGATCTGCTGCCTGCTGATATCAATGTGCTGGAAATCTCCAAATCATCCCGGAATTTCCATGCAAGGCATGATGCCGTTTACCGCAGTTATGTCTATATCATTTCAAAACGGCGAACGGCATTCGGCAAAAACCATTGCTGGTGGATCAAAGATCCCTTGAATCTGGAGTCCATGACAAACCTGGCCAAAATTTTTACAGGAATGCATGATTTCAGGTCATTTACCGATCAGACGCCCGAAGAAGGGTCTACACTGGTAGAGGTGAAATTTGTGGATATTCATGAGAATGCTGAAATGATTGCCATTCATATTACCGGTTCTCATTTTCTATGGAAAATGGTCAGGAGGTTGGTCGGGGTTATGGTAGAGGCCGGCAGGGGAAAACTGTCTGAAAAGCAGGCTGAATCCTACCTCCGGGGATATTCCCCGGAAGTGGCCGGGTTTACGGCGCCGCCATCCGGTTTGTATCTTCACAGGGTATACTATCCGGGGGAGAAAATAGTACGTGGACCAGAGGTTATTCCGGTCCCCTTAAACTTTTAATTCTGTTTTTATAGCATCATTTAAACCTAAGGCCTTTTGCTTTGTTAAATTTTTGAACAATAGGCCTGTACTGGTCGAAAGTATGGGAAGGTTTACCATAGTCTGTTCCGGTAATACTGTCAGGATTTTTTTTCAATAAAAAATATTTATCCCGGGTTACCATTTTGAAATCCGGTATAACGCTAATATAATCTTAATATGAATGTTTATTTCAGACAAACAGCAGCTGTTGTCCTTCTTTCATTGGCAATCTGGAGCTGTTCAACATCAAAAGTGGCAAAAGAGTCCTTATCTCTGAAGGATAATGCCCTGACGGCCTCCTCGTCAGGGGATTACCAGATGGCTGTTCAGTCATGGACGTCCTACTTTGATAGCCAGATCCGGAAGAATCTGCCGGTTGAGGTGACTGATTATGCCAGGGCAGCAGCGGATGCCTATATTCTTGGCAACGAACAGCTTACCCTGAGCTGGTATGATCAGGCCCGGCAGTCCGGATACGATGGAGCCGACATGCATGTGGCCTTTATGCATATTTTCAGGAAGCAGAACAATCTGTCGAGGGAGCTGACCGCATTACAGGGTCTGAAGGATAATTTTCCGGAGGTTGCAGCTGAGCATAAAGTAAATAGCCGCCTTTTCGGGATATATATGGAAATTGACAAGGTTAAGGCATTAGAACAGTGGGAGAGTGTCCCTGCCCCGGAAAGAAACACGGAACCATACCTTAGTGACTATTTTATATTGTGTAAACAGTTTGATTATAAGGAAATTGCTGATTCCTTAGCCGCTGAATTGCTGAAACTGAACGATAATCATATTCCCGCGCTTGAGTGGATGGCTGAAAAATATTATTGGCAGGCTGAGAAAAATTATCAGAGTGAGATGGAAAAATATAACAGAAACCGGACGCACGTTCAGTATACCTTTCTGATTAATGAGCTGAAAAAAATATCAGCGGATTTCAGAAGGTCAAGGGATTATTTCGACCGGTTGTGGGCTCAGGAGAAAAGTCCCAGGTATGCGGCCTTCCTTGCCAATATCTATTCCCGGTTGGATAATCCCGACCGGGCAAACCATTTCCGGAAGCTTTCAGAGTCAGAATAGGACAAATTTCTCCTGTTTTTCCTTCAGTTCAATTATTTATCCTATCTTTGCATTGAATTTTAATTTAATGCAATGAAAAAAGGAACAGTAAAGTTCTTTGATCAGACCAAAGGTTTCGGTTTTATCAAAGACGCAGAATCAGCCACGGAGTATTTTGTACACTCAAGCGGGCTGGTTGACCAGGTACGCGACAACGACGAAGTAACCTACGACGTTGAAGCCGGCCGAAAAGGACCCAATGCCGTGAATGTAAAGCTTGCTTAAGATATTAAGTTAACAATTACGTCGAAGAGAGGCTGCCTGGTATTACGGGTGGCCTTTTTTTTATATACTGATTTTAAATATTTTACTTATGGGTGAAAGTCTGGACAACATCGAAAACATCGAATTGACATACTTAACTGTGGGGGATTATCCTGAATTTAAGGATACCATGATCGCTTCCTATCATACTATGGAAGACGCTTATTGGCGCGAAGAACAGATCCGTACCCTCATACGTATCTTTCCGGAAGGACAGGTTGCCCTGCGCGTGAATGGCAAAATTGCCGGATGTGCCCTTTCCATTATCGTGAATTATGACAAGTTTGACGACCGTCATACCTACCGGCAGATTACCGGGAATTTTACGCTGAATACCCACGACAGCGAAGGTGATACCTTATACGGAATAGATGTGTTTATCCGTCCGGAATATCGTGAACTCCGCCTGGGAAGACGTCTTTATGACTACAGAAAGGAATTGTGTGAGAAACTGAACCTCAAGTCGATCATGTTTGGAGGGCGGATACCCAATTACCATAAGTATGCCCATGAATTGACCCCCCGGCAGTATATTGAGAAAGTCAGGGACCGCGAGATCCATGATCCGGTATTTAATTTCCAGCTGTTCAATGATTTTCATCCGGTGCGGATATTGAAAGGTTATCTCGAAGGGGACATGGTGTCTCATGAATATGCAGTCCTGATGAAATGGGACAATATTTACTATGAGAAGCCGACCTCAAGGGCAAAGACCATCAAGAAAGAGGTCAGGCTCGGCCTTGTCCAGTGGCAGATGCGCCCCTACAAAAATATCGGTGAACTGATGCAGCAGGCCGAATATTTTGTAGATGCCCTGAGCGGTTATAATAGCGATTTTGCTCTGTTCCCTGAGTTTTTCAATGCCCCGTTAATGGCCGAATATAATCACCTCAGTGAGGCCGATGCTATACGCAAACTGGCTGATTATACCGGTTCGGTTGTGGCAGAATTCTCCAAACTGGCGATATCCTACAATGTGAATATCATTACCGGAAGTATGCCGGAGGTGGTTGATGATGTTCTGTATAATGCCGGATACCTCTGTAAACGTGACGGTTCAGTGGAACGGTTCGAAAAGTTGCACGTTACACCGGATGAGGCCCGGGTATGGGGAATGAAAGGCGGTCGGGAACTGCGCACGTTTGATACCGACTGCGGCAAGATCGGTATCCTGATTTGCTATGATGTGGAATTTCCGGAACTTCCCCGTCTTTTAGCCGATGAGGGAATGGATATCCTTTTTGTCCCCTTTCTTACAGATACCCAGAACGGATTCTCGCGTGTCCGGTATTGCGCCCAGGCCAGGGCTATAGAAAACGAATGCTTCGTGGCCATAGCCGGAAGTGTGGGTAACCTGCCCAAAGTGCATAACATGGACATTCAATATGCACAATCCATGGTTTTTACTCCCTGCGATTTTCAGTTTCCCACCAATGGGATCAAATCAGAAGCAACTCCCAATACCGAAATGATCCTGATCGTGGATGTCGATATAGATATGCTTAGGGAATTGCATAATTTCGGCAGTGTCAGGAACCTTAAAGACCGACGGAATGACCTGTTTACACTGTATAAGAAATCAAACTGAGCAGATAATTATTTGAATTAATTGCTGCCCGGTTTGACCCTTTCACAGAGTTATCTACATTTTATCAAAAACATGAGTCTCACTCATGTCGCCCCAGTCGGATGAAACGGCACTGACCATATTCAAGGTGCCGCTGTCCAGCTTAATCGTTTCCGTGATGCTGATTTCACCTCCATCCTGCATGGGGAATTTGGTTTTGATGATCATCGACTTTTTATCTTCTGACCAGGATACTACTGACTTTTTCTTTGATCCCTGGAAACCTTCGTTGATGCATTCCTTTCCGTCTAAAGTGAATTTGTCGGAAATGGTCATGCTCTGCCCCTGAAATTCAACCATCCTTTCAAGCGACAGGTTATTTCCCTTGTGCTCCACATTCAGCTGTTTGGGAGCCATGGAGAACTCCGGATTTAATTTGCTTTTGGCGGTATTCAGTTTCCATTTTCCACTGAAATCAGGGTTTTGGCCAAATGCGGTTCCGGTCAGTAAAACGGCCAGGAATAATGCTATTATCCCCATGGGGCGGTTCAAAAATAGTTGCTTCATAGTGAATTGTTTTTTTAGGTTTTAAATCAGTGATTGTTATTGATTATTAGTATAGGTTGGAATAGATCCGTTACAGGATGAAACGGTACATTTTGTTAAAATATTTAAGGTTTGGAATCGTTTGCAACATGTGTGAAATTAATGGCAAAAAGTTTATAGAATCTGTGACAATTTTTATATGTGGTGTTACCCGGATTGCCCGAACTTTGAAGTAGAATTAATTGATTAAGCCATGGTCACATTTAAACAATTCTCTTTTTGTAAATGGGCAGTAATACTTATTGCCTGTTTACTTCCATTCGCCGGTTACCCTTTCTTTACCAAAAATACAGGGATGCCGGTGACGAGCAAATCTGATGAAGCTTTGACCTTGTTCATTCAGGGCCGCGAGGCATATGAAATGGGCAGGTCGGATGATGCTGTGATCCTTATGGATAAAGCCCTGCAAAAAGATGCAGGATTTGCCGCTGCCTGGCTTTACAAAGCCTACCTATCGGGATCGGAACAGGAATGGCTGAATAATATGGAAAATGCCAACCGTTTCCGGCAATCTGTCAGCGAAGGGGAAGGAATCCTTATCGATCTGGAGCAGGCCAGATATGCGGGGGATAAGGATAAATGCCTCGGGTTGGCCAGCCGGCTGGTTGAGAAATACCCTGCCGATGCACGCGTATTGATAATGCTGGCTTCGGAATATCACTCCAGAGGAGAGGTGAATATGGTGCGCGATCTGGCAATGGATGCCATCCGTTCTGATCCTGAATCCCCACTGGGATACCGCACTTTAGGTGCCTCCTGGGTACTGGATGCCCCCTTCGATTTCGGCATCGCATACAAGTATATGAAGGGTTTTGCCGATCTTCGTCCGGGTGAAGCTTCTGCGCATATCGCATTAGGTGATGTATACCGTGCAAATCTTGACCTTCAGGATGCAAAAAACTGTTTTACCAAAGCAATAAATATTGATGGTGAATCCTCAATAGCCTATTCAAAAAGGGGCTATGTAAATACTTATTTGGGATATCTCGATGAAGCCAGGGAGGATTTCGCAACAGCAAATGCACTCAAAGGGGAACTTCCTGGATATAATGGGCCGAACTGTACTCTGTTGTCGTATTTAAATGCAGGACTACCTTTGACCCCGGATCCCGGAACATCCATTGTAAAGGCCGGTAATAAGAAAAGTATCCCGATATCAGGGAATACTGACCACTGTTATTTCTGCTGCTCCTTCATATCGATGAATTATGGGTTTTTTGTAACACCATCCATGAAAGGTGAAGAAGGCTTATGCCTTGCCCGCGAATTTTGCCGTGAATCTGTACCTCCCGATCCACATTCCATGGAGTGTAATTTTGAAGTTGTGGATATTTTCAGGGCAATCCAGTCTCAGGATTATGAAAAAGCACGACTGAAGATAACTCATTTTGGCGACAGAAAACTGTCTGAAGTACCTCATAGGAGTAATGAAATCTATAATTTTTTGATGGGTTTGGTTTATAATGCAGAAAAGAAATACAACTCAGCCCTGTCCTCTTTTAAAAAGTCCGACACCAGCAATATGTGTGTAAAATTCAATATGGCCTTAGCCTATGATAATCTTGGCAGGTTCGAAGAGGCAGAACAGCTCTTTTCGGAGCTTTCGGGATGTGAATTTGCCGATGCGTCCAAAACTGCGTTAGTCAGAATTTCCAATTCCTGGTTGAAGTCATTGGCCCACTCCCGGGAATAATTTGAAATGATAAAATATCCAAAGCACCCGGGTTAAGCTGATTGGTTTCTTCTGAAGTCAGAATGATGGAATTGCTTTATTTCCATTATTCTGACTTTTTTTATAACGCGAATGACTTATTTATTGGTTTTAAAATCCTCTATCAGCCCTTCGGACAGCCAGTTAGCCAGAGCCTGGCGGTTATCGGGATTGATAATCCTCTGCTGGTCACGGGCATGGTGGATATTCCCCAGCTCGATATATACCGAAACGGGGATGGAATTCCTGACCACATAAAGGTTCCGGTCCGATACTGTCCCGCGGTAGCCCCGGTTGGGCTGATGCCTGCGGTATTTTTCCTCAAAGGTTTTCTTCAGGATATTGGCAGTTTTTGCACCAGTCCTGCTCCGCTCGTCATGATAGAAAAATACATCGATGTTCTGCCCTTTGCTCCTGGCATCCACATGTACCGAAATCATGCGGTGAAATCCTCCCCGGTTCTGGTTATACAAACGGTTCACTGCTTCGGTGCGTTGCTTCAGACGCTGAACCTGATTCAGTGGGATCGTCAGGTTTGGGTAACACACCTCGTCCTTGTCCGGTTTCAGGAATTGCTCGTCCCTGATCCCGTCGTTCGGGTCGATAATGATAAAATGTACCGTCGCCCCATGCTCCAGCAGGTTACGGCCTAAACGCAGGATAACATCATAGGCGTATTCATCCTCACAAAGAACATGATTCTGGTATTTACCGATAGCCCCGGGATCCGGACCGCCATGTCCTGATTTCAGGTAATAGGTGGCTCCTTTCAGTTGCTGGCTCTTAATGGTTACATTCTGGTATTTTGGCCCGAAAATCTTGTATGTTCTGGTGTTGTTGTCGGCAGCTACGACCGGTTGGCTGCCGGGGGCCGGCAGTTTATATTTTCTTCCGGAAATCAGTGAATTATTTGGACCCAGACGGCTTTTGTTCAGGTCGACAAAGGCATGAAAATCGGAAGGTTTCAACCCGTGCCGTTTCAACAGGCTGTATATGCCGTCTCCCTGCTGTGCAACCACCTCCCTGGGTGGGTCCTGTGCTGTCAAAACCAGGCTGAAAAACAAAAATATATGAAGGATGATACATTTATTCATCGAATATTGGCATAAATTTGAACAAAAATTGAATCTTTGAATTCTATTACACAACATCTACCGTGCTAAATATAGCATATTGTAAATATTGACGTTTAATTTTATGCACAGAACTATCAAAAGGGGATTGTTAATAACGGCTGTTCTGGGTCTGGTCCTGGCCTGCAATCCTGCCTACAATCTGATGTCCGGGGATTACCGGAACCAGGAAATTTCTCCCGAAGCATTATCTGTTGATAGTGTAATTGTCAGAATAATAGTTCCTTATAAGGAAAAACTGGATGCCGAAATGAATCATGTTATCGGTTTTGCACAGACTGACCTGTTTAAAGGCAAGCCTGAAAGCGGACTGACCAATTTATTGGCTGATCTGATTCTGGAGGAGAGTATCCGGATTACGGGGAAACAAAATGTCAGGGCCGATCTTGCCTTTCTCAATTATGGCGGTATCCGTACAGGTATTCCACAGGGCGAGATCACTGTCCGCAAAATATATGAGATTATGCCTTTTGAGAATGAGTTGGTTGTCATACAGTTAGCCGGAGCAGAGGTTCAGCAGTTTCTTGACCTGATCGCTTCCCGGGGGGGCGAGAGCCTGAGCGGGGGCCGGTTCAGGATAAGTGAAGGCAAGGCCATTGATGTAACCATCGGTGGAAAACCACTCGATCCTGCAGGAAAATACTGGCTGGCCACCAGCGATTACGTGGCTGATGGTGGCGATAGCTATGCCATGCTCCAGAACAGCATTCAGCGGATTAACACAAGCGAAAAGATCCGTGATGTCATGATCCGTTATTTTGACCGGACCCATGCTGAAGGGGAAATTACCAACCCTGTAACCGACGGGAGGATTGTAAATGAATAGAAGAGTTTTTGTTAAAAATATTTTGGCCGGTTCTTCTGGTCTGATTTTGGGTGCAGGACCACTGGCTGCCTTTGCGCGGCAGAACCAGGTCAGGCTGACCTTGCTGCATACCAACGACCTGCACTCACAGATCGAGCCTTTCGATGATTCTCACCCCAGATTTGCAGGGCGTGCAGGATTGGCAAGGGTATCACAGTTTGTGCGGAAATGCCGGGCCGAAAATCCCAACCTGATGCTGCTGGATGCCGGTGACTTTTTCCAGGGAACGCCCTATTTCAATTTTTTCGGGGGTGAGATGATGCTGAAGCTGATGACTGAAATCGGTTACGATGCAGGAACATTGGGTAACCATGAATTCGACAATGGGCTTGATGGTCTTGCCGGCCCGCTTACCCATGCTGGATTTCCGCTGATCAATTCCAATTATGATTTCTCGGGTACGATACTGGATGGTAAATTTCCCCGGTACCGGATATTCAATAAATCGGGAATCCGGGTGGGGATCTACGGTCTTGGTATCGAACTTTCCGGACTGGTAAACCAGAAGCAATCTGGAGGGGTCAGGTATAATGATCCGGTCAGGGTGGCCCTTGAAATGGAGCAGTTCCTTTCGGACAGGCAGAAATGTGACCTGGTGGTGTGTCTTTCACATTTAGGCCTGAGATATCAGGATGATAAAATAAGTGATTTGGGTCTTGCCGCCCAGACTTTTTCCACCGATGTGATTATAGGCGGACATACCCACAGCCGGCTTGAGGAGCCATTGCTGGTAGAAAACCAGAGTGGCAGAATGGTGGTTGTAAATCAGGCACATTATGCCGGATTGATGGTGGGCAGACTTGATTTTGTATTTGAAAAAGGGCCGCCCAGGCGAAAGAGCATGGTGGCCGGAAACCGTGATCTATGAAACGTTCTCTGAGAATTCTGCTGTCGGTAATGTCGGGGATTATGCTGAGCCTTCCCTGGCTGGGCTTTCCCGGATGGTTGCTCTTTGCCGCCTTTTTGCCGTTGCTTCTCCTCGACCATTTTTTTCTGGTCAATCGCAGCGCATATAAAAGCATCGCGATGTGGAGCCACGCTTTTTTGGCTTTTTTTATCTGGAACAGCCTTACAACCTGGTGGATCATGCATGCCACCCTTACCGGAGCCATATTGGCCGTAGTGGCCAACTCCCTGCTGATGTCGGGGGTAGTTTGGCTGGCTCACCTGATCAGGCGCAATTCTGCAGGTGCCATGGGATACCTGGCATGGATAGTATTTTGGCTTACCTTCGAGTTTTTTCATTTCCACTGGGATATTGAATGGCCCTGGCTGACCCTGGGCAACGGTTTCGCCGATAATGTAAGTATTATTCAGTGGTACGAATATACCGGAACATTGGGCGGAAGTCTTTGGGTCTGGGTAATCAATATTGCCATCTTTAACCTGCTCAGGGTATATTCCCTTACGCGCAATTATCGCGCCGTACGTTACCAGGCTGCTTTTTTGTCTGCTCTGGTAATCATACCGGTTGGTATCAGCCTGATCCGTTATTTTACCTATACCCCACGGGGGATTTCCCGGAATGTACTGCTTGTACAGCCCAATATTGATCCTTACTCCGAAACTTTTGATGATGGTGCGATCAACGACAAACTTGCCGGGTTTATAAGGATTACCGATAATGCACTTACACCAGAGGCAGATTATATCATAGGCCCGGAAACGGTCTTTGAACAGCAGTGGGAGGAGGATAAGCTTGATATGTATCCGGCCTTCGGGAGGCTCAGGGAATATACGGGCACGGAGGGAAAACCTGCAATTATCATCGGTGCATCTACTTATCGTATATACCGCGACCCGGACCAGGTGACCCAAACCGCCAGAAAATCGCGCGACGGGGCATTTTGGTATGATGTATTCAATTCAGCCATCTTTTCAGATCATACCGGTAGGAATCAGGTATATCACAAATCCATACTGGTCAGCGGAGTCGAAAAAATGCCTTTCAGAAAGTATCTCCGCTTCCTGGGCGATGTGATCATCGATTTGGGCGGGACAACAGGCACTCTTGGTGTACAGCCATATCCCACCAATTTTATCGCACCAAACGGTGACCAGCTTGCACCGGTCATTTGTTATGAGTCGGTTTTTGGCGGATATGTTGGTCGATTCGTCAGTAAAGGTGCTCAGCTTATCGTTATTATTACCAACGACGGCTGGTGGAAAAATACACCGGGATACCGCCAGCATTTTTCATTTGCCAGGTTACGGGCTGTCGAAACCCGGCGCGATATTGCCAGGTCAGCCAATACCGGGATATCGGGAGTGATCAGTCAGCGGGGTGATGTTCTGGTAAAGACCGGCTGGTGGCAGGAGGATGCCCTGATGGCAGAAGTCTTACTGAATGACAGGCTTACATTTTATGTGAAAACAGGAGATTATATCGGAAGGATCTCAATGTTTGTTTCAGCGCTTTTGTTACTTTATCTGATTGCAACTGTTCTGAAAAGGACAAAAAAAATCCGCACTAATTCAATTGCGTAAAACCCCGTTGAACAGGATTTGAGTGCCTCGTTGCTCGAACTTCCAACGGTCCGAAGACTCACCCCGGAAAACCGGGGCTACCAGGCCTGCCTTCACAACGAAAAGCTTTTCTCGGTTTAATGTTTACTGTTGAGTTTACCAATGTATGAATTAATGCGGACTATATCTTTTGTCTCAAAGAACGCTCACTTCTATGACTCAAATGTAGCTTTTATCTTTCATATTTCCAAAAAATCGGGCTACGATTAATGAGGTTAAAGCATAAAAGGATTGCTTTTCAGGGTATTATATTTTTAAATTTTCTGATCGTTTGTTCTTCAACACCTGGGCAGGGCATCGTGCAGTGCCAGGCCGCCAAGTGAGGTTTCCTTGTACTGGCTCTGAAGGTTAATTCCGGTTTCATACATGGTCTTTACCACCTCGTCAAAACTGATCCTGTGCCTGCCGTCGCCCATCAGGGCAAAGGTGTTGTGAGCCAATGCCCTCTGTGCCGCAAAGGCATTTCGTTCTATGCAGGGAATCTGAACCAGTCCGGCAACCGGGTCGCAGGTAAGTCCCAGATGGTGTTCCAGCCCCATCTCTGCAGAATACTCAATCTGGAATATCGTACCGCCCATCATCTGGGTGGCTGCCCCGGAAGCCATGGCGCACGCTGTCCCTACCTCCCCCTGGCATCCGACTTCTGCCCCTGAAATCGAAGCATTGGTTTTGACCAGGTTGCCGATAAGGCCTGCTGTAGAGAGGGCCTTAATAATGATATCCTTTTCCACTTTATATACTTTCCTGAAGTAATACAAAACCGCAGGAAGGACGCCACTGGCCCCGCAGGTAGGGGCGGTAACGATTTTGCCTCCGGCGGCATTTTCCTCAGATACCGCCAGCGCATAGGCAAAAATATGTACCCTTTTTTTGAAGGGGCCCGAAAAATTGGGGGCCTGGGATTTGAAGGAGTGCGATTTCCTCTCTAATTTTAATTCACCCGGCAAAAATCCGTCTGTACTTAATCCCCTTTTTATGCTGTCCTGCATTACCTGCCATATCTCCTCAAGATAGGGCCAGATTTCAGGTCCCTCATGTTTTTCAACATATTGCCAGAATTTCATCCCGTTACTGTGGCAATAATCAAGGATCTCTTGCATGGTCTCATGCGGGTAAACGGTTACCGTTTCCTTTTCCCCGCTTTCATCGATGATGGTTCCTCCTCCGATGCTGTATGCGGTCCAGCTGTCGGTAGCCGTCCCGTCATCTTCAATCACCTCAAACCTGAGCGCATTCGGGTGCTTTTGCAGGAACTCCTGTGGTTTCCAGATGATCTCACAATTCTTTCCCTCGAATACTTCCAGGATGGCCTTGTCAGTCAAATGCCCTTTCCCGGTGGCAGCCAGACTTCCAAATAGCGTTACCCTGAAAAGTTTACCTTCCGGATGCTTTTCCAGAAACAAGTGAGCCGCCTTGCGGGGTCCCATGGTATGGCTGCTCGACGGGCCATGGCCTATTTTATATATTTCCCTGATTGATTCCATCTACCGTTAAATTTTCTGTAAAAAAACAATCTTTAAATGAATTCACCATGTAAGAATAAGCAATTTCTCTCAGAAGATATTTTCTTTACCGATCGATTTGCACCTCTGCCATTTTTTTGCATCTTTGAAATAAAAAACATTTGTATTGATGAAGACATTGTCTCAGCTGAGTCCTAAACCTGTATGGGACTATTTTGCAGAAATATTACAGATCCCAAGACCCTCCAAAAAAGAAGAGAAGATTATACAATATCTTCTTGACTTTGCTTCGAAGCATAATCTGAAAGCAGAAATGGATGATGTCGGCAATGTGTTGATATCCAAATCTGCCACGGAAGGGATGGAAAAGAAACCCGTGATTGTTCTGCAGACTCACGTGGACATGGTATGCGAAAAAAATTCTGACAGGGAATTTGATTTTGAAAAAGACCCGATTGAGGCGGTTGTTGGTGAGGAATGGGTGAGTGCCAACGGTACAACCCTGGGCGCCGACGATGGTATTGGGATTGCCGCCCAGCTGGCCCTTCTGGCTTCTTCGGATATACAGCACGGCCCGCTGGAGTGTCTATTTACAGTAGATGAGGAAACCGGACTCACCGGTGCATTTGCCCTGAAACCGGGATTCTTCACCGGAAAAACCCTGATAAACCTCGATTCGGAAGATGAAGGAGAGATTTTTATCGGATGTGCCGGCGGAATTGATACGCTGGCTACGTTCAGGTATACCAAGGAGCAGACTCCTTTTGGGTCTGTTGCCTTTAAAATAAGGGTCACCGGACTGACCGGAGGACACTCAGGGGATGATATTCATAAAGGCCTTGGCAATGCCAATAAAATTTTGGCCAGATTCCTGCGGAGGGCATTTAATACCCTGCAGATGGCCCTGGTCGATTTTGATGGCGGGAATCTGCGTAATGCCATCGCCAGGGAAGCTGTCGCCTGGGTAGTAATTCCTGCCAGTCAGCGAATCCACCTTCAGGCCGATTTCGACGAGTATGTAAAGAATGTGCTTCTGGAGTATGAAAAAACCGAACCGGGGCTCGAGATTTATATGACACCGACTGAAACGCCTTATCAGGTTATGAACCATTCTTCCGCCCTTAATATGCTGAATGCTTTGGTTGCCTGTCCGCATGGTGTACTGGAAATGAGCTCGAGGATGCCGGGTATGGTGGAAACCTCGACAAACCTGGCTTCAGTGAAGTTCCTGCCGTTCAACGAAATCGTGGTAACTACCAGTCAGCGAAGCGAAATAGAAAGCCGTAAACACATGGCAGCTGAGATGGTTGAAGCTGCATTCAGGCTGGCCGGAGCAACTGTGGTTCATTCTGATGGTTATCCCGGATGGACTCCAAATCCCGATTCTTCAATACTTAAGGTTGCTGTTGAGTCCTACAGACGGCTTTTCTCAGCCGAACCGGTGGTGCGATCTATTCATGCCGGACTGGAATGCGGACTGTTCAGTGAGAAATACCCGGGACTCGATATGATTTCCATCGGACCGACCATCAAGGGGGCTCATTCGCCCACAGAGCGAATCAATATTGAAACAACACAAAAATTCTGGGATCATTTACTGGATATCCTTAAGAATGTGTGACAGATATAAAGAGAAGAGGTTGCCATTTGACAACCTCTTCTTCGTTAAACCCAAATTTCAACCTTTCAAACTTTATGACTATGAGAGAATTACTTCCAGTTGCTTTCATCTGTCATCCATGATTCCATTACCAGCTCCTTCTCCGGTGCCGGTTCAGAATAATCCACGGCTTTTACCCAGTTTGAACCGTCCAGCATCCAATGTTCCATACTGAGAGTTGCTTCTTCAACAGGATTTATTTCCCATAATGCCGGATGGATCATCCATTCTTCCAGATTCAGAAATTCATCTCTTTCTTCAGTAATTTCGTAGCTGGCTGTACGGTTCCATATCAGATCGTTCATCATCCATGATTCCAGTTTGATGGAGGGTTCCAGTGCGTTTTCAAGGCATGAGGCAATTCTGAATTCTTTTCCTTTTGCTTCGGCGTTTCCGGCGGACACTGCCAGTGTCAGGATAACTGCCATTACTGTTGAAAAAATTCCTGCTTTCATTGTTTTACTTTTTTTAATGTTTTTATCGACTGTTTCTGATGTTTTCTTTCGTACGTTATGACTGAATAACGAAACAAAGGTTACTCATTTTGAAAGTGGAATACAGTGAATTCCAGCCAATGGAGAATCCTTACCGGTGAATGCACAAATCAGGGGGGATTGATTGATGAAAAAAAATTCAGGAGGAGTAAACTTCATTAACCGGTATTTAGCATCAGTTTATCCGTGATCCTTTCATGGATTTGGTTTAATATGTTCTGTTATTACTGCTGATTGGCATAATAGTTGAGCACCCTCATTAAAACCTGATACATTAAAACAACCGATTATGAGACCAATATTAATTTTTCTTGCCGCTGTTCTGATCGTCTTTTCTGCCCATGCAAAAAAACTTCCCGGAAAAATTATTTCGGAAAACGGCATCAGTGACGTAGTCTTTTTCGTTCCCAGGGGTTCCATTCCTTTTGAGCCTGATTACCCTTCCATACAGTACAAAATCCGCTATCTTGATCCTCAGGGACGCAAAAAAGTTCTCCGGCCCGGACAGTGCGACGAAATCCGTTTTGTGTACAACGATGAGGAAGTACGTATGTTGGCGAGGAAGAACACATGGATGCCGGGGCCGAAATTTAGTTTCAACCGCAATGTGTTTCTGAAGCTGGAGGTCGATGGGCATATGAAACTCTTCAGGAATTATTATAAGGAGACTATCCCGGATGCCGGCAGCACTTCAATGGTGGGGCAACATGAATATACCCGTTACAGATATCTGGTGCAAAGGGGGGGGGATGATATCAGGCTGATGAGTGTGCTTGGTTTTCGTGGTGATATGACCACCTACTTTGAAGATTGTCCGGAACTGGCGGCAAGAATTGACAACAGGGATCTGAGACGTCGTGATGCTGTGGAAATAGTACAATTCTATAACCGGAATTGCGGTTATTTAGGTGAATCAAAATAAAACGGTTTATTCAGAAAAATCCAAGTTCAAGCCGGGCTTCTTCACTCATCATCGATTTGTCCCAGGGCGGATCGAAAGTGAGTTCGACGTTGGCATCCTTTACGCCTTCAACGAGGATGGCAGAGTGCCGTGTTTCTTCCAGCAGCATATCGGCCACCGGACAGCCGGGCGCTGTTAGCGTCATCACGATATGGGCCACATCATTCTCATCGATGTCAACGTTATATATAAGCCCCAGATCGTAAATATTCACCGGAATTTCCGGATCATATACATCTTTGAGGTTGGCAATTATCTGGTCTAATCTCTTATCCATGGTCAATTCCTTTCTAAGACTTTGTTATAAGCAACAGCATACAGCCTGATTTGTTTTATCATGGCCAGTAAGCCGTTGGAGCGGGTAGGAGAGAGGTGCTGTTTTAACCCGAGTTCATCAACGAAATACATCTCGTTCTCAATCAGTTCTTTAGGGGTTCTACCTGAAGCGACCCTCAATAGCAGGGCCACCAGTCCTTTAACGATAACCGCATCACTTTCTCCCCGGAACCAGATTTTACCGTCCTTCAGTTCAGGTACCAGCCATACCCTCGACTGGCATCCCCTGATCAGGAATTCATCCGTTTTTTCAGCGGCAGGTAATTCCGGCAGATTGTTTCCGAGTTCAATCAGATATCCGTATTTATCCATCCAGTCTTCATAAACTGAAAACTCCTCAAGTATCTCCTTTTGTACATCTTGCATGGTCATGATAAAAACGCGCTGATTTAAGGATGCAAATGTCGGAATTTTTCATTTTCCGGCAAATTAATTGGACTTAATTTGTTTGGACTGCTTCTAAATTAACGGTCGGATATATGGTGAAAGAGACATTTGTTTATTTTTATGTCAATAAAACCAAAAATTATAAGATATATGGAATCATTAGCCGGAACAAGGACTGAACAGAACCTGCTGAAGGCGTTCGCCGGGGAATCCCAGGCACGTAACCGTTACGAATTTTTTGCAGCCAAGGCCCGGGAAGAGGGTTTGGAACAGATTGCTGCCCTTTTTGAGGAGACTGCCATCAATGAAAAGGCTCATGCAGAGCGGTTTTTTAAATTTTTAGAGGGAAGAATGGTGGAGATTACCGCTACCTATCCCGCAGGGAAAGTAGGGACAACCCTCGAAAATCTTAAAGCAGCTGCTGAAGGGGAGAATGAGGAGTGGACTATGCTCTATCCTGAGTTCGCAAGAATAGCCGAGGAAGAGGGCTTCAAACAGATTGCCACCGTATTCAAGACCATCGCCAAGGTAGAGAAAGCCCATGAGGAGCGTTATGAAAAGCTTTACGCTAACCTTGCCGAAGGTAAGGTCTTCGAAAGAGAGGGCAAGGTTGTCTGGAAATGCCGTGTATGCGGATTTCTGCATGAATCGGCCAAACCACCCAAAAAGTGTCCGGCATGTGAGCATTCCCAGGCCTATTTTGAGCTCGAATGCATTAATTACTGATGGGTTTCGGTGATCCGTAGTTTCCGGGCTGAATTATCCGGAATTATATAAGCACAAAGTCGCACAATTTTTTCTTTTATTGCTTTCAGATTGTGTACTTTGTGCTTAATTTGTGTTTGGCTTGCCATTTAACTTTTGTCCGATATTCTATGCGTGTGTTGAGTAAATCAGCTTTGACCTGCCTGGCAGGACTATTACTTCTGGTGTTTCAGGCGATGGCCCAGACCACACCGGTATTCTCCGATGAGATCATCCTGTACCGGGGGGAACGGTTTATGCCATTTATCGACGGTCCGGTCGAGGAATACTCTGAGTCGTCGGCTGAGTTTACCCGGCAGCAGTTGCGGCTCGTCGGACCCATGCGGGAAAACCTTTCTGCTGCGGCAGCGGTCATCAAGGCGTGTGCGATGTTTCATCCACCCCAGGGCTTTAAGCTGGTTGTCCGCTCAGGGATCCAGCCCCCGGTTGAGTTTCACCGAAACGAATCACTAAGCGGCACCTTAAAACTGGAGCTTTTTGTAACGTTGGTATGCAATGAGAAACCTTGTTATGATAAAACAACGGATGCCTCGGTTACCCTGACCTTTAATAATCCCGGTAAACTGGCTGGCACTCATATCATGGACGATATCTGGATTCAGCCAAGAAAGGTGTCTGAGTTCCTCGGATTTCCGGTTTACCGGTTTCCGCAGGCACAACAGGAAGTAACCATAGTAAGTGCAGAAAATATTCCTCTTTACCTGCCGGTAACCAGGGAGGATTTTATTATGACTTTGATCCGTCATTTCAGTGAGTTTATTGCTGATGATGAGCGGTATGCGTCTATGCCTGCCTCCAGGGAGACACTTCTTTCAGCATCCAAGGCCGACAGCTTGCTCCGCAGGGCTGATTTTGAGGAGGCATACAAACGGATGAACAGGTTTGATCCTTTGTTAGCCAGGAAGCTGAAAGATAATTACGAAGAGGCTGAGAAAAGACTGGCGCTTGGCCGTACCGACAGTTCTGCTGTTTTTTCCCTGTCGCGGTTCCTGACCATGCAGGTGAATGTCTGGCAGGAAGGAATACGGAAACTGCGTGCCGAGCTTAACGCCATGAACCCTTCGGAAAGACGTTCCCAGGCTCATTGGTCCGAATCAGAAATGATGAACACTTCAGGACTTACACCGCCCGGACATCCCGGTTCCAATCCGGTGGCCAGGATCAATCCGGCCATCATTGATAATACCAGAAATGATGCGGATATTCAGTTGATTACGGTTGAATGGGGGGTGGATACCGCACCTTATGAAAACTTCAGGAGGGGAAGAAGCCTGGTGTATAACAAACTCCACGAATTAAGCCGGTGTGAAGAATCCTGGAACCAGGTTTTCAAAATGGTGGATAATGATGTCACAGAATAGTTGCCAGCGCCATCCTGCGGGCAACCACACTGATGTAAAACAGCTGGAAGGCATGATAGATCATAATGGGCAGAAGGTAAATTCCGGCGCCGCTGATCCCCGCGAAAAGAACACTGGCAAATACAGATCCGTGAACCAGCGATTTCTTTGACCCTGCAAAAACCAGGGTGATCATGTCTTCCCGTTTAAACTTCAGCAGTTTTGCCATGAGTCTGGTCAGGTACATGACCACAAAGAACAAAATAATTACCGCAACACATAACAGAATAAGCGCCAGCCAGCTTACCTGACTGAATATGCCTGCCATAAAACTGTGGCTGAATGATTCATATACGATCAGTAAAATGATGATTTTATCGAACATGGCCAACTTCGGCAAATGCCTGGTTACCCAGCGGACAAAATATTGGTGAAGCAGGAGACCGGCTGCTACCGGCATGATTATCTGGGTGACCAGCTGAACAATGACATGGCCGAATTCAAATCCTGCGGACTGGCTGGTCAGGAAAAGTCCCATCCAGAAAGGGGTCATGATTATTCCGATTATTCCTGATATACTGGCATTGAAAATTGCTCCGGGAATATTACCGCCGGCGATCGACACCATAACCACCGAGGACGACACAGTAGAAGGGAGGGCTGCCAGAAAGAACATGCCAGTCCAGAAAATTTCCCGGGGAGTATCCCTGAAAATTGGGTAGAATGGCAGAATCAGCAGTGGGAAAATAATAAAAGTAGTTGACTGCACAGCCAGGTGCATCCTCCAGTTGCTCATACCTCTCCTGAGTTTTTCAGGATCGAGTTTCAAGCCGTAAAAGAAGAAAATCAGTATAACCCCTGCATCAATAACATTCCCCAGGTTGACCAGGGTCTCGGTCATTCCGATCCCCGGAACCAGCCAGGCTGCCACAATCATGAACAATAAACCGGTAATGAACCAGTCGGGAAGATATTTTCCGGATAGCATAATTCTGGTTTTTGAAACAAATCTGACAGATTCCCGGTGTCAGGATCAGCCTGCCGGGAATTCAGGAAACAATCTCCGCAAAGTAACGCTATTTGCCTAAAATCTGTATTACTTTTTTCAGGGCTTCAAAAAATTGGTCGATCTCTTCCCGGGTATTGTAGATCCCAAAACTGATACGTATAGTACCCGGAATTTTATAGTGTTCCATTACCGGATCGGCACAATGGTGGCCTGTTCTTACGGCTATTCCCATCTTGTCGAGGAGCATGCCTGCATCGTATGGGTGGATCCCTTCGATATTGAAGGAGATAACTCCTGATTTACGGGGGCTGGTTCCGAAAATGCTCATTCCTTCGATGGTAAGCAGTTTTTCGGTGGCATAGCGGAGCAATTCCTGTTCGTGTTCGGCGATGTTACCAATGCCCGCTTCCGTGATAAAACGCAAGGCGGCGCCTAATCCGGCCACGCCGGTAATATGCGGTGTACCGGCTTCGAATTTATAGGGCAACTCGTTGAAGGTCGTTTTGGTGAAGCTCACTTCGGCGATCATTTCGCCTCCACCCTGGTAAGGGGGCATGACTTCGAGCAAATCCCTTCTTCCGTAGAGCACCCCAACACCGTTGGGTCCGTAAATTTTGTGGGATGAGAAGGTATAGAAGTCCGCACCAAGTTCTCTTACATTTACCGGCATATGCTGAACGGCCTGGGCACCGTCGACCAGCACCTTTACCCCATGCGCATGCGCAAGCTCTGTAATTTCCCGGATTGGGTTGATGGTTCCCAATACGTTGGAAACATGGGTGACCGCAATCATCTTTGTTCGGGGCGTGATCAGTCCGGGCAGCAGGTCCATCCGTAATTCGCCGTCATCAGCGAAAGGCAGCATCACCACCCGGGCCTGTTTCCTCTCCGCCATCAGCTGCCAGGGAACAATGTTGGAATGGTGTTCCATTTCCGACACGATAATCTCATCGCCAGGTTGGGCAAACGCTTCGCCAAAGGAAAAAGCCACCAGGTTGATGCTTTCCGTGGTGCCTTTGGTAAAAATGATCTCTTCCCTGCCTTCAGCACCCAGAAACTCCGCTACCTGGGTCCTCACTGCCTCAAAATCGGCAGTAGCCTTGTCGGCCATATAATGGGCGGCCCGGTGGATGTTCCCATAGTAATCGATGGTAAGCCGCCTTTCCGCCAGCAATACATCGACTACCTTGTGTGCCGAGGCTGCACTGTCTAAATAAACCAGCGGCTTGCCATAAACCTGTTGTTTCAGGATAGGGAACTGGTCGCGAATATGTTTGATGTTTAAAGACATTGTTGGTTTTTTCTCAGCAGTCACATTGATAGGCACATTCATGGCAACGGGCCACATCACCTCTCAGTCGTTTTTCGATCAGTTCGTCGATGCGGTCGCGAAGTGGTTCTACTTTGATGTTCTGAACTACTTCATATGAAAATGCGTTCATCATCATCAGGCGTGCCTGTTTCTCCTCAATGCCACGGCTGCGAAGGTAGAAGAGGGCATCTTCGTCGATCTGGCCTATGGTTGCCCCATGCGAACATTTCACGTCATCCGCTTCAATGATCAGCTGTGGCTTGGTCTGCATCTGGGCCTTGTCGGTGAGCAACAGGTTGTTATTCCGCTGGAAGGCGTTGGTTTTCTGGGCATCCCTCTTTACATTGATGCGACCTGAAAATGCACCGGTGGATTCGTCATCCAGAATATGCTTGTAAAGCTGATTGCTCTGACAATGGGGCATGGCATGCACCAGCTGGGTGAAATTGTCGACATGCTGCTTGCGGTCGAGGAAGGCCATGCCGTACACATTGGCCTCTCCGTTTTCCCCGGCAAGAATAACCTTCAGGTTGTTACGTACCAGTCCTCCATGCAGGGTAATGGTATTGGTATTGGCCTGTGAGTTTTGTTCCTGATGTACATACACGGAGTTCACCGCCGTCGCGTTATTGTGCTGGTTCTGAACGGTGTAGTAATTCACCACCGCATTCTCGCCAACAAAAATTTCTGTTACTGAGTTACTGAGGTAATTATGGAGGTTCAGGGTATGGTCACACAGGATCAGGGTTACTTCTGCACCCGGCTCCACCACAATCAGGTTACGCTGGGTGACATAAGTGTCGCAGTCAGATTGCAACAGGCTGATAATCTGGATGGGACTTTCCACTTTAGTGTTTTTCGGAACACGCAGGAAATATCCGTCACGGGCGAAAGCCGTATTCAGGGCAACCATCGGATCAGCTTCCGTATCGGCTAATTGGCCATAGTGTACCTTCAGTAGTTCCGGTTTCATGACAGCCACTTTTTCAAGGCTTTCCAGGATTACATTCTCCGGAAGGATGCCTTTAATATCTGCCTCCTGATAAAACCAACCATTCAGAATGGTAACCAGATGGGTGTCCAGCTGAGGGACATCGCACTTGAAAACCTCTTCGAGGTGGAATTCCTTCTCCGTTTTTTCGTGAAGAAACTGGTATTCACGGGAAAATGCCGGCTGAAGGTTAGTATATTTATAATTTTCCGACTTTCGTGTAGGAATCCCCTGTGCCACGAAATCCCGGAAAGCCTTTTTCCGGTGGGTGTTCAATATCTCTGGACTGCCTTTGGCCAGACCGGGTTCAATATCCCGGAAATGGCCTGCCATACGCAGGGAGAGGTCGTTATTGTCTGTTGTTACACTCATGGTTAATCTCCGTTTTCCTTTTTAATCCATTCGTACCCTTTTTCTTCCAGCTCAAATGCCAGCTCTTTGCCGGCCGATTTCACAATCCGGCCTTTATAAAGGACATGCACATGGTCGGGTACGATATAGTCGAGCAACCTCTGGTAGTGGGTCACCACAATAGTGGCATTCTCTGCGGAGCGCAGGGCGTTGACCCCGTGTGCGACAGTCTTCAGGGCATCGATATCGAGTCCTGAGTCGGTTTCGTCCAAAATGGAAAGTTTAGGCTCCAGGAGGGCCATCTGGAAGATCTCGTTCTTTTTCTTCTCTCCTCCGGAGAATCCTTCGTTCACCGACCGGTTGGTCAGTTCAGTATCCATCTCTACCAGAGCTTTCTTCTCCCGCATCACTTTCAGGAATTCACCGGCAGTAAGCGGTTTTTCCCCACGGAATTTGCGGTGTTCATTCAGGGCCGTCTTCAGGAAATTGACCATCGGGACGCCCGGGATTTCGACCGGGTACTGAAAGCTTAAGAAGATGCCTTTGCGGGCGCGGTCTTCCGGTGCCATTTCGAACAGGTCCTCACCCATATAGGTAATCTCACCTGCCGTAATTTCATAATCTTCCTTACCTGCCAACACGTTGGCTAAAGTACTCTTTCCCGAGCCGTTCGGCCCCATAATGGCATGTACCTCGCCCGGATTAATCTCCAGGTTGATACCGTTCAGGATCTCTTTTCCTTCAATGGAAACACAAAGATTTTTTATTGATAACATCGTATTATTTCTTTTAACTGTATTTTTAATTTCTTCCGTTCCTGATAAACTTTCCGCCCATCAGGAACCCATTCTAATCTTCCCTATTACCCAACGCTTCCTTCCAGACTGATCGCCAATAGCTTCTGGGCTTCCACGGCAAATTCCATCGGAAGTTTGTTGAGAACCTCGCGGGCATAGCCGTTGACGATCATTCCGATGGCGTCTTCGGTGGAGATGCCGCGCTGGTTGCAATAGAATATCTGGTCTTCACCGATTTTGGATGTGGTGGCTTCGTGTTCCACGATGGAGGATTTGTTGCCGACCTCGATGTAAGGAAAGGTATGAGCGCCGCATTTATCGCCCATCAGCAGGGAATCGCATTGCGAGAAATTCCTTGAATTGATGGCGCCGGGCAAGACTTTTACCAGTCCTCTGTAAGAGTTGTCGCTCACCCCTGCGGAAATCCCCTTGGAAACGATGGTGCTTTTGGTGTTTTTTCCAATATGGATCATCTTGGTGCCGGTGTCGGCCTGTTGATGATGGTTGGTCAGTGCAACGGAGTAGAATTCACCTACGGAGTTGTCGCCCATCAGGATACAGCTGGGATATTTCCAGGTGATGGCCGATCCGGTTTCCACCTGGGTCCAGCTGATTTTGGAGGATACACCCCGGCAAATGCCGCGCTTGGTAACGAAATTGTAGATACCTCCCTTGCCTTCCTTATCTCCGGGGTACCAGTTCTGGACGGTACTGTATTTTACTTCAGCCCGGTCGAGGGCAATGATTTCGACCACGGCGGCGTGCAGCTGGTTTTCGTCGCGCATGGGGGCTGTGCAGCCCTCCAGGTAGCTGACGTAGCTGTCTTCATCGGCAATGATCAGTGTGCGCTCGAACTGCCCGGTATTGGCCGCGTTGATCCTGAAATAGGTGGAAAGCTCCATGGGGCAGCGGACGCCCTTCGGGATATAGCAGAAGGAACCGTCGCTGAAAACGGCTGAGTTCAGGGCAGCGAAATAGTTGTCGCCCACCGGTACCGCCATGCCGATGTATTTTTTCACCAGATCGGGATGTTCCTGTAAGGCTTCGCTAAAGGAACAAAAAATGATCCCCTTTTCTGCCAGGGTCTCCTTAAAAGTGGTTTTTACGGAAACGCTGTCGATGACCGCATCGACCGCCACGCCTGCCAGGTGCTTCTGCTCTTCCAGCGGAATGCCCAGTTTATTGAAGGTCTCCAGCAGTTCAGGGTCTACTTCGTCAAGACTGTCGTACTGCGGCTTCTTCTTCGGGGCTGCATAATAGCTGATGGCCTGAAAATCGATGGGAGGGATTTTCAGGTAGGCCCAGTCGGGCATATCCATTTTCAGCCACCTTCGGTAGGCGTTCAGCCTGAATTCAAGCATAAATTCCGGCTCATTTTTCTTGGCTGAAATGATTCGGATGACCTCCTCGTTCAGGCCTTTATCGATGATCTCTGTCTCAATATCCGAATAAAACCCAAACTGGTATTCCCGCTGGGTTACTTCGTGTAGTAATTTATCCTGTTCTTCCATGTTATTTTAAATTGATGCCGGCAAATTGGACCTTTCCTGATGCCGTATACTTTTTTCAAGGTTTGCAAAGATACAAAATTAGAGATACTTTTGTTCTAAGTTCAGTAGAATAAATACCTTTTTATCCTAATTTAACATGGAAGATAACAGGCAGAGAGAGAGCATAGAATCATTGGGTGAGTTTGGCCTCATCGATTATCTGACCAGACAGGTCAAACCAGCCCATTCCACCACATTGAAAGGCATTGGCGATGATGCGGCCGTTTTGAATTTTAGCGGACAGGATATCGTGGTTACCACGGATCTGCTCACAGAAGGTATTCATTTCAATCTGATGTATGTTCCCCTGAAGCATCTGGGTTACAAGGCGGTAGTGGTCAACCTGAGCGATGTGTATGCCATGAATGCCACACCTGCTCAGATCACGGTAAGCATCGCCATTTCGAAGCGTTTCAACCTCGAAGCGGTTGAGCAGCTATACGAAGGGATACACATGGCCTGCGCCCATTATGGAGTTGACCTGATCGGTGGGGATACCACCTCATCACTTACCGGACTGACCATCAGCATTACCGCTATCGGTTCGGCGACGAGGGAAGAACTGGTTTACCGGTCGGGTGCAAGGCCAAACGACCTGCTCTGTGTTACTGGTGATCTCGGGGGCGCATATATGGGGCTTCAGCTTTTAGAGCGTGAAAATCAGGTTTTTAAGGTTAATCCGAAGGCAACGCCCCAGCTGGACGGGTATGATTATATCCTGCAGAGGCAACTCAGGCCTGAAGCCAGGAAGGATATTCCGGAATTGTTCAGGAAGCTGGGTATCAAACCAACCTCCATGATCGATATTTCCGACGGATTATCTTCCGAAATATTGCATCTGTGCAAGAATTCAGGCGTTGGATGCCATTTGTACGAGGAGAAAATTCCGTATGATGAGCAGACCAAGGCGATGGCCCTGGAGTTTAACATGAATCCGCTGGTAGCGGCTCTCAACGGGGGCGAAGATTACGAACTGTTGTTTACCCTGCCTCTGGCTGATTTTGATAAAATTAAAAATGATCCGGATATCACGGTAATCGGCCATATGACGGCCAAAGAGGAGGGCGCTATGCTGGTTGCCACAGGTGGGTCACTGATCCCGCTGGTAGCCCAGGGATGGAACCATATGGGGAGAGGATAAGTTCCTGTTACCCATTCTGTTGGTAATTTCAGACAATCTCAGACCAGAGCAGGTTTGAAGCGAAAAATAATCCATTCAATTTGGTGAAATCCTATTGTTTGCAGACAGGTTTCAAACTGTTCAGGATTCTGATTTTCAAGAAAGCTTATCCCTGAGCGCCACCGCTGTATAGGAATTTTCTGTTTTAACCAACTCTTCCGGTGTTCCTTCAAAGATCAGGAAACCGCCCTTGTCACCGCCTTCCGGTCCAAGGTCAATAACCCAGTCGGCCGATTTGATCACTTCGAGGTTATGCTCGATGATAATGATCGAGTGTCCGCGTTCCATCAGGGCATTAAACGATTCCAGCAGTTTCCGGATATCGTGGAAATGGAGTCCGGTGGTGGGTTCATCGAAGATGAAAAGGGTAGGGGTATCCTTCTCCTTCGCCAGGAATGAGGCTAATTTGACACGCTGGCTTTCTCCTCCGGATAGGGTACTCGATGACTGTCCTAACTGAACATACCCAAGACCGACATCCTGCAGAGGCTGCAGGCGCTTCACGATTTTTTTCTCGGTGGAAGTTTTTCCCTTTACGAACAGCTCAACGGCCTGATCGACGGTCAGGTTGAGGATATCGTCGATGGTATGGTCGCGGTATTTTACTTCCAGAACCTCATCCTTGAACCGTTTGCCGCCACAACTTTCGCACACCAGGTAAACATCGGCCAGGAACTGCATTTCCACCTTGATGGTACCTTCCCCCTGACACTCCTCACAGCGGCCGCCCTCCACGTTGAAGGAGAAGTGCGACGGATTGAGCCCCTGGTACTTGGCAGCCTGCTGGTCGGCATACAATTTTCTGATTTCATCGTATGCTTTCAGGTAGGTAACCGGATTGGAGCGTGAACTCTTTCCGATCGGGTTCTGGTCGACAAACTCCACTGCCGTTATCCTGTGGGTATCGCCCAGGATGGCATCGTGCTGCCCGGTCCGATCGCCGTAACCTCCCAGCAGCTTGGTCATTGCCGGGTGTAGTATCCTGGTTACCAGGGATGATTTTCCGGAGCCGCTGACTCCGGTGACCACGGTGATGGTATTAAGCGGAAATTTCACGCGGAGGTTTTTCAGGTTGTTTTCCCTGGCTCCGACAACTTCTATATAGTTGTTCCATTTTCTTCTGTACGTTGGAAGAGGAATCTCTTTCCTGCCTGTGAGATAGTCGGCGGTGAGGCTCCCGGAACTGGTCACCAGGTCCTGGTGGTTTCCCTCAAACACCACCTCGCCTCCTAATCGGCCGGCCAATGGCCCCATATCGATGATGTGATTTGCCGCGCGCATGATTTCCTCGTCGTGTTCAACAACCAGAACAGTGTTGCCTAACTGCCTGAGCCGCTGCAGGACACCTATCAGCCGGCTGGTATCGCGGCTGTGGAGTCCGATGCTGGGTTCATCAAGGATATATATTGAGCCGACCAGGCTGCTGCCCAGAGACGTGGCCAGGTTAATGCGTTGTGATTCGCCGCCCGACAGGCTGGAGGAGAGCCTGTTCAGGGTAAGGTAGCCCAAACCGACATCACACAGGAAACTCAGGCGGCTGCGGATCTCAATGAGCAGCCGGCGTCCTGTCATTTCATCCGCTCCGGATAAACGGATTTCATCAAAGAATTTGCTCAGTTCAGAAACCGGCATTAATACCAGGTCCTGGATCGACTTGCCGCTGATTTTCACATAGCCGGCTTCTTTTTTCAGACGGCTCCCGCGGCATTCCGGACAAATGGTCTTGCCCCGGTAACGGGAAAGCATAACCCGGTACTGGATTTTATAGGTCTGTTCCTCCAGGTGTTTGAAAAATTCGTTTAATCCGTTGAAATGACGATTGCCGGTCCAGAGCAGATGCCGCTGCTCTCCGGTAAGCTCATAATACGGCTTATGGACCGGGAAATCAAATTTGCCGGCGTTGTAAATCAGCCGGTCGCGCCATTCGCCCATCTTCTCTCCCTTCCAGCAGGCAATGGCGTCCTGATATATTGAAAGCGATTTGTTGGGTACCACCAGGTCTTCATCGATGCCGATTACCTTTCCGTAGCCTTCGCAGGCAGGACAGGCGCCAACCGGGTTATTGAAGCTGAACATATGGACAGATGGCTCCTCAAAGACTATCCCATCTGCCTCAAAACGGCTTGAGAAGGTCTGATCCAGGATTTCCGTTCCTAAATATACCTTAATAATACACTCGCCATTGCCTTCAAAGAAGGCCGTCTGGACCGAATCCGCCATCCGGTTGACGGTATCTTCATCGGTTGCGGATTGTATGCGGTCGATCACGACATTGCAGCTGCCCTTGCATACGCTGTCCATTTTCTCCGAAAGCAACTGGTCGATCCGATAGATTTCATTGCCGGTTTCCAGCCGCGTAAATCCCTGCTGGAGGAGTAGTTCAGCCTCCTGAAGGACCGTGCGGCCGTTCTTCGGACGAAGCGGAGCGCCGATCATCATCCGTGTGCCGGTTTCGAAGGAAAGCATATAATCTACCACGTCGCTCACCGAATGCCGGAAAACTTCTGCCCCGGAAGCAGGGGAGAATGTTCTCCCCACCCTGGCAAACAACAGCTTCAGGTAGTCATAGATTTCAGTCGAGGTACCTACTGTTGAGCGTGGATTACGGGTGTTAACCTTCTGCTCGATGGCGATGGCCGGCGGAATGCCACGGATGAAGTCAACCTCGGGCTTGTCGATCCGTCCTAAAAACTGGCGGGCGTATGCCGACAAACTCTCGACATACCTGCGTTGCCCTTCGGCAAACAGGGTGTCAAAGGCGAGCGATGATTTCCCGGAACCCGAAACCCCGGTTACCACCACAAACTGGTTACGTGGAATGATGAGGCTGACATTCTTTAAGTTATGTACACGGGCACCCTTGATTTCAATATATGGGGCGATTGAATTTCCAGACATTTTTATAGGAAAATTAAGAATGAAAATAAATTTGCATTTTTCCTGAAAAAGTTTCAATTTTACATCGTACAAAATTAACAAATTGTTTCACTCACAAAATTCGATTGCCTATTGACAACACTTTACTTTTTGTTACCTAAATAAATAGAAAGTAATGTTCAAAGCAGATAACCTGAACGACAACGATCTCGTTCAAAAATTTGTCAATGGGGACCATAATTCCATAGAGATACTTATTAACCGCCACAAAAACCGGGTTTATTCCTATATTTTGCTGATTGTGAAAAATCAGGACCTGGCGCAGGATATTTTTCAGGATACCTTTATCAAGGTAATCCGGTCGCTGAAGCATGGAAAATATGTGGAAAACGGAAAATTTATCTCCTGGGTATTACGAATTGCCCACAACCTGATCATTGACCATTTCCGCAGGGAAAAACAGAACAACACCATTTCGAACGACAGTTTCGAAAATGACCTCTTCAACTCATGGAAGTTTTCAGATGACAATATTGAAGACCAGCTGGTAATGACCCAAATCCTTTTTGAAGTGAAGGAACTTATCCGTGAGCTTCCGGATGACCAGCAGCAGGTTATCCTGATGAGGCATTATATGGGATTGAGCTTTAAGGAAATAGCAGAGCAGACAGGTGTGAGCATCAATACCGCCCTGGGCAGGATGCGCTATGCTCTGATCAACCTGCGGAAAATCATCGAAAAGAAAAAACTCACCCTGACCCGTATTTAACTTACCTTAACACAATATTAATATTCCGGGTACCGTTCTTAAGGTAAATTATTCCGGTGCCTATGAAGAAATTTTCTACGTTGATTTTTCTTGTTAACAGAATCAGATCAGAAATAAAGGATGCATCCTTTAACGAGCATGCTGATTTTGATGAATATCAGAAGGAACAGGAGGACCAGTACGCACCGCCCGATATTGCGGTGAAGTCGGTCCTGAACTATGCACGGTCGCTGCAGGTTTCAGATACCAAAGCGGTCGGTAAATTAGAATGGGTTCTCAATTAATTATTCCCGGGGTTGGCGCCCCGGGATTTTTTTTTTTTATTTTTTTTCGGTAACGCAGTACAGGGTATTAATTAAAGTGATACATTTGTGATATCAAAATGATATCACTTAATTTTGCGTTATGGAAAAGAAATATTTACCACTGTCCGGCTACCTGATGGTACTGATTGAACTGGTACTTCTGGCAGTCATCATTTTAGGCTTCATGAGAGGCATGATTCTACCGGCAGCCATTGCCGTTATTGCGTTTGTTTTTATTGCCATCGGATTTCAGGTGGTTAATCCCAATGAAAGTGCCGTGCTGGTTTTGTTTGGCGCCTACAAGGGAAGTATCAAGTCCAATGGTTTTTACTGGGTCAATCCCTTTTTTGTCAGGAAGAAAATTTCGCTTCGTGCCCGTAACATCGATTCTGAGCCGATCAAGGTAAACGACAAGATCGGTAACCCGATTATGATCGGGGTAGTTCTGGTCTGGCGGGTTCAGGAAACCTTCAGGGCCGCTTTTCAGGTGGATGATTACGAGCATTTCGTGAATATTCAGACGGAGGCAGCCATCCGGAAATTAGCGGGGTTGTATCCATACGACAACTTTGAAGACCACGAGGCTGAGGTTACTTTACGCAGCGGAGGCGAGGAGGTGAATGACCAGTTGGAGAAAGAGCTTGGTGAACGCCTGAATATTGCCGGTGTGGAAGTAATGGAGGCCAGGATCAATTACCTTGCCTATGCGCAGGAGATTGCCCAGGCGATGCTGAAGCGCCAGCAGGCAGCAGCCATTGTGGCAGCACGCTATAAGATTGTCGAAGGGGCAGTCAGTATGGTGGAAATGGCCCTGGAAGAGCTGAGCAAGAAGGATATTGTGCAGTTAGATGAGGAGAAAAAGGCTTCCATGGTCAGTAACCTGATGGTGGTGCTTTGCGGTGACAAAGAAACTACCCCGATCGTGAACACCGGTACCCTTTATTGATAAAGCAAAGCCATGAACAGAATATATTTCAGGGAGGAGCAGCGCTACACCCAATGGTGGGTGTGGCTGCTCATTTCCGGAGCTTTTGCCGTTTCGGTGTTGCCTCTCTGGTATGGCGTTTATGTGCAGTCGGCCACCGGCCAGCCCTGGGGTAATAATCCAACTGATACCGGTAAACTGGCAGTCGTTGCAACTGTTATGACCATCTTTATGTTGGCACTGGTATGGATTTTTGCCGTTCAGAAGCTGGAAACAGAGGTTGCTCAGGATGGTGTCAGATTCCGCTACCTGCCGTTTATCCGCAAATGGAAATTCATTCCTTCAACAATGATTCAGCGTTACACGGTCGGGAAATATACGCCAATTTCCACCTACGGCGGATGGGGTATCCGGAAGGGTGGGAGGAAAGCCGGTAATGCATATACCATTTCAGGGAGTATCGGTATGACCCTGAACCTGACCGACGGGAAAACGATTCTTCTGGGGACGGCACGTAAGGACGCCCTGCAGTATGCCATGGAAAAAATGATGGATCAGCAGAGTCCCTGACTGGTTCAATTAAGCAAGGAGACATGAGCAAGAAGAAAACATTTGCATTAAGGATAGACGCTGATCTGATGGCAGCCGTGGAGAAGTGGGCTGCAGATGAATTCCGCAGTGCCAACGGTCAGATCGAATGGATCATTTACCAGGCTCTTAAGGATTCGAAGCGTCTTCGAAAGGAAACAGAAAAACCAGAATAAACTAATCAGATACTTTATATGAAGAACGTGTTATTATCCATCATCCTGGCCTTTTCAGCCCTGATGGCACAATCACAGGACATAACCGGCGCATGGTATGGGAAGCTGAACGTCCAGGGGCAGCAGCTCAGGCTGGTTTTCCATATTGAAAAATCAGATTCGGGATTTAGTGCGACCATGGACAGTCCGGACCAGAATGCCCGTGGTATCCCGGTCGGATCGGTGACTTTTGAGAACCAGGAACTGGAGTTAAAGATGCCTGCCCTGATGGCCGCTTACAAAGGAAAGTTTAAGGAGGGAGAAATTGACGGCACCTTCACCCAGGGTGGGATGTCGTTTGATATGCCGCTGACGCGGGAGATGGCGGAACGTGTTGTTTCCCGTCGTCCGCAGGAACCTGCCGGGATATTGCCATACCGTTCGGAGGAGGTGAAATTTGAGAATGCAGCCGACAAGGTTACGCTTGCCGGGACCCTTACGGTTCCTGAAGGAGCAGGGCCATTTCCGGCCGTGGTACTGATCAGCGGGAGCGGTCCGCAGAACCGCAACTCGGAAGTATTCGGGCACAAGCCATTTCTGGTGTTATCGGATTATCTTACCAGAAACGGCATCGTCGTGCTTCGGTACGACGACCGCGGAACTGCGGCTTCAGGAGGCGATTTCAGCAAGGCGACCTCCGTGGAGTTCAGCCGGGATGCCCTGGCAGCGGTAGCTTACCTGAAGTCGAGGAAGGAAGTGTCGCCAGGTCAAATCGGACTGGCCGGACACAGCGAGGGGGGAATCATAGCGCCGCTGGCGGCAGTTAAATCAAAGGATGTGGCTTTTCTGGTATTATTGGCCGGGCCGGGACTTCCCGGTGACCAGATATTGAAACTTCAGCAGGAGATGATTGGAAAAGCCAGCCAGGTACCTGAAAAGGATCTCAGGGAAGCGGGAGAACTGAACCGTGAGGCCTTTGTCATCGTTCAATCGACTGATGACTTCAAGGCAATGGAAGAGAAGCTCCATGCCTTTTTCAGCAGCAGGATGGATGGAGTTTTAGGCGCTCAGAAGCCTCAGGGCCTTGATACTGAAACCTGGATCGCCTCACTGGTCAGGCAGTTGGCCAGTCCCTGGATGAAGTTTTTCCTGAGCCATGATCCCGCTCCGGTGCTTGAGCAAATAAAAAGACCGGTGCTGGTACTGATTGGGGAGAAGGACCTCCAGGTACCGGCCGATGAAAACCTTAAAGCCATTGGCGAGGCATTCCGGAAGGGCGGAAACTCAAGGGTAACACTTAAGAAACTTAACGGACTTAATCATCTTTTCCAGGAGTGCCAGACCGGTTCACCTGCGGAATATGCCCTGATTGAGCAGACTTTTTCAGAAAATGCCATGGAAGAGATCGTCCGCTTTGTGCGGGAGACAACCAGAAAATAATGAATACCTGAATCCTAAATATCAGTAATTATGAACAGCAAGAGTTATGTATGCCCGAAATGCGGCAACAAAAAAGCGGAAGTGGATAACATCCGGACAACCGGGAAAGGATTTACCCGCTATTTCAATATCCAGAACCGGCGGTTTATTGCAGTGAGTTGCAGTAAGTGCGGTTATACGGAATTTTACAAGGACAGCAAAACCACAGGAGCCAGCAATATTCTGGATTTTATTACCGGATAAGGAAAAAAATGGCAGACCTGTAAGCCGGGTTCTGTATCCGTAGCCATAAGGTTTCCGGATCTCTATCATTTATCTTGCCCTGCCATTGCTGACAGGGTCCAGCGACCTACCCCTCCCGGCAATTCCGGACCGAAGCCCGGAAAAACAAGACGGGCCGCCTTGCCTTCCGACCGGGATATATTTGGTCTTGCAACCCATGAGACGTACGGCCGGGAGTGTCACCACCCCGCCGGTGCGCTCTTACCGCACCTTTTCACCCTTTCCTGCCGGGTTTGACCGGAAAACCGGCGCCACAGCAGGTGGTTATTTTCTGTTACGTGGCTTCAGGCTTTCACCCGACTTCCCGTTAAGAAGCATGGTGCCCTTTGTTGCCCGGACTTTCCTCCCCGCCGGAACCGGAGTTCCGGCGCAGCGATAGAGCGGTCTGCCGTTGCAAAGGTAATAAAAAGCAGGTACTTATTCAGGATGATATAATGCTGAATATTTCAGGGTTTAACTGCTTTAATCAGAGTTGGATATTCAGGGCGATAAATCTTTGAATATTGCTGATTGTAAACGGATTCGATTATAAAGGTCTTACTTCTTTTTCCCTTTCCCTGAGGTTGAAATAATGGAAAGCCATAAACACGATAGGGAACACTGCAGCCATGGAACTGACGACAATGGAAACTCCCGATACCCACCAGCGCCATTGGGGAATCACCTCTGCAAGGTCCGGATCGGTTACCGTAAACAGTCCGTGCAGATAGACCGGCAAAGTGGCGGTGATGCTGGCAAGCCAGATAAACAATACGCCTATGGCGTTCAGTGACAGGGTGACCCACCACTGGCGCCGCACCAGGGCCCAGGAACGGCTGATGGCATATAACGTTCCCCGCTTCTCAAAAACGGAGATAAACACGGCCAGGGAGAGGGAATTCGCGATCAGGATCCCGGGGAGAATAAAAAACATAAGGCTGGTGAGCGACAGCACGGTTACCGTTATGGCGGCGAGGATTGCCCGGGCTGAATGGTGGTAGAGCTGTGCCGAGATGACAGCATCGGAGATATGGCCGTGGCCTTTATCCAGGTATTCGGCGATATACGAGTAGATCAGTGCGGCAAAGAGGGCCAGGACGAAAGTGTTAAAGAAGATGATGATCATGAAGTTCCCGTAGAACCTGCCCAGTTCCTGCAACAGCAGTTCCGGTTCCGTGTCGGGGATAAGTCTGGCCGCATCCGAGATTTTTATCTGAAGCAGTACCTGGGCGATGGCAAACAGGATCATAAAGGGCAGAATGTAAATGGCTGTCAGCCTGAACAGGTTCTTGTATTCAGAACGCAGAAAGGCGAAGGTAGCCTGGATGATTTCACCCGGTTCACGCCGTTGGGAAAAATTTACAGAGTTGTCCACAGATTACACAGATTACACAGATTTAAAAAGTAAATTGTCCACAGATTACACAGATTACACAGATTTAAAAAGTAAATAGTCCACACCAGCCCGACATGGTCTGGCGGGGATTACACAGATTAGTAGGGGCAAGCCTTGCACTTGCCCTGCTGTCCACAGATAATTGTCCACTGATATAAAAGAGAAATTGTCCACTGATTACACAGATTTTAAAAAAAACAAATTGTCCACACTAGCCCGATAAATTCAGGTAGGGATTAAAAAGATTGCTCCCCAGTGGTATAAATATTCCATCCCTACGGGATTGGGCTTTAAGGAGGGTAATCTTATTCTGACTGGCTACCCATATATTGATCCTACGGATCATGTCCAACCAGTTGCGTTGCATTACCCATTTCCGAATACCGTTTACTGATTACCGTTTACTGTTCACTGTTCACTGTTCACCGTTTACCGATTTATCAATCGGGAAGGTCCTTTTCTCGACAAAGTACTTATTCCGTTCGCTGGAATTGCGGGAAACCAGTTCGGCGATAAAGCCGGCTAAGAAAAGCTGCACCCCGATGATCATACAGGTGAGTGCCAGGTAGAAATAGGGGTTGTCGGTAACCAGGGGTGCCCTGATGCCCCGGGCTAACATGGTCAGTTTGCTGGCACCCACATAGACTGCCGAGGCGAAGCCAAGGACCATCATGAAAGTGCCGATCAGTCCGAAGAAATGCATCGGTTTTTTGCCGAACCTGGACGTAAAAATGACTGAGAGCAGATCCAGATAGCCGTTGATGAACCTTTCCAGTCCGAATTTGGTCTGGCCATATTTTCTTGCCTGATGCTGTACTACTTTCTCACCGATGCGCCTGAATCCGGCATTTTTGGCCAGGATTGGAATATACCGGTGCATTTCGCCGTATACTTCGATGCTTTTGACCACTTCTTTGCGGTAGGCTTTCAGTCCGCAGTTAAAGTCGTGCAGTTTAATGCCCGAAGCCAGCCTGGCGGTGCCGTTGAAAAGTTTCGAAGGCAGGGTTTTCATGATGGGGTCATACCGTTTTTTCTTCCATCCGGAGACCATGTCGTACTTTTCTTCGCGGATCATGCGGTACAGGTCAGGGATTTCATCCGGACTGTCCTGGAGATCGGCGTCCATGGTGATGACCACGTCGCCGCGGACGGCTTCGAACCCACTGAAGAGGGCGGCCGATTTTCCGTGGTTTCGTCTGAATTTGATCCCCCTGATTTCAGGATATTCCCCGGAAAGTTGTTCGATGACCTCCCATGACCGGTCGTTACTGCCGTCATCGATGAGCAATATTTCATAGGAGAAGCGGTGTTCCTTCATTACCCGGCCAATCCAGGCGGTCAGTTCGGGCAGCGACTCCTCTTCGTTATATAAGGGAACAACAACAGAAATATCCATTCAGGTTAAAAATAATGCGTTAGTCAAATATTTTGGTGGGTGACTGTTTTTTTGTAAAAATGGCGGCAATGGCTCCAATAATCAATCCCATGAAAGTCAGGGAGAAGACCGACATCACGGCAATAATTCCGGGTGTCTGGAATTTTCCGGAAACGGCGAGGGCTGCATCGATCTGTTCATCCGGCATTCCCCTCTGCACCAGTTGCTCCTCTGTAGCGAGCCTGATCTGATCGATAAGGCCCGGATCGATAAATTTGTATAAAACAAAGGTAAATACTGCGGTAATCAGGGAGGCAAAAAATGCAGAGGCTACGGCAATGCCTAAAGCCTGACCGTATGACATCCAGCCGCCCAATGCCTTGCGGTAGTAAATCTGAAAGAGGACAATCGCCACTACGAGCAGCACGATGCCCAGGTACTGGCTGACCTTGCCGGTCAGGTTGCCGGTGGCATAGAAAATGACGGTCAGTACAATACTGATGAGAGCATAATACAGGCCATAGGTCATCGCGGTTTTCCATACCCCGGGCTGTTCAGTCTGCAGATCTGTGTTTTCGTTCAGTACATTCGGTTCCATGATTATTGATTTAAAGTGATCAGCAAATATACAGGTTTTTTAGCCTTATATATCCGTTAAGGATTGTTTTGTTAATATTGATCGGAAGCCTGCCCGACTAAGTCGTTCAGGCGGGCCTTCCAGAAATGGTCGTTCAGGCGGGCCTGCCCGACTAAGTCATTCAGGCGGGCCTGCCCGACTATTTTTCTTCTGATGTTCCAGCCCGACAAGTTCGTTTAAAATGGAAATGCCATTCTCGGAATGTTTTTCCTGCCCGTCCGGTCAGGCTTACCATCCAGGTTTGTATTCCCTGAGTATGGTTCATTAGGTCCATTCCTTAGAAGTTTGCCAAAAATTAAGGTCGAAAGGCAAAGAATTCTTTGCAGGTTATGCGTAGCCTGTATCGCCACAGTATGAATATTTTAGCTTGGTGTCTTTCTGTCTTTGTGTTTTAATAACCATGCCCGGGCGAGGCTCAATTGAAAACTTTTTTTGCGGATGTTGCATTTTTTTATACTTTTGCGCCGGGTAAGTCCTGTACGACCAGCTCCCGCTGAATTCCCCCAGGGTTGGAAAGCAGCAAGGGTAGGTGGTTGAGCGGTGCGATACAGATCGCTTACCCACTTTTTCTGAAAGTTCTTTGAAGCAATATTTTTTTCGAAAACAGTATTGCAGAATCGAAATAAAATGTTTTTCTTTGCGCCGCGTTTCCAGAAAAAACGCAGACGTTCTGAAGAAAGATTCAAACTGAAAAAACTAAGTTTTGCCGGATTAGCTCACCCCGATATGTGTCGGGGGGGCCAGAGCACGATAACCGGCAGATACAATGCCGGATTAGCTCACCCCGATATGTGTCGGGGGGCCAGAGCACGATAACCGGTAGATATTATGCCGGATTAGCTCAGTTGGCCAGAGCACGTGATTTGTAATCTCGGGGTCGTCAGTTCGAATCTGACATCCGGCTCAAAAAAGTTCTTAAAAATATTCACGGGGAGATTCCAGAGTGGCCAAATGGGGTAGACTGTAAATCTATTGGCGATGCCTTCGGAGGTTCGAATCCTCCTCTCCCCACAAAATGAAAACCGCAATTGATTTGATCAGTTGCGGTTTTTTGTTTTCTTGATGCCCGGTATTTCAGGGATTGTCAATATCCTGCAAGCAATGCCCTAAACTTCCAGAAGTAATTCCACCGGATCTTTGCCACTGGTAAACATTTTCTGCGGATTTTCGATCATTTCCTTGACTTTCACCAGGAAACCCACCGAGTCTTTCCCGTCGATGACCCTGTGGTCATAGGAGAGGGCAATGTACATCATCGGGCGTAT
>JAUWAB010000094.1 GCA_030602265.1 Prolixibacteraceae bacterium | reverse complement strand
GTATACGGTAAACAGTAATAATCTGTGTAATCTGCGTAATCTGTGGACAATAATCTTTTAACCTGTGGACAATAATCTTTTAATCTGTGGCCATCAACCTCCCCGCAATGCTAAATAATTGAGACTTTGGCAAAAAAGTTTTTAATGGGCTTGATTGTTCGGGAAAAAAGTATTTATTTTGCGTTCCGTTTGAAAAGCGTATATAATTAGTATTAAAAGAGATTAAGAAATGTCGAGAATTTGTCAGATAACCGGAAAAAGGGCCATGGTGGGAAACAATGTATCTCACTCTAAGAGGCGTACCAAGAGGAAGTTCGACGTAAACCTGTTCGATAAGAAATTTTATTTACCCGACGAAGACCGCTGGGTAACCCTGACCATTTCTGCTGCAGGTTTGAGAACAATTAACAAAGTGGGCATCAGGGGCGCTATCGTCAAAGCCCAGGAAAATGGACTCATTGCTAACATTTAATTAAAACTGAAATGGCAAAGAAAGCAAAAGGTAACCGCGTACAGGTGATTATGGAATGCACTGAGCACAAAGCCAGTGGAATGCCCGGTACCTCAAGGTATATCACCGTCAAGAACCGTAAAAACACCACCGAGAGGTTGGAGTTGAAAAAGTACAACCCGATTCTGAAAAAAGTGACCGTTCATAAAGAAATTAAATAATATTTAACCATGGCAAAGAAAACAGTTGCAACCCTCCAGAAAGGGTCAGGAAAAGGCTTCTCAAAAGTGGTAAAAATGGTGAAATCTGAAAAAACAGGTGCATACACTTTTAAACAAGAGATCATTGCCAACGAGGAAGTAGCCAATTACTTCAAGAAATAATTGCGCAATGGAATGCGAAAAAAAGCTTTCATCAATATGGTGAAAGCTTTTTTTATTGACTGTTTTTAAGGCTTGTGTCGTTCGTTTTTTATAATTTCGGCCAATCATACATTATATCATGGGGATTTTTGGATTTTTCAGCAAGGATAAAAAGGAAGACCTGAACAAAGGTTTGGAGAAAACCCGCGAAAGTGTTTTTTCCAAGCTTAGCCGTGCCATCGTCGGTAAATCGAAAGTCGACGACGAAGTGTTGGACAACCTGGAGGAGGTCCTGATTACATCGGATGTAGGCGTGGAAACGACCCTGAAGGTCATCGACCGGATCGAGAAACGGGTGGCGCGCGACAAATATCTGGGTACAACCGAGCTGAACAGGCTGCTGCGGGATGAAATCGTTTCCCTGTTAGAGGAAAATAACTCGGGCGATGTTTCCGACTTCGACCTGCCTGCCCGTAAGGATCCCTATGTGATCATGGTGGTCGGGGTGAACGGTGTCGGCAAAACCACTACCATCGGCAAATTAGCCTGGAATTTCAAACAAGCCGGAAAATCGGTGCTTTTAGGTGCTGCAGATACCTTCAGGGCTGCCGCCATCGACCAGCTCCAGATTTGGGCCGACCGCGTGGATGTGCCCCTCGTAAGGCAGAAAATGGGGGCCGATCCGGCGTCTGTGGCTTACGATACCGTCGCTTCGGCAAAATCTTCCGGGGTGGATGTGGTGATCATCGATACTGCAGGACGACTGCACAACAAGGTCAACCTGATGAACGAACTCTCCAAAATCAAAAAGGTGATGCAGAAGGTGATCCCCGACGCTCCCCATGAGGTGCTGCTTATCCTCGACGGTTCCACCGGACAGAATGCCTTCGAACAGGCCAAGCAGTTCACGCTGGCTACCGAGGTGACCGCCCTGGCCCTTACCAAACTCGACGGAACGGCAAAAGGCGGCGTGGTAATCGGGATTTCAGACCAGTTTAAAATTCCGGTGAAATATATCGGTATCGGAGAAAAAATGACCGACCTTCAGCTCTTTGACCGTAAAGAATTCGTCGATTCACTTTTTTCCTGAAGATTAACTCAGTCCGTCAGGATAAATAATAGAGTCCGGATTTGAATAACCGGCTAAAGCTAATCAGGTCTGAAAGGGTATCAAGAATCAAGACTTAAGACTAAAAGACAGCAGACATAAGACTTAAGACTGAGCCACCAGAGCTCTTCCCGCGCATTGGCGCGAATCTCCACGCCCCCTTATCCTGCGGGTACGCGGTTAATTAGTTTATTACGCTTCTTCTTGAATAACAACCAGAATCCGGTCACGGTGAGTATCAGCATCTGCAGTCCGGTTACCGCAATGTACCAGGGTTTTAATTTTCTTCCGACCAGCGCTTCCCCGGTGTGAAGGTCAACCACCAGTTTATGCAGGGTGTACGGCTGCGAGGAGGCAAAATGGCTTAAAACGGCTTCAGTAGTGCCGTAGGAAGGTAGTCCGGTTACAGCCTCCCTGCCGGATAAATCGGTTATCTGGTAACCATTTTTTCCCATACTGACCAAGAGATGGCCGCCCGGAAGCAGGGTTACCCCGAATACTTCCGCCTTCATCAGGTTAACCACACGGTCTCCGTTGTGTTTCCAGAGTCCCTGTTTCGACGCAATCCAGACGGTATCCCCATCGGTCGCCATCGACCGGATGTCGTACCCGGAAAGCTCTTCGACCTTAGTTACCTGATTCCCGTTCAGGATATACAATCCTTGTTTGGTGCCGGTAAATAATCCTGAAGAGGCCTGCACCGCCGACTTGATTTCAATATTTCCGGAGGCATTATTAGCCGGCCAGGGGAGGATAACCCGGTCAAGTTTCAGCAGGCCGTTCAGCGCCAGCAGTACGGCTGTCAGACTGATAATCAGCGAAGGAAGCAGGAAAAGTATCCCCGGCCATTTGTGCCAGAGCCGTTTTGTTTTATAAGAAATCATATTTAATCGTTTTAAAATTTCCAGCCCATGGTTACCAGGAACATTCTCCCCCTGGAATATTCAGTTTCCACGTTGCTGGATTTATCTGTAATGTCGGTTTTCTCCTTGACCAGGGTGTCGAATACATCGGACACGCGCAGGTTGACCGAGCCGTTTTTCAGGACTTTCTTTTCAAGGCCAAAATCGGCAAACCATATGGTGTTTTCAATCTTGGTGCTGGAAATCTTGGGGCCCACCGCGTTGGCAACCGCCTGCACGGACCAGTCCCCCGGAAGTTTAATATCCGTGATGGCCTTGGCGGTCCATTTGAACTGGTCTTTCAGCGCATCGCCGGCATATTCCCCGGTGAGGATTTTGGAGTCGAACCGCGAGTAGCTGGCCGTAAGCTGCCAGAATTCAAAAGGTTGTGCGGTCGACATGAGCTCATAGCCCATCACCCTTGCCCTGCCGGTATTGTCTGGCCTTTCGGTAACCACGAAATTGTCGTCTTCGGTCATGGTTTTCTGAATCACATCATGAATGTCGCGGTAAAACAGGTTGGCCCCCACGTTGAATCCCGTAAAGTTTTTCAGGTATCCCGCCTCGTATGCCCAGGCTCTTTCCGGCTTGAGATCCGGATTTCCTGCGTTGATTTTGGTGGGTTCCTTCTGTTCCTCAAAGGGGTTGAGGTCTTTAAAGCCGGGGCGCCTGATTCTTCTTCCGAAGTTTAAGGAAAGGTACTGGCTCTGGTCGATGTTGTAAATCAGGCTTGCCGACGGCAGGAATAAGCCGTAGGTTTTCGATCCGCTCATGGCTGGGGTCGGACCGCTTCCTGCCGTGTGTGTCGTTTCAAATCTGAGCCCGCCTTTCATTACAAAATGGCCGCTCTTGATTTCATCGGCAACAAAGAACCCGTGCGTGGTTTCTTTTACCCTGAAATTGTCGAATCCGTTGCTGGAGGCCACCCATGCAGTATCCTTGTAATTGAATTTCTCGGTGGTGTTTTTGAAAGTCCGGCTATCCTGTTCTCCGGAATATCCCAGGATGAGTGAGTTGCGGCCGAGGTTCAGGCGGTTGACCTGCACATTCCAGAGCCATTTTTCACCATTCGTAGCTTCATACTTGTTTTCCAATGCGGGCTGGAAATTGGCATACTTACCGTTTTTCTTCAGGTTATAAGTCGTTTTTTCATCGGTTTTTTCCTGATCTTCCGTCATGTAGCTTGCCTTGGCCGAAAGTTTGGCCTGATTGGCGAAAGTATGCTCCACCGACGTGTAAAACTGGTGGAAGGAATTGGGTTTGTATTCGCTGCGGATTTCCTGACCGGCAGAGCGCCAGTTTCCTGCGGCGTCGGTGCGGGTAAAGTCCAGCGTTTTGGATTTATCTTCGAGCTGGTATCCGTGAAGATATTCCCCGGAAAGTTTTGTTTTCGGGCGCACAAAGTAATCGATACCGGTCCTCAGGTTATAATTACTGAATGTCCTCTCTTCCAGTTCAAAAGCATCTTCAATCTGGGAGATTTCTCCGTTTTTGAAATCCGTTTTGAGCTTTTCTTTCCATTTCGGAACATCCCGGTGGAGGAAATCGGCCTGCGCATAGAGGTTGAGCTTTTCAGTCTTGTTGGATAAGGCCAGCGTGCCGCCGCGTCCCTCAAAATTGCCCGCAATGGCTTCGATCTGGCCGTGCGTTCCGTAATCGTGGTTTTCCTTCAGTACGATGTTGACCACGCCGTTAATCCCTTCCGACTGGTATTCTGCCCCTGGTATGGAATGGATTTCAATATGGCTGATGCTGCCCGCCGGGATCTGGTCGAGAATGGTTTCGCGGTTGTTGCCGGTCAGTCCGGCCTCCCTGCCGTTGATCAGTACCTTGGTGTAGGCATTGCCCAATCCGCGGAAACGGATGTCGCGGTTGTGGCCCGGACTGCCCCCCATAGCCACGGAGGGCATATTTTTAAGGATATCGCCCGCCGTACCGCCTTTTTCTGAAATCAGGGCGCTGGTTTGATACTTAATCTGAGCCGGTTTGATTTCACTGACGTGGCGGGTGCCCGAAATAAATACTTCAGCAATATGGGTAACTGAATTTATCAACCGTATTCCGGGTAAATTGACCTGAGGTTCATCTGCGCTTACCTTCAGGCTTGTGGTGTAGGTTTCGAAGCCGACCGTGCTGATGGTGAGGAGGTAGTTGCCTGCCGGCACGTTGCGGAAACAAAAGTAGCCTTTGTCGTCGGCCATAACGCCCATGCTCAGTCCAGGGGCATCTGTGTTTTCGGTGAGCACCGTGGCATAAGGGATCGGGAGGCCTTCCGGATCGATAATGTTTCCGGAAATGATACACTGGGCTTCAGCAGTAAATATGTTGAGGAGGAGAACCGCAAGGATAACAAGGATCGTTTTACTCATCTTATTTAGACTTATTAAATTTAGCGGCAAAAGTATCCGGTGAACTCCATTCAGGCAATCCCCATATCTAGGTATTTTATTATGTATATAAAGGCAAATAAATCTTTTAATGTAAGGGGATTGAGGTGGGTTTTTTTTGGCAACAACAGACTATTGTCTGAAGATTGTTATTCAGGAAAATGAAACCCGGAATGGCGGGTATGTTAGAAAACTTCCGGGGCAGGCGGTTTTTTGCGAGCCTGATGACAGTATATGCCCCATTCGTTTGTAAATTTGCATGCACATCTAAACGTATACTTATGCTCAGCGATCTGAAACAAGCGGTTTTTGAGGCTAACCTCGATCTGGTGAGGCTAGGCCTGGTGATTTTTACCTGGGGAAACGTAAGCGGCATTGACCGTGAGCGCGGTTTGGCCGTGATCAAGCCCAGCGGGGTTTCGTATGAAACCATGACTGCTGCGGATATGGTGGTGGTCGACCTGGAGGGCAGGGTAGTGGAGGGTAAGCTGAAGCCGTCGAGCGACACCCCGACGCACCTGGTCCTGTACCGGGAATTCCCGTCCCTCGGCGGGATCGTGCATACCCATTCGGCCAAAGCCACTGCCTGGGCGCAGGCCGGCAGGCCCATTCCGGCGCTGGGGACTACCCACGCCGATTATTTTTACGGTCCGGTGCCCTGCACGCGGAAGTTGTCGAAGGAAGAGGTGGAATCGGCCTACGAAATGGAAACCGGCAACGTGATCGTGGAGACTTTCCGGGATCAGTCAATCGACCCGGCGGCCGTCCCCGGCGTACTGGTAAACAACCATGCCCCCTTTGCCTGGGGCCGCGACCCGCATGAGGCGGTCCACAACGCCAAAGTCCTCGAGGAAGTAGCCGGCATGGCCTTCCAGACCCTCCTGCTGAACCCCGATGCCACCCTCGACCAGTTCCTGCTGGACAAGCACTATTTGAGGAAGCATGGGAAGAACGCGTATTATGGGCAAAGGTGAGGATTGATTATTGATTATTGATTATTGATTATTTGGGTTTTGGTGGGGGGTAGCGTTGGAAATGAGGGGTGTTATTTTTTGATTTATTACTTATTATTGATTATTTATTATTTGCCGCAATGAGCCTAAGTCGCTGATCAATAAAAATTTACAAAATCAATGTTTAACGTTTTACAAAATTTTTGTCTGATGTCTTATGTCTAATGTCTAATGTCTAATGTCTGATGTCTGATGTCTCTTGTCTTTTTTTATCGCCGAAATTATACTGAACTAAATCGATAAATCAACCTTTATGAAACAACTTTTTCTACTCTTTACCGGGATTATCCTGTGTATTATTTTACCATCCTGCGCCTCGCGGTCCGGTTCAGGCGACACCAAAACAAGCATTCAGGAACTGGCTCAAAAGCCGCCCATGGGCTGGAACAGCTGGAATTGTCTGGGCATTGAGGCCACCGAGGACCAGGTAAAGGCCGTGGCCGATTATATGGCCGAACACCTGAAGGAATCCGGATGGGAATACGTGGTGGTCGATGCAGGCTGGTTTCATCCGCCCACTTTCACCACACCCGAATGGAACCATCACCCTGCACCTCCTCAGTTGATCGACGAATATGGCCGCTTAATACCTGATCCGGTTAAATTCCCATCGTCGGCGGGAGGCAAGGGCTTCCGTCCGCTGGCCGATTATGTCCACAGCAAAGGATTGAAATTTGGTATCCATATCATGAGAGGCGTCCCGTGGAATGCAGCTGAAGAAAACAGGCCCATAAAAGGAACATCCTTTACCGCCGCTGATATTGCGGATAAAGACAATGTTTGCGAATGGGCAAAAATGATGTATGGAATCAACACGGCCCACCCTGGCGCCGATGCTTATTATCAATCGATCATTGAATTATACAGCTCATGGGGGGTCGACTACATTAAAGCCGACGATATGTCGCGGCCCTTCAGGGAAGGGGAAATAAAGGCGCTTTGGAAAGCCGCAGCCCAGTCCGGCAGGGACATCGTTATCAGTCTTTCTCCGGGTGCTGCCCCTGTAGAAGCCGCGGAGGAACTGGGTGCCCATGCGCATCTTTGGCGGATTTCCAATGATTTCTGGGATAGTTGGGAGCTCCTGAAAAAGCAATTTGAATATTGCAGGAAATGGGCTCCTTATGTCAAACCCGGCAGCTGGCCTGATGCCGATATGCTGGCATTGGGGAAATTGAGAAAAAATGGCGTAGGGGAGTGGGAAGCCGCATTCCATGGTTTGTCGCCTGATCAGGTTAAAAATGAGTACTCCCGGTATTCCCCGGATGAACAGATAAGCCACATGAACCTCTGGGCGATTTTTCGTTCTCCCCTGATGATGGGTGGATATCTTCCCGAAAATGATGAGTTTACATTGAATCTGCTCACCAATAAGGATCTGATCCGGATCAATCAGCAGTCAGTGAACAACCGTGAAATTGGCTTTACCGAAAACTGGTCGGTTTGGGCAGCAGAAGATGAAGAAACTGACGTCGTCTATGTCGCCCTCTTTAACCTGAGTGATGAGCCTCTTGAGGTTTCTTCCGGATTCGGTGATCTCGGAATTACTGCGGCAAAGGAGATAACTGAGATTTGGAGCGGGATGCAGATTCCCGCTGAAGATAAAATGGTGAAGGTTACCTTGTCGCCCCATGCGTCGGCTATGCTGAAGATAACCGGCGCCAGAGAAAATTAGGATAAAACCAATTTTACTGTTTACTTTTTACCGTTTACCTGCTGACCAGGAACCAGGGCAAGCGCGAGGCTTGCCCCTGCGTGGTTTTTCATAATGATGTCCAGCCTCCAGCCTCCATACTCCGGTCTCCGGATTCCGGTCTCCAGTCTCCAGTCTCTGTTTACCTGATACTTTTTAAAGAAAAAGTTTACGAATATAATTAAAATAGAAAAATATCGTATATTTGATGCATATTTGTACAGTTTAGAATGGCAGATGTCGCAAAAAGCAGGAAATATGTTGCTCTGATCGCTACGGGCAGGGAGCTTTTCTGGAGGCACGGTTTCCGGAGGGTTACTGTTGAAGAGATTTGTAAAAAGGCTGGCGTCAGTAAAATGACGTATTATAAGTTTTTTTCCAATAAAACGGAGCTTGCCAAAACGGTATTCCAATCCGTGGTGGATGAAGGGGTTCAGCAATTTAAAGAATTGATGCTCAGTGATGTTTCCCCTTCTGAAAAGATCCGCGGGATGATCATGCTGAAGATGGAGAGTACCAATCAAATCTCCCGTGAGTTTCTGGAAGATTTCTATACCGGCAGTGATCCTGAACTTCAGAAGTTTGTTTCTGAAGTTACCCTCGGAACCTGGAATTCCATGTTGACCGATTTTCAGCTGGCCCAGTCCAAAGGTATTTTCCGCCCTGATTTCAAACCGGAGTTCCTGATTCAGGTCTCCTTTAAAATGGTTGATTTCCTGAAAGATGAGAAACTGCTTGCCTTGTATGACAATCCACAGGATCTGATCGTCGAATTTTCCAAATTTATAGCCTGGGGGATTTCCCCGCACGACTGATGAGGCGTTTTCTGACCATATGGCTGATTGTTGGATCCTTTGGGGCCAATGCCCTGAATCCGGTTCGTGATACCCTGCATTTCCGCGGACAAATATCCGCCTGGGCCAATGTGAGTCTGGCGAACGACTTGCCTGCCCGGGTAGGTGGACGGATTATCCCCCAGGCGAACTACAAGATTTTCCTGCCATCGCGGCACCTGCTTGATTTTGAAGTATCTGCCAATATTCGGGGATCTTCCGGGTTTTCGTTCTTTGATTCCCTCCGGACCGATGGGAACATCAAGGCATACAGGGCCTGGGCCCGTTTCTCCGGAAAGCAGTTTGAGCTGCGTGCCGGTTTGCAGAAAATCAATTTCGGTTCGGCGACCATGCTTCGGCCGCTGATGTGGTTCGACCAGATGGACCCGCGCGATCCGCTGCAGCTTACCGACGGCGTCTGGGGCATTTTGGGCAGGTACTATTTCCTGAACAATGCCAACATCTGGCTGTGGTCCCTTTTGGGAAACAAAGGTCAGCGCGCCTGGGATTTCCTGGAAACTCCCCCGCGGCGACCTGAGTTCGGAGGACGAATCCAGATGCCGGTCCTGCCTGGCGAAGCGGCTTTATCCTACCATTTCAGGCAAACCCGGCTGCCGCACGATCTCATCATCGTTGCTGCATCCCCGGATAACAGGAGCCCTGGACTCAATTCTATTGGTCAGACTTTCGTCATGGGAAACCTGATGAAATACCTATCTGAGTTTACCCAGGACCGTTCCTTATCTGAAAGATTTCCGGCTGGTTCAGAGCAGGCTGTTGTTCAATCTGAGGCACTTCTTCTTCCGGGAATGACGGGTATTCATCCGGAGCATCGCTTTGCCCTCGACGGTAAATGGGACATCGGGCCCGGAATCTGGTTCGAATCGGTGTGGGTCCACCATGCCGGAAATTTTGGCAATCTCTCCAACCAGACCATGCTGAACCTCGGCGCCGATTATACTTTCGGTATCGGGAACGGCCTGAACCTGGCCTTCGAACACCTGATTTTCTCTTACGATGAAAAGGCGTTCGCATTCGGTAACAGCGATTCGTTTTCTGCGTTGTCGGCTTCCTATCCGCTGGGAATGAACCATCATCTCAGCACCATCCTCTATTACGACGAGGCGAACCAGAACCTGTACAGTTTTCTGAACTGGAGGGTGCAGCTACGGAAGTTCATGTGTTACACCATGGCCTGGTGGAATCCAAAGCAGCTGAGTCTGCCGCAGATGGCCTCGGGAGAGCAGCTCTTTTCCGGAAAAGGTGTTCAGGTGATGCTGGTGTATAGCCTATGATGAATAACCGCAAAACGCTAATCAGAACTGAAATAATAAATCATCAATCACAATGCTTATTGTCATCGACCAGCTCGTCAAACGTTTCCCCATGGGACAGGGCGAGTTTACAGCGCTCCGTGGGATTAACCTGACTATTGGACAGGGTGAGTTCACCGGGCTAATCGGGCCGAGTGGCTCGGGGAAGACTACTTTGCTGAATATTGTGGGTTCGCTGGATGTGCCTTCCGGAGGTGAGGTTACGGTTCTGGGGAATTCCATCGGCCGGCTGAGTGCCCGTAAGGCGGCCCAGCTCCGGAAGGAGAAGCTGGGATTTATTTTCCAGAGTTACAATCTGCTGGCGGTACATACGGTTTACGAGAACGTGGAGTTCCCTTTGCTGTTGCTGAAGATCCCGGCCGGGGAGAGGCGAAAGATGGTTCTGGATGCACTCGATTGGGTGGGCCTTACGGATAAGGTGAAATCGAAACCTCCGCAGCTTTCGGGCGGCGAATGCCAGCGGGTGGCCATAGCCCGGGCAATGGTCAAACGGCCGTCGCTGGTCCTGGCCGACGAGCCGACTGCCAACCTTGATGCTGCCAATTCGCACAATGTGCTGCAGACTATGGTGAGTCTTAACCGGGAATTAGGTACTACGTTCCTGTTTGCCACGCACGACGATAAGGTAATCAGCTACCTGCGACGTAAGATTTTTCTGCTTGACGGCCGCGTCGACAAGGATGAGGCTTTGGAGTTGCGAACGGAATAATGTCAAAGCCAAGAATGATGTAAATTATTAGCCACGAATGCACGAATGGAGAAATTTGGGCTGATGTGGTTGGTTCGGAGGTGATTGTTTCAGTGGAGTGGCCTGATACGAATAAAATGTTGGATATGGCCGCGAATGATTAAATAGAATTTAATCTCACGAATGGTGGAGATAGCGAGCCGCGAGTGATTGGAATGGAATTTAAGCCACGAATGCAGGGAATTGGAATAGAAATTCAGCCACGAATGCACGAATGGGGAAATTTGGGATGATGTGGTTGGTTTGGAGGTGATTGTTTCAGTGGAGTGGCCTGATACGAATAAAATGTTGGATATGGCCGCGAATGATTAAAATAGATTTTAATCTCACGAATGGTGGAGATAACGATCCGCGTGTGATT